>DATHMT010000047.1:0-7871 GCA_035486855.1 Steroidobacteraceae bacterium
TCCGTGACTGGGGCGAGATCCTGCAATTCATCCTCAACGAGAACCTCCCCGGCGCCTACCCGTACACCGGCGGTGTGTATCCGTACCGGCGGGAGGCCGAGGATCCCATCCGGATGTTCGCCGGCGAAGGCCCTCCGGAGCGGACCAATCGGCGTTTTCATTACCTCGCGCGTGGTCAGAGTGCGACCCGCCTGTCGACCGCCTTCGATTCGACGACCCTGTACGGGGAAGACCCTGATCCGCGGCCGGACATCTACGGGCGAACCGGAAACTCCGGCGTGTCGATCGCCTCACTCGATGACATGAAGAAGCTGTATTCGGGGTTCGACCTGTGTGATCCAACCACTTCCGTCTCCATGACCATCAACGGGCCGGCGCCGATGCTGCTGGCGATGTTCATGAATACGGCGATCGACCAGCGCATCGAGCGGTATCTGAAAGCTCAGGGCCGCTGGCAGGCCGCCGAACGGCGCCTCGCGCAGCTACGCTCGGAGATGACGACGGTACCGGAGTACAAAGGGGAGCTGCCGCAAGGCCACGATGGCTCGGGGCTGGCGCTGCTGGGTATCAGTGGCCGCGAACTGGTCGCACCCGACGTGCTGAGTGAGGCGGAGTATGAGCGGCTGCGGGCCGAGGCGCTGTCGCTGGTGCGGGGCACGGTCCAGGCCGACATCCTCAAGGAGGATCAGGCCCAGAACACCTGCATCTTCTCCACCGAATTCGCGATGCGCATGATGGGTGATGTGCAGCAGTTCTTCGTCGAACATTCCATCCGCAACTTCTACTCCGTGTCGATCTCCGGCTACCACATCGCCGAGGCCGGCGCGAACCCGATCAGCCAGCTGGCCTTCACGCTCTCGAACGGCTTCACCATCGTCGAGTACTACCTGGCGCGGGGCATGAAGATCGACGACTTCGCGCCCAACCTGTCGTTTTTCTTCTCCAACGGCATGGATGCCGAGTATGCCGTCATCGGGCGCGTCGCCCGGCGCATCTGGGCGCGCGCGATGCGGGAGCGGTATGCGGGTGGGCCGCGCAGCCAGATGCTCAAGTACCACGTCCAGACCTCCGGTCGGTCGCTGCATGCCCAGGAGATTCAGTTCAACGACATCCGCACGACGCTGCAGGCCCTGTACGCGCTGTTCGACAATTGCAATTCCCTGCATACGAATGCCTTCGACGAAGCGCTGACCACGCCGACGGAGCAGAGTGTGCGACGCGCACTCGCCATCCAGCTGATCATCAATCAGGAGCTGGGACTGAACAAGAATCAGAACCCGTGGCAGGGTTCGTTTCTGCTCGAGGGTTTGACGGACCTGGTGGAAGAGGCCGTGTACAAGGAATTCGATTCCATCAGTGAGCGTGGCGGCGTGCTCGGCGCCATGGAGACCATGTATCAGCGGGGCAAGATCCAGGAGGAGAGCCTGGTGTATGAGACCGCCAAGCATGATGGCAGCCTGCCCATCATCGGGGTGAACACCTTCCTGTCCGGCGACGACACCAGCGAGGCGCGTGCGGGCGCGACCCTGATCCGCTCCACCGATGAGGAAAAGCAGGACCAGGTCAATTCGGTACAGGCCTTTCAGCGGCGCAACGCGCAGCTTGCGCCGCCGGCGTTGCAGGCACTGCAGGAAACCGCCGCATCGGGCGGCAATGTGTTCGAATCGCTGCTGAGGGCAGTACAGGTCTGTTCGCTGGGGCAGATATCGCGAGCGCTCTACCAGGTCGGTGGCCAGTACCGGCGCAATGTCTAGCGCGGCTTGAGGGTATGGTCGAATACCAGGGCGAATGCCTCGCCCACCTCTGCCGGACTCAGCGAGGCGTCCTTGTGGTACCAGTGGCTGATCCAGTTCAGGGCGCCGGCAATGGCGAAGGCGGTCATTTTCGGGTCGCAATTCCCGACCGATCCGTCCTTGATGCCTTCCTTGATGAGGCCCCGGATGCGCTGGTCGATCTCTGATTTGAGGGCTTTGACGCGCGCGCTCATGGCCGGGCTCAGATCCTGGTCCTCGGCCCGGACCATGCACCAGCCGAATTCGCCGGCGATCGCGGCGCCGTAGTGGCGGATCAGTACCCGCAGCTTTTCGCGGGCGGTGTGTTTTGAGGCATCCAGGTCGCCGAACACCGACTTGATCTGATCGAGGCCGGCGCGAAAACATTCAAACAGGATCTCCTCCTTGTTGGCGACATAGTAGTAGATCGTCGGTTTGGTCACGTTCAGGGCGGAGGCCACATCCTCGAGCGAGGTGTTGTGATAGCCGTGCTCACGAAAGGCGCGGGCCGCCGCGAGGATCACCGCCTCGCGCTTCAGCTGGCGTGTCTTCGCGCGCGAGGGACTCCAGGGCGAATCGGTCGACGCGCCGGGTCGAGCAGGTGCGGGTTTTTTCAACATGGCTCCCGGGCGCGCGGCAGCAGGGCCGATATTATACGACAAAGTAACAAATATACCGATCGGTAACTAGAGCGTCCGCGAGCGTTGCTTCATCGCCGCGTTGTCCAGGATGCTCGTGCCGTCCGGTCCGTGTAGAAACTCGCTGACAAAGGCACGGCCGATGTCGTCCTGATCAATCGTGCCGAATGCTCCGGGGACGAAGCGCCCCAGCAGCGCAAGATAGCCGGGCGTATGCACATTGCCGGCAATGATTCCGGGGCGGAAAATTGCCAGTCGTTTGAATCCGAGGCTGCGCACGGCCTCTTCTTTTTCGCCCATGATGCGGGCATATCGAATCCGGCTCCGGGGGCTGCTGCCGGCGGCCGAGAGCAGGCCGAATCGTTCGACTCCCGCCGCCAGGCAGCCACGCGCGAACGCTCCGACCACGCCGATTTCCAGCTTCTTGATGTCCTCCTCGCTCCATTGCTGACTGCCTTTGCCGATGCCGATACAGGATGCGGCGTATAACGGTTCACCCTGTGCACGGCAGGCCTGGGCAAGTTCGGTAATTTCACTGGCGAAATTGTTGGCGCCGGTGTCGAGAATGACCTGGCGCAGCCGCGTTGCGGCAGCAACAGGAATCGTCCGGCGGTTCACCATCACCACTTCGGTGCAGGCGCGAGCGGCGAGCAGGGCGCGCACGAGTGCCGACCCGACTTGCCCGCTGCCACCGACGATCAATATGCGAAAACCCATGCAACGTCGCTCCGAGGCGCTGTTTTGATTACTATGAGACCATGAACCAGATACAGATGCTCGCGGCGTTGATCACCAGCCCGCGTCGCGCCTTCGTGGAGCTGGAAAAGAACCCGCGCTTTTCGCTACCGATGATTCTGCTGCTGGTGGCGAGCATCGGCCTGATCATCTGGTTCTACTCGACCATCGATGTTGACGCATTCATCACCCGGGCACTGGTGGCGCGTGGACTGAACGCCACGCAGCGTGCGACGGCAGGCGCTTTCATGTCCCGCAACACCTTGATGGGCAGTGCGGTAATCGGCGGCATCGTCGGGCTCTTCATCATTCAGCTGATCTCGGCATTCTATTTTTTCTTCGTCTATGAGTTTCTCGATGTTCGACGCAGCTTCCGGCAATGGTTTGCATTCACCTGGTGGTGCAGCGTGCCGAGCCTGATTTCCTCACTGGCGTCGGCAGTCATGATTGCGATCCATCGTTCCTCGGGTTCGCTTGATGTTCTGTCGCCATTGTCCCTGAACGCACTCGTCTATCATTTTGACCCCGAGGATAGCGGCTACTCATTGTTGAACAGCATTACCCTGGTGCAGTTGCTGAGTCTCGTGCTGATGGTCATCGGTGTGCACACCTGGTCGCAGCGCTCGTGGGCGCTGAACGGCGTGGTGGTCATCCTGCCGCGGCTCGCGCTCTACGGCGTGTGGGCCTGGTGGGTCTTCCTCAGATGAGCCGGGAAGCGACCTGACCTGCGCGCACGTCGCGATCGAATCCTCCAGTCGCCCTCACGGCCGGCCAGCAAATCCGCCCCGTGCCGGGCTGCAGCGGCGCGCCCGGAACCTTGGCTGCGGCGCAGCGAGGTCAAATGGAATCAGAGGTTTGGGATACGATTGGCGCGGCAGAGCTGACCTTCGTTGCCCGCCCTGGGACCCGAAAGCAGCCAATAACTTATTGATAATTAAACGGAATTCTTATGATTTTTCTGATGGTGCCCAGGAAGGGACTCGAACCCCCACGGTGTTACCCGCTAGTACCTGAAACTAGTGCGTCTACCAATTCCGCCACCTGGGCAGGGAGCCGAAAACCCTCTGGGGCTTTGATCCCCGGGGAGCGGCGCAATGTACGCACGGCCCGGGGAGCTGTCAATTGAGCAGTCGTCGCGGACAGTTTGGCAAGCGCCGGACGCACGGCGGACCGAAAATCATCGGCAGCGGTACGGCCGGCAGCCTGCGCAGCAAGAGCGGCGCGGCGCAGCCCAAGCGTGACGTGCGCGGTGGAACAACCCCGAAATACCGCGCCGGCGACAGCGCGGAAGGCACCGTCAGCGCAAATCGTGCCGGTTACGGCTTCGTTCGCATCGACGGCATGAAGGACAGCGTGTTCCTGCCGCCGGGCGAAATGCGCGGGGTCATGCATGGAGATCGGGTGCGCGTGACCTTGGCGCGCGATGCCAGCAACCGCTGGCTGGGTGAGGTCACGGAAATCGTGGATCGCGGGGTCAAGGCCTTCCTGGGCACCGTCGAAATCCAGGGCCGGCAGGCCGCGATCATCGCCGCGGACCGCCGCCTGCAGCTTCGCTGCATTGCCTCCCTCAATGAGCTCGAAGGGGCGCGTGACGGCGACTGGGTGATTGCGACCATCGTACGTCATGCCTCGGGCACCTCAATGCCGGTGGCCAAGGTTGCCCGGCGCCTGGACCCGGAGCGACCGGTGGAGATGGCGACCGAATCGGCCGTCGCTCGATTTGACCTGCCCAGTGATTTTCCGCCCGCCGTGACCGCGGAGGCGGGCGCCTACGGTGACCAGGTGGATGCCCGGGAGAGTGCCCGGCGCATCGACTTGCGCGACCTGCCGCTGGTCACCATCGATGGTGAAACGGCGCGCGATTTTGACGATGCGGTGTACGCGGAAAGTCACGCCGAGGGTTTCCGTTTGATCGTCGCCATCGCCGATGTGAGCTTCTATGTGCGCCCGGGAACGCAGCTTGATGCCGAAGCGTTGCGCCGCGGCACCTCGGTCTACTTCCCGACCCGCGTCATCCCGATGCTGCCGCCGGGTTTGTCTGATCACCTGTGTTCACTGGCCCCCCATGTGGATCGTCTGTGCCTGGCCGCCGACATGATCGTCTCGCGCCAGGGGGCGCTGAAAGGGGCACGGTTCTACCCGGCCGTGATGCGTTCGGCCGCGCGACTCACCTATACCCAGGCCCAGGATGCCCTGCTCGACGGCAAGCCCGAGGCGCTGGCCCAGCTCGGCGAACTGGTGCCGCGACTGTTGCCGCTGGTGGATGTGTATCGGGTGCTGCACAAGGCGCGCCGTCACCGCGGCGCGCTCGACTTCGATGCGCCCGAGGCGGATTTCGACATCGATGCGAACCAGCGCATTCATGCGGTTACCCTGCACGCCCGGGTCGAAGCTCACAAACTGATCGAGGAGTGCATGATCCTGGCCAACGTGGCCGTGGCACGCGAGCTCGGTCACACGAAGACGCCGACGCTCTACCGCGTCCACGGCAAGCCCGATGAGGAAAAGCTCGACAAGCTGCTGGCGACGCTCACGGTGCTGGGCGTCGAAGCGCAGATTCCGGAAAACGTCGCGCCGCGCGACATTCAGGCCATCACGCGGCGCCTGAAGGGATCTGCGGAATTGCCGTTCGTGGAGTCGCTGGTCGTGCGCTCCATGCCGCAGGCCGTCTACCAGCCCACGAACATCGGGCACTTTGGTCTCGCGCTGGGTGAGTACGCTCATTTCACCTCGCCGATCCGGCGTTATCCGGATCTGGTGGTCCACCGCACCTTGAAGGCGCTGGTGGCCGCGCAGGATGGCAGCGGCGTCGAATATGAGGAGCAGGCGCTCGGAGTGCAGGGCGAGGAGCTGTCACGACTGGAGAAGCGCGCGGATGAGTCGGACCGCTACGTGAATGCCTTCCTGAAATGTGTCTGGCTGCGCGAGCGCATCGGCCAGACCTTCCGCGGCCTGATCACCACCGTCGTCGAGTTCGGCTGCTTCGTGCAGCTGTTGGATGTGGCGATCGATGGCCTGTTGCACCTGGATAACCTGCGCGACGATGAATACCTGATGGAGGACCATGGCCACGGCTGGCGCGCGGTCGGCAGCGGACGCAGCCTGCGCATCGGGACCGAGGTGCGGGTGATCGTCACGTCGGTGAACCCGATCGAGGGCCTGATCGATCTGGACCTGGTCCCGGAAGGCGGCGCGGTCGACAGCAAGGATGCCAAGCCCCCCCGCACTCGCCGGGCCGGTCGATGAGCAACAGTCAGTTGATCTATGGACTGCATGCGGTGCAGTCGCTGTTGAAACGCCATCCGGATCGGGTGTTGGAGTTGCGTCTCACCGAACGGCGCGACGATCCGCGTATGCGCGCCATCGAAGCCCTGGCGCGCGAGCACGGCACGAAGGTCGTGCGGGTGGACGCGCAGGAGTTGCAGCAGGCGCTGGGCGGGGTGACCCACCAGGGTATCGCGGCCGACATCGTGCCGCTCGCGCCGTGGTCCGAAGATGATCTGATCGGCGCGCTGACCGAGGCCCGCAATCCGCTGGTGTTGGCGCTGGATGGCGTACAGGATCCGCATAATCTGGGCGCCTGTCTGCGAACCGCCGACGCCTGCGGGGCCCTGGCGGTCGTGGTCCCGAAAGACCGCGCGGCGCACCTGACCCCGGTGGTTCGCAAAGTGGCGGCCGGTGCGGCGGAGTCGGTGCCGCTGGTGACCGTGACCAACCTGGTCCGCACCCTGAAACTTCTGAAGCAGGCGCAACTGTGGGTTACCGGGGCGGATGCCGAAGCCTCGAAAACGGCCACCGAGGTGGACTTCACGGGCGGAACGGTGCTGGTGCTGGGGGCCGAGGGCGGTGGCCTGCGGCAGCTGACCCGGCAGACCTGTGACTATATGGTGCGGCTCCCGCAGCTGGGCTCGGTGGAGAGCCTGAACGTGTCCGTGGCGGCCGGCATGCTGCTGTATGAAGTCGTGCGGCAACGCAACAATCCGTAGTTTTGCAGATTGCGGCCGGCGCGGCGTTTCGGTACATTGCGCGACCCCCAATTTTGGGGGAACAGCCGGTTCTGACCCTCAGCGGGCGGAACTGGTTCTCCTTGCCACACCGGCAGATGCCTTGACTGGGTGGCTTAAGTCCAAGAGGAGGACTCATGAGGCATTACGAGATTGTGTTCCTGGTTCATCCGGACCAGAGCGAACAGGTTCCGGCGATGGTCGAACGCTACAAGTCGATGATCGCCAATGGCAACGGCAACGTGCACCGCTTTGAGGATTGGGGTCGGCGCCAGCTGGCGTTCCCGATCGCCAAAGTCCACAAGGCGCACTACGTGCTGCTCAACATCGAGTGCGATCAGAAGACGCTGAACGAGCTGACGGGCGCGTTCCGCTTCAGCGACGCCGTGCTGCGTCACCTGGTGGTGCAGATGGATGAGGCCGTGACCGAGCCCTCGCCGATGGCGCGGGGTGAGGACGAAGAGGGCGCCGGTCGCCGCGAGCGCGGCCGCGATGATCCCGGTTCGGACGATGATGACTCGCCGGTCGCAGTGGAGAACGCATCATGATCGGCAGTGGTAACAGCGGCGGCGGCGGAGACCGCGGCGATCGCGGCGGCTACAGCGGTGGCGGTGGCGGTGGCGGCTACGGCGGTGGTGGCGGTTACGGCGGCGGCGGTGGTGGCTATGGCGGCGGTGGTGGTGGCTACGGCGGCGGCCGGGGCGACTACGGCCGCGGGCGCG
>DATHMT010000048.1:0-17590 GCA_035486855.1 Steroidobacteraceae bacterium
CATTGGGAAGACAATACCCTGGTCATTGTCACCGACCATTTCAACGACCGCACGCAGATCGACGAGGAGTCGCTCTCGCATGGCCTGCAGCTGAAGGTCACCGAGCGCATGACCAAGTTCACCAATAAGTATGGCGGGGTCGAAATCCGCGACCTGATCACGATCGAGGATCCGGAGCATTTCACCAAGCCGTGGACGGCGGAGCGTCTGTATCCCTGGCGGGGTGACATTCAGATCGCCGAATACTCCTGTGAGGAAAACAACCGCAACGCGCCCGTGAATGGCATCTCGGTGGCGAAATGATGTTCCGCAAAGCGGCCACGGTATGCCTGCCGGTGCTGGCCGCGGTACTCGCCGCCCTGCCGGCGCCGGCGGCGGACTCGAGCAGCAGCAACGATGCGGCACCGGTCTTTGAGCAGCCGCCTGCCGGTACGCCGGACTTCACCGGGAAGTGGGCGATGTCCAAGCCCATCAGCCACCTGCTCACCGCCGCTGGCAGCGAGCCACCGCTGAATGCAGCCGGCAAGGCCGAATACGCCAAGCGTCTAAGCGCGCTCAAGTCCGGCGATCATAAGATCGATCCGGTCTCGACCTGCCTGATGCATGGCATTCCGCGTCTGCTCTATGCGCCTTATCCTTTTCTGATCCTGCAGACGACGCGCAATGTGAGCTTCGTGCACGAGGTCAATCACACCTTCCGGATCATCTATTGGCACGACAAGCCGCCGGCGCCGGAGGATGTCGATCCCACCTACCTCGGATCTGCGGCCGCGCACATCGACGGCAAGACCCTGGTCATCGACAGTGTCGGATTCAACGACCTGACCTGGCTGGATTACACGGGCCTGCCGCACGGTGAGAAACTGACGGTGCAGGAGCGTTACACACTGTCGGACCCGCAGACGATCGTCGGCACGGTGGCCATCACGGATCCGCAGTACTACACGGGCCCCTGGACCACGCGCTTCACGCTCAAACGCCAGCCCGGCATGAGTCTGAAAGAGAGTGTCTGCATGGACACTCACCAGATGTAGTTGCCGCGAGGCCTACCGGCCTCGCAGGCCTGCGGTGTGCGTCACCCGGGACGCGCCCCTCCGACGGCCTGGCCATTGATCATGGCCTTCATCATGCTGCCGCCATTGGTACCGTCCTTGAGCGGATGGATCGTGATTTCAATCGCATCGCCCTCCTTGATGGACGTACGCCGCCAGCCCTGTCGGGTCAGTCCGTTCGGGCTGCCGCCCTCGATCGACCATTCGGCCGCGGCGCCACCCTTTGGATCCGGTACCAGGACCTGCACCCAGATGTGCGGATTGGTCCACTGCACCTGCTTCACGGTGCCGACCAGGGTTTTCGTCTGCGTCGCATCGAACATTGCGAACGAGTGGTGTGCGGATGCCGCACCACCCCACGCGCCCAGGACCAGGACCAGACCAAAGGCAATTCTGTCTTTCATCGCAACTCCCTCTCGTTCCTTGCCAGTGACCCGCCGCGTGCGGGCCTGCACTGGGCCACTGGGCCACTGGGCCTGCGCTCCAAGAACGCAAACGGCACCCCCCACCCTGCCCGAGAGCGGCTGCGCCCGGGATCCCGTTGCCCCTTCGGGCCGGAGATTCGGCGCCGATTGACCATCCAGGTTGGAGCATGGATGTAGGTTGAGATTACAACAGCTACAAGAGCCTAATTCCAGCGGTGCAGTGCACTTCGTGGCAGTGGCAGGGCATGGCTACCTTGCTGTCAGGGCAACAATGTTGCACCACCCTATTCTGGATCCCGCCGCCCGACTATGATCGGCACCCGCTCCGTTGAAGCGTCGACGGAACATAACGCCAAGACTCAGAGCAAGGCTGTGCATAAAACCATTAAAGCGTCACTGGTGATTTCAGCCCTCCTGGTCGCCACGGCGACGTTTGGAGCCCCGCAGCCGAAGACCCTGAACGACAGCGGCGATCCGACCCTGGCGCTGACGCCGGGTCTGCGGGGCGCCGACAAGGCACCCCCCGGCGCCCCGGCCGGCAACCCCGATCCGCACGATCTCAATGGTGTGTGGTGGCTGTCGGGCTACCAGTACCTGCTGGGCCCCGAGCCCGGAGTCGCCCCGCCCCTGAAACCCGAATACATGGCCATCCTCGAGCGGCGGATTCGGGCCAAGAACCGCGGTACACCCGAAGCCGATGCGTCCACGCAATGCCTGCCCCATGGCATGCCGCGCGTCATGGAGAGCCCCTATCCCATCGAAATCGTGCAGACCCCCGAGCGGATCACCTTCCTGCATGAAGTCGCCCACAACCTGCGGCGCATCTGGCTGAACCGGGATCACCCCAAGAACGTCGCCCACACCTACCTCGGGGATTCGGTCGGACATTGGGAGGGGGACACCCTGGTGGTCGATACCATCGGCCTCAACGACAAGACCTTCATCGATGACGAAGGCAGCAGCCATTCCACCCAGGAACATGTCATCGAGCGCTTTCGCAAGCTCGATAACGGTCAGAGCCTCGAGCTCATCATGACGGTCGAGGACCCGGTGACGCTCGAACATCCCTACAGCTATCGCCGCATCTACCACTGGCGGCCGGATGTGCGGCCACAGGAATACGTGTGCGAAGAGAACAACCGCAACGCCCCGGTCGATGGCGTCACGGTGGCCAAATGAGCCGCCTCGGAATGCTGTTTGCGACCACGGCGCTGAGCCTTGCGAGTCTGCAGGCTGTCGCGGCTCCGCCGGATCTGAGCGGCGTATGGTTCATTTCGGCCCACGTGGGGGCGGCGAAGACCGTGGACGGTCATGCGCCGCCGCTGACGCCGGCGGCCAAGGCAGTCTATGACGCCCATCGTACCGCGGCCGCCAAGGGCGACTACTCGTTCGATGGGATGACCCACTGCCTGCCGCCCGGACTGCCGCGGCTGATGCTGATCAGCGAGCCCTTCGAGATCCTGCAGAAACCCAAAGTGATCTACTTCGTCCACCAGCTCAATCGGCTGCCGCGTCGCGCGTACCTCGATGAGGCCCTGCCGACGGATGCGGATCCGCACTACCTGGGCTACTCGGTCGCGAAGTGGGATGGCAACGCTCTGGTCATCGACAGCAATGGCTTCGATGACAGCACGCTGCTGGACAATTCGGGGTTGCCGCACTCCGACGCGCTGCATCTCACCGAGCGCTACGAGTTGAGCGCCGATGGCAAGCATCTGCATTTGCGCTACACCATCGATGATCCCAAGACCTTCACTCAAAGCTGGTCGGGTCAGGCGGACTATGTGAAGCGGCCGGGGATTGAGTTGACCGAAGAAGTCTGCGCGGCAACGCCCGTCGCGAAGCGGCCCCGCAGCTAGCGGTGGTCGGCCCGAGCCTCGGCAACGAGGCTCTGCAGCTGCGACAGACTGACTGACCTCGCAACCAGTCGTCGTCCCACCAGCAGCGCCGGGGTTCCCTTGATGCCGGCCGTCTGCGTTTCCGTCTCACTGCGCGCCAGCAGGGCGCTGATCTGCGACGCGTGACGGTCGCGATCCGCCGCCAGGCGGGTCAGATCAAGGCCGGCCGCGCGCAGCACCGCATCGACGTCCGAGGTCTGATCCAGATCGCGGGTCGTGCCGATCAACGCATCATGGGCAGTGAGGTACTTACCCTGCCAGCTCGCCGCCAGCGCCGAGCGGGCGGCGTAGATCGATGTATCACCCAGGATCGGCCATTCCTTGTAGATGATCTGCAGGTGCGCATCCGACTGCAGCAGCTGGTGCAGGTCCGGTGCCATCGCACGACAGTACGGACAGTTGTAGTCCATGTACTCGACGATCTGCACATCGGGCTGTCGCGCCCCGACGCTCGACATCTGGGTCTGCGCCGTGATCGTGGCGAGCAGCTGGCTCGACAGCGGCGCAGGCTCCTGGGATTGCCGAGCCCGCGGCGCGCAGCCCTGCACCAGCACGGTGGCCAGCAGGCACATCAGTCCCAGGGGGAGCCGGGAACGCATTACCGGCAGCTGAAACTGGCCGCGTCGTTGCTGTCACCCTTGCCGTCGTAGACCGCCTTGTGCGGATACGCGCACAGCGGCCGGGTGCGATCGGCTTTGCCGCCGTTCATGTGCGAGGCAATCAGGCTGTCCGGCGCCGTGCCGTTTTCCACCCACGCCTGGATCGCGCCAATCGAATCGAAGGTGTCGGGCCCGGGTCCGCGCCCGCAGTGCATGACGCCGGGCGCCAGGAACAGCCGGGCGAAGTCCGAAACCTGCGCGACCGCCGTGTCCATGGGAATGCCCGCCGGCGCGAGATAGGCGGCCAGCTTGCCGTAATAGGCGACCGTGTGCAGGGGCGAGATCAAAGGGTCCGACCAGCCATGCCAGAGGATGAGTTTGCCGCCGGCCTTGCGGAACTCCTTGAGGTCGGGGCTGCCGTCATTCATGACCGCGCCGATCTTGTCGTCGGCCGCCTTGACGTCGCGGTCGTAATCGATGGTGTGATAATCCCACTGCGGATTGTCGAACACCATGTCACGGAAAGTGCCCGCACCCAGTGCCGCGACGCCGTCGCTGCGCGCCTGCGCCAGCGCAAACTCCATGCCGCGCGGCCAGCCCGGGTACACGAGCGCCCCCGATGAGTTGTGGGCGCCGGCGTAGATCTTCTGCAATGCCGTGACCTCCACGGGCGTCAGACAGGTCTTCGGGTCCTGCCCGCTCTTGCAAGCCAGTTCCGCCGGCTTGAAATCACAGCCGAGCGGATCGGAGATCAGGCCGTCCTTGACGCCATCCCGGGCGTCGCACTTCGCCAGCACGGCCGCGGAAATCATCGGGATCTTGTCCGCATCGATCTGCTGCGCGGCCAGATAGCCCCAGATCTGCCCGGCATGCAGATGCACCACCTCGGAGGCCGGCGCGCCGGCAATGATGCCGTCGTAGTCATGCGGATAGCGGTGCGCCTCGGTCAAGGCTTCCCAGCCCCCGGAGGAACAGCCCACGAAATACGAGCGGCTCGGCTGCTTGTTGTAAAAGGCCGCAACGATGGCTTTGGCCTTGACCGCCGTCTCATGCTGCGCGCGATACCCCTGATCGACGACCAGTTCCGGGTGATGCAGCGCCCAGCTGGCCGGATCCGGCGATGTGGCCGGGTGCCCCATGTCGGTATTGGCCGTGGCGAAGTGTTTCTGCAGGCCGGCAACCAGCGCGGTATAGACGATGGCCCCGTTGTAGCCGCCATTTCCGGTACCTTGGAACCTGCCGTTCCAGTCCTGCATGGGCAGCCATACCTCGAAGCGCACGGCCGGCTTGATCACTCCGGACACACGACAGAAGGCCGGCAGACTCCCATACAGCGCCGCTTGTGCCGCGCGGCCCGCGGCAGCCGCGCGGGCCGCCCGGTCATTCGCGGGGGCCGCGGGGGGTGCCGGCGGCGCGGGCGGAGTGAACTGTCCGGCAGCGACGACCTCAGCGGCAAGGCTCATGGTGTCCGGCAATTTAAGGCCGGCCAGATGGTCGCAATCCGCCGCGCTCTGCGCCCAGGCGCCCTGGGCTGCGGCGCAACACACTACGGCCGCCGCCAGAAGTATTGAATAGCCTGTTCTCACGCTTCCCCCTTTCGACTGCCTGCTGCAGATTAGGCTCTTGGGGACGAATCTTACCCGCCCTGCCGGCCTTGCACCGCAGTAACTTATTGGCATTATGGCGCAAGCCGTGGCAATTGCCGGTAGGGAGAGGCCCGTGAACAAGATCCTGTTGCTGCTCGCCGTCACTTCGCTCGCGACGCTGGCCCACGCGGCACCCTGGCCGTATGACGAGAAGGCCGACGCCGCCGCCGACGTGCAGCGTGCGATCGCCGCGGCGCCGGCGGATCACAAGCAAGTCCTGCTGGTGTTCGGCGCCAACTGGTGTGAGGACTGCCGCGCGCTGGACAAGGCCATGCATGGCAGCAGCCGGCACCTGATCGACAGCCAGTTCGAAGTGGTGAAGATCGACGTCGGCAACTTCGACAAGAATCTCGCGCTGGCCGATCGTTTCGGCAATCCCATCGCCAAGGGCATTCCAGCCGTGGTGGTGGTGGGCGCCGGGAGCAAGGTGATCTATGCCACGAAGGATGGCGAGCTCGCCAACGCCCGGCAGATGACCGAGCAGGGTATCTATGCCTTCCTGAAACAGAAGATCGCGAACCGGAGCTGAAAATATGGCACAGACGAACGGCACCCACGTGTCCGCCGATGACCGCGCCGCCATCATCGAAACCTATGCGCGCTATGCCTGGGGCCTGGACCTCGCAGACGCCGACATGCTGCTCTCGGCCTTCGCCGAGGATGCCGAGTTCGATCATCTGTGGCAGGGCAAGGTCAAGGGCCACGCCGCGATTCTGGCGAACATGCGCGAACTGTGGAACGACCGCCAGCACTGGTGGTTCGGGCGGCAGCACCTGTTCAATCATTACATCATGGAGACCCAGCCCGACGCCTCCGTGAAGGTCCGCTGCTTCTTTCAGATCGCGCAGTTCAATGTCGACTACGGCACCAATTTCCTGTTCGGCATCGGCACCCGCGAGGACCTGTGCGTCAAGCGCGACGGCCGCTGGGTCTTCAAGACCTTGTTCATCAATGCCTGGCGTTCGCAGGCGGATGTTCCCTGGAAGGGCGAGCTCAAACTCGTGGCCCGGCCCGGCGGGAGCGGCCCGCCGCCGCCATCATTGCCGCCGAGCTTCAAGCCCGGTCGATAGGATTTTGTAGGGGGTCGTATGGCGGACACTGAAATGCGGTCGATCCCGGTGCGCAACCCGCGCACGGGTGACACGGAGTTCACCTTCGCGGCGGCGAGCGCCGAAGAGATTGCGCACAAGGCGGCCCGCTTGCGCCGCAACCAGAAAGTGTGGGCCGCACGCCCCATCACCGAGCGCATCGGCATCATGCGCCGCTGGGTCGCAGAACTCATCGCCCACGCCAAACAGATCGGAGCGGCGGATGGCGCCGACACCGGTGGCTGCCACACCTCCCAATTTACGGCCTTCATCGCCGTCGCCAACATCAATGGCTGGTGCGAGGACGCGGAAGGCGTGCTGACGCGCGCCCATGTCGGCGGCCAGTCGCTGACCATGCCGACGGTGAGCATCCGCTCACAGCTGGTGCCCTATCCGCTGGTGGGCGTCATCAGTCCGTGGAATGCGCCGATGATGCTGTCGCTGCTGGATGCGGTGCCGGCCCTGTTCGCAGGTTCGGCGGTGCTGCTGAAGCCGAGCGAAGTGACGCCCCGCTTCGTGACGCCGCTCATGCACACCGTGAGCCGCGTGCCCGAACTGGCCGAAGTGTTCGACGTCGTGCTCGGTGATGGGCGCACCGGCCAGGACGTCGTGGCGAATGTGGATCTGGTGTGTTTCACGGGCAGCGTGCCGAACGGCCGCAAAGTGGCGCTCGCCTGTGCGGAGCGCCTGATCCCCTGCTTTCTGGAGCTCGGCGGCAAGGATCCGGCCATCGTTACCGCGGACGCCGACATCGATCGCGCAACCACCGCCGTGCTGCGTGGCGGGGTCTATGCGACCGGACAGGTCTGCTATTCGGTGGAGCGCGTCTACGTGCACCACTCGATCCATGATCAGTTCGTCGAGGCGCTCATCGCCAAGGCCAGGAAGGTGACGCTGAATGACCGCAATCCCCTCGATGGCCATATCGGTCCGTTCATCTTCGTCCGCCAGCCCCAGATCGTTGAGTCGCATCTGGCGGACGCCGTGGCCAAGGGCGCCAGGATTCAAACCGGTGGCGTGACCGAATCCTTGGGAGGTGGGTTGTACATGCGCCCCACGGTCGTCACCGAAGTCGATCACACCATGCGCCTGATGCGTGAAGAGACCTTCGGTCCCATCCTGCCCGTGATGCGCTTCGACACCATCGAGGAGGCGATTGCCCTTGCCAACGACACCGAATTCGGGCTCACGGCCTCAGTGATCACCGGCACCGAGGCCGAAGGCCAAAGGATCGCCGAACAGGTGAATGCCGGCAGCGTCTTCGTCCAGGACACCTTCCTCACCTTCGCGAAGCTGCGCAAGATCGGCACCCACAGTTTCGGGGTCTCCGGACTCGGCGGCTCGCGTACCGGACCGGACTCCATCATGCGATTCCTGCGGCGCAAGGCAATCCTGAGCAATCAGGGCGCCCCGGCAAGCATCTTCGACGACAAGCCGGGGGACGTGGCGGGACCGCGGCGCTGATCGCCGGACTCGCGCCGTTTCAGATCACCTGAAGATCAAGCGGCGGGGCTCCCGGAAAGATGACCTGCAGCTGCTGCGGGCTCAGGCCCCACATGCCGCCGAAGATCCCCGCCAGGACGCTGCGGTAGTCGTTGAGCACGGGATAGTCCCGGTTCTGGAACAGAGTGTCCTTCGCCACGCGCACCTGCGCACCGGCGATTCGCCCGCCATTGATGCGACCCCCGAGCACCCAGTACACGCTGCCATGCCCATGGTCCGTGCCGGCGTTGCCATTTTCACGGAAGGTGCGGCCGAACTCTGACAGCACGAACACCACCGTATTGTTCCATTCATCGCCCAGCGACTGCGCGAAGGTGGCAAGACCGACCGAGAGGCTGGTCAGATTGGTCGCCAGGGCGCCACGCGCCCCACCCTCATTGACGTGGGTATCCCAGCCTCCGACATCCACAAATCCCAGGCGGTACTGGGTGCGCATCAGGCGCGCCATGCGCTCAGCCGTCAGCTCGAATCCCTTGGTGGTGATGGCGCCGCGGTTCGCGGCCTGCATCTCCTCCTGCATGGCCTGCGCCATCTGCTGCTGCAGTTCCAGACCCTCAGTCACCGCTGATTCCAAATGGCTACCGACGTACATCCCGCGCAGCGTCGCGGTCTGCGTGTCATCAAAGGGTGACTTGCCGACCCGCTGCATGGACATGCTCGCAATGCCGGCGTCGCCTTTGAACGCCAGCGGCAGAGAATCCGTGAATGCGATCGGAGTCGCGCCCGTCAAGGTGGTCGCGAGCCGCGCCAGAAAGCCCGAGCCGAAGTCACGCTGACCCTGCACGGGCTGACCGAGCTCGATGCTGTCCTGGGTTTCGAAATGGCTGCGCGAGAGATCATCGGTGCCGGCGAAGGGGACGAACAACGCCTGGCGCTGCTGATACAGCTGCCCCAGTGAATCGCGTGCCGCAGGGGCCAGTGCCCAGTCCGAATCCAGCGCCAGCGCGCCATCCAGAATCGCCGGATCCGGCTTCGCGATGGCGATCTTCGGTCGGCTGTCGTAGTAAAAGTTGCTGGACCAGGGGATCAGGAAATTCGCGCAGTCGTAGCCGCCGCGCAGAAATACGCACAGGAAGCGCGGCGAGCTTGCGGGCGCGGCGAACAGTCTGCCGGCAAGAGTCAACGCGGGCGCGGCGGCCAGCCCGGTACGCAGAAAGTGTCGGCGGTTCATGGTGCGGGCTCCCGGGTCCGGATCAACGATAGTTAAAGTCGGGCGAGGCCAGCAGGTACAGGTTCCATTCCTGCTGCGAACGGGCACTCTGCAACGCGTCATGCGTCCGCATCGACAGCGTCGGTTCGACGATGCCGTAGTACACCGGCGTCGTGAGCAGCGGGAATCCGCCAGCGGGCGGTGCCTTGCTGCCGTCATCCGGATCGAACAGTCCGGCACTGCCGGAGCCGATGGCACGCGCGATCTCGAACCGGCGGCTCATCTGCCCGGAACTCGACCAGGCGGTGTCCTGCAGCGAGTAGCCGTCGGGTGTCTGATGCCCGAATTCCGGCTCTCCCAGCGCGCCGAGCCATCCGGTCACCGGATGGGTGTTCTGGATCAGCCGGGTGTCATAGGCCATGCGCAGCGCCGATACCACGTACTGCATGGGGTCTTTGAATTTGCGGCCTGCCTGCGCGGCAAGCTCGCGTGAGGTGAAGAGCGTGCGCAGTACCGCCGCGATGTCACCATCGGTCTGCTGGAACGTCTGCGCCATGCGCTCGACCAGCCCCGCGGGTGGATCATCGCCGACGAAGTAGACGGCGAGCTTGCGCGACACGAAGCGTGCGCAGGCCGGCTGGTGCACCAGCAGCGTGACGGCCTCGGCTACTTCGGCCATCCCCGCCTGAGTCAGGGTATGGCCCAGCAGTACCTTGCTGCCGAAGTCATGGCGCCCCGGATTGAATTCGAAGCCACCCTCGCGTCGATACAAACTGCGCAGCTCCGCCCTCACCTTCGGCGGCTCGGGGCCCGCGACTCCGACCCCGGTCAGCACCCGCGCGAGCTCCTGCACGTCATGCTGGCTGTAGCCGCCGTCGACGCCCAGGGTGTGCAGCTCCATGAGTTCGCGGGCGTAGTTTTCATTGATGTGCCCGACCGCATTCTGTGCATTGTCGAGGTACTGCAGCATCGCCGGATGCCGCAGGGTGGCCATGACCAGATCGCGGAAATGGCCGAGCGCATGCGGCCGGATCGCCCGTTCGCTGTAGTCAGCGAGCATCCAGCGCACATTGCCCTTCTGTTCAAAGACGCTGAAGTGGTTGAGCCAGAACCAGACCATCTGCTCTTTGAGCTGCGCCGGGGAATACAGGGCACGCAGCAGCTCGCGCCGCCTGGCCTCATAGGCGGCCTGGTTGCCCTGATCATTCAGCCTTTTGCGTGCGTCCTGCTTTTCCGCTCCCTCCGGCAGCGCGTTGATCCGTCTCTGCTCGAGCGTGATGCCCACGAAAAGATGCTCGGCATCGATCGGGGCGGTGGGCAGCTGGGCAAGTTCTCGGGCCACCGGATCGGGCAGCCGCTCGTCCGTCGGTTGCAGCTGCGACTCCAGGAAACCGCTTCGGCCGAGCTTCTGATACTGCGCCAGAACCTGCGAATTGACCCCGAAGCTGAGCCGCTCGAGCCAGGGGATATCCGGGGAATATGACGCGTGCGGGGCCCCGGGGGGTGAGGCGGCGCACCCGGCCAGGGTCAGGGCAGCGGATGCCGCCAGGTAAAGTCCTCTGAGGGTGCGGGTTTGCATCAAATCGGGTCGTCAACTCCTGATGAACAACGTCCTTGGGCCCCGGGGGGATGACAGTCGCTCAGCCGACGTTCTTCAGGGCCTCCCTGATGCTCAAGCCGCTCAGGCGATCGCGGTTGCGCCGCACGTACCTTTGGACCTCCCCCGGATCGGTCCATGCGTGTTGCCGCAGCGCCCAGCCAATTGCCTTGCGCAGGAAGAACTCGCTCGAGCCCAGCGACGGCTCGATGCAGGCGTACAGCAACTCAAGGTCCGTGTCCTGCTTGAACCTGAGCTGGCAGATGATCGCCGTGCGCCGTTTCCACAGGTTCGTCGATCTGCTCCAGGACAGCATTTTGGTGCGCATCGATTTGGGATGGTTGCGCAGAATGCCTCCGACGCGATGTGAGGCGATGTCATCGACATAGTCCCACCAGGCTCCGGTGACGATCAGTTCCTCGTAGAGCTTCATCGCCGCCGGTGTTTGAAACGGCTGTGCGCGCTTATCACCGGCCAGCAGCATCGCGGCATAGCGCTCCTCACGGAACTTCGCCGGGCGCCACAGATCGAGCACCAGGCCCTGCCATTCGAGCGCCGAAGGCAGCGCTACGGCCGTGAAGGTCTTGCGGCAAATCTGCCGCAGCAGCGGCGAGGGCACGCCGTGATACGGCATTGCCGACTTCATGTACGCCTGCATGACCGGCGCCTTGAGCGGATCGGCGGCCTGCCGCAATGCGGCTCGCAATCTGCGCAATAGCATGGGATTCTCTGTCGTAAGTGAGCAGCGATTATAGTTCGGCCTGCAACCGCAAATGTGCGATCGATCCAAATTCATCCTTATCGGCGCCGCGGTCGCCGCCGTGGCGCTCGCCTTTGGCTACGTCGGCGGCTGGCTGACACCCCGGCGACTGAGTCCGCAGCGCCTGATTGACGCGTTCGAAGCGGCCAACGGCCCGCACCCGGGCTTTCGCCGCAACCATGCCAAGGGCGTGTGCGTCACGGGCTTCTTTGATGGCAACGGCGCCGGCGCGCAATATTCCAAGGCGTTGGTGTTCGCCGCGGGACGCGTGCCCGTCGTCGGCCGCTTCGCCCTCGCGGGCGGTCAGCCGTTTGCGGCCGACACCGCAGGCGCAGTGCGCAGTCTCGCCCTGCGATTCACGCTGCCCGACGGCGAAGAATGGCGCACCGGGATGAACGCCATACCTGTCTTTCCCCTGCGCACGCCGCGCGCATTCTATGAGCAGCTCGTGGCCTCACGACCAGACCCGCTCACCGGCAAACCCGATGCAGGCCGAATGGCCGAATTCCTCGCGCAGCATCCGGAAACGGCGCGCGCCCTCAAAATCATCGGCAGCCAGGTCAATTCGACCGGCTTCGCCAACTCCCGCTACAACAGCCTCGATGCCTTTCGACTGGTTGCGGCGACAGGTGCCGTCAGCAGCGTGCGCTGGGCGATGGTCCCCAATGAGCCGTTCGCGCCCGACGACCCCGCCGACGCGGGTGCACGAGCCAAGAACTACCTGTTCGATGCCCTGATCACGGCCCTGCAACACGAGCCGTTGCAATGGCATCTCATGATCACGATTGCGCAACCCGGCGATCCGACCGACGACGCGACAGTGGCGTGGCCGCTGGAGCGCCCGCAGCTGGATGTGGGTACGCTGACCATCGAGCATGCCGAAGGCGAGGACCAGGGCGCCTGCCGGGACATCAATTTCGATCCGCTGGTGCTGCCCGTGGGCATAGAGCCCTCCGATGACCCCCTGCTCAGTGCGCGCTCGGCCGCCTATTCGCGCTCGTTTACGCGACGGGTCGCGGAGACGAAGCCGCCGAGCGCGGTACGGCCATGAGCACGCCGGGGCAATTCACGGCTTTCACGCGCCTGCTTCACTGGCTGATGGCGGCAATGGTATTGACCATGTTGTTCGTCGGCGTCGGCATGGTGTCGACGGTGTCGACGCGCTACCACCCACTCCTCGCCGTTCACCGACCGTTGGGGATCGCCATTCTGGTTCTGGTGGTGATACGGCTGATCAACCGTCTCCTCAACCCCGGTCCGGCACTGCCTGCGCACCTGAACTCTCTGGAACGTTTCGCCGCCAGGGCCTCGCAGGTGGTGCTGTACGCGCTGATGATGCTCATGCCGCTGGTGGGCTGGGCCATGCTCTCGGCCGCGCGCTATCCCATCGTGCTGTTCGCCGGCATTCACCTGCCACCCATCCTGCCCCATGAGCCGATGCTCTACGCTTTGCTGCGCCGGACTCATACGGTGCTGGCCTATGTGCTCTTTGCCACCTTCCTGGCGCACTTTGGCGCCGCGCTCATGCACGCGCTGATCTACCGGGATGGGGTGTTCGCCAGCATGGCGCCTTGGCGCAAGGCGGGACCGGGCTATACTGCGCCGCATCAATCGAGGTAACTCCATGCCGCGCGGCTATTCAACTCTTGCGGGCAGTCGACACCCGCACCCGAAACCCCATCGGAAACTCGGCGCGACTGATCCGGGCGAGGAACTCACCGTTACGCTGCTGCTTCGGCGCCGGCGTGGCGCCGGCCGCGCACTGAAGGTGCTGGCGGATTTCTGTAAGAGTGCCGGTACGCTGCACACCCCGCCCTCGCGGACAGGTTTTGCGAATACCGGCGGGGCGGATCCCAAGGATCTGAAGACGGTCGCCGATTTCGCGCGCGCCCAGGGTCTCACGGTATTGAGCAGCCACAAGGCGCGTCGCGCGGTGCTCGTGCGCGGATCGGTTGCGCAGGTAAACAAATCGTTCGCATTGAAGTTGCACAACTATCGCTTCGCGGGCGGCGACTATCGCAGCCACGACGGACCGGTATCGGTGCCGCGCAGGCTCGCGGGGATCATCGTGGCGGTGGTGGGCCTGACGAACCGCAAGGTCCCCGCCCAACATTTCACCGCCAGGCGGGCCACGGTGAGCGCAGATCCGCCGAATACCCAATCCGTCACGCCACAGCAAATCGCCTCGCTGTACCAGTTCCCGCCCGGCGACGGCGCGGGCCAGACCATCGGCCTGTATGAAATGGATGCGGGGGGCGCCGCCGGATATTCGCTGCAGGACATTCAGGATTCGATTCAGGCCTTTGGTGGCGATCTGAAGCTTCCGACCTTGATCGACGTCGCCATCGACGGGGTCGGCAACTCCGGCGTGTCGGACGGTGAGACCGGCCTGGATATCACGGTCGCCGGCGCCATCGCGCAGGGCGCGACCATCGCCGTCTACTTCACCGGCGGCACTGTCCAGGCCATCATTCATGCATTACAAAGGATGATTCACCCGGACGCGGGTGACCCGGTACCGGGCATCATCTCCATCAGCTACGGCTGGGGTCCGGACGCACCCGCCGCCGCGGCCTTTTCGGCGAGCGAATACACCCAGCTTGATGCGCTGTTTCAGGACGCCGCGAATCTTGCAATCACGGTGCTGGTGTCCTCCGGCGACAGCGGCGCATTCATCGAGAACAAGACCAAGGCGCAGGTGAGTTATCCGGCGAGCGAGCCCTGGGTCACGGCCTGCGGCGGCACCACGGTCGGCAACATCCAGGGCAGCAGCTTCGAGGAATATGCCTGGAATGATCTCAGCGACGGCGGCGCGCACAGTCCGGGTGCCACAGGGGGTGGCATCAGCGATCGCTTTGCCGTGCCGGCCTTTCAGCAAAACGCGGCGCTGCCCAAGAATATCGTCAGCAGCAAGACCGGTCGCGGCGTTCCCGATGTCGCCGGCAATGCCAGCGAGAACAGCGGCTACATCCAGTACATCCAGGGTCAGCGCGGCCCGGTAGGTGGCACCAGCGCCGTCGCGCCGCTGTATGCCGGACTCATCGCCCGCATCAACGCGAATCTGAGCCGTTCGGTCGGGTTCATCAATCCGCAGATCTACGCCGCAGCCGGCGGCGCGTTTCGCGACATCGCAGGTCCCGCAGGACCGTTGAACAATTCCTACGGTCGGGTCGTCGGCTACCCGGTCACGGCGGGATGGGACGGCTGCACCGGCCTCGGCAGCGTCAAAGGCATGGCGCTTCAGACCAGCCTTCAGAACGCCGCGCAGAGCGCCGCGAGCCGCGCGCGCGCAGCGGCGCCCGCGCCGGGCGCCCCGTGGCCCAAGAAAGTCTTCAAATCAGGAACCTTTCGCGGGGTCGATGTCCATGATCCCTTCGCGGTCGCGGCGCTGCAGGAATCGACGGTGGTGGTGGACATCGCGCCGGTGTGGCCCCCGGGGCTCGCGCCGACCCCCGCAAAGCTGGGCAGTTATCGCCCGGGCGCCGTCATTGACGGCCCGCTGAACGCCAAGGTCGATGTCCTCATCGTTCTGTATACCGATCAGGAAACGCAGGCGCTGCTCGAGGTTTTTTCCGGCAACAACGCCTGGGACCCGGCCCGACAAAAGCAGTGGTGCGGCTACGCCCACAATTTTGCGAAATTCAAGTCGATGATCGGCAACATCGGCGACGACAAGGCTTTGCGACAGGGCCTCTTCGGATATCTCTCGGCCGTGAAGATCGGCGCCAAGACGGTGGCCCTGTACAAGACGGAGCTGCATCCCAAGCAAAACGGCGCTCAGCTGCCCTTCGTGCCGGTACTGCAGCAGCTGATCACGGAACTCGCCCCGAGCCTGGTGATCAGCACCGGTACCGCTGGTGCGATCGGCGCCACGTTGAATTGCGGCGACGTGGTCATCACCAACGCGGCACGATTCCACTGTGAACATCAATATCCGAATGATCCGCAGATCAACGTCCTGAGCCAGGATCATGCCGAGCTCACCAACGCGGCGTCCGTCAACCCGCAGTACGTCGACTATGCAGTCGCACACCTCACCCCGCTGTCGCTCGCCGGCCTCGCACAGTGCCACAGTGAATTGACTGACGAGAGCGGCTATGGATTCGTCCGGCCCAACCAGTCACCGCCGAACATCTACGTCGCAGGCAGCACCAACGTGCCGGGCGCCCAATCGATGGCGGTCGTGTCGGCGGATTACCTGACGGTGGACGACAGTCACGACCTGGAGGGCCTGCAGGGGCTCGGCACCATGAACGATACCGACGATGCGTTCCTGTTCTTTGCCATCAGCGGTCTTGCCGCACCGAAGCCGGCGTGGCTTTCGATCCGCAATGCCTCTGAACCGCAGATTGTCGCCTCGATCCCGGCGGGGACTCCCACTGCGGCGGTCAGCAACAAGCTGGCCGGAATCGCCGGTCGAATCTATGGCATCTATCAGTACTGCACGACGCTCAACAGCGCCTTTGCCTGCTGGGCAGTCATCGCCGGCCTGTGATCAGTGCTGGTAGTCGTCGAAGCCGTCCTTGATGGATTGGGCACTCGTCATGTGGAACCCCGTGTCGAAGTACGGCCGCGTTCCGTAAGTGACACTGGTGAACACCGCCTCGACCTGACTGATCCCCTCCTTGTCGATGGAGAACGTCTCATGTGCCTGCAGGGTTGAAGGCGAGGTATCGGGAACGGTCACGGTCTTGCCGTTCTTGAGGGTATAGCTGCGGATCGAGGCATCGTTCTCGTGATCGAAGTAGACGCTGGTCATCACCACCTGGTGCTCCAGATCGACCGCCATGATGCGTCGGCTGCGGATGCGGTTGTCGTTGCGGTGATAGCCCATCGCAAGGTCCGCCGCGCAGCTCATATTGATGCCGCCCGGCTCCCGGCCGGGTGCGACGGGAACATTCGAGGTCGGGCGGCCATCCTCCAGCCGCTGGCAGTGCGAGGAGAAAATCGGTGGCTTGTCACCGGTATTGTTCTCGATGCCCGTGAAGTAGGTATTGACGATCTTCATCAGCTCTTCGCGCGAGCGACGTTGAGGGGGTGGCACCGCCTGCGTGAACTCGGGGCGCGGCTTGTCACCCAGATAGTCGGGGGGCGGCGCGGCGGCACCCGAGGGATCGGGGCGGCCCCGCTCCGAGGTCACGACGGTCTCGATCTCGGTGAGCTCACGGTTGTAGACCCGCAGTCGCGCGCTGAGGATCACGGGCGCGCCGTTTTCGAGCATCCGGGCATAGAAGCCTATGGTTCCCCAATCGGGGTCGGCGATGTACAGACGGTAGGGCCGTACGTCCGTGGCGTTCTTCCAGAAGCCGTCCGGGATCGGCAACGGCACGCTGTTCTCGGAATAGCGCACCCCCTTGGCGAGCGGAACCTTGCCTGGATCGTGGGCGATCAGTGCCTGGATGAATTGCTCCGCCAAACCCTGCAGACAGGCCCGGTCGCAATCATTGCTGCCGACGTTCGGCGGTAGCGGGGCGGCAGTCTGTGCCGGGGCGGCCGTCGCCAGCCATGCCAGGGCTGCCGCGGCCAGCGCGGGCGACGCCCGGCGCAGCCAGTGATTCAGGCTGACGTTCATGGAACCTCCCCCTCGAAAACGCTTGGACGGCGTTCAATTCTGCCACGGCAAGGGCGGATAGATATGAATGTCGGATCGCTGGGTGAGCTCCTGAAGCCGCTTGTGCCAGGCCGCCTCGTCCAGGTCCGTTTCGAGCTTGCCGGTGGTCGTGTCGAGAATGAAATAGCGCGTGTCGGGTGTTCCCGTGAAGTCCAGGTCGTTGGTGAACTGATGGTGCGCATCCGGCACCTTGCCGATGGCGCCCACGACGATCTGGCCATTGACGGCATAGGCTGCGATGGTGCCCGGCAGCAGGCGGGT
>DATHMT010000049.1:0-63549 GCA_035486855.1 Steroidobacteraceae bacterium
GAAAAACTGCGTGAACTGCGCATCGCGCATCGCGATCTTGACGATGTGATCCACCGCCTCTCCATGGACATGCACATCGACGAGCTGCAGTTGAAGCGGCTCAAGAAACGCAAGCTTCTGCTCAAGGACCAGATCACGATCCTCGAGAGCCAGCTCATTCCCGATCTCAACGCCTGAGCCGGCGGACGCGGCTTTCACACCGATGGACAGCGCCAGCAGCGGACTCCAGACCTTCTTCGCGCAGCTGGCCTCGGCCCAGGTGCTCACGGAAATCATCTCGATCGTCGTGGCCGCCGCGCTCGCGGTGGCCGGTGGCCGCTATGCCCGGCTGCGCATGCAGCGCAAGGGTCGCATCGACACCCACAGCTGGCTGGGCGCGAGTCTCGAGGGCACGGTGCTCGCGGCGCCGATGTTCATCGGCATCGTCTCGCTGTTCGCGCTGCATCTGCTGCTGACGGCCTTCGGCGCGCGCGCCGACCTGTTGTACGTGGCCCTGGAACTGACCCTCGCCCTGGCGCTGGTGCGGCTGGCCACCTACGGCATGCGCCTGCTGCTCGGCCGGGAGACCTGGTTCGATGCCTGGGAAGGCCGCATCGCCTTTGCGATCTGGCTGGTCATCGCCCTGGAGCTGCTCGGCTGGCTGGAGAAGATCCAGGCGACGCTCGAGCACGTGCACCTGATCCCGGGGCGCAACGTGTTCACGCTGTGGGAACTGGTCAAGGGCATCGTCGTCGTGACGGTGTTCGTGGTCGTGACCACGCTGGTCGCGCGCACGGTGGAGCGGCGCGTGATGCGCCTGAATTCGATCGCGCTGTCGACGCGCATCGGGATCTCGAAGTTCAGTTATTTCGTGCTGCTGGGCATCGGGGTACTGCTCGGCATCAACGCCGCGGGCGTCGATGTGACCACCCTGAACGTACTCACCGGCGGTATCGGCATCGGGCTGGGATTCGGTCTGCAGACGATCGCGGGCAATTTCGTCAGCGGCTTCGTGCTGCTCATCGACAAGTCGATCAAGCCCGGCGACGTCATCAGCTTCACCGGACATACCGGGACCAGTACCGAGAACTTCGGCTGGGTGCAGGAGCTGCGCGGCCGCTACGTCGTCGTGCGCGACCGCGATGGGGTCGAGACTCTGGTCCCCAACCAGAACCTGATCACCAGTCCGGTCATCAACTGGAGCTACTCCGACCAGCGGGTGCGGCTGCGGCTGCCGGTGATGATCAGCTACGACGATGATCCCGAGGAGGCGCTCGATGCGCTGCTGGAAGCGGTGAGCGATCACCCGCGTATTCTGCGCGAGCCGCCACCGGTCTCACGCCTGATGGCCTTCGAGGACTATGGCATGCGGCTCGAGGTGCGGTTCTGGATCGCCGACCCGATGAACGGCGTGAACAACGTGCGTTCGGACGTGAACCGCGCCATCTGGCGCGTGTTCCGCGTCCACGACATCCGCATTCCCGTGGCACAGCGCGAGTTGCGCATGCTGCCCGCGACCCCGGGTCAACCCGCGCCGGCCGATGGGCGCCGCGATCCGGGCGATCGACCGCCCCCGGTTTAGCATGCCCCTCTACATTTCCGAGCGCGTGGTCGTGCCCGATGCGGATCTGACGTTCAGCGCCATCCGCTCGCCCGGTCCGGGCGGCCAGAACGTCAACAAGGTGGCGAGCGCGGTGCAGCTGCGGTTCGACCTGCTCAATACCCCGGCACTGGACGGCGCCGTCAAGCAGCGCGTGCGGGCGCGCGCCGGGCGCCGCCTGAATGATGACGGCACGCTGCTCATCGTCGCCCGCGCCCACCGCTCCCAGGAGCGCAACCGGGCCGACGCCCTGGAGCGGTTGCGGCAACTGATCCTGGACTCGCTCGAGCCGCCGCGACCGCGCAAGGCGACGCGCCCGACCAAGGCGTCACGGGAACGGCGCCTGGTCGGCAAGGCCATCCAGCAGCGGCGCAAAGTGCTGCGCGGCCGGGTGCGAGGCGACGACTGAAGGCCGGGGCTTAGGGCGTGGCGGGCTCATCCCAGCCGGGACTCATGTGATAGGGCACACTGCGCGTCAGCATCTGAATGCGACGGATGGCGCCGGTCTCGATCCGAAATACCAGCATGGCCTCGGTGCTGGCCGGCTGACCCAGAGCACGCGCCGCGAGCGTGTGACCGTCGGTCAGGCGCAGGACGCGCATTCCCGCCTGATCGAGGTTCGCCCAGATCACGACGGTGCCCGTATCCGGATCGACCGCCACCACCCGGCGGTGGTGGATGCGGGAAATCGAGGAGAAATAGCCGCTCTGCAGCTGCTGCCGGCAGCCGAGCGAGGCCAGATTGAAGTGTCCGTCGCCGATCAGCACGCGCGGATTGCCGCTGACGCGCGCGCCGTTCTCGAAGCGGATGCAGTCCTCGCCGATCGGCAGTTTGGCGTTGACGTCGAAATGCGCCAGCGCGTTCATCCAGGTCATCGCGATCGCGATCAGCTGCTCGCGGGTGCCGCGCTGCGCCGCCGGGATCGGCACCAGCCAGGCCGAATCGGCCGCGCCACGGGTGTTGGTCGCATCGACCCCGGCATCGCTCCACTCCGGGCCCGCGCCCTTGCGGTAGAAAAGTGTTTCGACCTCGCTGATGCGGCGGTCGCGGACCTTCAGGCGCATGGCCATCAGCACCAGGCTATCGAACTCGCGCATGGTGCCGACGAAGGCAATCTGCTGGGTCGCAGGGTCCGGGTAGAACTGCTGGGCGGCGCCGATGCCGCTCGCCGTGTTCCAGAAGCCATCCCCCAGCTGCAGTTCCTGACCGTCCTCCGTGAACCGGACGTGATCATCCAGGCTCAGCAGCTTCGGGTCGTGGGCGACCACGGCCTTGAGGTAGAGGTCCACCACGGCCTGCAGACAGACCTTGTCGCACAGCAGCTGCGGATCCTGCGCCGGGGCAGCCGCCGCGCTCTCCGGGCCGCTGGCCGCGGCCACCCGGCTGCGCCCGGTGTTGCGGTCGCGCGAATGCACCGCCGCGGCGCGATCCCGGTCATCGCTGCTGGGATCGGCATGGGCGGGCCGCGCGGGTCCCAGCGCCAGGGGCAGGGCGGCCAGCGCGATCAGCGTCGTCGTTCTCAGGTCCGGCATGGGCTCTCGTTCACGAATGCGTCACCTGGAGGATACTGTGACGCAGCTCCTCGTTGAGCACCACCTGCGCATCGGCGGCGACTTCGATCAGGACCTCGTCGAATTCGAGCTTGCCGGCCCCGGAGGCGCGGATCACCCTGCGCTTGCGCAGCAGGTCGAGGAAATTCTCGAACAGCGCGCGATCGAAGAATTCCGGCGAATTGAACCCATACAGCAGCGACATGCGCTGGGCCATGAGGTGACAGCGCTCCTCCAGCTGCGACTGGCTGATCTGGCCGCTGCCCGCCTGCAGCAGCAGGGAAATCGCCAGGTAGTAGCGTTCGATGGTCTGGATGGTCGACTGCTGCAGCAGTGACAGCTGCATGGCCTGCGGCGAGGTCGGCGCCGAGCGGCACCAGTCGCCCGCGGCGTTGCGCTCGAGCAGCCCCTGGGCCGCGAGCGTCGCCAGCATCGCCTCCAGGGCCGCCGGCACCGCCTCCTCCGGCCAGATCAGGAACAGTTCCGAGGCGATGTACGGATAAATGCGTCCGGTCAGCCGCAGGATATCGGCGTGACTCATGGCGGCATTGCCGGCAAAGGCGCAGGCGATGAGCGAGGGCAGCGCGAACAGATGCGTGATGTTGTTGCGGTAGTAGGCCGCGAGCACCGCCGCCTCATCGCTCATCTGCACCAGATCGCCCAGCGGATGCGCGCGCCGCGTGATGACCTTCATTTCCGCGCCGTAGGCGATGATCTGCGGCGGCGTCAGGTCGGTGACGGTGACGCGGCTGCTGTACGGACATCCGGAAAGCAGCGCTTTGAGCAAGCTCAGTTGCCGCAGCAGATCCGCCTCCACCAGCGTGCGGCGCGGCGAGGCCAGGAGCGCGACGGCCAGCAGGCCGATGGGGGTGACGGCGGCGGCGGCGTTGATGTTGCGCATCACCTGCGCGGCCAGCTCCGCGACCGCAGCGTTCAGCCACGGCAGCCGCACCTCTTCGGCGGTCAGGCGGCTGCGCCACTGGCTGTCGTGGCGCTCCAGCACCGAATTCAGATGAATCGGCTCGCCGATATTGACGTGTACCTTGCCGAATTTCTCCTTGAGCCGCGGCAGCGTGCGCAGCAGCCCGACAAAGCTCTCCTTTTCCTTGACCTTGCCGGACAGCTCACCGATGTAGGTGTTGGCTTCCATGATCCGCTCGTACGCGAAGTAAACCGGCAGGAACACGATGGGACGCGCCGGGGACCTGAGGAACCCGCGCAGCGTCATGGTCAGCATGCCGGTCTTGGGTTGCAGCAGTCGCCCGGTGCGGCTGCGGCCGCCCTCGATGAAATACTCGATGGGATGGCCGCGCGCCATGATGGCCGCCATGTAGCTCATGAACACCACCGTGTACAGCGCGTTGCCACGCAGGCTGCGGCGGATGAAGAAGGCGCCACCCTTGCGCAGATAGCGGCCCACCACCGGCATGTTGAGATTGAGCCCGGCCGCGATGTGCGGAATGGCGTAGCCGTTGCGGTAGATCACATAGGAAAGGAGCAGGTAGTCCATGTGGCTGCGATGGCAGGGCACGTAGACGATTTCGTGCCCGTCCGCGACCTTCGGCAGCGTGTCGGCATTGCCAAAATCCACGCCATCGTAGATGCGAGTCCACAGCCAGCTGAACACCCGCTCCAGGAAGCGCACGAACGCCGGCGAATAGTTGGCGGCGATCTCGTAGGCGAGCTTGCGCGCCCGGATCAGGCCCTGGCGCCGCGTGATCTTCTTCTCCCGCACTTCCTGCGCCACGGCCGCGCGCACGGCGCGCGTGCGCAGGATGCGTCCGACGATCGTGCGCCGATGCGACAGATCCGGACCGATGCGCGCCGCACGCTGCCGCGCATAGCGCACGCGCAAGGCCCGTGCGACCCGTCGGCACTGCACCACCGTGGGCGCCTCGCCGCCCAGCAGGCTGCGCAGCGACACCGGCTCATCGAGTTCGAGCAGGGTGTTGCGGCCATTGAAGATCACCTGGAAGAAACGGCGCACCCGCGAAGTGATGCCCCAGTCATCCGCCAGCAGCAACCGAAACCAGGAGGCCTCACGTTGCGGTGCGCGTCCCCAGAAGACCGCTGCGGGCACCAGATCCACATCCAGGGTCGGATCCACGCGCAGCAGATCCACCAGCTTCGCCAGTAACGGCGGTGGCCTCCGGTCCAGGGGTTCGGCGCCGAGAATGCGCGGGTTCAGATAAAAAAACGAGCGCATCTCGGCGCTCGGACCCAACAGCCGCTTGCGGGGGCGCGGCAGCTTCAGTTTCACACAGGCGCGGTGCAGGATCGCGAAGTCAGTGAAGCTGCGATGCTCCATGACATAGCAGATCGGTTTGCCGCGGCCGACCAGGCGCGCCGCGGCGTCCGCGGGCAGCGTGGTGAAGCGCACCCACAGCGTCAGGATCCGTCGCAGCAACCACGCCATCGGCTATTCGCTCGAAGCCGGCATGTCCAATGAGATCAGGAAGTACTCGAACAGATAGCGGATCAGGTCGATCTGGCTGTGCAGGCGGTGATCATCATGCAGCACATGCAGTGAGGCGCCGTAGTCACGCGCGAAGCGCGCGCTGTCCTCATAGGTCACGAGCTCATCGCGCCAGCCGTGCACCACCATGGTCGGGCAATCGAGCACACCCTTGCGCAGCGGCGGCAGGCCCTCGGCGTAGATCGCCGGCGCCATCAGGAATACGCCCCGGGCATGCAGGTGCGAGGCGGCGGCGACCGACACATACGCGCCGACGCTGGAGCCCACCAGCACCAGCTCGCCCTGCAGATCCTTGCAGAAGTCCATCAGGTGCGCGAGGCGCCCCTGCGCCGAGTCGATGCCACGGTAGTCCACCGACTCCGGTTCGTAGCCTTCGGCGCGCGCCGTATCGGCGAGCACGGTAATCTTGCGGCCCCAGGGGCCGCCTTCCTGGCCATGCGAAAAGACTACATAGCGACTGGTCACGGGCGAATATCTTATACCGCCTGACCGCTCAGGCGTTGAGGATGGCGGTCTCGATCTCCCAATCGACGCGCCGTGGTGAGGCCGCCTGGCGGTTGATGCTCACGGGGCGCACCCGGCTGCCGGCCGGGTGGTGCGTGACCAGCCAGCACTGCAGGTCGCCGGCCTGTTGCAGCGCGTAGCCGAACAGCAGATTGACGGCGCCCGTGGCGACGGTGCTCGCCCGATTCACGCGCTCGTCCCAAACCGCCAGGCAGCAGTCCTGGAAATCCCCGGGCGCAAAGGCGCCCTCCCCGCGCAGCGCCTCCAGAAACTCCTGGATCTGGCGTCCGGCGCGCTCCCAGGTCTGCGCGGTGTTGGGCGCCGTGAGCACCCAGCGCGTGCCACGCTCGATGCTGTTGGCCAGCTGCAGCGCCAGGCGGCGCGCGGCAAGGTAGCGCCCGGAGGCAGAGGCCGAAACACCGCTGGAGAGCGTACAGCTGCGCGACCGGCGCGCCGGGCCCGGGCGCAGCGGCTCGAGCGTGTTGAGGCCGGCCTGCGCGAGCCGCTCGCTGTGTTCCGGATCCACCGTCGTCGCGGGTCGCAGCATCGGCCGCAGTGCCGCGTCGGATTCCAGCACCGCCGTCCGCGCCAGCATGCCCGCCGCCGCGGCCCCGGGCGCGAACACCGCCATGCGATTGCGCAGCCGGTCGTTGGCGAGCAGGCGTGGAAAGAACATGGCCGCGTTATCGCTGCGGAACGGCCAGGTCGCGATGCCCTCGAGCGCCTCGTGTGGCTGTGTCCACAGCTGCGGCGGATCCACGATCTGCAGGGCGCGACGTTCGCGGCAGAAGCGCGCCGCCACCAGCAGCGTACTCATGCCCAGGTCCTGATCCCGCGTCAGCGGCGGGATATAGAGCAGGTCGAACGGCGTATCAGGTCCCAGCGCAAAGATCCCGGTGCGTCGCGGCAGTGAGCCGATGATGTCGTAGTCGGACAGCGGGCCGCCGTCATCGCCATCGGCGTTCGCGCCGACGTAACCGACTGCGACCCGTACCGCGCCGACACCGGTGGGATTCGGGCGCACCGGCGGCACGGTGCCCACCAGCCGCGCCAGCGTCGATGCCTGCAGCACCGCCGTGACGAAGCGCGCACTGCCCGGCTCGATCGACAGGTTGCGCAGAATCTCCTGTTCCTGGACCTGCTCCGAGCCCGGCACGGCGAGGCGCTGGACGATGAGATTGAACCGATCCTCACCGCTGACGCCGTCGTAGTCCACCGCCGCCCGCAGGTATTCGCGCGAGCCGGGATTGACGGCCATGAGTTTGAGCTGGCTCAGCCCGGCGGGGAGCGTCAGGGTCGAGGAGCGCGCGCCATTGATGGCGCGCACGATGATCGCCTCGCGACCACCGTTATCGAAAAACTGCTCGACTGCGTAAGACACGGAGGAAGGCTGCCAGAGGCCGCCGAAGATCTGCTGGAACCCGGCGAAGCTGCGAATGGTGACGGGCTGTGCTACCGGTCCCTTGAGCGTGCGGCCAACGAAGGCGGTAACGCCCGCGGCAACACGCTCAATGGCGCGCCCGGGCCCAAGAATGGTCTTTGACTCTGCTTCGATAGCTCCGCGCACGGCCACCCGTACCTCAAGCGACCGCCGGAACTCTAACAGGTTTCGATGTTAGGTCAGTGACCTTCGGCGGGCCGCGCGCCCGCCGGTTCGACCGATGGTGCATTGCTCTCGATGCGGCGCGCCTGGTGCTCCAAGGCGGCCCGCGACTGCTCCTCGTGCTTGCGCGCGACCTCACCGAGCATGATCTTCAGCCACTCCGATAACTCAGCCACTCAACCTCCGCTCTTGTGGGCGGGGGGCGTCGGCACCAGGTGATCCTGCGGATCCGAATCACCCATGATCTGATCGAAGGTCTTCTCATCCATCGGCAGGTCCGATTTGCCGTCCCAGGAGGCGCCGTCGGGCAGCTGGTTTTCAACCTTGGTGGCGCTCGCCAGTACCTTGTCCACGCTGGCATCCGTCAAGGTCACCGGCACGATGACGCCACGCGGCGCGTGGGCCAGCTGCATGACCAGATCCCAGTCCACGGTCTCACCGCGCGTCTTGAGGTCCTTCTGCACCGATTTGCTCAGCGATTTCGACAGCAGCGCCTGCTGGGCCTTCTTCCAGTCGCGCCGGTCGTCCTCGAGCGAACCGAATGACTGCATGACCAGCTGGCCATTGTCCCAGCCGAACACGAACGGCTGGTTCACGACGTGCACCTGGGTGCCGATCGCCACCTTCTCGAAGAGCTCATCGATGTCTTCCGGGAACAGCCGGATGCAGCCATGGCTCGAGCGCAGCCCGACGCCGGCCGGCTTGTTGGTGCCGTGGATCAGGTAACCCGGCCAGGTCAGGTAGAACGCCCGGTTGCCCAGGGGATTGTCCGGGCCCGGACCCACGACCGCTGGCAGGTCATCGCCATTTTCCTTGTGCTCCTTGATGACCGAAATCGGCGGATGCCAGGTGGGGTCCTTCTGCCGCCGCACGATTTTGGTGGTGCCTTCCGGGGTCGCCCAGCCCACCTTGCCGATGCCGATCGGATGGGTGTACACGACCTGCGGCTCGCCGGCTTTGTGCGGTGGAAAGTAAAACAGACGCATGGCCGCGATGTTGATCACGACCCCGTCGTGGGGCGCATCCGGCAGCACGAACCGGGTCGGCAGGACGATGGTGCGGCCGACGCCCGGCAGCCACGGATCGACACCGGGATTCGCCCGCAGCAGTTCCTCGTAGCCGAGGTTGAAGCGCCGCGCGATGTCGGTCAGCGTGTCGTCCTTGCCGACCGTGGTCTGCTGCAGGTCGCCGATCACATTCTGCACATCGGTGAGCTCGAAACGCGAGGTTTCCTGGGGCGCCGGCAGCACGGGTGTCGGCGGCGGCGGCGGTGCGACGGGCGCCGGGGGCGGCTTGTTATGTGCGCCCCAGGGGCCCCCAACCAGCGAACAGGCGGCAAGCGCGGACAGGGCAATAGTCGCGCCGATGACGCGAAATGGCGACAGAGTACGTATCATGATCCATCGATTATGACACCACCGTGGCCGACACCAAAAAAAATGCCCCAGGCGTGAGCCTGGGGCTGAGAATGCGGACTTTCGATGAAGGGAAGGAAGTCCGCTAGGGGATTCGGACACTCAGTGCAGTCGGGCCCAATGCAGAATGCGAATATCATCGCTGGTGAGATCAAAGCTCTGAGCCAGTAATGAGCGCAATTCACGCGTCCCTGCAGTCTGCTCAAGCGCATGGCGCAGCTCGACTACACCACTCCACTCACTGGATTCACTGGCGGACTCAACCGTCGCCAGTGCAGCCTGGTCTGCCGTTACAAAGTGTGTGTAGTACTTAGCGGCCATGGTTCAAAGAGTAGTTTCAAGACGGCACAAGCGCCGTGAAACGCTCCACAGATCCGTTCATTTCGAATGTCTTAATGACCCGACATAACGTTGCGAGACTGCACTGATGGGTCGCTACCGAGCCCCACAGATACCTGGTTCACAATTCATCACGGCGGAGGGTTGTGCGCGGCTGCGCGCCGAGCTCGATACGCTGTGGCGGGTCGAGCGTCCGCGGGTCACTCAGGCGGTGCAGGATGCTGCGGCGCAAGGGGATCGTTCGGAAAATGCCGAATACACCTACGGCAAACGGCGGCTGCGCGAAATCGACCGCCGCGTGCGCTTTCTGCGGCAGCGACTGACGGGCATGAACGTGGTCGATCAACCGCCGGCGGACACCACACGGGTTTTCTTCGGCGCCTGGGTGACGCTGGCAGATGCGGACGGCAGGCAGGTGCGCTATCGCATCGTGGGTCCGGATGAGACCGACGCGGCCGCCAACTACATCAGCATGGATGCGCCGCTGGGCCGGGCGCTGCTGGGCAAGAAACTCGACGCCCAGGTGTCGGTGGTGCTGCCCGCGGGCAGCACCACCTTCACGATCGTCGCCGTGGAGTACGTCGCGGTTACCAGATGACCCGCACGTTCTTGAACTGCCACGGGTCACTCTTATCGATGTCCTCCGGGAACAGCCGTTCGCGATCCGTCAGCGGCGTCCAGTCGGTATAGGCGCCGATCACTTTGCCCCAGTAGGGCTGGCTGATCTCGATATTGCGGCGGAAGTCGATCTCATCCGGTTCGACCAGTCCGCAGTTGGGGTTTTCCATGGCCCACACCATGCCGGCCAATGCCGCCGAGGTGACCTGCAGGCTGGTCGCATTGTTATACGGCGCCAGTGCCCGCGCCTCCTCGATGGTCAGCTGTGAGCCATACCAGTAGGCGTTCTTCTTGTGACCCGCCAGCAGCACCCCCAGTTCGTCGCGGCCGCTGAGGACGTCATCGCACATGATGCGCTTCTTGTCCTGGACCATGAAGTTGCGGCCCGCGAATTCATGCACCGAGGCGACCGCCGCATCGCACGGGTGATACGCGTAATGTGCGGTCGGCCGGTACACGACATTCGCGCCTTCGCGCACCGTGAGGTAATCGGAGATCGAGATCGCCTCCGAGTGCGTAATGAGGAAGCCGTGGAAATGCCCCGCAAGCGGGGTCCAGGTACGCACGCGCGTCGCGGCACCCGGCTGCGTCAGATAGATCGCGGCCCCGTTGCCGACTTCGTGGCGCTTGCCGTCACGCGGAAAATTGCGTTCATGGGTGCCCCAACCCAGTTCCGCCGGCTGCGCGCCTTCGGCGACGAAGCCGTCCACCGACCAGGTGTTCACGAATTCCCCCAGCTGCTTCGGCCTGGAGGAGACCTGGGTGTCCCGTTCGGCGATGTGGATGACGCGGATACCCAGGAGACTGGCGAGGGCGGCCCAGTCTTCGCGCGAACTCGGATTGCCGGCATCGACGCCGGTGTCGGCGGCGATGTTCAACATGCCCTGCTTGACCAGGTGCGAGACCATGCCGGGATTGGCTCCGTGCGTGACCACCGCGGTGGGGGCGCGCGCATTGCCGGCCCGCAGGGCCAGGGCCTCCTCGCGCAGCGCATAGTTGGTCCGGCGCGCCGCCGAGAGCGTCGGGTCGGTGTACCCGCCGGCCCAGGGCTCGACGCAGGTGTCCAGGTACATCGCACCCTTCTCCCAGCAGAAGCGGATGAGGGCGACGCTCGACACATCGACCGATACGTTCAGCAGGAAATCGCCGCGGCCAATCAACGGCGAGAGTACCCGCCGGTAGTTGTCACGCGTCAGGGCTTCGTTGATGCGCTTCACACCGAAATGCTCAGCCTCCGCGCTGCCGGCCTCATCGGCAGTCACGATGGTGATCCGGTCCGGTGCGATACCGATGTGCCGCAAGATGAGCGGCAAGACTCCCTGTCCAATGCTGCCGAATCCCACGAAGATGATTCGGCCGGGAAAATCGATATGTACCGGATGCTTTGTCATGATTACCGCCAGTGAGGTGGAAAAGTACGTTCGTACCCCGGCAGAGCCGCGACCCGGCCAATCCAGCGCTCCAGTGCTGGGTAGTTGACCGCCAAGGGTAGAAAACGTGAGGACAGCGCACGAGCCGCTGGCTTGTCCAAGGCGCGCAGCAGCAGCTGCAGCGCCGGGAATATCACAATGTCGGCGGCGGAGAAGTGTTCCCCTACCACCCAGTTCGAACGCGACAGCCGGCCCTCGATGGACCGGGCCTCGCGCGCAACGACGTGCATCGAGTCGGCCAGGGCATCGATGTGCTCCTGCGCGTCACCGTCGAAGACGGCGCGCACGATCTTCATCAGATGCTCTTCGACGTACGCCTGGTATTCGCAGATCACCCGCATGATCACGCCGGCTTCCTCCGGTGAATGGCCAAAGATGGGCGGATCCGGATATTTGAGATCCAGGTAGTAAAGGACCGCCAGAGACTCGAACACCACATAGTCGCCGTCCTTGAGGATGGGAACACGGCCGCGAAAGTTCAGCGCCAGAATCTGCGGCGACTTGTGCTCCTGGCGCGAGAACTGCAGCTGATGACTCACGTAGGCCAGCCGCTTGTACTCGAGCGCGAGCAGGACGCGCCAGGAATACGGGCTGCCGCTGCCCCAGTAGACTTCAATCGCCATATACTTGATTCACAAGGCTGTCCGGACGATTGTACCGACAAATGACCCAGGAATTGCCATTGCACCTGATTGAAGCGGTCGGCCTGTCCGCGGCGCTCGCGTCCGACCACCCGCGCCCGGTGGTGGTGATCGATTGCCGTCACGATCTGTCACGCCCGGACTGGGGCCGACAGGAATTTGCCGCAGCGCATATCCCGGGCGCGGTGTTTGCCGATCTGGATCGCGATCTGTCCAGCGCCGTGACGCCGCAATCCGGACGCCATCCCTTGCCGGAGCCACGCGATCTCAGCGCATTTCTCGGCGCCGCGGGCGTCGATGCCGACACTCACGTCGTGGTCTATGACCAGGACAAGTCGGCCTATGCCGCGCGACTGTGGTGGCTGCTGCGCTGGTTGGGTCATGAGCGCGTCAGCGTACTGAACGGTGGCCTGGCCGGTTGGCGGGCCGCCGGCCTGCCGCTGCAAAGCACGGCGGCGCCACGCCTGGCGCGGCACTTCATCGCGCGGCCAGCGCTGGCCCGGGCCGTGACGACCGCCGAGGTCGCGCGTGACCTGCAGGCCGGGCGCATTCTGCTGCTGGATGCGCGTCCCGCCGATCGCTTCGCCGGCGAGAATGAAACCATCGATCCGGTTGCCGGCCATGTGCCCGGCGCACGCAATCAGGCATTCGCCCTGAACCTGGAGAGTAACGGGCGGCTGCTACCGACCGCCGCGCTCACGCCGCTGTGGCGCGCGGTGCTCGGCGCGACCCGACCGGAGCAGGTCGTCGCCATGTGCGGCTCGGGCGTCACGGCCTGTCACAACCTGCTGGCGATGGAACTGGCGGGTCTGCCGGGCGCGCGTCTCTACGCCGGCTCCTTCAGCGAATGGATCCGCGATCCGGCCCGCAAGGTCGCTACAGGCCCGGCGTGACGCAGCCGTCATCCGGTTGACCCGCTTTTTTGCTATGGTCCGCGCGCAAATGAACGGCACAAATCAAAAGGGTCCCGGACAGGCGTGGACCACCGAAGACTCCCTCGACCTCTACCACGTCAAGGCGTGGGGCAAGGGCTACTTCTCGATCAATGAAGCCGGGCACGTGATCGTGCGTCCCGATACCCAGCCCGGCGGCCAGACCATCGATCTGTTCGAGGTCGTGGAGGGCCTGAAGGCACGCGATCTGACCGCCCCGGTGGTGGTGCGGCTGTCGGATATCCTGGCCAATCGCCTGCGCAACCTGCACGCGGCATTCGCCCAGGCCATCGCCGAGAACGAATACGGCAACCGGTATGCGGCCGTCTACCCCATCAAGGTCAACCAGCAGCGACTGGTCGTCGAAGAGGTCTACCGCTACGGCCGCGAGTTCGGCTTTGGTCTGGAGGTCGGCTCCAAGCCGGAGCTGCTGGCGGTGATGGCGATGACCGAGAGCGCACCGGACCGCCTCATCATCTGCAACGGCTTCAAGGATCACAGCTACCTCGAAGCTGTCGTGCTCGCGACCAAGCTAGGTCGAACCATCATTCCGGTCATCGAGAATTTCGAGGAACTGGACATCCTGCTGAAGCTCGCGGATGGCTATCAGGTGCGGCCGCGCCTCGGCGTGCGCGTGAAGCTGTCGAGCGAGGGCTCGGGCCGCTGGCGCGACAGCAACGGCGCCCGCTCGAAGTTCGGGCTGTTCGTCACCGAGATCATCGATCTGTTCAAGGTGCTGAAGGAACGCGACATGCTCGACTGCCTGCAGCTGGTGCACTGTCATCCGGGCAGCCAGCTGCAGGACATTCGCCGCGTCAAGGAATCCATCACCGAACTCGCGCATGTCTACGCGGAGCTGCGCATCATGGGCGCGGGGCTGCAGTACATCGATGTCGGCGGTGGCCTCGGGGTCGACTATGACGGCAGCGGCACCAACTTCGCCTCCTCCATGAACTACACGCTGAACGAATACGCGAGCGATGTGGTCTACCGGATCGCGACCGTGTGCAATGCGCGTGAGATTCCGCACCCGATGATCATCAGCGAATCCGGGCGCGCGATCGCGGCCTATCACAGCGTGCTGATCTTCAACACGCTCGGCTCCTCGGCGCTCGACCGCTTCCGCGTCACCGGTCGGGAGTCGGATGATTACCCCGGAGTGGACGAATTCCCGCAGCCGGTGCAGGACCTGTTCGTCGCCTACCGTTCGGTCAACGAACGGCGGCTGGTCGAGTGCTATCACGATGCGCAGACGGCGCGTGAACAGACGCTGCAGATGTTCAACCTCGGTCTTCTGTCGCTGGAGTTCCGCGCCGTGGCCGAACGGCTCTACTGGGCCACCTGTTCCCGCATCCGCGATGCCTGCCGGCGCCTCGAGGAAAGTCCCGAGGAGCTCGCCGATCTGGAGTCCATCCTGTCGGATACCTACTTCTGCAATTTCTCCGTCTTTCAGTCGCTGCCGGACAGCTGGGCCATCGATCAGTTGTTTCCGATCATGCCCATCCATCGCCTGAACGAGCAGCCGACCCGCATCGGGGTGCTCGCCGACATCACCTGTGATTCCGACGGCAAGATCGACCGCTTCGTCAGCCACCGCGAGATCAAGCGCACGCTCGAACTGCATGAGCTCAGGCCGGGTGAGGAATACTATCTGGCCGCCTTCCTGGTCGGCGCGTACCAGGAGACCTTGGGCGACCTGCACAATCTCTTCGGCGACACGCACGTGGTGCACATCCGCCTGCTCGAGGAAGGTGGCTGGTGGATCGAGGAAGTCGTCAAGGGCGACACCGCCAACAAGGTGCTCGAGTACATGGAGTACGACGTGGCGGAGCTCTACCCGGCCCTGTCACGCGACTGCGAACGCGCGGTGCGCGACGGCCGCATGAGCCTCGCCGAAAGCCAGCAGGTGAAGCGCTTCTACGAGGGCGAGCTCAACGGCTACGCCTATCTCGAACCCCCCGGCAGCTGATCAACGGCCCCATGCGGGTGGGCACGTTTGCTTCCCCTAAACGCCGGGAGTAGCATCTTTTTCGTGCGGGTGGTGTGTGAGAGAACCGGATGACGACGATCTACGTGGGCAACCTGCCCTTCAATGCCACGGAACAGGACCTTCGAGCGCTGTTCGAACGTCACGGCACCGTGGAGTCAGTAAAGCTCATCAATGACCGCGAAACCGGCAAGCCGCGTGGTTTCGGATTCGTGGACATGCCGCAGGCCGATGCGCAGACCGCGATTCAGGCACTCAACGGACAGCAGCTGGGCGGACGCCCGCTGCGTATCAACGAAGCCCAGGAGCGTCCGCAGCGGCCGCGACAGGGTGGCGGTCCGTTCCGCCGCTGAGGCCGTCGCGGGTCGGTTGAGCGATCTCTAACGGCTCTGTCCCGGCAGAGTCCGGACGGTCGCTGTCACCACATTTCCTTCAGACGCGCGTTCACATCGAGCGCCGAGCTGCCCGCATCTCCCAGTGCCACTTCATCGCCGTGCGCGCCGTGGAGCACGGTGGCGTCAAACGTCCGCAGTACCTTCTCGGTCAGGAAGCGGCTGCGGCCGCCATAGACATGGCCGTCCGAATGCTTCGGCTGACTGGTGATCGGGAATTTCAGCGGGCAGTACAGCATCAGCTCATTGCGCGCCCGGGTCATCGCGACATACAGCAGGCGACGTTCTTCCTCGATCAGCTCCGGCTTGCGGGTGGCGAATTCGGAAGGGAAGCTGCCATCCACGACATTGAGCAGATACACCGTGTCCCACTCCATCCCCTTGGCGGAGTGGATGGTGGACAGCACCAGGAAGTCCTCATCCAGATTTGGCTTCGCCGCCAGGTCACTCGCCGCTTCGGGCGGATCGAGCGTCAGTTCGGTGATGAAGCGTTCACGCGTGGTGAACTGCACGGAGAGCAGCTCGAGCTGATCGAGGTCCCCGATGCGGGTGTGGACCGATTCATAGATGCGCTCGAGGTGCGGCTTGTACCACTCGCGCACCAGGTGCACCTGCCCCGGCCACTCGCGCCGCGGGTCCGTCAGGGCCATCTGCAGTGTGGAGAGCTTCTCGATCTCGATCGGCGCCACGTGCGGCGCCCGGAATGAGGCCAATGAGCCCGCCGTATATTCCTGCGCGGCCATATGATCGATCGCGAGCTGCGCATTCGCGGGGCCCATCCCGGGCAACAGCTGCAGCGCACGAAATGCCGCCATGTGATTGCGCGGATTGTCGACCCAACGCAGTACCGCCAGCAGATCCTTGACATGCGCGGCCTCGAGGAAGCGCAGCCCGCCATATTTGACGAACGGTATCTGTCGCCGCGCCAGTTCGATTTCCAGCAGATCGCTGTGGCTGCCGCTGCGAAACAGCACCGCCTGGCGGTGCAGGGGTACCTGGGCCTCGCGCCGCCGCAGCACTTCCATGCACACCGACTCGGCCTGCGCGGCCAGATCATCCACCGTCACCATCCGCGGCCTTTGGCCCGCTCCGCGTGCGGCCAGCAGATGCTTGCGGAACTGGCGCGGTGCATCGGCCATCAGCGCGTTGGAGGAATCCAGGACCTGCTGCGAGGAGCGGTAGTTCTGCGCCAGCGTGATGACCTCGGCACGCGGCTGGAACTGATCGGGAAAATTCAGGATGTTGTCGACGGTGGCGGCGCGGAACGAATAGATGGCCTGTGCATCATCGCCAACCACCGTGAGTCCGCGGCCGTCGGGCCGCAGCGCGTGCAGGATCTGCGCCTGCAGCGCGTTCGTGTCCTGGTATTCATCCACCAGCACATGATCGAAATGGCCGCTGACGTGCTGCGCCAGTTTCGTCTCGCCCATCATGATATGCCAATAGAGCAGCAGATCATCGTAGTCGAGGATGCCGTAGGCCTGCTTGCGCTGCACGTAGGCGCGATACAACTGGGTCAGTTCGCTCTCCCACTGCGCGCACCAGGGGTATTGCTCATCCAGCGACTGCTGCAGGGTCTTGCGGGTGTTGACCCGATGCGAATAGATCGCAAGGCAGGTGTCACGGCGCGGGAAGCGCTGCTCCTTGCCATCGAAACCCAACTCCTGCCGAACCGCATCCATCAGATCGGCGCTGTCGCCACGGTCGATCACCGTGAATTGCGGATCGAGCTTCAGGTGCCGCGCGTAGTGACGCAGCAGCCGGTTGGCCATCGAATGGAAGGTGCCCGACCAGGACAGACGCTGCGCCAGAACCTGATTCAGTCCGCCCAGCGGTTCATTCAACGCCTGCTTGACGATGTCGCGCGCTCGCCGGCGCATCTCCTGCGCGGCGCGGCGGCTGAAGGTCAGCATCAGAATGCGCCCCGGGTCCACGCCATTCATGACCAGGTGCGCGACGCGATGCGCGAGCGTATTGGTCTTGCCGGTACCCGCGCCGGCAATGATCAGCAGCGGCCCGCAGTCGACGCCCTTCTCGGCGGCCTTCTCGCCTACCTTGCCGATGAAGGTGACGCTCTGGTCGCCGCCCCGCAGCTCGCCAAAGGTCGCCGCCTTGCGTTGGGCGGTATTCAACGCCGCCATGTACGTGGGTGTCGTCATGCCCGACTGACTATACGAGGTGGCGGTTTGCCAGGCTATGGATCAGTGCACAAGCCGGAACCGGGTCGGTCGTACCCCCATCGTGGACCAGTCGCGGTCCGGGAAGGTCCAGGAACGCGTCGCCGTCGAGTGCCGCCGCCGCCCATGCCGCATCACGATGTCCGGGATGGCGTGAACCGTCGGCGGTCCGGGCCTGCAGCCGAGCCTGCCGCAACGGCTCCGGGATGCGACACAACACCTGGGCGCACGACCCCAGCGCATGACGCGCCAGCAGCGCACGAAATTCGGGCTCGTGCTCACCGGGCCGGAAGTTGCCCTCGAGCACCACCGCATCCACCAGCGCCAGCTGCTCGGCGGCGAGCGCGAACAGCACCGCGAAACTCGCATCGCTGAGTCGCCGCGAGGCGGCACGGCTCTCGACGCCAAATACATCCAGCAGCGGCTCCTTGATGCCGTCCTTCGCGAGCAACGGCGCGGCCAGCGCGCGCGCCAGTGCGCGCGCCAGGGTCGTCTTGCCCGTGGCCGGCAGGCCCGTGATCACAAACACGCCGCGCTGAGGCATCGGATATCCTAGCTGCAATGAGTACCCTCAACAGCACCCAACACTATCAAGGGCGCATCATCAGCGTCACGGTGGACGATGTCCTGCTGCCGAACGGCCGCCAGGCTGCGCTGGAGGTCGTGCATCACCCGGGCGGCGCCGCGATCGTCGCCCTGAACGACCTGCAGCAGATCTGTCTGTTGCGTCAGTATCGCTACGTCGCCGGGGGCTGGATCTGGGAGCTGCCGGCCGGAAAACTCGAGCCGTCGGAACCCCCCGAGGCCACGGCCCGTCGCGAACTCATCGAAGAGGCGGGCGTCGTCGCCACCGATTGGGTGAGCCTGGGGACGCTGTGGAGTTCACCAGGGGTGTTCGCGGAAGTCATCCACCTGTACCTCGCGCAGGGTCTGTCCGCCGCCCGCTCGCAGCTCGAGGACAGCGAAGTGCTCGAGGTGCACTGGGTGAGTTTCCGCCAGGCCTGCGACATGGCCCTGACGGGGGAGCTGCGGGATGCCAAGTCGAGCATCGGCGTCCTGCGCGCCGCCCACCGGCTGGGTCTGTTGATTACCCAGACCTGACCCCTCCCAGCCTGTGCTTGGCCGCGCGGCTCGCTCGCCCGATCTGCCCATTTCGTGACACGTCGCGCAGCGATGCTGCACCTGCACCCTTTACGCTTGGCGCAGCATAAATCGCTGTTGAGTGTGACTTAATCACCGTGAGCGCCAAGAAGGACGGCAGCCTACCGAATCGCCAGCCCAAGCCCGCCGACGCCGCGGCGGAGCGCCGACGCTTTGGCAAAATCGTGCGCGACGACCGGGATGCCGCGACCGTCGAATGGGTGGATGCCCCGTCGGATTTCGAGCGGGTACCGCTGTCGCTCGAGGGCACCTTGCCCAACGCCAAGCGGCCGGGCCAAGGCGGCTACAATCCCTACGGGACCGATTCCCCGCACCAGCCCATGGCCGGGAGCGCGAAGGACCAGCGTCCCGCCAAACGCGACCTGCGCAAGCTTTCGGAATGGATCAAGCAGATGCGCGAAATCGAACGGCGCAAGAAGCGCGGCGAAGACTGAAGGTCAGTGCGCCAGCACCCCCGCTGGTGCCGGCAACACCCCGAGGCCCCGCAGCAACCGCCACGACCGGCGGCTGCCCGTGCGAATCCACAGCTCATACAGTCGCAACGCATCCGCGTTCGATTGGCCGCAGGAACTCTCGCTGATCTCATTGAGCGCATCCACCAGCGGCTGAAATTTACCCGCGAGTTCCGCGAACACCCGGCCGAGCACCGCGCCGCGGCGGCTGCGATCGGTATCCGCCAGGGTCGAATATGCCTGGGCGCCCATGGAGATGTGGTAGTCGATGTTCACGAGCTTTCTGGCGAAGCTGCGCGCGAAGAAGCCGGCGATGAAGAGTGATACGTCCCCGAGCCGCTGCAGGCCGCGCTGGCGCTCAGCCAGACTCGGTGCCGCGAGTGCCTCGGAAAGCATCTCGACCAGCGGCTTGAGCCGCCAGCCCTCAGGGGTCTGTTCGAACAGGGCTTCGGAGCGGGCGAACAGAGTCAGGACATTGACCACATAGTGCTGGGTGTGATCGCCGACGGCGAGCTGCTGCTTCTGCAGCGCCGAGTGCAGACTGTCGCGGAAATACTCCGTCAGACTGCTGACGGGTAGAACCTGAGCCGCTTCGCATGGGTCCGACATTGCGGTCCTCGCAAGAGAGCCCCCTCACAGTCACCTTCACACAATCCCACCCGCAAGATCCGTGAGCGAGATCCCAATACGACCGACAGCCGAGTCCTACTGGAGGGTATTGCTGCGTTTCCGCAGGCGGATGAACGGGTCCTGCGCCGCGCCAAAAACCAGATCCCCGTCACTGTCGAAAGCCTGCTCGCTGATCGCCAGCTGATCGGCGGTCAGTTCGATGCGCCAATGGGCCGAAACGGCCGCCGGCACCGAAATCGGGGTCGAGTGGCACAGCTTCTCATCGTTGCTCGCGGTGTAGCCGTCAGTACCCTTCTTCCACTCCAGCGAGCAGCCGGTCATCAGCTTCAGGTCCGCGGGCTGCATCGCGGTGAGCAGCTCCGGTTGCTCGTCGGCCCCGCGCCAGTGTTTCGCATCGGTAAAGGTCCACACCGCCTCGATGACCTTGTCCTTCACGGACTGGAAGGAAATGATGTACTGACCGAGCATCTGCCTGGGATCATCGGTGTTCGTTTCCTGCAGATAGTAGACATGCTCACCGACCATCAGCGAATCAATATGCACGATGACCGCACTCATCGCGGTGTGCACGTAGCCCCCATGCTTGTGGTCGGTGGCGACCTGCGCGCGGTTGTCGTACTTGCCCGGCAACCAGCCTTCGATCTGACGCAACTGGGCATCGCTGACGGTCGACGGCGGGCTTGCGCAGCCGCCCGATACCGCCGCGCTCGCCAGCAGCAGCGGCATCGCCAATCGGTTCTGGAACATCGTTTCAGTTGCTCCTTGGGGTCTTCAGCCGTAGGTGGCGCGCCATTGTGCCCGATAGGTCAGGCCCAGGGTCATCAGTCGCTCGAGCAGCTCATCGTAGCCCTGCCCCGCCGCGCGTGCACTTTCGGCGAAATCCTCGGTGGCCTGCAGATTCGGATTGGCATTGGCTTCCAGCACATAGACCTCTCCGGCGGCGGTCACGCGAAAGTCCATGCGCGCATAGCCGGACAGACCCAGGGCCCGATAGATCCGCCGTGACAGCTTGTCCAGCCGTGCCTCGACCGCCGGCGGCAGCTCCTGGGCGGCGTGCGTCGTGATGCCGTAGCGTTCCTGGTAGTTGCGGTCCCACTTGACCTTGCGGGTGGCGATGGCCGCCGAGGTGTCGGGCATCGTGCCGAAGACCATCTCCCACACCGGCAGGCGGTGCAGCCGTTCGTTGCCCATCACCCCGACGTACAGCTCGCGGCCCGCGATGTACTCCTCCACCAATGCATCGGACCCGACCTGATCGTGGACGAACTGGATGCGTTCCTTGAGCTTCGCGGCATCCTCGACCACCGAGGCCTGGGCAATGCCGAGTGACGCATCTTCGATCGTGGACTTCACGAACAGCGGAAAACGCAGCCGGCGCGGCACGTTGACGCGCGCGCCGCGGCTGAACACGGCGAACTGCGGGGTCGGAATGCGATGATAGGACAGCAGCTGTTTGCACAGCGGCTTGTCACGCGATAACAAAAGGCCACGCGGATTGCAGCCGGTGTAGGGCTGGCGCAGCAGCTCGAGGAAGGCCACGACATGCTGGTCGTAGGTGCCGATGCCGTCGAATTCCTCGAGCAGGTTGAATACCAGATCCGGCTTCCAGTCGGCGATCGAGGTACGAAGTTCGGTCAGGCTGTCGAGTACACCGACACACAGCACCTCGTGGCCGCGCGCCTTGAGCGTCGAGATCACATCGTACTCGGTGCGCCACTCCGCAATCTCCTTCTCGGTGCGGCCCTCCAGCGTGTCGGGAGGCACCAGGCTCGAGTGCAGAACGACGAGCACACGCTGCTTCTTCATAAGGGGAAGTGTGGCGTCTCACCCTGGGCGTACAGCCTCGCGAGTCGAATCAGCATCCAGCGCACATGTCGCACGGCATCGCGGCGATTGCCGCGCACATGAAGTTTCAAAGCGTCGCACCGTTCCATGATCATTCGCAGAAGCTGAAAGATACTATACCGCTCGAGCTTCAGTTCGCGCGACACCGAATTCACCAGCTGCGTTTTCCTGGCGCGCATCACGGTGCTGGCGCGCACCGCGCCGCGCGGCCCGGGGTGCGCGCGGAACACCTTCTGCACCAGCTCCTCGATCATTCCGCGCCGATCACTGCCGCGGCGCGCCAGCTTGTCGCGATAAACCTGCGCGAGGGTGCGGGTATCGGTGGCGATGGATTCGACCCGCCGCCGGTTGCGCACCGGCGCGGTCCGGTCCCGCACGCTTTCCATCAGCTCATCGACGCGACACAGCTTCTGAAACGCCGGCCACTGCGCGTAGGCGCGGCGCCAGTTTGAATTGGGCTTGAGCCAAACGGCGAAGGTCTCGGCGAAATCCTCGGTCGGGTGAGCCTGGGCATACCACTCGCCCAGGTGGTGCACGTAGCGGCGGCTGCCCGCGCGGGCGCGGTAGCGCTCCGGGTAAGGCAGCGAGGCCGGACCGAAGGTCTCGCGCCAGCTCGCCCGGCGGCGCAGCCGATAGGCGTTGTCGAGCGCATGCCCGGCCTCGTGACGCAGGATGCGCATCAGCCAGCGTGTGTTGCCGCCCTCGACCGCGCGCATCATGCGCCGCTCGAGCCGCTCCAGACGCGGATGCGCCAGATAGAACGGTACGGCAATGCCGGGTACGCCGTCGGGCGAGAACCATTCCTCGGCGAGCCAGGCATGCGGTTTGAAGGTAATGCCGCGCCCGGCGAGCTCCGCATACAGCCGCCGCATCGGGCGCGCGAGGCGCGAGTCCTCGACCGTCACGTCGAGATCACACAGTCTGACCTTGAGCAGCTCCTCATCGCCCAGCCGCACCCAGGCGCGCGCGCGGCGCGGCGTAGCCGGTTTTTTGGACGCTCTCGAGGGCATGCCCCAAGCCTAACATCGGCCCTGGGAAATCTGGCAGTCCCTAGGGCTCCCAGCCGACCACGAACTGGTTTTGCTCCCGGGTCTCCGGGATCGTAGGCCAGCGCTTGGCGCGGGCGCACTGCTGCCAGGCGCGATTGAGCTCATCCAGTGCCGCCTCGCCGGACAGCCCCTGCTCCACCAGGCGACAGCCGAGCACCGTCCCGGTGCGCCCTATCCCCATACGGCAGTGCACATAGACACAGCGATCCGCCGCCAGCGCGCCCCTGAGCGCGGCCTGGATCTGTCGCATGTAGGGGCGGTCGACCGGCAGCCCGTGGTCCACGATGGGCAGATGGAAGTACCAGGTGCCGGTCGGCAGCAGGGTGCTGTAGGGCGGCAGCTCCCCGGCACGGGTCAGATTGATGAAACAATTCACGCCGGCGGCCCGCAGCAGCGCCAGGCGCTGCAGGGTCTCCGCATCAGATTCCCCGCCGGGGTACTCACCCCCCAGCAGCTTTCCCGGGACCAGCCAGTAGCTGTTGGGCAGCGGCGGACTCACAGCGCATCCTCTTCTTCCAGAGTCATGGGCTCGAGCTCGCCTCGTTGCAGCGCATCCAGCCCGGCGAAGTCATGCAGCCGCGGGTCGGCCAGGTGGTCCGGGGCAACATTACGCAGGGCCGCGAAGATGGTCTGGAGCCTGCCCGGGAACTCCCGTTCCCAGCCGGCCAGCATTTTCTTGATCTGCAGGCGCTGCAGGTTCTGCTGCGAGCCGCACAGCGTGCAGGGAATGATCGGGAACTCGCGCGCCGTCGCATAGCGGGCAATCTGCGCCTCACTGACATAAGCAAGCGGGCGAATGACGATATGCCGCGCATCATCCGAGAGCAGCTTGGGCGCCATGGCCTTGAGCCGGCCGCCGAAAAACAGGTTCAGGAAGAAGGTCTCCAGGATGTCATCGCGATGGTGGCCGAGGGCGATGCGGGTGATGCCGTGCTGGGCGGCGTAGTGGTACAGGGCGCCGCGCCGCAGGCGCGAGCACAGACCACACATCGTCTTGCCCTCAGGCACCACGCGCTTGACGACACTATAAGTGTCCTGCTCGATGATGTGATACGGGACCCCGAGCCCGCGCAGGTACCCGGGCAGCACGTCTTCGGGAAATCCCGGCTGTTTCTGATCCAGATTGACGGCAACGAGGCTGAAGTCCACCGGCGCGCCACGCTGCAGGGACAGCAGGATGTCCAGCAGCGTATAGGAGTCCTTGCCGCCGGACAGGCACACCATGACGCGATCCCCCGCGCCGATCATGCTGAAGTCCGCGATGGCCTTGCCGGTGAGGCTGCGCAACTCCGACTGCAGGCGCTGCGCGGTGCGCGACAGCTTGACCGCCGACGCGGAACTCATGGGCGCGCGGTCAGGCAGCTGCGCTGCTGGTGGCCGACTCGAGATACTTGCCCTCGAGATAGCGCAGGAAGGGCACCGCCGAAAGGGTCTTGCCGGTCGCTTCGAGCAGCAGTTCCTGCAGCGTCAGCCTGGCACCCTGGGAATGCACGCGGCTGCGCAGCCAGCCGAACAGGCCGCTGAAATCGCCCCGGGCAATCTGCTCATCGAGGTCGGCCACATCATTGCGCAGACTCTCGATCAGCTGCACGGCGATGACCGCCCCCAGCGCATAGGAGGGGAAGTAGCCAAACGAGCCCACCGCCCAATGGATGTCCTGCAGGCAGCCGTCGCGGTCGTTTTGCGGACGGAAGTTGAGGCGCTGCTCCATTTCGGTGTTCCAGGCCTCGGGCAGGTTGCGTACCGCCAGATCGCCGGACAACAGCCGCTTCTCCAGCTCATATCTCACCAGCACGTGCAGCGGGTAGGTCAGCTCATCGGCGTCCACGCGGATTGCGCCGCGACGCACGCGGGTGAGGTGGGCGTACAGATTTTCCGGATCCCACGCGGGGCCCGAGACCCCGAAGTGCTTGACCAGCAGTGGACTCAGGTAGCGCGCGAACGCGCGGCTGCGGCATACCAGCCGCTCAAGCAGCAGCGACTGACTCTCCTGGGCCACCATACCGCGGTCGCGACCCACCGGCTGATCGCGCCACTGTTCGGGCAGACCCATGTGATACATGGCCTGACCGGTCTCGTGGATGGCGCTGAGGAGCCCCGTGAACACGTCGGCCTGGTCGTAGCGGGTGGTCAGACGCATGTCGCCCGGCACCCCTTCGGTGAACGGGTGTTCGCTTTCATCGAGCCGGCCGCGATCAAAGTCAAAGCCCATGGCCTTCATGATCTCAACGACCAGCGCGCGCTGCCGACCCGGGGTGAATTTGCCTTCCAGCGGCAACGGCAGGCGCGCCTCCTGCATGCCGATCACTTCACGGATCAGCGACGGCAGGCGCCGGGAGATGGTCTTGAACACCGCATCGATGTCGGTGCTCGAGATCCCGGGGCTATATTCATCGATCAGCGCATCGTAAGGGGAGAGGTTGAGTGCCTGACCCAGGAGCGCGGCCTTGTCACGCACCAGCATGACCACCTCTTCGAGATACGGGGCGAAGATCTCGAAGTTGCCCGCCGCGCGGGCCTCGAGCCAATGCGCTTCAGCCTGGGCCGTGGCGTGGGCAAGACGGGATACCAGATTGGCCGGCGTCGCGATGGCGTGATCGCGCTGGCGACGCATCTCGCGCAGATTCGCCACCTGCCAGTCATCGAGCGTCTGGGTATTGGCGTGTGCCCGGTCCAGCAGCCGCGTAATCTTCGGCGCCGTGAGCAGCGTGTGGTATTCGGTTTGCAGCGCCGCGAGCTGTTCACCGCGAAGTTCGGCGCTGCCGCGCGGCATCATGACGGATGCGTCCCAGTTCAAGAGTGCAATGGCGCCGCGGAAGGCATGAAGGCGCTTGAACTCTTGTTCAAGCTGCTTGTAGGGTGGGGCTGACATGATGGACACCTGCTAAAACTGCCCCGGCTACGGATCGCAAGCGATAGGCGCGGGAGGCGAGGAATGGTGGTCATTGTACCAGCGCCAGCCTCTCAAGGGCGTCCCGCATAGCAATAACTAATTGATCTAAAACAGGTTTATATCCGCCACCCCGTGTTGACAGCCCGGGCGCAAGCCCCCGAAATGCTGCGCGGCACAATGCGGCTTCTCACAGCTGACAGCAATGGGGCCAACTGGCCACGAACACACCCACGGCCGCGGAGACCGCGAAAATCACGACCAGGATCAGTCCGATAAGCCACTGTCGTCGCAAGGTATCCTACCCATCATGCCTGTAAGAATCTGCGCCATCGCCTCCGAAGTCGCGCCCTTTGCCAAGACCGGAGGACTGGCCGATGTCGCCGCGGCGCTCACCAAGTATCTGCACGGCCACGGTCATGATATCCGCCTGTTCATGCCGCTGTACTCCGCCATCGACCGCGACCGCCTCGCGCTGACGCCGGTGCCCCAGCTGCGTGACCTGACCCTTGGCATGGGCAGCCACCGCTATCAGTACTCGGTCTTCACGGTGCCGTTGCCCGGATCCCAGACACGGGTCTACCTCATCGACTGCCCGCCGCTCTATGGGCGTCCTGAAATCTATTCCACCTCACCCGACGAGCACTTGCGTTTTCTGGCGCTGACCCGCATCGCGATCGAGTGCTGCCAGCACCTGGCCTTCAGTCCCCAGATTCTGCACTGCCACGACTGGCATGCCGCCTTCGGCCCGCTGCTGCTGCGCGCCTTGTACGGCTGGGACCAGCTGTTCGCCGATACCCGCACGGTGCTGACCATTCACAACATCGGCTATCAGGGCGAGTTTCCGGCGACCGCGCTCGCCGATCTGGCGCTCGGTGACAATGCCTACCTGCTGCATCAGGACGACCTGCGCGCGGGCCGCATCAATGCCCTCAAGCATGGCTGCATGTACGCCGATGCCATCACCACCGTCAGTCCCACCTACGCTGCCGAAATCCGCACCCCGGAGTACGGGATGGGCTTGGATGAGGTGTTGCGCGCACGGGCGAGCGCGCTGGTCGGCATCCTCAACGGCGTGGATTACGATGAATGGGATCCGCGCATCGACCGGCACATCGGGGCTCACTACGACGCCTCGCAGCTGACGGTGAAGGCCGCGCTCAAACAGCAGTTCCTGAGCCGCTGCGGGCTGGCGGCCGGACCCGGCACGGCCCTCGCCGGCGCGATCACACGACTGGCGGCCCAGAAGGGCGTGGAACTCATGGTCGCGGCCCTGCCGCTGCTCCTGGCACATCGCGATCTGGTGTTCGTCGTGCTCGCGGCCGGGGAGCCGCGTTATGAGGCGGCACTGCGCGAGCTGGCCCTCGCATGGCCCGGGCGCGTCGTATTTCACCAGGGCTACAGCGAGGAACTTGCGCACTGGATCGAGGCGGCGAGCGACCTGTTCCTGATGCCCAGCCAGTACGAGCCATGCGGACTCAATCAGATGTACAGCCTGCGATACGGCACGGTTCCGGTCGTGCGCCGCACCGGGGGCCTGGCGGACTCGGTGCAACGCTACGACCCGGCGACCGGGCGCGGCACCGGGGTCGTGTTCACGCCCTTCACCGCGGCCGCCTTGGCGCAGGCCTTGGAAACCACGCTCGACCTGTACGCCCAGCCGAGCCACTGGAACCGCATGGTGCGCAACGGCATGGCCCAGGATTTCTCCTGGAACCGTCAGGGCGGACATTATGTGGCGCTGTTCGAGCGCATGCTGCAGAGCGCGCGCGCCCACGCCTAATGCAGCTGCAGCGCGCCCTGTTGATCGAAGGGCACCGAGCGCACCAGGCCCGAGGACAGTTCCACCTTGCCACGGATCCGGTACTGCACCGCTGCGGCGTTGTGGGCAAAAAGATGCAGCAGGGCCGCCGCGGCATTCGCCGTGACATTCATGTCGAACTCGGCATCGCCCAGCGCCGGCACCAGGAAGCTGGCGCCGGATTCCCCGTGCGCGACCTCCTCCCCGCTCACCTCCAGCGTGTAGCTCAGCCCCTGCACCGGCAGTTCCCGATCATTGGGGTTGTGGACGCTCATGCGCACCTGCAGGTGCTGCTGCAACAGATCACTGTGGCCGATCTGGATGCCGACCACGGCGAGCGTCGGTGTCTGCCAGTGTGGCCACAGCACCGCACAGCCGCTCAGGGCGAGCGTTGCCGCGATGGTCAGTTGCCTAAGCACGCCCGAAGACCCGATTGAGCAAGGTCAGGTGCTGGGCCAGCTCTGCCGTCAGGCTCTCCTCCGGCAGGCGCCAGGTCCAGTTGCCCGCGACGGTACCCGGGGTGTTCAGCCGGGCCCGGGAATCCAGCCCCAAAAGATCCTGCATCGGCACCACCGCCAGTTGCGCGACGCTGCCCATCAGCGCATGAATCATCGGCTGCGGCATCTGTCCCGGACCTGCGCGCAGGAAGTAATCGACCCGCCGCTGGGTCTGCCCGTCGAGGTGGTTGTACCAGCCCACCGTCGTATCGTTGTCATGGGTCCCCGTGTACGCGACGCTCGCGCGCTCGTACATGTGCGGCAGATGCACGTTGTCGCCCTTGCCGTCGAAGCCGAACTGCATGACGCGCATGCCGGCAAGGCCAAAATCCCGGCGCAGCGACTCGACATCCGGCGTGATCACCCCGAGATCCTCCGCCACCAGCGGCAGCGTCTCGAATTCGTTCTTCAGCATCTGCAGCAGCTCCCGCCCATGTGAGGGTTGCCAGCTGCCCCCTCGGGCATCCGGCGCACCGGCCGGCACCGACCAGTGGGCGGCGAGGGCGCGAAAGTGATCGATACGCAGCAGATCCACGCGCTGCAGCTGCCGGTGAATCCGCGTGCGCCAGAAGCGAAAGCCGTCCCGGCGCATCACCTCCCAGGCATAGAGCGGATTGCCCCACAGCTGTCCGAGTTCGGAGAAATAATCCGGCGGCACGCCCGCCACCGCCGTCGCACGCCCGGTCGCATCCAGCTGGAACTGCTCCCGGTTCGACCAGGTTTCGGCCGAATCCGGCGCTACGTAGAACGGCACGTCGCCGAAGAGGTAGATCCCGCGCGACTTTGCGTACTCATGCAGCCGCTGCCACTGCCAGGCGAAGGTGAACTGCTGCTCGCGGATGGCGCGCAGGGCCGGGGCCTGCTCGCGCCGCAGCCGCTCCATCGCCGCAGGCAGCCGATCGCGGTACTCCTCCGGCCAGGTCCACCAGGGGGCGTTGTGGTTCAGCGAACTCAAGACTTCGAACGCCGCATAGTCTTCGAGCCAGTCACGCGCCGTGTGCTGGAACGCCTGGAACTCGCTCGAGTACAGGGGCGCCGGTTCCTGCGGATCAATGAGCGCGGCATTGCCGGCCGAGTCCGACCGCACCCAGTAGGGCGAGCCGTCGCTGCCCGGGGGACCCAGGGGCAGCACCTGCCAGACCGTGAAGCCCGCGCTCGCCAGCCAGTCGATGAACGCGCGGCCCCCGCGCGCGAGTCCCGCCGGTAGCGAGCTCACGTGCAGCAGCACACCGGCGCGACGGCGCGCCAACACCGGATTGGAGGAGGATTCCATGCCCTACCGATACCGGATGTTCTAGCGCCCGTCCAGCAGCTGGCGCACACGTTGCCAATCGTAGGGCAGCAAATTCAGCGCCTCCGCGCGGCGCTGCGCGATGGAGGAGAAATCCAGGGCCAGCCCTTCCGCGATGAGCTGCGCCAGGCGGCTCGCGAGCCGCTTCGATGCGGGGTCCAGATGGGTGATCAGGCCCAGCCCCGTGGGCGGTGTGCCGATGGTGCAAATCGCCAGATCCGGCCGATATTTTTTCAACAGCACGATCAGGCGCCAGATGTCACCGCTCCAGAAGGCGGTGGTCTGATCACGTTCGGCGCTGCGTGCATCGATCGGAAAGCAGTCGTGGATGAAGATCAGCGAACCCGGCCGGCACAGCGGTTCGATGTTGACGAAGTCGCGCAGCGCGTACTCGAAGTGGTGCATGCCGTCGATGAACGCCATCTCGAGCGGCTGATCGCCGAGCAGAGTCGGCACATCGGAGCGCGCGAAGAAGTCATCACTGGTCTGGGCGAACACTCTGTGCTGGGGCGGCAGCGCGAAACCGACGCGCGGCTGCGGATCGATCCCCAGCGCTCGGGTCTCGGGCGCGACCAGTTTCAGGGATTCCCCGCGCGAGACGCCGACTTCGAGGTAGGTTGCGGGCCGCACGTGCTGATGCACGCGTTCCAGCACCTTGAAGTAATCCTCGCCCGGCAGCGTCAGCTGCGCCAGCAAACGGTATGCCTTGGTGTAATCACAGTAGCTCAACGCACGCCGACACAGGCGCTGCGCATCGGCCTTGCGGCCCAGCCACTGATTGAGGCGCGCGCCGAAGAAACTGTAGCGGGCCCTGCGGCGCAGGGCTGCCGGCTGTGCGGTGCCATCGATGCCGGATTGAATCACTGCTACTGCGCACGGCGCATGACGCCGCCGTTCTCCCTGTCACCTGATCCGCTCGAAATCGGAATTGAGAGCGCTGCTGGCGGCGGCAGCCTCAGCAGCTGGTACAGATTCACGAGCTGCCGGCGGTACAGCTGGTCGAACTGGCTCACGGCCAGTGCCGGATTATAGTCGCCAAACCACCAGAACCAGTCCGAACTCTCACACAGCGCCAGCTGGCGCGTGGCGGCGGTCTTGGCGGCTTCATCCAGATGTCCCGCCGTGATCACCTCGTCGAAGGCGCGTTTCGCCTCGCACAGCAGATCCCAGCCCTGGTTCTTGGCGGCATCTCCCATCCAGGTCGCAAGCGTCCCATGCACCCAGCTGCCCGCCGGCACGCGCTGCAGCGGCAGTGGCGTAATGCCACGATCCAGGCACTGCGACAGCGTCATGAGTTCCAGTTGCGGATTCGATGCCAGATTGGCGTACATGGCCTTCAGGAACCAGTAGCCATTGAAGGGGTAGTACTCCCAGGCATTCTCACCATCGAGCGCGATCAGCACCGCATGGGTGGGCCCGGCGGTGTTCTTCCCCTGGGCCATCTCGACCAGGTCATGCACCAGGTTGTTGGCCGCATCATCGCCGTGCCAGGTCGAGTACGTGAATCCGATGAGATCCGAGAGCCCCTCCTCGCGAAAGAAGCACTGCAGCCGCGTGCCGGGCAGCTGATAGGGCCGGTTGTAGGCTTCGGTGGCATCCGGATTGAGATGATTGGCCGCGAGCGCCGCGTGCAGCACCGTCGCGCCCGAGGCCGCCCAGCGGAAGCCATGCGCATCGAGCAGCCGCAGGGTCGGCTCATCGACCGCGCCCTCGGCGGGCCAGCACCCCTGGGGCCGGCCGCCAAAGTACTTCTCGAATGAACGGATCGACTCGGCCACCTGCCATTGCGCCCGATCGGCGCCGCCGGGATACCCGGGATGCTGCGGTAAGGGCGAATCGGGCGCGCTGTCGCGCGCCGCCTTGAAGTCGAACAGCAGCTGCAGTATCGGATGCGAGTACGGCGTCACGGAAAGTTCGCACTGTCCGCTCTCGCGCAGGCGGCGATAGCGCGGAATGATGCCGGCCACCAGTTCGCCGATCAGCTCCAGCAGCTGCCGGCGCTGGGCCGGCGTGAAGCCGCTCGCCTGACTCGCGAGGGCCGCGACCCGCGGCTCGGTGCGACGCACCGTCTCACCCATCCAGGCCAGGTGAAACCAGATGGCCAGGTCGTGCAGAAAGGCATCGGAAGCCCAATTGATGTGTTCGAGCGACGCGCATTGCTGCGCGAAGGTCACCAGCGCCAGGAACGGCGCGAAGCGCTCCACCAGATTCCTGCGGTGTGCCCGCAGGCAGGCGTTGAGCAGGCTCAAGCGCGCCACTGGTTCGGTGGGCACCGGGTCCGGACCCAGCAGGTTCAGCACCCCGTCGGGCAACGGGGAGCCTTCGATGAGATGCTGACGGATCCGGTGCGACAGCTCATCCAGCTGATCGAGGAGCACCGGCGTGAAGTTCACCACCGCGCGGGCGGCCGGGTTCTCCTCCAGGTGCGCCGCCATGTCCGTGTAGTCCTTGATGGCGTGCAGATAAGTCCAGGGCAGGACGTATTGACCGGTCAGCGCATCACGGTACTGCGGCTGGTGCATGTGCCACAACAGCACGACCGGCAAACGGGCAGGTGCAGCCATTCAAGGGGGGGTCAGGCGTCGCAGCATTTCCGCCGTCACCAGCACCACGCTGTTCTCGGTCACGTGAAAACGCTTGGCATCCAGGTCCAGGTCCGTGCCGATGCTCATGCCGTCGGGAATCTGGCAGCCCTCATCCACGATCGCGCGCTTGATGGTACAGCCGCGTCCCACATCGACGTGCGGCAGGATGACCGCGCTGTCGACCAGCGAGCGCTCATCGACGCGCACATCAGAGAAGATCAGGGAATTGCGCACCTGTGAGCCGGAGATGATGACCCCACCGGAGACCATGGAGTTTACGGCCATGCCGCGTCGGGCATCGTCGTCCAGGATGAACTTGGCCGGCGGCTGATGCTCCTGGTAGGTCCAGATCGGCCATTCGCGGTCATAGATATTCAGTTCGGGCTTGACGTGCACCAGCTCGATGTTCGCATCGTAGTAGGCATCCACCGTACCCACGTCGCGCCAATAACTCTGCGCCCGGGTCTTCACGTCCTGAAAGGGATAGGCAAAGACCTGCCGGTTGCCGATGGCCTGGGGGATGATGTTCTTGCCGAAGTCGTGCTGCGAGTTCGGATCCTGCGCATCCTCGGTCAGGAGCTTCTCGAGCAGGCTCGTGTTGAAGACATAGATGCCCATGGAGGCCAGAATCGAATCCGGCCGTCCCGGAAGGGTGTCGGGCACCGGCGGTTTTTCCGAGAACTTCGTGACCCGGTTCCACTCGGTCGCGGTCAGCACGCCGAAGCTCCTCGATTCCTTCGCCGGCAGCTGCACCACGCCGACCGTGATGTCCGCGCCCTTCTCCACGTGATAGGCGATCATCGGGCCATAATCCATTTTGTAGATATGGTCGCCGGCCAATACCAGGACGTGCTTGGGCCGGTGCGCGCGGATCAGATCCAGATTCTGGTAGAGCGCATCGGAGGTGCCGCGATACCACATCTCCCCGATCTGCTGCTGCGCCGGAATGACTTCGACGAACTCGCCGAACTCACCGCGCAGGTAGCTCCAGCCCTGCTGCACGTGCTGGATCAGCGGCTGCTGCTTGTACTGCGTCAGGATCGAAATCTGGCGGATCCCGGAGTTCACGCAATTGGACAGCACGAAATCGATGATGCGGAACTTGCCGCCGAACGGCGTGGCCGGTTTGCAGCGATTGACGGTCAGCCCCTTGAGTCGCTCACCGCGGCCACCGGCCATCACGATCGCAAGAGTGCCGCTGGTCAGGCGGCTGACGAATCGTCCGTAGGAAGCGCGGGCGGGCTGTCTCTGCATAGTGGACTGTTCGATCTAGTTGTCTTTGCGGGACGGCGTTACTTTCCGTGTTCAAGCGGCCATTGTCTATAGGACCCGACGCCCGAGGTAAACTGCGCGGCATGAGACTACTTCCGGCCATCGCCGCCGTGCTGTGGAGCGCATCGTCGCTGATGACGATCACAGCCCAGGCAGCCGCCCCCGAATCCGGCATGCCGCTGCCGCCGGCGCACGCCGCGCCCTGCCTGGGCGATGGCACCGGGTATGTGCGCGCCCGGATTCGCGGCGCGTTGAATGTCGATCTGAACTGGAAGGATGCGCAGCTGGAATGCGAGGGCGAGGCGCGACCGGATGGCAGCGGTCTGCGCGTGAGCTTCGCCGGTCCGCTACCGGGCAACAAAGTCTTACACCTGGTGTTCGGCGTCAGTTCCGCGCGCGAGGGTGCCCCGGGACGGGAACTGCCGACCAACCTCACGGTCCTGCTGGAAGGCGGCCGGGTGTTCGCGACGCGCGGTGATGACAAGTGCACCCTCGATCAGTTGTCACAGCGAGCCTTGCCGGACCGCTCAGGCGCGCGCGCCTGGCGGATCGAGGCGCACGGTTTTTGCGTGGCGCCGGCGAATGCGGTGGCAGGTGGCGGACGCATCCTGGTCAGTCGTTTTGATTTCGCCGGCCGAATCGAATTCTAGGGAGACTGTCGAGTATGAATCAGTTGTTCACGCTGGCCCGCAGCTGGCTGCTGCTCGTGTGTTTCGCGGGCAGCGCGCTGCTGCTGCATGCCGGTGCCGCGCGCACTCAGACGCCCGCCGCGCCGCTCGAGGAGCTGTCGGCGTTCCCCCAGACGACCCTCACCATCAGTGGCGCGGGCGGCAGCCACCAGTTCAACATCTGGGTGGCCAACACCGCGGCGCGCGAAGAGCAGGGATTGATGTTCGTGCGCGAACTGCCCGCCGACCAGGGCATGGTGTTCAACGACCCGGCCCCGCGGGTGTGGAGCATGTGGATGAGGAACACCTACATTCCGCTGGACATGCTGTTCGTGGCCGCCGATGGCCACGTGATCAAGATCGCCCATGCCGTTCCGCATGATGAGACCACGATCAGTTCGGACGTCCCCGTCAACGGAGTGATCGAACTGCAGGGTGGAATCTGCGACAAGCTGCATCTCAAAGTGGGGGACGTCGCAAAGTGGAAGAAGCCCTCCTGAGTAGCGTCGGTTGAGCAGCTGTCCCGGCGAACGGCGCTAACCTTTCAGGATCCTTACAAAGCCCCTCTTGGGGTCCCACCTGTTGTCTGGACGACACAGAGTCGCCGGTTTTGATGCGGAATTCTGTCAAATGGGGACTCCGCCACGCTCTGCGACCGCAGAAGAGCGCCCTGCCAGGCTTAGGCACTGCGGCTGTGCAAGGGATCAAGATGTTGCCCCATGACAACACAATGTTGTCTTGCGGGTCTCTTACAGATTATGCTGGCCCCACAGAAGGGAGCAGAGCTGGGCGTTGGGGCCCGTAACCGCTTGGCAGGACAAGCGCATTCACAAAGCTCTGCTTGGTATCAACTTGGGATGTGTGCAGCAGCGGCGCGCTCCGTGTCATCAATCAATTACAGATGCACCGGTGAGTGTATGGCGGCCTGCATACGGAGATTTCTGCAATGTCAGAGACAGGAAACAGCAAGAAACAAAGTTCAATCCTTTCCAACCACCTGATCCGCACCTCGATCCACGTCGCCGTCGTTGCCGCTCTGGCTGCGGCGAGTGCTGCGGCGCAGGCACAGGAGGCACCGGCGGCCGCGACCACTGATGATCAGATTCAGGAAGTGATCGTCACCGGCACGATGATCAAGCGGACCAACGCCGAAACGGCGGAGGCCGTGACGGTCATCAAGGCCGACACCCTCAAAGATGAGGGCATCGTGAACGTTGAGCAGGCGATGGCCACGCTGACGTCCAACACCCCGGCGATCAGCATGGCCTCAGCCGTAGGGTCGTTTTCCGGTGGTGGTACCTATGCCAACCTGCGCGATCTGGGTTCCGGGCGCACCCTGGCGCTCCTCGATGGCCAGCGACTCGCCCCCAATGCCTTCACCGGCAATGCTGTTGACCTGAGTGGTATTCCCTTCTCCGCCATCGACCAAGTCGAAGTGCTGCGAGAGGGCGCCTCGGCGCTGTACGGTTCGGACGCGGTCGCGGGCGTGATCAACTTCATCACCAAGAAGAACTACCAGGGCGCTGAAGTTCAGGCGAACTTTGATCACCCGGAGGAGGCCGGCGGCGCCAATGGCGAGGCGGACATCACCCTGGGACACGGCGATCTGAAGAACGACGGCTACAACGACATGTTCACGGCGAGTTACAGCAAGCAACAGGAACTGCGTGCGACGCAGCGGGCATTCTCTGAGGAGGGGTTCTACCCCACGCAGGGCGTCTCGGCGACGAACTATCCGGGATCTTGGCCTGCCAACGTCATCGATTCCAACGGGAACCTGTGGCAGTCGGGCTATCCGGCCTGTACCGGCAATGCGCAATTGACCACCTATTTCGGTGACTGCTCGTACCGGTATTCCGCGGCAACAGATCTGCTCCCGGAGTCCCACGAGATGTCTGCAATGGCGGCCTTCACCAAGGCGCTGCCCGCCAACAACCAGGTGCAGCTGCAGTATTTCTACACCCAATCCGAGCTGACCGGTTATTCCGGTCCCATGTTCTATGAGTTCGCACTGGACCCCGCGAGCCCCTACTTCCCGTCGGCCTCGCAGCTGATCTGCAACCGCGGCGCGGCGAACTGCAGTGCACCGGTGAATCTGAGCGGTGTGAATAACATTCCCGGCTCGGCGGGCTTCGGCACGGCGTCGCCGGTCGAAGCGGTCTGGACGGACCCCGACAACAACCGCTACAACGGCAACATGAATGTCGAGCAGCGGGTGCTGCTGACGTTCTCGGGCAGCAACGCCGGGTGGGACTACTCGACGGACATCAATTACAGCAAGAACACCAACGACAATCGCAATCTCGGGGGCTATCCCAACGAGTACACCACGGGTGTTGCAGGTGTGCCCGCGCTTGCACCCGGCGGCGTGTTGAGCGATCTGATCAACCCCTTCGGTCCTCAAAGCGCCGCGGGGCAGGCGTTGATCAACTCGTCGTACAGCAACGGCGTCTACCAGCTCGGCGAGGACCGTCGCTGGAGCTTCGATGGCCATGCCAGCCATGAGCTGGGCGATGCTTTCAATTCGGGCATTCCGGCGACCGTCGCGCTCGGCTTCACGGTGAATGGTGAGCACTTCGCGCAAGCGACCACGCCCTATAACACCCTGACGCAGGCCGCAACCGGGCTTACGGACAGTGCCGTCGAAGGCAGCCGCAATGTACAGGCGGCTTTCATCGAGCTGGACGTGCCAATCCTGAAGAGCCTCGATCTCGACATCTCGGATCGCCAGGACCGCTACAGCGATTTCGGTACGACCAACAACCCGAAGGTAACGGTGCGCTATCAACCGACCAATTTCCTCACCTTCCGAGGGGCCGCCTCCACCGGCTTCCGGGCGCCCACGCTCTACTCACTGTACGACTCGCCGTCCCTCTCGGCCGCGAGCAGCGGCACGATGGGACAGGGGAATCCGTTCTGCACACCGGCCACCTACAATGCGGAGTGGACGCAGCTTGCCTGCAACTCCCAGGGCATAGGGCTCTATGGCGGCAACAAGAACCTGACGCCGGAGACCTCGCAGAACTTTGATCTGGGCGTCATCGTCGAGCCGATCCAGGACCTGGGGGTCACGCTGGACTACTACCGAATCCTGCTGAAGAACACCATCAGTACCGTTCCGGCCTCGGCCATCTACGGCAATCCCACGGCCTTCTCGAACTACATCGTCCCGAACTCCAGTGGGACACTGCCTGCCTCGATCGCAGAGGCCACGGATTGCACCCCTTACACGGCGCCGACCTGCGGCTACATCCTGGAGACCTTCCAGAATACGGGGCGAATCACGACTTCGGGTATCGACTTGAGCATCGAGTACACGCAGCACACCCCGCTTGGAACCTTCCACGAGGATCTGGAAGGGACCGCGACCACGCAGTATCTGCTGCAGCAGTACAGCGGCGGGGTGCCGCAGAACCTGGTGGGCTGGTACAACAACATCCCGACCAGCGGAACCCCCTTGAACGTGGCGTACCGGTGGCAGCACAACCTGAGGGTCGACTGGACGAGCCCGAACAAGATGTTCGGCGCTGGACTGGCCGACCGCTTCTACTCACGGTACACCGACGAATACCCGAATGCCGCCGGCGTGGTGCCCATCGTGGGCAGTTACTCGCTCGTGGATGGGTATGTGAGCGTCAAGCCGGTCGAGAAGCTGACGGTGTTGTTCGGCATCAAGAACATCCTGGACCGACGCCCGCCGTTCACGGATGCCCCGCAGGACAACTTTGCGGCGGGCTACAACGCGCTCACGGCGGACCCGCTGCTGCGGAACTTCTACGTCAATCTGAAGTACGTGATCTTCTAAATGTCGAGAACATAAGTTCGCTTAGGTTCGTATAAGTAGTTCGTTCGTACTTGAGTGGGCCCCCTCTGGGGGCCCATTTTTTTGGCGCCACCTTCGTAAGGCGGCTGATCGAGACTACATCGAGGCCAGCGCCAACGCGGCCCCGGCCTGGTCCACCGTGTGCAGCGTCACCGGCCGGCGCCAGACCCGGCGGATGTACTCCAGCACCTTGCGTCCGCGGTCGGCGTCGATGCCGCGGCCATCGGTCACGTGGTCGTGTTGCAGCTCGAGCGAGCCATCATTGCGCAGTTCCGAGACCGCGATGTTCGGGGCGCCGAAGTTGTACTTCGGGGCCAGCAGCGCCTCGTGCAGGCCATGCAGATCGCGGTCCATCACCTTGATCTGGCCGTCGCTGCGCGCCGTGAAGCGGAACAGCTCCAATTCCTCCGCCATCTCCCGCGTCAGGTGGTTGCGCACGAAGCCGAAGTCGTCATCCTCCTGCATGATGCGCCGGGCCGCCTCGAGGCCCTGCTGCTCGATGATCCGCTCCCACAGCGAGAAGCCCAGATGGTAGGGGTTCACGGCCAGGGCGATCTGCTGATCCGCGGCCATCGGCCGCACCACGTCCGAGTGACACTTGATGGCATCGACATACGCCTCGGGTGGCACGAAGTCGGCCTCGCGCAGCAGGCGGGCATGCCAGTAGGAGGCCCAGCCCTCGTTCATGATCTGGGTCGCGAACACCGGGTAGAAGTAGAACGACTCCTCGCGCACCGCCAGGAAAATGTCGCGCTCCCAGCTTTCCATCTCCGGCGCGTAGTGGGCGATGAACCACAGCAGATCGCGCTCCGGATGAGACGGCACCGGTGCCCGTTTACGGGTTTCGAACGCGCCATGGGCGGCCGCCGGGTCGAGCGATGCGAAGCGGCGCCGGAAGTCGTCATCCACGAGTGTCTTGGCATCCGGCAGGAACTCCGGGTAGCGATCGCGCCGCAGCCGCTGATCGATGTCGATGTGTTGTTCCAGCGCGAGCGCGGCATCCAGCGCCGCCTCCACGCGTTGGGCACCTTGGGTTTCGATCGCCTGGCTGATCTGGCGGGCGTGGCTCGCCGCATGCTCGACGATGTGTTCGCTGACCTGTTCCTGGCAACGCCGGAACAGCAGGTTGTTGCGCGAGAAGTCGGCGTGCCCGAGCACATGAGCGGTCACCAGCACGTTCTCCGCCAGGCCATTGCCGTTGGAGAGGTAGGCATGTCCGGGATTGCCCGGAAAGACCACCTCGAACAGGCGCGAGTTGCCCATGTTGCGCTGGATCAGCTGGTAGATGTAGCGCACGCCGAACGACCAGTGCGGCATGCGCACCGGCAACCCATAGACGGCGATCTCCATCATGAACGCGTCCGGCACCGCTTCGAATTCCACGGGGTGGAAGTTCATGCCGGAGCGCGCAGCGAGTTCCTCCATGCGCTGCACGTAGCTGCGCCAGTCGCCGGGCGGCAGCAGCGGATCGTTCATCCGGCTCCCTCCGCCTCGGCGCTGAAGAAGTGGCGCACCGCGCCCCAGACGCCATCGAAATCATCGATGACGTAGCTCGCCACCGGAAGGCCGCTGGCGGCGGTGTCGGCGAACAGGCGTCCGGTCTCGGTGGCCAGCTGCCGCGAGAGACCCGAGGCGACTTCCACGTAGCCGGAGAAGCAGGCCTTGGTCGCGATGTCCGCGAGTGCTTCCTGGGCCGGGGCGTGATCACCGATGCTGTTGTCGCCGTCCGAGGCGTAGAACAGGTAGATGTTGTGACGCGCGGGATTGAAACGCGCATCGATGATCTCGCGGACCTTGTTCAGCCCGGTCGACGCGACGGTGCCACCGGTGCCGGTGACCTGGAAGAAGTCGACTTCGGGGAACTCCCACGCATCGGTGGTGTGGGCGACGAACACGGTTTCCAGTGAGCGGTATTCACGCCGCAGTCCCTGCACCACCCAGAAAAAGAACGTCTTGGCGAGCTTGCGGTCGCGGTCGGACATGCTGCCGGAGACATCCAGCATGAAGAACACCACGGCGTGCACCGCCGGCTGGCGCCGGCGGGCGAGCTGGCGGAAGCGCAGATCCTCATCGGTGAAGGTCTTCGAGCCACCCAGGCCCTGGCGTTTCACCAGCTCCTTGACCGAACGCCTGCGATCCAGGCGGGAGCGGGCGCCGCGCCGGTCCCAGCCTTCGCGCACCCAGTCGCTGTCGTCGGAAGGCCCAACGCGCGCCTTCAGGTTCGGCAGCTGCATTTCCTCCCACAGCCAGTCGACGATGTCGTCGATCTTGATCTCCAGCATCAGCTGGATGCCACCATCGCCCTGACCGCCCTCACCTTTCTCCGAACCCTGGCCGGACGGACTGCCATCGGCCAGTACGTCGCCGGGTTTCGCCTCGCCCTGGCCCACGCCCTGGGAATCACCCGGGTTGAGCAGCCGGAAATGGTAGTGCTCCAGCATCCGCACCGGCACCCGCACGGTGCGCGCCGAATCATTGATCACATCGCCGTTGGCGATGATCTTCGGCAGGTGCTCACGGACGGCCTCGCGCACCTTCTCGTCGTGCCGCAGCCAGTCGCGGGCCCCACGCGAGAACAGGTCATACCACCTCGCAAGCCCCAGGGAACTGGAATCATCGCTGTTCGCAGTCATGTCCCGTGCCGTCCTTTGCTTAACCGTTACTCCTGTGCCAGAAGTGTCGTGACGTAGCTCAGCGCCTCCTTCGCGCTGTGCTCATCGTAACCATACTCCTTAATAAGGCGTTCCTGGACCACGGAGATCTTTTGCCGGGCGTCTTCATCGGGGCGAGCGGTGGAAGTCACCAGACGCAGCACGTCGCGCCGCTCTTCGAACAGATACTGCTCGATGGCCTCGCGCATGCGCGCGTGGCTCACCAGCGCGAATTTCTCGCCCGCCTTGAAGGCGACCATGGCCTTGCGTACCACCTCCTGGCGGAACGACAGCTTGCCGGAGTCGGAGACCTTGATCTTCTCCTCGACCTGGCGCAGAAAGCGCTCATCGGCCGGACGGTTCTCGCCGGTGATCGGATCGGTGACCTGGCGGTGATCCAGTGATGCCTCGACTTCGTCGAGGTACTTCTCCAGCAGCTGCTGCGCCTCGGCCTCGAAGGAGGCGAACATGGCGCGATGCACGTCCTCCTTCACCCAGCGGTTGTAGAACTCCTTGCGCGCCGTCACCAGATGATCGATCCACAGCTTCTTGTGCTTGCTTTCCATGCGCGCGTCGCTGTCGATGGAGTCCTTCAGCGCCAGGAGCAGCTCCATGCTGGTGAGGCTGTGGGTATTGCCGCGCGTGATGGCATTGGAGATGGCGTTGATCACGAAGCGCGGGCTGACACCCGTGAGGCCCTCATCGCTGCTGTCGGCCTTGAGCCGCGCCGCCTCCGACTCCGGTATGCCCTCGACCGATTCACCCGAGTACAGGCGCAGTTTCTTCGCCAGGTCCAGGCCCTCGCGCTCGGGCTTCGTCAGCCGGGTCAGGATCGCGAACACCGAGGCCAGATCAAGCACATGCGGATCCAGGTGCACATCGCGGAACGCCGGGGCACCGACCACCAGCTTCTTGTAGATGCGCGCCTCGTCCTGATACGAGAGCGAGTACGGCACCTTGATGATGACCATGCGGTCCAGCAGCGCCTCGTTCTCCTTCTCCTGCAGGAATTTGTGGAACTCGGCGAGATTCGTGTGCGCGAGAATCGTCTCATCCAGGTGAATGAGCGGGAAGCGCGACACCTTGACGTTTTTCTCCTGCGTCATGGTCAGGAGCAGGTAGAGGAACTCGCGCTTCACCTTGAGGATTTCGATCATCTCGAGCATGCCGCGACTGGCGGCATAGACGGCTCCGGACCAGGACCAGGCGCGCGGATCACCTTCATCGCCTATCTGGGAGACCTTGGCGAGGTCCACCGAGCCCACCAGGTCCGCGATGTCGGCAGTGGTCGGATCGTGCGGCGCATAGGTGCCGATACCGATACGGGACGCTTCGGAGATGAAGATGCGCTCCACCGGCACGCGCGCGAAATCGCCTTCGAACTCGCGCTCGACGTACTCCCGTGCCCAGGGCGAAAGCTCGCCCTGGATCTCGACCCCATAGCGCTCACGAAACTCGGCGCGCAGGCTCGCCGGCACGAGGTTCAGCGGATTCTCCCGCAGCGGTGAGCCCTTGATGCCGTAGAGCGCGCCTTCGTCGGTGCGGCTGTATTCCTCCAGCCCGCGCTTCATCAGGATCGCCAGGGTGGATTTGCCGCCCGACGGCGGTCCCAGCAGCAAGAGCAGACGCCGGCCGACATCGGACCCGGCCGCCGCGGCCTTGAAGTAATCGACGACGCGCGACAGCGGTTCATCGATGCCGAAGAGTTCGCGACGGAACAGGGCGCGCGCCTTGTTGCTGTCCCCATTCTCTTCGTTGAGGTGACCATGCCAGCGCAGCATGTCCCAGATGTATTGGTGGCTGCTGCGGGCCGCGGCCGCGGGGGCCTTGGCGACCACATCGGTCAGGAACTCACCGAAGGTGCCTTCCCACTTCTGCGAGCGGTGCAGCTTGCTGAAGGAACTCAGGGACTCCAGGAAGTCCCTGCGTTTGATCGGATCCTCTCCTGTACTCATCAGCCATTCCTCCGGCGCTGAGCGCAAATTGAGCATCTCGACTGCGGGCGAACCACGCCTGCGACCTTAACGTATGTCCGTTGTCTGGCAAGTAGCGTGATCGGCCTCATGGTCTGCGCACATACTCATAACTACGTCTGTGCAGGTAGCCGGTTGACCTACGCGCGGCGCCCCGGGTTCCCCACATTCATGTATGCAGCAATCGGGCCTGACGGCGCGTGACATCCGTGATCGAGCCCACACCTCTACTACGTTGCGGGCATCCTGAGCCTGACAGGGCGCCGACGGCGCCGGATTGGCGTGCGCAGCATCACACCCCAAGCGCTAGCTGCACCTGGCGGCGCTGTCATTCCGCCACTGCGGATGAAAATTTTGCATCGCGATTGAGCACAACGGACGGGGCTCGCACCAAAGTGCGCCAGACTTTTGGCGCGGTTGCGCTAGTATCAGCGCCGATTATAAAGTGATCCTCACCGGCCAAGCCCTTGAAACTTTTGCCTCGATTGCCACTCTCAACCGTGATGACTCACATTCCTCGGCCTTCCCTCAGCAACTGGTGCGGTTGCCTGATCCTGGCCGGCCTCGTTGGTTGCATTGCACCCAAGGTTCACGAAGAGGCACCCCCCAATTACAGTCTGACGGGGGTCTGGGAACTGAACCCATCGTTGAGTTCTGATACGGATAAAGCTCTTGCTTCGTTGCAGCCCAAGCCCCGCCGCGGACAGGGCCCGGGACCGGGGGGCGCGTCAGGATCCGCGCCCGGGGACAGACCTGCGCCCGAAGTCATCAACGACCCGACCACCGATCTGCCGCCCATCGATCCCACCAACTACGGTCGGAACCTGGGGATGGCCGGCTATTACGGTGGCGCCAATGAACGCAATACCTACCGGCCGCCCATCGAAATGCAGACCAACGCCCTCCTGGGCGGCCAGTGGCTGAAGATTCGGCAGACCGACAGCGAAATGAGCATCGTCAACGCCGCCACCAGCCGCAATTACACCCCCGGCCAGCACAGCGTGGTGTCGGTCACCACCGGGGTGGCCGACCAGGAATCCGGCTGGTCGGGCAAGGAATACCTGATTTACCTGAAACCGCAGATCGGGCCCTCCGTCAAGGAGACCTACAGCCTCACGCCCGATGGCCGGCAGCTGCTGGTCACGATCGACATCGGCAGTGAAGGTAAGAATCCGGCCATCAAGGTCAAAAGGACCTATGACCGCAGTACCCGGGACCCCGATTCGTTCAAACAGAACCTTCAGGTAACCTTGCCGCCGACTGACTGAGCGCCACTGATCCCGTCTTCCCGACGATTCATAGTTTTGCCCGTGCGGCTCGAGACGCAGGCTGTTCGCGGTGCGTCCAACGGCCTATCCTTGGGGGGGTGAACTCCAGCAGCCTCACCGTCGCCCCGCCGCTCTCCCTCGCCCCTCCCGCCGCGGAGGCTTCGGCCGATATCCAGGCTCCCGGGCGGGCGGACGCCAACGAATACCGCTCGCTGAGCCGTACCGAACTGCTGCTGATCCTGGGGTTCTGGCTGCTGATCGGGACGATGGAAACCACCAATTCCCTGATCCAGCCCAGTTTCGGACCCTGGCAGCCGCTCGTTCCCTTCGCGCACGAGCTGGTGACCTTTTCCACCTGCTTCATGTGGGCGGCCGTCACGCCGGTCATTTTCTGGTTCGCGAGCCGCTTCGCCATCGAACGCACCGGCTGGCCGACCCGGGTCATGTTCGTCGTGATCGGACTGGTGCTGGCGATCGTCATCGATCTGGCCACGAGCTTCGTGCGCCAGCACCTCTTCTATCCGGCCACGCCGGTCTCGGCCGAAATGAACGCGATCGCGCGCCTGCGACGCATGTGGTTCATGAATGAGTTCATCGTCTTCGTCGCCGTGTTGGCGGCCGGTTTCGCACGCAATTATTTCTGGCGCTACCAGGTGCGACGCGAAGAGGCGGTGCGGCTGCAGGCCCAGGCGGCCCAGCTGCAAGCGCAGCTGGCCGATGCGCGACTGTCGGCGCTGCGCATGCAGCTGAACCCGCACTTCCTCTTCAACACCCTGCATGCGGTATCGGCGCTGGTCGAGCGCGACCCGCGGGGCGTGCGGCGCATGATCGCGCGCCTGTCCGAACTGCTGCGCACTTCGCTCGATGAAGCCGATGAGCCGGAGGTGCCCCTGCAGCGCGAACTGACCTTCACCGAACGCTATCTGGATGTCATTCAGATCCGTTTTCAGGGCCATCTGCAGGTGGACATGCACGCGGATGACAACGTACGCGATGCGCTGGTCCCGAACCTCATCCTGCAGCCGCTGGTCGAGAACGCCATCAAGCACGGCATCAGCAAGTTGAGCAGCGGCGGCTACATCGAGGTCACGGCGAGCCGCGAGGGCGAGCGGGTGCTGATCAGCGTCCGCGACAATGGCCCCGAAGTGAGTCTCGACAAACCGCCCTCGCCCCATAGCCTCGGTTTGCGCAATACGCGGGCGCGGCTGGCGGCGTTATATGGCCCCGTCCAAAGCCTCACCCTCAAGCATGCCAGCGGCGGCGGCCTGATCGCGGAGGTTTCCCTGCCCTATCACACGCAGAACGATCTGCGCACGTTTGCCGTGGCCGCCCAAGCCTAGAGCCCTTCGATGACGGGGCAAAACCTGCGCGTCCTCATCGTCGATGACGAAGCCCTCGGGCGTCAGCGCCTGGAGGATCTGCTGCGGCACGAGGAAGGCGTGGAGATTGCCGGCTTTGCCGACAATGGCGACTCGGCCATCGAGGCCATCCGCGCCCTGAAGCCCGATCTGGTGTTCCTGGATGTGCAGATGCCCCGCCGGACCGGCCTGGAAGTGGTGCGCGACGTGGGTCCGGATAACATGCCGCCGACGATTTTCGTCACCGCCTATGATCGCTACGCCCTGGACGCCTTTGACGTCGCGGCCGTGGACTACCTCGTGAAGCCCTTCGATGATGAGCGCTTCGAGCAGGCCTTCCAGCGGGCCCGCAAAATGATCGGACTTACTGAACTCGGCAAGCTCTCCGAACAGCTGCGCACGGTGCTCAATGCCGGCGCGGCGAACGCCGGCGCGGGCTCCGCCGCTCTGTCGGACACGTTGCCGAACGGTTATCTGGAGCGCATCGCGGTCGAAATGCGCGGACAGGTGCGGGTGGTGCCGGTCACGACCATCGAGTACATCGCCGCCAGTGGCCCGTACGCGGAAATTCATGTCGGGGATCGCACCTACATCATCCGTGAGCGCATGCAGACCCTCGAGGAGCGTCTGGATCCGACTCACTTCTTCCGTATCCACCGCTCGGTGATCGTGAAGCTGGACCAGATCGAGACCCTGTTGCGCGAAGCCGGTGGTGACTACGCCGTGCAGCTGCGCTGTGGGGCGCGCCTGTCGGTCAGCCGCAATCGGGTCGAACCTCTGGAGAAGTGGATGGGCCTGGCCAAGGCGCGCTGAGCCTTCAGATGCGGATGCCCTGCCAAACGCCGAGCCGCCAGCGCACGAACAGCACCGACCCCATCAGCAGCACGTAGACGATCACGGCGACCCAGCCCCCGATGGCCCCGTAGCCCAGCTGCGGCAGGAAGTGCAGAAAGCCACCCCCCGGCGGGAAGATCAGGATGTGGGCCAGGGGCACGAACACGAACCACGACAGGCCGAGCACCAGCGCACCGGGAATCAGGGTGTCCCCGGCGCCGCGCAGACAAAAGCTGCTGCCGATGTTCAAGCCATCGAAGAACTGGTAGACCGCGGCGAACCACAGGAACAGCGCGCCCTGCTGCACCACCGCCGGCGCGCTGGCATCCGTGGCGGACAGCAGCAATGGCAGCACCCACGGGCCCACCAGCGCCAGCGCCACGCCAATGCCGCCCATGAGAATGGCGGCCAGCACGATGACATGGGTGCCGATGCGCATGGCCCAGGCGCGATCGCCGGCCCCGATCGACTGCCCCACCAGGGTGGTCGCGGCCTGCGCCACGCCGACGCCCGGCATATAGGCGATGGCGGTCGCGGCCATCACCAGCTGGGTCGCGGCGCCCTCCACGGCGCCAAGGCGCACCTGCATCAGCTGGAACAGCGAGATGCCGATCAGATCCGAGGCGCCGGTCAGGCCCATCGGCTGCCCGAGGCGAAACTGGGCCCAAAGCACCCGCCAGCGCGGACGCCAGGTGAGGTGGGTGCGATAGACACGCCGGTAATGAGGCGACAGAAAGATGATGAGCGTGGTGATCAGCCCGACACCCTGCGCGCAGGTGGACGCCCAGCCGGACCCGGCAACCCCCAGCCCCATGCCGAAGATGAACACCTGGTTCAGGATCACATTCACACAGGTGATGGTCACCGTGATGAGCATCGTGGTGCGCGGGTGACCGATGCCGTTGAAAAAGCCGAGCAGACCCCACACGGCCACCCCCAGCGGCGCACCGGCGACTCGCGGCATCCAGAAGCGCGCGGCCGTGTCGCTCAGACCCTGATCGATGCCGAACGGCGCGAGGATGTAGTGGCTGGAAAAGGCGACCAGCAGGTAGACCGGGGCGACCCACAGGATGCCCCACAGTCCCGACCAGGCCGATTGGGCGGCGCGGGCGAAGCGCCCGGCGCCGTAATACTGGGCGACGCAGGTCTGGACCGCCATGCCGGCGCCCGCCAGCGTCAGTACCACCGCCACCACCAGCCAGTTCACCGCGCCGACGGCCGCCAACGCGGTGGTGGAGATATGCCCGATGAACCACAGGTCGGTGAGGTTCAGGATGGTCTGCACGGCGCTGTTGGCGACCAACGGCACCGCCAGCGCCAGTACCGCGCGCTGGTCGACATGGGCAACGCCGGCGGCGTCCACCCGGCGCGCAGGCAGACCGCCCTGCGGCAGCTGTGATGAGATCGGCGTATCCATGGTGAGCCGCCAAGTATGCTCGGGTGAGGTTCCAGGTGATACCCTGGGGTTGGCCGGAAACTTGCAGGCTAAAGACACCATGACGATGAATGCACCAGGGCTGCCCGCGCGCACCGAATACCGTGCCGTCGATGCCACCTCCCCGATGGACGGGACGCCGCTCAACAAGGACGGGCTGAAGCACGCCTTCTACACCAATCTCTTCTATGTCCAGGGCAAGATTCCGACCCTGGCCACGCGCCACGATTACTACCTGGCGCTGGCGCTGACGGTTCGCGACCAGATGCTGCATCGCTGGATCAGCACGGCCGAGGCCTATACCAAGCATGGCTCGCGCACCGTCGCCTACTTCTCCGCCAAATTTCTGATGGGCCCACACCTGGGCAACAACGTCCTGAACCTGGGCCTCGAACAGGTGGTGCGCCAGGCCATGATGGAGCTGGGCCTCGACTACGATGAACTGCTGGAGTGTGAGGATGAGCCGGGGTTGGGCAACGGCGGCCTGGGGCGCCTGGCGGCCTGCTTCCTCGATTCGCTCGCGACCCTGCAGATTCCGACCATCGGCTACGGCATCCGCTACGAGTTTGGCATTTTCCAGCAGGAGATCGTCGACGGCTGGCAGGTCGAGAAGACCGACAAGTGGCTGCGCTTCGGCAATGCCTGGGAGATCGCCCGCCCCGAATGGGCGGTCGAGGTGAAACTCGGTGGCTACACCGAGCATTACAGCGATGAGCACGAGCGGGTGCGCACCCGCTGGGTCCCGCAACGCACCGTCGTCGGCGTTCCCTACGACACGCCCATCCTGGGTTACCACGTCAACACTGCGAACACCCTGCGGCTGTGGCGCGCCGAGGCGACCGAGTCGTTTGATTTCTCGACCTTCAACCGCGGCGACTACTACGGCGCCGTCAATCAGAAGGTCTCCTCGGAGAACCTCACGAAGTGCCTGTACCCGAACGATGAGGCCGTGCAGGGCAAGGAACTGCGCCTGGAGCAGCAGTTCTTCTTCGTGTGCTGCTCGCTGCAGGACATGTTGCGGATCCTGAAGACGCAGGGCATTCCGCGCGAGCGCATGCATGAGAAGTTCACGGCACAGCTGAACGACACGCACCCCGCCATCGCCGTCGCCGAACTGATGCGGCTGCTGATCGATGAGAATGCCATGGATTGGGAGACGGCCTGGGCGATCACCCGCCGCACCTTCGCCTACACCAATCACACGCTGCTGCCCGAGGCGCTGGAGCGTTGGCCCCTGTCATTGTTCCGTCGCATCCTGCCGCGCCACATGGAGATCGTTTTCGAGATCAATGCGCGCTTCCTCGACGAGGTGCGCATCCGGTTCTTCGGCGACGATCACCGCGTCAGCGCCATGTCGCTGATCGATGAAAGCGGCGAGCGTTTCGTGCGCATGGCACATCTGGCCTGCGTCGGCAGCCACGCCATCAACGGCGTTGCCGCGCTGCATTCGGAACTGCTCAAGACCGACGTGCTGAAGGACTTCTATGCCATGTGGCCGGAGAAGTTCTCCAACAAGACCAATGGCGTGACACCGCGGCGCTGGATCGCGCTGTCGAATCCGGGCCTGACCCAGCTGGTCAGTGAAGTGATCGGCGATGATTGGGTCCGCGACCTGTCGATCCTGCGCCGGCTCGAGCCCTTCGCCCAGGACGGCTCGTTTCTGGAGCGCTGGCAGAAGATCAAGCACTCCAACAAGGCGACGCTCGCCAAGGCCATCCGCAGCCGCACCGGCGTGTCGGTGGACCCGAACTCGATGTTCGACGTACAGGTCAAGCGCATTCATGAGTACAAACGCCAGCACCTGAACATCCTGCACGTGATCGCGCTGTATCATCGCCTGCGCTCGGACCCGCACTACGAGCTGCCGCCCCGCACCTTCATTTTCGGTGGCAAGGCCGCGCCGGGCTACTACATCGCGAAACTCATCATCAAGCTCATCACCTCGGTGGGCGACATCGTCAACAAGGATCCGGCCGTGAAGGGCCGCATCAAGGTGGTCTACTGGCCGAACTTCAGCGTCAAGACCGGTCAGCACATCTACCCGGCCGCGGATCTGTCCGAGCAGATCTCCACCGCCGGCAAGGAAGCCTCCGGCACCGGCAACATGAAGTTCTGCATGAACGGGGCGCTGACCATCGGCACCCAGGACGGCGCGAACATCGAGATCAGCCAGGAAGTCGGCGCCGAGAATTTCTTCACCTTCGGACTGTCGGCGCCGGAGGTGTACGCGATGAAGGCCCAGGGCTACCACCCCGGTCACTACTACGACTCGAACGCCGAGCTGCGCCAGGTCATCGATCTGGTCAAGGACGGGTTCTTCTCGCGCGGGGATACCCAGATCTTCAAGCCCCTGATCGATGGCCTACTGGGCTGGGATCCCTATCTGGTGCTGGCCGATTTCCAATCGTACGCAGACTGCCAGCGACTGGTCAGTCAGGCCTACGCGGATGGCTCGCACTGGGCGCAGATGTCGGTGCTGAATGTCGCCCGCTCCGACAGTTTCTCCTCGGACCGGACCATTCGCGAGTATGCGGATGAGACCTGGAAGGTGCCGCGTGTGCCGATCCGACTGCTCTCCGAGAAGGACCTGAGCTTCGGGATTCAGATGCCCGGCTGACCGAGCAAGGCCGAAAGATCGAAGGGGCCGAGCTGCGCCACTTCCCGTCGATAGGGCACCCGGTCGACATCGACTTCGAGCCCCAGTTCCTCGGCGAACCGTCGGCCGCTGTAGACCGCCGCGGCAATGGTACCCGGCGCGAGCGCATCTCCGATCGTCTGCACGGTGCGAATCCCGGCAGCAGCCCAGTGCGACTCCCGCGCGGCGAGCGTCACCGCCAGTTCATTGCGCGGCAGGCGACTCGTGACCATCACTACGCCGTCGGCCGCGTGCTGCGCCGCCTGAGCGGTAAAGACGCAAGCGCTCTCAATGCTCCGGGCGTGAATCGCCTGGGGGACGCGGTGCGGAACGATCTTCACTCCGCACTCCAGCAGGCGTCGCTGGATACGACTCTGTTCCATCGTGTTATGGGTCCAGCGCGAGACTTCCGCGGCTGGCGTCATCAGCGTGACCTCGAAGCCCTCGCCCGCCAGCCACTCGGCCAGTACGCCGCCGAGGTAGTAATGATCATCGTCATAGAGCACGAGCTGGCGTCCCGGCGGTCGCTCGCCGCGCCACAGCTGTTCGGGCGTGAACAGCGGCATCGCTGGGTCGGTGGGGAGCGGCGTGACCCGGGTGCGCGACACGACATCGCGACGCCAGTCCGAACCGGTGGCAAGAACCACATGCTCGAAGCCGAATTCCAGGATGTCTGCGGCTGACAGCTCGCTGTGCAGATACAGGGATACGTTCTGCTGGCGCTGGATCTGCTGCAGACGGTAGTCCACCACGCGTCCCCAGGCCGCGAGTCCCGGCAGGCGCCGTTCATGCACCAGTCGACCGCCCGGCTCATCACCGGCATCGGCGAGTGCCACCTCGTAACCGCGTCGCCCGGCCATCATGGCCGCCTCGAGACCCGCCGGCCCTGCGCCCACGATGAGAACGCGTGTGTTGTCGTGGCGCGCGCGGATGCGCTCCGGATGCCAGCCTTTGCGCCATTCCTCGCCCATCGATGGATTCTGGGTGCAGCGGATGATGGAGGCGGTGTGATCGCCGGCCACGCAGATGTTGCAGCCGATGCACTCGCGGATGTCCTCGACGCGCCCTTCCTGGATTTTTCGCGGCAGCCACGGATCCGCGATCGAAGGGCGCGCGGCGCCGATCAGATCCAGCACCCCCTGGCGGATCATGCGCACCATGGTGTCCGGTGAGGTGAAGCGCCCGACGCCCACCACGGGCTTGGTGGTGAGCGACTTGATGCCGAGCACGAAGGGCTCCTGATAGCCTTCGGCGGCAAAACGCGAAGTCTGACTGTCGTTGTCCCAGCTGGAGAGCGTCAGATCCCACAGATCCGGGAGCTCCGCCAGGTACCCGATGAGATCGCGCGCTTCCGCGGCATGCAGGCCCTCGGGGCCGATCAGTTCATCGACCGAGATGCGACAGGCGACGGCGCAGCGATCACCGATGGCATCGCGCGTGTCCTCCAGCAGCTCGCGCAGCAGGCGCGCGCGATTCTCCAGACTGCCGCCGTACTCGTCGCTGCGCGTGTTGTAGCGCCTTGAGAGAAAGAACATCGGGCCGCCGAAGAGCTTGCCGGCATACACCTGGACCAGGTCGTAGTCCGCGCGCTTCGCGCGCAGCGCCGCGGCCCGATGCCAGCGGCGCAGGTCCCGGATGTCGCGCCGGGTCATGGCGCGCGCCTGCACCGGGTCCATGAAAACGCTGGCCACGGGCAGATGCGCCGGGCCCATTGGGATCTCGCGCGAGTTCAGGTTCGGGGCATTCATGCCGTTGTGACACAGCTGCAAACCCGCGAGCGCACCTTGCTCGTGAATGGCCGTCGCGATGCGCGCGTGCATGGGCAGATCCTGATCGTCCCAGATGCGCAGCTCGATGAACGGCGAGATGTCCGCCGAGGGATGAATCTCCGCCTGCTCGGAGCACACCACACCCCAGCCGCCCTCGGCCTTGACCGCGCGCATCGCCGCCAATGCCGAAGGATCTCGGTACCCCATGCCGTTGCAGTGCGGTACCTGAAAGAAACGATTGGGAGTGGTGACCGGCCCGAGCTGCACGGGCTCGAACAGCACATCGTAGCGGGAGTCGCGACTCATCGTGACCTGGCGAGGAAGTAGTACAACGGCGAGGTGAGCGCCAGTCCGATCAGCCAGGACAGGTCGGCGCCATGCAGCGCCTGCGAGACCGGTCCGGTGTACATCGGCGTCGACATGAACGGAATCTGAATCAGAATGCCGAACACATAGCAGACCAGCGCCGCGACGTTGGCCCGGCCATAGACGCCGCCGTCCTGACGCATGAAACTCGCCACGTCGTAGACGCCATGACGCACCAGGTAGTAGTCCACCAGGTTGATCGCGGTCCAGGGCACGAGCACGTACAGCAGCAACAGAATGAAGTTGGTGTAGTTGACGAGGAAGGAATCCTTGCCGAGCACCGCCAGCAGCAAGGCGATCAGCACCAGAGCGATGACCACAATGGTGCGCGCGCTGGCCCGCGGCGACCATCGCGGTGCGAGGGTCTGGCCGATGGTCAGCGTCGATAGTGCGCCGCAATACAGGTTCATGGCGTTGGTCGGGAGCATCGCGAGGGTAAAGGCCACCAGTGCCACCGGTGCAAGACCGCCGGTGAGCGCGCCCAGGCCTTTCACCACATCCTCGCCGACGATGCAGGCACCGATGAGCGCGCCCAGCACCATCGGCAAGGTGGAGCCGATCGTGCAGCCCCAGAAGGTGGCCCAGAAGGCGGTGCGCGCTCCGGTGTCGGCCGGCAGGTAGCGAGAGTAATCCGACACATAGGGCGCATAGGCAATCTGCCACAGCGCCGCCACCGAGACCGCGCCCAGGAGGCCGGTCAACGTCAGCGCCCCCTTCGTGTGGAAGAGCGGCGGCAGGCCGTGTACGAATACGATCCAGCCCGTCACGATCACGAGCGCCACGCCCGAGACCCAGGACATCCAGCGGGCGTAGGCATGGATGAGGTCGTGGCCGAGTACGGCCCCGGCCCCACTGATCACCGCGATCAGCCCGATGGCCTGCATTTCAGGCAGCGCCGGCCACACCGCGCTCAATGCTTCCCCGCTCAGCACCAGGTTCGAAGCAAAGAAGCCGACGTACATGATGATGACCAGAGTCACGACCAGCAGCGCCCCATAGGATCCGAACTGGCCGCGGGTCTGCACCATCTGCGGCACACCCAGGATCGGTCCCTGTGCGGCGTGCAGGGCCATGAACACAGCGCCCAGCAGGTTGCCGCCGGTCAGGGCGATCACGGACCAGCTGAAGGGCAGTCCAAAGACGGTGACCGCGAGCGCGCCGGTCACGACGGTGAGCAGCATGATGTTGGAACCAAACCAGATCGTGAACAGGTCGCGCGCGGTGCCGTGCCGTTCGGTGATGGGAATCGGCTGGATCGTCCGATCCTCGAGTACCGCGGACTGTTCGCTGGTCGTCATGCTTGTCCCCCCGCTGCGACGATGCCTGGAAAGGGATGGTCAGTGCAAGAAGCTCGCCATACACTCTTGAGGCTTGAAATTCACGCTGCGACAACTCGAGTATTTCATCGCCGCCGCAGAGTCCGGCAGCATTCTGGCCGCATCACAGCGCGCCAACATTTCCGCGCCTTCGATATCGACCGCCATCACCCATCTCGAGCAGGAGTTCGGGGTGCAGTTGTTCGTGCGTCATCACGCCCAGGGACTGTCCCTGACAGCGGCGGGCCGCAGTTTGCTGCGCGAGGCACGCCTGGGCGTCAGGCACATGGAAGGGCTGTACGCCACAGCGACCGAGAATGGCCAGTTGCGCGGGACGCTGAACGTCGGCTGCCTCGTGACCCTGGCGCCCATGGTGATGCCGGAACTCGCGAAGACCTTCATGCACGCCCATCCGGGCTGCACGATCGCGCCCACGGCGCAGCACCAGGAGGGTCTGGTGCAGGGCCTGCGGCGGGCCCAGCTCGATGTCGCCATCACCTATGATCTGCAGGCCGGCGAGGACATCGCCTACGAGCCGCTGGTGGCACTGCCGCCGTATGCCCTTTTTGGCGGCGCCGATGAGCTGCGTCGGCGCCGCAGCGTGCGTCTGGCGGAGCTCGCGCGCCAGCCGCTGATCCTGCTGGATCTGCCGATCAGCCGCGAGTACCTGCTGGGACTTTTCATGCGGGCCGACCTGACCCCGCACGTCGCCTGGCGCTCGCCCCATCCGGAAGTCATCCGCACGATGGTGGCCAATGGATTCGGCTACGCATTGTTCAATGCCCGCCCCAAATCGCTGTATGCCATGGATGGTCAGAGGCTGTACCCCGTGCGGATCGCGGGCAGCCACCCGCCGGCGGTGCTGGGCCTGGCGCGCCTGAAGGGCCATGGGGGCTCCCGGTTGGTCCAGGCCTTCGCCGCGCACTGCCGTGAACAGATCACCACCCGGCATATTCCGGGCATGACGGCGGCCACTGCCGGCTCGCTTGACGACCCCGCCGACGGAGCATAGCGTGGCCGCGCCCCGCAGCGTTCGGGGCTGGAGGAAACCATGCGCGCCGCGGTTTATCACGGAAATCGGGACCTGCGCCTCGAAGAGGTGCCCGAGCCCACCACCAGGCCGGGTCAGGTCAAATTGCGGGTGCTCTACAACGGCATCTGCGGCAGCGACCTGCACGAATACTACGACGGCCCGATCACCACCCGGACCACCGACCCGCATCCCCTGACCGGCAAGGTCAATCCCGTGATCATGGGTCACGAACTGTGCGGTGATGTGGTCGAAGTCGGCGCGGGCATCGAGGATCTGCTCGTCGGCGACCGGGTCGCCGTCGAGCCGGTGGAGACCTGCGGCCACTGCCTCTACTGCGAAAGTGGTCAATACAACCATTGCGGCCTTCTGGCATTCCATGGCTACAACCGCGACAGCGGCGGTCTTGCCCAGTACTCCGTGGTCAAGCGTTCGATGGCGCACAAACTGCCCGCCGGCATGACCGGGATGCAGGGCGCGTTGATTGAGCCGATGGCCATCGCCTGGCGCACTGCCGAGCGCTGTGATCTGGATGCCGGCCAGAGTGCCGTGATCCACGGCGGCGGGCCGATCGGCATCGGCGTCTATTTCACCCTGCGCCGCCGTGGCATCAACGTCATCATGTCGGACCCCTCGCCGGCACGACGGGCGGTGCTGCGGGGCCTGGGGATCAAGCAGGTGCTCGATCCGCTCGAGGGCGACGTGGTCTCGGCCATCAAGGATCTGACCGGCGGTCGCGGCGCGCACGCCTCGGTGGACGCGGCGGGTGTGCCGGCGGCCTTCGATGCGGCGTTTCGCGGCACGCGTGTCGACGGCAATGTCGTGGTCGTCGCCATCCACACCCGGCCGCTGTCGATCGGCGCGATGGACATTCTGATGTCCGAGGCGCGGGTCACCGGCGTCGCGCTCTCCTGCAACGCCTTTCCGCGAGTCATTGCGGAGATGGCCGCCGGTGCCTACCCCCAGGAGGGGTGGGTCGAGACCATTCCCTTCAACGGCATCATCGATCAGGGATTCGAACGGTTGCATCGCCAGGAAGGCACCAAGATCCTCGTCGACGTGGGGCACGCATAATGTCAGTCACCTTTGGCAAGAACCCGATGTTCGGTGGTTTCGCCGCGCCGTTTCGCGGCGAGGTGGACATCCGCGACTGCGAAGTCGAAGGCGAGATTCCGACCGCGATGAACGGCGCGTTCTATCGGGTCGGACCGGACTTCCAGTACCCGCCGAAGTTCGCCAACAACATTCCCTTCGATGGCGAGGGCAATGTTGCGATGTTCCGCTTCGCGGACGGACACGTGGACCTCAAGACCCGCTACGTGCGCACGCAGCGCTACAAAGCGCAGGAAGCCGCGCGCAAGGCACTGTTCGGGATGTATCGCAATCCGTCCACCGATGACGCGGCGGTCAGGAACCTGAGTCGTGGCACGGCCAACACCCATGTGGTGTTTCATGCCGGCAGATTGCTCGCACTCAAGGAGGACAGTCCGCCGGTGACCATGGACCCGGTCACGCTCGCGACCCTCGACGACTATCACACCTTCGGCGGCAAGCTCACCAGCAAGACGTTCACGGCACACCCGAAATTTGATCCCGAAACCGGCGAGATGATCGCCTATGGCTACGAGGCGCGCGGTGAAGCCACGGATGACGTCGCGGTCTATGCCATGGACCGCACCGGTCGAGTCACCTGGGAAGCGTGGATCAAGGTGCCCTACGTCGGCATGCTGCATGACTTCGCCGTGACCCAGAAGCACATCGCCTTTCTGGTCATTCCGATGGCCACCGATGTCGAGCAGATGAAGCGGGGCGGCGTGCACTTTTCATGGAATTCGAATCTGCCGACCTGGCTCGGCGTCATGCGCCGCGGCGGCGATGGCAAGGACCTGCGCTGGTTCAAGGGGCCTGAGCGCTGCGCCACGCACGTCATGGGCGCCTTCTCGGACGGCGATCGCATCTACATCGACATGGACATGGGGCTCAAGAACCAGTTTCCGTTCTTTCCCAACAGCGGCGGCGAACCCTGGGACCGCAAGGCCGCCGAGGGCCATGTGACGCGGCTGTCCGTGGACCTGTCGAAAAAGAGCATCGAGTCCTACGACATGGAGATCCTGTTTCCGCGCGAAATCGGCATCCTGCCGCGGCAGGATGACCGCTTCCACACCATCGACTATCGCTACGGCTTCATGCCGACCATCGATGTCACCAGGCCCGTGGATGAGCGGTTGGCGAATGCGCCCACCCGCCCGGTGAACTGCTACACGAAATTCGACGTGCAGACGCGCAAGACCTCCACGTTCTATGTCGGCAACGCCAGCAGCCTGCAGGAGTGCTGCTTCGTGCCGCGCTCGGCCACCGCCCCCGAAGGCGATGGCTACCTGGTCGGCATTGCCAATGTGCTGCTGGAGAACCGCTCCAATCTGGTCGTGGTCGACACCCAGCACATGGAGGACGGCGCGGTCGCGACCGTGAAGCTGCCGTTCCGACTCAACCAGGGCATTCATGGCTGGTGGGTGCCCGACGAACAACTACAGGCGAGGGGGACGACGACATGACACCGAAGGCCGCTTATGAGATCCGGATGATCGGCGTACTGACGCTGATGTTCGGCTTCGTGTTCTTCGACCGCAATGCGATGGGCAATCTGGCCCCGTTCATCACCGCATCACTGCATCTCACCAACGGCCAGGTCGGCGCGCTGTCCTCGGGCCTTTCGATCTGCTGGGCCATCTCCGGATTTGTGATCGGCACGCTGTCGGATGCGCTGGCGCGGCGCAAGTCCATTCTGCTGATCACCGTCGTGATCTTCTCGGTCTGCTCGGTAGTCTCCGGTCTCGCACCCTCCTTCGGGGTGCTTTTGGCCTCGCGCATGCTGATGGGCCTGGCCGAAGGACCCATTCTGCCGATTGCTCAATCGCTGGTGGTACTGGAGTCCTCGGAGTCGCGTCGCGGCTTCAACATGGGCGTGATGCAGAATCTCGGCAGCAATCTCATCGGCTCCTTCGCCGGTCCCGTCATCCTCACCGCGCTGGCGCAGATGTTCAACTGGCGCGGCGCCTTCTTCGTGGCCGCCGTGCCGGGCCTGATCTGCGCCGCTTTGATCTGGCTGTTCGTCCGCGAGCCGGCTCGCGATGCCACCGTGGCCGTCGCGGCGGTGGAGCCCGGCAGCCCGGCAGCCCCGGCGCGACCCACCAGCGCCGCCCAGACCCTGGTCCAGGCGATGGGTTATCGCAATATGTGGATCTGCATACTGCTGAGCATCGTGATGGTGCCATGGATGATCCTCGGCTGGACCTTCCTACCGACGATCTACGGCAGCCTGCGCGGTCTGTCGCACAGCGAAACCTCATGGCTGGTCGGCGCGCTGGGCATTTCCGCAGCGGTCTTCGCCTTCATCGTGCCGGGACTGTCCGACAAGCTCGGCCGCAAGCCGGTGATGATCGTGTTCACCTTCATCGGCATCTTCTATCCCATCGCGGCCCTGTACTACCAGGGCTCCTCATGGATGCTGGCGCTTCTGGTATTCCTGGGCTGGTCCGCCAGCGGCACCTTTCCACTGTTCATGGCGACCATTCCGTCGGAGACCATTCCCTCGCGCTATGTCGCCACCACGTTGGGTCTGGTGATGGGCCTGGGTGAGCTGATCGGGGGCGGACTCGTCCCCTGGCTCTCCGGCCGCGCCGCGGACCATTACAACAACCTGGCGGTCACCATGTGGATTGCCTCGGGACTTGCGGTCATCGCGACCATTCTCACGCTGTTCCTGGTGGAGACCGCGCCGGTGAAGGTCGCCGCGACGCGCAAGCAGGCACTGGCCGCGGCCCGTACGGTCGCCGCGTGATTGATGGAGCCGCCGCACGGACAGGACCTTCTCGATCAGGCCTTCACCCGTGCGGCCGGCGCGCCGCTGGTCGCTGGCAACGCGGTGCAGCTGCTGCGCGATGGTGCCGAGAATTATCCGCAGTGGCTGCGCGCCATCAGCGGCGCGCGGCACCACATCTGCTTTGAGAATTTCATATTTTATGAGGACGAGGTCGGCGCGGAATTCTCCGCCGCGCTGATCGAGCGCGCGCAAAGCGGCGTCCAGGTCCGCATGGTCTATGACTGGCTGGGGTGCCTCGGCAAGTCATCGCGGCATTTCTGGCGCCCCCTGATCGCTGCCGGCGTCAAGGTACGCTGCTTCAATTCCCCGCGCGCCGCCCATCCCATCCAATGGCTGCAGCGCGATCACCGCAAACTGCTCACCGCGGACGGCGAGATCGGTTTCATCACCGGGCTGTGCGTCGGCAAGCACTGGCGGGGCGACCCGCAGCGCGGCATCGCCCCCTGGCGCGACACCGGCATCGAGATCCGCGGGCCGGCGCTATCGGACATGGACAGCGCCTTCGCCGAGGTGTGGGCGGCCAGCGTTCCGGTCATCGGTTCGTCCGGTATCGTTTCATCGGGGGACTTCCAGCCCTTCATTCCCCTGCCATCACCCCGGGACGCCGCCGGCGATGTCGCGCTGCGGGTGGTCGCGACGACTCCCGGCACACTGGCCGTACTGCGGCTTGATCAACTGATCGCCGCCGCGGCACGCCGCACGCTGTGGCTCACGGACGCCTATTTCGCCGGCATTCCGCCCTATATCCAGGCATTGCGCGCCGCCGCGATGGACGGCGTCGATGTGCGCCTGCTGGTGCCCGGCGCCACCGACATCACGGTGCTGCGCCCGCTCTCGCAGGCCGGTTATCGGCCGTTGCTGGAGGCTGGCGTGCGCGTCTTTGAGTGGAAGGGCTCGATGCTGCACGCCAAGACCGCGGTCGCCGACGGTCGCTGGGCGCGGGTGGGTTCCAGCAATCTCAACATCGCCAGCTGGGTGGGCAACTACGAGCTGGATGCGCTGGTGGAGGATCGCGGCTTCGCGGGACAGATGGAGCGGATGTTTGAGTCGGACATAGCCGAGTCCACCGAGATCGTCCTGCGTCGCGACCGGCGCAGGCTCGGGGCCGCCATGGCGAACAGCTTGCGGGGACGTTCGCTGCACCGCCGGCGCGAGGATCAGGCACCGGACAGTCCGGAAGGACAAGGGGGGCGCGCGGGCCGCGCCGCCGCCGGTGCACTGCGACTGGGGCGCACGGTCGGCGCGGCTCTGACCGAGCAGCGGGTGCTGGCGCCAACCGAGGCGAAGATCGTCGCGGTGGTGGCGGTGGTCGCGTTGGGTCTCGCGGTCTGCGCGGTGCTGTGGCCCTGGCTCGCGGCCATACCGGTCGCGCTGTTCCTCGGCTGGGCTTCGCTGGTGCTGTTCACGCGGGCGCTTTCACTGCGTCGCGAACGACAGCGACGCGGCCTGCCGCAGGCACGCCTCGAACGCACACCCACCGACCCGTAGTTACGCAGCCTGTTCCAGGTAGCGATCCAGACGCGCCTGCAGGGCGGCGCGTCGCTCGGGAGCGATCCAGGATACTTCGAAGGAGTTGCGGACCAGGCGCACGATTTCCGCGGCCGTGAGGCCGCCCTCCTCGTGCAGGGCCACGAGGTTCTCATTGAGGTAGCCGCGAAAGTACGCCGGATCATCCGAGTTCACCGTCGCCAGCATGTCCAGCTCCAGCATGCGCCGGATTTCCTTCGCCGTGAGCGTCTGCACCACGAAGCGGTTGGAGATCGGACACACCGTCAGACCGATGCGACGGTCGCGAATCTGCGCGCACAGTTCCATATCCTCCAGTGAGTTCACGCCGTGATCGATGCGATCGACGCGGATATCGTGCAGCACCTGGCCGATATGGCTGAGGGTGTTCTCCTGATTCACATCACAGTGCATGGTGAGCTTCAGGCCCTGCGCCCGGGCCGCGGCGAATACTGCCGCGAACTTGATGGGCGGATTGTTCTTCTCATCCGAGTCCAGTCCCACACCGACCAGCCAGTCACGGTAGGGCAATGACTGCTGCAGGGTCTGCAGCGCCGACTCCGCCGACATATCGCGCAGGAAGCACATGATCAGCTGCGTCTCGACGCCCAGCTGCGCCGCCGCCTGGAGCTGGGCACGATGAATGCCGCGAATGACGGTGTCGAAGGCAACGCCGCGTGAGGTGTGCGCCTGCGGATCGAAGAACAGCTCCGCATAGACGATGTTCTGTTCGCGGGCCTTCAGCAGGTACTCCCAGGTGAGCGCAAAGAAGTCCTGCTCGTGCCTGAGGACGCTCATGCCGGCGTAGTAGATGGCGAGGAAGGATGGCAGGTCATGAAAATCATAGGCGGCGAGCAGCGCTTCGCGGCTCGTGTAGGGGAGCGCGATGCCGTTGCGGCGCGCGAGCTCGAAGCTCAGTTCCGGCTCGAGGGTGCCTTCCAGATGCACGTGCAATTCGGCCTTGGGCATGGCCGTGATGAATTCGCTCATGCGGCACCGGCCGTGTAGTGGGTATCCAGGTCCCGCCGCAGGTTCCGTGCCGCGAGCATGTAGTGCAGGGCTGACCATACGCACAGCAGCGCCATGACCATCAGTGCCTGACGAATCCCGGTCGCCCCGGCATTGCGGCAGGCATCGGCCAGCGCCGGCAATGATCCGGCCGGGGCGCGGCCACCCGGACAGCTCGCAAGGTAGGGTGCGTAGGCATGCACGGCAAAACGATCACTGAGGAAGCCAACGATGGTGGGCCCCAGTCCAATGCCGACCAGCCCCAGCACCAGGCCTGAGACCACGAAGGCCGAGGACGCCCGCATGTTCGCGCCGACCATGTTCTGCGCGATCGCGAGCGTCGGCGAGTAGTAAAGGAACATCGCCACATGCGCGAAAATCATGATCACGACCGTGCTCGGGAGGCTGCTGCGATTGAGTCCCACGATGAAAAGTGGCGCAGCCAGCAGCAGGCCCGCCGCCGGACCCCACACGTACCAGCGCTTGTCGAAGCGCCCGACCCAGTCGACCCCGAAGCCGCCGATCAACAGGCCGGATGCCATCGAGACCCCGGCGATCAACCCCAGCAATCGACCGACCTCGGCGGGCCCCAGGAAAAAGTTGCGTGCCAGAAAGGGATTGAGGAACTGCCCGATGCCATTCATCGCCATGCCCGCGAGCGCGGCGGCGATCAAGGTCTGGCGCATGGCGGGCTTCGCGAACAGGAAGCGGAACACGGCGAGCACCGGCGGTGGCGGGCCGCGCGCGGCGCCTGCGGCATCGAATGCTCCGCGCGCCGGCTCGCGCAGCGTGAGCAATACCAAAAGCGAGACCGCCACGCCCGCCAGGCCGATGACGATGAAGGTCATGCGCCAGCCATAGTGCTGTGCGAGCCAGCCCCCCATGACCGAGCCGAACACCACGCCCAATGGCGCGCCCACCCAGATGATGGCCATGGCCGAAGCGCGGCGCGCCATCGGATAGTGATCGCCGATCAGCGAGGCGACCGGTGGACCGAAACCGCCGTCGCCAATCCCGACGCCGACGCGGAACAGCACCAACCGGCCAAAACTCTGTGCGGTGCTGCACAGCGCGGCCATGACGCCGAACAGACCCAGACAGGCGGCGATGATGCGGGTGCGGCTGCGATGCTCGGCGAGGCGAGCCAGCGGCAACCCCATGAGCGTGTAGAACAGCGCGAACGGCAATCCCTGCAGCAGGCCCATCTGCGAGTCCGAAAACTTCAGATCCAGCTTCAGCGCCTGGCTCGATGCCGCCAAACCCTGGCGATCCGCGAGGTTCAAGGCGCTGACCAGCACCAGCATCGCCAGCAGCCAGGCGCGGTAGCCACGGGAGAACTTCGGGGTCTCGGAGGCCGGCGCGGCTCCTGTCATGAACATTCCTTGTCTGTTTTGAACTGTGCGGCAGGTCACAAATCCGGACCGCACAGTGTAGTCCGAACCGCGGGGTCTTGGCATTTGACATAGCAAGTGGCTCGGTGCCCGCCTGCTGCCAGGCGATCCGTCAAAGCTGTGCGTCGGTGCGCGGCGCCGCCTTGATTACTGCGGATAGGCTTTGCCATATCGAGAGGTACACCATGCCGGCAAGAAACGTCACGCAGAACATCAATACCGTTGCCGCCGCGACCCCGGCCGGGGGGTCCGTCGCACTGGTGGCCCGCCAGCCAATTTACGGTAAGGCCATGACCGTCGTGGCCTACGAGCTGCAGTACGCCGAGTCCGAGTCGGGACCGGTCAACGGCGCCAAGGAAGAGGCGCTGCGAATCCTGGCGGATGCGGCGCTGGATATCGGCCTCGACCGTCTGGCCGGCACCCTGCCGGTCTACATCCGCTACCCGCGTGAACTGCTGATGGCCGACGAGCCGCTGTCCCTGCATCCGGAACGGGTGATCATCGAGATTCCCGGCGATCTGACGGCCGATGAGCAGGCGCTGCGCGGCATCCGCACCCTGCGCCAGCGCGGCCATCATATCGCCCTCGATGACTTCGCGCCGCAGCGTACCGCCCCGGAATTGCTGGACCTGGTCGACATCGTGAAGGTGCCGTTTCCAAACTTCGAGCCCGAAGAGCTCGCGAGCATGAGCCCCGCTCTCATCCGCCGCGGCCTCAAACTGATTGCCAAGACCGTCGCGACGATTGAACAGTTCGAGCACGCCAACCAATTGGGGTTCGATGGCTTCCAGGGCGATTTCCTGCAGCGCCCGCAGCGCTTCCATTCGCACCGTGCGCCGCGCAATGGCTTTGCCACACTGCGACTGGTCGCGACCGTGCAGAACCCGGACTGCACCATGCGCGAAGTCGAGCAGATGATTTCGCAGGATCTGTCGATGTCCTACCGGGTCCTGCGCTGCATCAACTCCAGTTTCTACAATCTTCCGCAGAAGGTGGACTCGATCCGCCAGGCGCTGGTGCTGCTGGGCATGGATAATCTGCGCCAGCTGTGCTCACTGGCGGCGCTGCAGCAGCTGGAGAACCGGCCCCCCAGCCTGTTCGTCACGGCCATGGCCCGGGCGCACATGTGCGAACAGCTGGCACGTCTGGCGGGTCAGTCGCCCACCGCGCCCTACTTCATCACCGGGCTGTTCTCGATGCTCGATGTGCTCATGGGCATGCCGATGGCCAAGATCGTCGATGAACTGCCGCTGTCACCGCTGGTGAAGAACGCGCTGGTGGCCGGGGACGGGGATGCGGGCGCGGCCCTGGCCTGCGCCCGGGCCTATGAATCGGCTACCTGGCTGCACGCGCGCTATCGCGACATCGCGCCGCATCTGATCCGCGCGGCCTATCTGGATGCGGTCTATGGCGCCGAACAGGCGCTGCTGCAGATGCAGACTCCGGGCGCGGGCCCGGTCACCCCGCCGGCGCGACCCGGACGGCGCTAAGGTCCCTTGCGCTCAGTACGGGTCGATCT
>DATHMT010000050.1:0-101610 GCA_035486855.1 Steroidobacteraceae bacterium
ATGGCCACCGAGAATCAGAACCTCGACACCAAGGTCATCGGCGATTTGCGGCTCGACTTCGCCTTCGAGCTGCGCGCGCGCTACGACGCCCCGCGTCTGCACCACACGCCAAAGGGACAGTTTCGCTATCAGGACATCGTCTCCGGCGCAGTGACCGGCCCACGTCTGAACGCCAAGGTGTATCCCAACAGTGGTGGTCAATATGACACCGTACGAGCCGACCGGGTCCGCGATGTCGATGCCCATTTCATACTCAATGCGCAGAACGGCGAGCGGCTGTATGTCGAGCACTTCGGCTACCGCGCCTCCGCCGGCTACTATCGCGCCATCGCCTTCCTCGATGCCGACACCAAGGGCGCCTACGACTGGGTGAATGACACCACCTTCGTGGTCACGGCACTGGAATCGGCTGATGAGCACGAGGTCGTCTTTACCTATTACGTTGCGAACTGAGAGCGAAAGAATGCACATTTACAAGCAAGGATTGGCCATCATTGTGGCGGGACTGGTTGGCATGGCGGGCACTGCGCCGGCCTATGCGGAATGGGTGGCAAGCTGGAGCGCCTCGCCGCATGCCCCACTGGGAAGCGAGGGCCCGTTTGCCGCCGCCGCCTACGACAACGTCACCATCAGCCAGATCCTGCGGATCAGTGAAGGGGGTGAGCGGTTGCGAGTCCGCTTTTCGAACCGCTACGGCACGGCGCCGCTATCAATCGGTGCCGCACGGCTCGTGCGGATTGATGATGCCGGCAAGGAGATCGCCGGCTCCTCACGCACCCTGAGCTTCGGAGGCGAGCCTGGGGCGGTGATTCCGCGGGGCGCCCCTTTTTCCAGTGATGCCGTGCGGCTTGCGGTGCCCAGTCTCTCGCGCCTCAAAGTGGAAATCTATTTGCCCAAACCCACCGGGCCGTGCACCTGCCACCTCACGGGCGATGACGAACTGGCTGTTTCACCCCCAGGAAATTTCATCGGCAAGCCCTTCGTACCGGTCTCGAAGGCACAGTTTCGGGCCTTCCTGAGTGTCGTTGAGGTCGATGCGCCGCAAGCACTGGGCACGATTGTCGCGTTCGGTGATTCGATCACTGACGGGGTGGGCGCCAGCGCCGGAATGAACCACCGCTGGCCTGATATTCTCGCCGACCGGTTACAGGCGGCGGGACAGCAATGGGCCGTCGCCAATGCGGCGATCAGCGGCAACCGGATACTGAGCCCCGGGATGGGTGACTCCGCGCTGGCCCGCTTCGATGACGATGTATTGAGCCTTCCCAATGTAAAATACATCATCATCTTCGAGGGCGTGAACGACATCGGTAACCGATTCGGCAATCGCGGCCCCAATCAGCCGAATATTCCCGGCCTGGATCAGCCCGATATTTCGGTCGAGCAGATGATTGCCGGCTACAAACAGCTCATCGACCGGGCCCACGAAAAGGGCATCAAGGTGATCGGATCACCGATTGGCCCTTATAAGGGAGCGGCCTATTGGACCGAGGAGGGAGAGGCCGCGCGCGAGAAAATCAATGATTGGATCGTGAAGGGACGGGCGTTTGACGGCGTCGTGAGGCTCGACTCAGCCTTCGCCGATCCCGCCGATCCGCGGCAGATGCGCGAGGGCTATCACTTCGGCGACCATCTGCATGGCAACGATGCCGGGCTCAAGGCAGTCGGCGACTCGATCGACCTGACGCTCTTCAAGGCAAAGAACTGAGGCGGGCAACTGAGCCAGTCACATATCGCCGCCGGCATGCATGTGATCGCGAATACGTCGGACACACCTCATGTCTGACATCCTAATGAAGACTTAAACGATTGATTGTTATGGCCCTATACTGACCTCCGGAAAACATGAGCGGCCGGGATCACGCGAGCAGCTTTAGCGCGCGGACAGGTGTTCGACGAATTGCTCTAATGCCGGTCGACCATCGTCGGTGAGCATGTAAGAGCCTCCCAGCGGGTCGTTGGGTAGATTTGCCGTGAGCGTTCGACTCATTGCGATCAGTTTTATTGTTTCCAAATCGGTCGCATACGCGTTCAATGATGCCGCCGACTTGTCTGGAACAAAGAGGTCTTTGGCCGTTGGCAAACCAGCGGGCAATGCGGGCAGTGGTTTCAGGTCGATCGAACGTCCATCAACGTTGATGAGCAGTTCCTCAATATCGGCGCCAGTGGCGGCTTGCCGTGCGCCATAGAATGAATACCATCGATAAAGGAGCAACCATGCCGTGACTTTCCCCTGCTCATCGTTCTGGATGGCAACGAGCGTGAGGAAGTTGTGGGCAGTTTGACCCGAAAACGTGATCGGTGCGCCTACCACAGTCACGGTGACGCCGGTACGCTCATCCAATATCTCACGAGGAGCGGTCGGCAGAGTGGAGCACGCCGCCAATGCGCACAGGATGATGAAGCTAAGGAATCCCCTGAGGGCACATTGACCGGCCATAGAGATAACGCGTCTGTTTTATTGATGTGGTGCTCAAGGAATATACCACCGCCCGGAAATTATTCCGCCTCCCCGGCGCCGGCGCGGCACTTGGCCGCCTGCTCAGCCGCCGCTTTGAGCGCCGGCCCCGCGAGCAGTTCGAGCTCGAGACGGACGTTGTCGGAACGTATACCGACGGGCCCATCGAATCCGAGTGGATCGGGTGCGACCGATCCATCCCAAACCAGCACGTTGTCCGCGAATACCCTCATCTGCGCGCCGTCCATTTCAGCGCGCAACGTTTGCACTCCGCCACTGCGCAGAGCGGGCACGGGAACACTCCGCCGCGGCTTGATATTGCGGTAGCCGCGGTTGCCGCACTGGGCGCTTGCATGCTGTCCCGGGTTGCTCTTGACCGAGACCACGAGTTTGGATTCGGGCTCGATGCGCCACATCGCATAAACCAGGTTGCACGCATCCTGTGCCCGCAGTTTCAGACCGAACTGGCGACGCAGTGTGCCGGATCCGAGCGGCACTTCATCGGCCGTCGGACCGAGGTAGCGAAAACGCGCCTCGACGATCGGCTCGGTTGTGAAATTAACGTACGCGCGCACCTTGGAAACGCTGATTGACCAGCGCCGCTCGGCCCCAGATTGCGCGATGGCCCCTTCCGTCACGCACATCTGCGAGCGCGGCACCGGGGCCAGCACCCTTCCACCGGAGGCTGCGATCGAAGGGTCGCTCGACGCTGCCAGACTTGCGAGCATAAGGATCTGTGGCATCGAGGAGGTTCGCATTGTCCGCTCACTATCCTCACCAATCCCGCGACCTGCAACCCTCCCGGCACACTACATCCGGTCGCCGGACTGCACCCGCCAAACCGCGCCGGCCAACCTATCCCAACCATCCCCCTGCACGCCGGTCGGCTGCAGCATGAGGTAACCGGCCCGCATCCGCAGATGCGCACGGCGTGCCGCGGCGGCCTCGGTCGGATCGAGCGTATACATGAAGAAATTTCGGCCCGCGGCGGCGCTGGCCGCCGCGAGAGCCCCAATGTTACGGGTTCTCTTTCGGTCGGGACAGACCAGCAGCTGCAGTCGGTCAGTGTCACGGACGGTCTCGATTGCGGCATACGAATCGTGAGCGAGACGCACGATGTGCACCGTATTGGGCCGTTGGAGGAACTGTTGGCGCCAGTCCTCGGCGCGCTCATAGTGGAAGTGCGCCCGCGGAACCCCGGACGAGTCCGATATTTGCGCTGGTGTCACCAGCCGCGCCAGCGACTCAATTCCCGATACCAAATCTTCGCGCCGCCGTGGCGGCGCTAAGCATGCAGGTTCCGGTCGCCGCGCCTTCGAACCAAAGGTGACGTGCGGGTTTGCCGGTGAAACCACGTAGTAACTGGGAATCGCGCGCGCGCCTATCCGCATCAGACCGCGCCCACTGACATTGTCGCGGGTCACGAACCCCACCGCGGCCACGCAGGACCTTTCGCGCAGGCGCTCGAGCGCGGTTTGCAGGAGCGCCGGGTAATGTCCCCGGCCGCGTTCCGTAGCCAGAGTGGCACCGGCGCTCAGGACCGCGATCTCGATCGGTGCCCCGCTGCCGACGTCGATCTGGCGGTAGCACAGCGTCATGCCGGACAGTACGCGCGAGCCATCGGCCCGGACCAGGATATCGCTGCGCCGGCCGTTGAACCCGCGCGCCATATACCAGTCGTAGGCGCGAGGATCCCATTGCCGCGGAAATGATTGATTCAGGAACTCGATGTACCGCGCCCGATCGAGCCAGGCTGGATTGATCTGAACCGGCTCACCCGAATCGGATTGCAATGCCATCACGGTCGAGCCCGAAAGCGCTCCGCAACCTCGGACAGGTGGGCCCACCACAGCTGTCCGCCGAAGCGCCGCTCCATTACGCTGAACAGCAGATCAAGATAATTGCAGTACAACTCGTCCAGTCCGTCCGCCATCACATGCCGACCGTCGGTTTTGAAGATATGCGCCTTGATGTGCAGCATCCCCCCCGCTTCCAGGATCCCCACTGCGCGTTCAATAGCGGAAGTCGCCTGGAAATTGCACGGCAGATGAACCAGCTGCCGATCTCCCACCGTCTGCGGATGAATGAGCGACAGACCCTTGAGGCCGCTCATCGCCGTTACCGCCGAGGGCGATACGGGCGTGTGCAAATCGCGAGCTGAGGTGATGAACCGGAAATCCAAGCGGCCCAGCGCCGCGATCAGGGCCCGTGGCGCGTTCCAGGCCGGCGGCACATAGCCGCGGACGAACCGCAGCTTCGCGGCCGCGAAGATCTCGAGCCCGCGCTGGACCATGGCGGCGCATTGCTCCTGCCCCTGGTCCTGGAATTCGACGGCGCGCCGCGGCCCGACGTGCGCGTGGTGCAAGCCGTGCGGCACGACCTCGCAGCGCTCAAGCCCGTTCAGAAAAGCGACGAACTCGGGATGCCGATCGAGGCGAAACCGGCCCGGGCACTGCAAGCGGCTGTGGTGAACGAAGCGATTGAGCCAGGGAATGTGGCGCAGCAGCCGGCCGTCGGCGACCAGCGAGTCGAGCCGCCAATCGGGGGTCACGCACAGCGTCGCCTTCAGCTGGCGGTGACGCCGCTGCAGGCGCACCAATCGTCCCAGCGCGCCTGCTTCCAAGTCACCCCCGGCCTCGTAGCTATCGTGCGAGGTTGCCGGATGAATGTCGTCGACGCTGAAGCAGATCGCCGCAGTCTTGCCCGCGGGCAGCCAATGCGCCGTCTCAGCCGGCGATGCAGGCGTTCGCACGGAGGTCGAGGTGCTCATGCTCAGGACCCGCCGCGGCGCTCGCTCGCGCGAAGCAACTCGGGCGCGACGATCGGAGATTTTTCAACCAGTGTCTGCCCGCCCAGTCCGGCGGGAGCCTCGGTGATCCAGCGTTCGGCCGCGGCAGCGGACAGGCCGCGGGAGAAGTAGTACCCCTGGTACAGATCGCAGGCGGTCAGACTCACCAGCTCATACTGGGAAGGTGTCTCGATGCCTTCCACAATGGACTGCATGCCCAGGTAGCTCACCAGGTCGATCAACGCCTTGAGAAAGCCGAAATCGCGGGCATCCACATCGATGCGCTCGACGAAGGAGCGGTCGATCTTGACCCCTTTCAAAGGCAGCGAACGCAGGTGATTCAGGGAAGAGTAGCCGGTGCCGAAGTCGTCGAGCCACGCGCCGACCTCCATCTCCGACAGCCGCTGCAGCGTGTGCGCCGCGCCGCGGATATCCTGGACAAGAGTCGACTCCGTCAGCTCCACCACCAGCTGCCGGCCCGGCAGCTCGAATTCCTGCAGCACCGCAGCGATCTCTTCCACCAGCTGCGGCCGCAGGAATGCCTCCGCCGACAGATTGAAGTTGATGAACAGATCCTTGTGCCCCGCGCGGCGCCACATTGCCATTTGGCGTGCGGCTTCGCGCATCACCCAGGTATTCAGACGATGCGCCAGCCCAGCCTGCAGCGCGAGCGGCACAAAGCGTCCCGGGTACAGCAGGCCTTCCGTCGGGTGGTTCCAGCGGATCAGCGCCTCGAATCCGGCCACGCTGCGCGCTACCGGGATGACGAAGGGCTCGTACTCGAGCACGAACTCGTTTTCCGCGAAGGCGCGATCCAGATCCGCCTCCAGTTGCAGGCGGCTGATGGATTCCTTGGCGGTAGCGGAGTCGAACCGGCAGAAGCGCACCGGGGCATCTCGCGGCAGGGCGCCGAGCGCCGCGTTCGCATGATCGAGCTGGGCTTCGGCATTCTCGTAGCCGGAGGTCGTCGCCGTGATCCCGATACTCGGGTGCAGCAGGAAGGTGTGGCTGTCGAGCAGGATAGGCATCTGAATGGCGCCGATCATCGCCTGAGCCAATGCCTCGCAGTCCTTGGATTGCGCATCCGCCAACGCCATGGCCAGCTGAAAGTCGGCCGTACGGTACAGCAGCTCCTTGGCCGGCAGCACCGATTGGACGCGTTCGGCCGCGACCACGACGACGCGTGAGGCGAGTTGCGCGCCGAAGGAGTTGGTGATGTGATCGACGCGATCGAAACCGATCGCCAGCACCGTCAGGGTTCCCTCGCGTGACTGCCGCATGGCATCCAGGATCGCCTCGATCCTGCGCAGCAGGGCACTGCGGTTACCGAGACCGGTGAACCCGTCGTACATGCTCTCGATCTGCAGTCGCGACTCGAGTACCGTCATGCGCTCAAGGGTCTTGCCGTACAGCACATTGAGGTCACGACGGCGCCTCTGAGCCTCAGCCAGATTCTCCTGCGCCACTCTCAAGCCCAGACCGCGGCGCCACTCGCACGAGATCCACAGCACGAGACCTAATGACACGAGCAATGCCGGCGTCAAGAACCCCACCAACCCCGTACCCGCCGGGTGCGCCGCGCGCAGCTCCAGCAATGACCCGCCGGCACGCAAGGGCGCCGCGGCCGAGGCGTCCAGAGGCGCCGCGTCCGATTGATACAGCGCGCCGGCACCCGTCACGTCGAAGAGCTGCAGTCGGTAACCCTCGCGCAGCATCTGCGTCACATGGGATTGCGCCATCAGAGCGTCAACGGGCTCCCAGGTTCCGTGCCATGCGGCCGCGCCGCCGTCATGGGTCGCCAGCACGAGGGCATTTCCGCCCTGCTCCTGGGCAAAGGGCCCGAGCAGCACGCTCACGCCGCCGGATAAGTCCCGCGCCTGCAGCGCACGCCGCAGAGTCGATTCGGCAATCGGCGGGACCTCACCGGGCGCATCCCGATAACCGCCGGCGCCCAGACGCCAGCGATGCCAGTGACCCACAGGATGAGTAGCAGTGGACCGCAGCGCGCCCTCGCCCCGGGCCAGTTCCGCATCGACTTCGCGGCCGACGGCAGTCACCAGAGTCTGCAGATGCAATCGCTCGCGTGCCGACTCGAGCTGGTAACGGGTCCGCAACATCGCAAGCGCCAGTGTCAGGGCCAGCAACGACCCCAGGGCGAGCGGCAGATAGCGGCGCAGGTGCGTGTTCATAGATGCTACGTGGTAGCCGGCGCCGCCACCGTTTCCTGAAGACGAACAATCGAAAGCTCGCCGATACTCGCCGCCACCCGCTCACGGCGCAGGGACGCGAGATAGCGATGGCCGCGCCAGTCCAGGATTCGGCGCGCGGAATCGAGCGGTGCAATATCCCACCAGCGCGCCTCCCCGCTCGTGAACAGCGTGCTGGCCGCAACCCCCTGAGCGTCGTCTCCCAGGAGCTGCAACGCCGCGCGGTTCAGGAACGCCACGCAGCCGCGCGAATTGATGGCGAAAACCGGCTCGGCGAAGGCATCCACCGCCCCACGCCAGCAGATCTCGTCACAGCTTTCGATACTCAGCGCCGCAACCTCAGAGACGCCTGACCCGAGCAGCTGCGCACGGACGCGCAGCACCATTTCCTGGCCGCGCACCGTTGCCCCCTGCACCTCCTCTCCGCCCGTCTTCATCAGGCGCCTGATGACAGCGGGATAGGCGAAATCAATGGTGTCCAGCAGAAACCGCCCCGTTGCATCCTGGATGTCGAATGCCTGCAGCAGCCGCTCGCTCGCGTTGAGAATGCGTCCTGTCCCGACCGACACCAGCGCGGTGCCATAGGGCGCGCGCGCGACGAGTTGCCGGTTCAACTCTTTCAGAACATCCACCTCACGCTGCTGGGCCGTCAACTGATCGGCCGCCTGCCGACACGGGTCCACGAGGGCCCGCGCCGTGTTGCTCAGCGCGAAGCCGATGACGCCCACCGAGATCACCATCACCAATTCGTAGTCCGGTGAGGTGTTCACGTCCGGAAACGCCATCGCACTTCGGGGCATCCAGTCCGGCAGGGTGTACCACGGCGCGATGCTGATGCCATACCGCGCCGCGATGAAGGAGTTCGTCTCCGGAGACAGCAGTACCCCGGAGACCAGGACGACCAGCAGACCCAGCATCGCCGCTTGTTGCTGCCAGAAACCCAGCACCAGCGCCGCCGGCATCAGCGGCAGCAGGATGAAGAGCGGAAACAGCGGCTGCTGCAGGCCTCCGAAGAAATGCCAGCTCACACCCATCAGCATGGCACCCATGAACTGTGATGCCAGGGCGAGCCAGCGCAATTGCGCGGCCGAGGTCGCCCGATAGCCCTGCGAGGCGATCACGAGTTGCCCGAGCGCCAGCACCGCCAGTGTCCAGATGATGGGTCCCACATTGACCTGCACCAGTCCGAAGTAGCCACACAATACCGACAGGGCGGCCGCGAGCAGCGTGGTCAGCGTCCAGGTGTTGTCGAACATGCCCTTGTGACGGCGCAATTCAATGAGCGCTGCAACGGCATCAACGCTCGGCATGGCGCTCATGGCCCACCCGACAGCGTGTAGCTGCCGGTCACGGGCGCGTCGATCCGGTTGCCCTTGAGTACATTGGCTTCCAGGCGCGGGGTTGCCCTGAGACCCCCGGCACTGTTCACCAGATCCAATTGCCGCAACGCGGCTCCGCGGCTTCCGGTAAGGGTGTTCCGCTGCAGCAGCGGCGCGCCCCCGATGACCGTAACGGCATCCGCCGTCGTCTCGGTGACGACGTTGTCCGTAATGCGCGGCACAAACTGTGCTTGCGTGACGATCGAAACGATACCCAGCCCGTTGTGAGTGAGCGTGTTGCCGGAGACGGTCACGTCACTGTCGCGAACGGAGATCGCAGTCGCAACATTGTCAAAGATCCGATTGCGCGCCAGCACAACGCCACTGCCTGCAGTCACGGAGACCGCCGTACCACCCGTATCGTGAATCTCGCTGTCCTCCAGGCGCGCACCGCCGCCGAGAACCAGCACAGCGGATTCGCGGTTGCCGAAAAACCGGCTCTTCTGGACCCAGATCAGTTGATTGGCGACCACCACACCGCTGCCGTTGCGTTCGAACACGCTGTCGGCGATGCGCGCCCGCTCCTCGCCCACCACCGCGCCTCTATGGGCGGCGGCCGGGGCTACCAGCCAAAACCCGGCGCGGCTATTGGCGCGAAAGATGCTGCCGAGGATCGCCAGGTGATGGATATCCGGCTCGGCGAGCACCCCCGTTTCATTGCCCTCGAACCGCGATGCGCGGACGATGCAATCTGCGCCGCCCGAGCCAACCAGGATGCCCACCTTGGAGTCGCTCACCGTCACCGAGTCAAGCCGTACGCCGGTTGCGTTCACCATGATGCCGAAGCCATGCGCATGGCTCACAATCAGTCCGGTGATTACCGAGGTGGGGCTGTTGATCTGCAGGATCGTTCCGGTCTGCTGGCGGGCGGCATCGATTGTGCCGGCGCCGGTTGCCACTTCGACATCCACTCCCCGCGGATTGACGAGCGCCGGCAATGCGGATTCGGTTTGGATATGCTGCGCCGTGATCAGGATCCGCGCGCGCGTGGAAAGCCGGTCCGCTGCCAGAATGGCATCGCGCAGCGTCCCCGGGCCGGCATCGCGGGCGCTGGTCACCACAAAATCCGGCGCCGCGAGATTCCTGGTCGCGCCATTGGCAATGGGCGAGTGGCGGTGGACGACCAGACCCGTTAGTACGAGACAGGCGGCAATCGCCGCCCCGGTACCCAGCGCCCAACGGTGGCGGTCCGCCCCTTGCGGCGCGTTCATGACAGCCCACCGGTCGGGACCACCGTACGGCTGCCGTTGCATCCCGCGTCATCGTCGTAGTGATCGGCGTAAATCCGCCGGCCGCGTATCCGCAGCGCCAGCCAATTCAGATAGCCGATTACCGTGGGGATGTACTGCAGCAGCCCGTAGAAACAGTAGAACGGCACAGTGGCCAGATGCCGCCGGCGCTCGCCGCGGGGCAATGCGGCGAGGCACGCCAGCAGCAGGATCACCGCCGACTTGCAATACCAGAGACAGAACAGGAGTGGCTCATTCCAGGGCCGCAGCGGAAGCCACTGGGTGAGCACCAAATCGTCCAGGGCCTTGAGCAGGCTCATGGCCAGAAGCGCGGTCGATACCAGCTTCAGCGGCAACAGCAGCACGCCGTTGATACACAGGTAGAAGACGTACTGATAGGCGCCCAGCGGACCGCGGCGCGCGATGGCGAAGATCTGTGGCAGCCGTTCGACGATCACCTTGGCGCAGCCGAACGCCCAGCCGACGCGCTGCGAAAGCAGGTGATTCCAACTGGACTTGGCTTGCGTCTCGATGATCAGTCGGTCGTCGTAATAGATCCTCTCTCCCATCTCGAGCAGCAGCAGCGAATTCTCGAAATCCTCGGCATAGACCGACAGACTGTGCCGATTCAGCGCGGCCTCGAGCGCCCCGCGACGGTAGACGGAGACCCCAGAGTTGCAACACAGCTCGCCCAGGCTCTTGCGCCCCAGGCCGCAAGCAAGTTCGTACTCGAAAGCCTGACACTCCTCGAGCCAGCCGCCGCGGCGCGCCTGGACGCGCGGCGTGCACGCCGCGGCGCCGCTGCGCTGCAGGTCACTGATGACCCGCTCCAGCGTCGGCCGCTCCATCCCCGGGGGGACCAGCCAGCGTACATCCGGATCCATAACCACGACTGTCTGGATCTCGGCCGGCAGAGTCTCCAGAAGGTGACGCAGTGCAGCCGGCTTCTTGCGATTGACGCCACCGGCAACGCAGTTCCAACCCTCGCGGCGCAGGCGCACCAGGGTGTCGTCGCTGGAGGCATCATCGATGAGCCAGACCGCTTCCTTGAACGGCAACAGAGTCGCGATAATTCGGTCAGTATCGTCCGCCTCATCATGCAATGAGGCGATGATGGCATAGGGGCTCAGGTCCAAGGCCCGCTCGGCATTGGATATTTCGGGCAATCCCAGCGCGACCGCCGGCCCCTCGGCAGCCGCCCCATGCAGCTTCCTGAGCCACAGACGCACGATGAGATCGATCACATCGAACACCAGAATGAGATTCACGAACAGAAAGATGACGACGCGCGTGCCGCCGCTGAGCAATCCGGCGCTCGCCGCCGCTGCGACACCGGCAACACAGACCAGTATCACCGCCGCAAGGATCAGCGAGCTGTCGGGATTGGTCCGCATGGGATGGCCTAGGCCTCCAGAACGGCGGTGACTTGATCGCGGACCGCTTCCAGTGACTGGGCGCTACGGAAAATGGCGATCGTCGGTTTGGACAGATGCTTCGCGAAATGCCCGATATGCTCGATGAAACTCAGGGTCACCTCACAGCCGCGAGGCGCAATCAGCACATCCCGGGCCGTCTTGATGTCCTCGTCCAGCACCATGCCGATTTCCAGCGCCGCCACCGGAACCTCCGCGCGATCGAACACGGCTTTGTGCGCCGTCTGGGTCGCGCGCAGTCCGTCCAGCAGCTGTTGCGAGAAGTCTCCGGAAGCCTCCAGACTTTCCAGAATTGCCTGCGTGCCCAACCCCTGCGCCTCGAGCCGCTCGGTCTCGAGCGCGAGCCGCAGGATCTTCACATGCGTTGCATTCGCCGCTGCGGCGTCTTGGTTCACGTCCTGAGCGTCCGGCTCACTCAAGGCGCTTAGAATGGCGCTCACGGGCTCGAGCCGCGGAACGTGTGCGATGACCCGGATTGCCGCGCGCGTCGCGCTGCGCACTCGGGCGGCGTCGCGAGCCTCGAGCTCCTCGCCCCGTGCCAACTGACGTACCAGCGACTCCGGCAACGATACGTGTCCGAGATAGGAAAGGAGCGCCGCCACTTCCACCTGCCAGCGCTCCTCGATTTGCAGCTCGGCCGCGAGTTCCGAAACCCGCCGCTTCAGGCGCTGCGCGCGGCCGATCACCGCGGGACTGACCAAGCTCATGATATCCGTCAGCGCCTTGATGGCACCCACGAGGGTCCGCTGCAGCAATACCCGCTCTGCCATGATGAGCTCATGCTGACGCACGGCTTCATCGATGACGCTCATGAACTGTTCCGCCGCGCAAGGTTTGGTCAGGAAGCGGAAAATCTGCCCCTCATTGATCGCCTTGATCGCGGCCGCCATGTCGGCCTGACCCGTCAGCAGGATCCGCACCGCATGTGGGCGCAGCACCCGCGTATGACGCAGCACTGTCGCACCATCCATCTCCGGCATTCGCATGTCCGATACGACCACCGCCAGATCCTTGACGGTGCTCAGACACTTCAGGGCCTCGGCGCCGCCGCCCGCCGTCAGTACTTCAAAGCGCTCGCGCAGATGACGCCGCAGGCCCTCCAGTACCCGCGGCTCATCATCGACACAGAGAATCTTGTAACGTGAGTCGCTCATAAATAACTCCTCAACCTATGGAATCTTCGAGCATCAGCGAGCCTGACGCCGCCTCAGTGGCCACCAGGCCATCGGCGGCAGGCAGCGTGATCGTGAATGTCGTTCCCTGGCCCACCACACTCGCCACCTCCAGTTCGCCGCCATGGTTCCTGACGACCGAGCGCGCAATGGCCAGGCCCTGCCCGGAACCCTTGCCGATGGCTTTGGTCGTGAAGAAAGGCTCAAAGATCCGAGGTAACACCGTGGCGGGGATACCGCAGCCGGTATCGGCAATTTCGAAGCGGACCTGCGGGCCCGAGGCACTGCTGCGTATGGTGATGGTGCCGCGACCCTTGCCGCTCTCCTCGATTGCGTGCGCGGCGTTGACGATGAGATTCAGGAATACCTTGTTGATTTCGGCACGCGTGCAGTTCACGGGAGGGATCTCACCGAGTTCCAGGTTCACCTCGGCGGCGTGCTTATACTCGCTGCGCGCGACAACCAGTATGGTGCGAATGGCCTGATTCAGATCGGTGGCGGCCATGTCGAGATCGCCGGGGTGCGCGAACTCCTTCATGGCACGGACGGTCTCACTGACACGCTCGACGCCTTCGAAGCTGCCGGCAAATGCGTCGGCAACATCGGCGAGCAGTTCCGGTAGCCCCCCGGCCGGCAGTCGCACGACAAGCTGCGCAAAGGCTCGCTTGAGGAAGGTGATGTTGTCGCCGATGAACTGCATCGGCGTGTTGATCTCATGCGCTATGCCCGAGGCCAGGCGGCCCACGAGTTCGAGCTTCTTGGCCAGATTCAACTGCGATTCCAGATGCTGGCGCTCGTCGAAGGCCGCACGCAGCTCCGTCACGTCGGTCAGCACGCCTTCATAGTGCATCGCTCCCTCGGCGAGGATGACCCGCACGGTCGTCAGGACGTGGACGGGACGGCCGTCCCTGCGCTTCATTCGAAATTCGCTGCTGCGGATGTGGCCGTGCTCCAGCAGTGGCGTGCTCAGCGATTTGAGCCGGTCCGCAGGATTGAAATACAAGTCAGCGACGCAGATCGCACGCAATTCTTGCTCAGTACGGTAACCGAACAGCTCGATGGCCGGACCCGAAGCGGCAAGTATCGTGCCCTCCGGAGAGGTCACCAGCACCGGCGTGTTGGCGGAGCGCATCTGAACCCAATAGCGATCCGCCGCCGAGAGCTCGCTTGAGCGGCGCAGCTGCGCGATGGCAGCGCGATGCCGGACTGCGCGCCGCGCATACCGCCCGAGACGACGGCAGCGGCGGATCAGGATGACGCATGCCCCCGCCATGAGCAGCGCCATGACCATGCATGCCATGGATATGGCCATCGATGTGGTGATTGCACCCGACTGCATCTCACGTCCTCCATACCAGAGGTATGGCAAGGGTCAGCGTCGCCGTCCGCCGCGTCGAAGTAGCCAGCTCCAGCCAGTCCCCTGCGAGCCCGACTGTACAGTGCGAGAACGGCACCGCAACGCCGACGAACGCATCCGTGAAATGCTCGTATCGGACGTCGCCGAATTCGACGATCGACTGTGCCCCACGTCCCACCGAGACACCGCCATACAGCTGAATCCTGCGCACATAGTCGGCGCGCAGCGTTGCGTAACGGGTCGGGAGATTGCCCTCAACCGACTCACCCAGCTGCGCCCGAACGGACAGCGGCGGCGCGGGCGCCCACGCGGATTCCAGTCGCAGGATGAGCACGCGGGCGTTGTCGGCGTCGACATACTGGCCGCCGCCACTGAATTGGAACTGCTGGGACACGACATGAGTGGCCTCGAGAATGGCACGGGCAAATGTATAGCGCTCCACGCCGGCCGTCCCAGGACCGGCCTCGATCGTTCCCGCGAGGGAATTTCCCGTCGAGAGGTTCAACGAGCCCATCACCCGTGCCAAGGTGAGATCGAAGCTGCCAAACCGTTCGGCAGTTGTCCCGAGGTCCCACAACTGCTGGTTCTCATCCTGGTGGATCCAGTCCAGGCTCCCGGCGCTCCCAGACGGTACTTCACCGCCGAAGCTTACGGACTGACCGCTGGCCACGAGCGTGTCGCTCGCACCCGCAGTCCCGGCCGCTGCAATAGCGCAGAACATGGCGGCAGCACAGCATGTCCGAGAGCTCATATCAGTGTGCCGGCGCGTGTTTCGCGACGATCACCTTGTGCCAGGATTGATCGCGCAGCCAACCGCGCAGTGCCCAGTCCAGCGGCACGGCCAGCGCCGTCGCCACTGCGAGCACGAGCGGGGCCAAGAGTGCCGGTAATCGCCGGTAGTGAGGCAAAAGCCAGGTCTTGAACGGCATCGGATCGACCCCGGCTCGGCCGGTCACCGACAGTCCTGCGGCCTGCAATGCCTCTGCGTACCACTCGAACGTTCGGGCGCGAAACACAGCGCTGTCGCAGCGGGTGATCGATCGAGCAGGCGCAGCCTCCAGCAATACCAGGGTACCGTCCGGAGCCAAATGATCCTTGAGTCTGTCAATCGCCGTGCGCGCTTCGTGAGGATTCAGTACGTGCTGCAGGACCGTCACGCAAACAATGAGTTGGAACTTTCGTCCGAGATCGAAGGTGGTGACATCACCGAGCTCAAAGGAGCAGCGCGCCCGCAGGACGCCGGCCCGTAGCCGTGCCTGCTCGAGCATGCTGGGGCTCAGGTCCAGTCCCACGACCTCATGGCCGAGTCGGGCCAATTCCGCACTCCACCGACCGACTCCGCAGCCCACATCTAGAGCCGCGCTGCTGCCCGCCGCGACACGGGGCAGCCAGGGCAGCAGCGCTCGTCGCTGCGCCCACTCGATGGAGTAGTTGTAGAAGGCAGGCATTCCATAGGAGCACACCGCCGCGAGTCCCCGGCCACGCGCCGCGTACCGCCGGGCCCTGCCCTCCCAGTACGCACGTGCGCTGACCGCCGGGACATTCATGCGGCATTCGCCCGGGTCAGAAAATCCTGCGCGGCCTGCAGCCAGAGCACCGAACGCATGCGCGAAGGAATGTGCGCCACCCTGGCCGCCAGACTGCGACATGCCGCCTCGAAGCGCTCCTCGATCTGCAGAATGGCGTCCCGTGCCTGCGAATCCGCCGGCAGGATCTTGGTGGCATCCGACCAGGTGAGAGTGGTGCCGGGAACGGTGCGCGTTTCATAGACCGTATGGGCGGACAGTTCCGCGTCGGCGGCGAGCGCCGACCCGGAGAATGGAATGACATAGGGATACACACCCACCTCGCAGCCGGCCTCAAGCCAGCGCGTGGCCTCGCGAACGTTTTGCGCAAGGTCCGCCAGGGTGCTGTGAGGGGATGTCAGAATGAGATCCAGAAACGGGGTGATCCCGAGCCGCAGCGTCGTCGCCAGCACGGGCTCGATATGGCGATGGATCTGGCGCTTGTTGAACTCCTTCAACACCGCCAGAGAGAAGTTCTCGATGCCAAAACCGAGTACCCTGAAGCCCGCCCGGCGCATCGCCCGCAGACGCTCCGTGCTCATCGAATCGATACGATTGGTGCTGATGAACCCCAGGTCCCGCGGCAGTTCACCGCGTTCCTTTGCGGCCACGATCTCCTCGCACAACGGCAGAATGCGTTGATCGCGGGTGAACACGAAAATGTCATCCTGGAAGTACACCGTGCGCACCCCCGGGTGAGTGGCGACGATGTGCCTGAGCATGTCCATGCAGTCCGCGACATCCAGGCGCGCAATGCGGGCGATGCCGCCCTGTGCCTCGTGCAGGAAGTTCGTCGAAGAGCAGAATGAGCAGCCCATCGGACAATAGTTCAGAGTGATCAGCCGAACCGAGCGGATTTCCGCCAGCCGGGCTTCGCGCTCCGCCTTGTAGGGCAACTCGCCTACGTCATATACGTTTTCGAGACGTTGCCAGTACCGCTCATACGGCATCTGATCGTAGGGCGTCGCGCCGATCGCCGCCGTCAGTTCCGGCTGAGTCATGGCCACCTGATGAAAGCGCGCGACACCGCCCGACCTGGTGCGCAACGCCGTGCCCGCAATTCCTGCGAGGCCGGCACCGGATCGAAGCCGCTCGGCGAGCTCCAGCAGCGGGTGCTCGCCCTCACCGAGCACGATGAGATCGAACGGACCCAGCGCAAAGACCCGCTCCGCCTTAAAGGTCGCTTCCATCCCGCCCGCCACAATGGTGGCGCCGGGGACCCGCTTGCGTGCCAGATGCGCGAGCGCCAGGTCGTAGCGAAGCGTCATTGCCGTGGTGGACAACCCGATCACATCCCAGGCGTCCGAAACCAGCACCTCCTCGAACGCTCGTTCTACGTCGGGCCCGCAGCAGTTTGGATCAAATACCTGTGCGTGAATGTCCCGCGCCTGGAGCACGCCCGCCAGGCGCCAGACCCCGAGCGGGGGAGCCAGGAACGTGTATTCGCCGCAGTGGGGATCGTAAGGCCCCACCAGCAGAATCCGCGGAAAATGCGCGTTGTGATTCGATAACTCCACGTCAACTCCGCATACCTGGCGCATGCTTTGACTTGTCAATACATACGCTCCTCGCATCGAATCTACGCGGCACGATGGGGAACAACTGGGCTCTGCGTCGCATTCCTTCTGCGGTTCAACGGACTTGGGCCGACATTCAAGGTTTGGTAATGAATAGCCGGGCCCTTACCCGCAAACCACGCTTTATGGCACTTGGGCCGAAAAGTGCGGGTCTTATGTAAGGAATCCCGTTGGCTTCCCTCACCAAGAACGGCAGACTCCAGCGCGACAGGTCGCCGTCAATCTCCCCAATGAGATGCAGTTATCACTCTCCGGCGCCGCCGGAGCCACGAGGTGAGCTCGAATGAACATCGACCAGAGTTGCGCGGAAAATATCCTTTACCACGCCGTCAGCAATCGGCAATTCATGCCCAAGGTACTGTTCGTCGACGACGAACCCCAGGTCGTCGAAGGCATCCGAAGAGCCCTTCGTGACGATTCGTACCGCATCAACACGGCGACTTCGCCGGAGGTTGCGCTGCATATGTGTCGGCGCGAGCGGTTTGATGTCATTGTCGCCGACGAACTCATGCCCGGAATGTCTGGCTCGGAACTCCTGACCATAGTCGCCCGCGAGTTTCCGACCAGCGGTCGAATCCTCCTTACCGGACATGCAACGGTCGAAGCGGCCGCCCGCGCCATCAACGAGGCTGGCGTAATCCGGTTGCTGCTGAAGCCCTGTCCGCCCAGCGCGCTGCGAGCCGCCATCGAGCTGGCGCTCAGGACCACACCCTTCGAGCATCGAACCAGAGCCGGCCGCATCCCAAGCCCCCTCCCGAGGCGCAGAGCCCACACTGCAATGCGCACCAGACCCAGCGACAAAGCCGCCAGTTCGCGGTTCGTCTCGGGAAACAGGATGACGTCCGCAGACTCAAGCAGAGCACACGGCCTGCGGCTGTGGGCACAGAAGATTCTCACTCTGGACACCGCTACGCTCGTTGGTTTCGAGCTTTCGCCGCGCCTGCATACTCAGGCACCTGGTTTGCGAACGGCCCGCGATTTCATCGCGTCGGCCGATCATCATGTCGTGCGGGATGCCCTGCGCGCCCTGATCAGGCACGAGGGACAAGTCGACCTGTCGCATCTGACAGTGTCATTGAATATCGGATGCCAGTCGCTGGCGGTTCCTGGATTCGCGGACTTCCTGGAAAATGAGCTGTCCGCCGCAGGGCTGGCCTCGCGATTCATCATTGAAATTCGCGAGTCCTCATTGACGCAACGCGTGCGTATGGACCTCGGATTCCCGACGCGCCTTGCAAATATGAAGTGCCTCACCCACGGTACCCAACTATGCATCGACGGCGTATCCGGGGAGATCGAACAGCTCGCGTTGCTAGATGACTTGCCGATCGCGATGGCTAAGATTGACAGCCGCTATATCGGGGATGTTCTTATGAACCCGCTGTCCGAGTCTCGGGTGCGCGCCGTTGTCGAGTGGGGACGGCGGACAGGAGTCGAGATCGCCGCTGCGGGCGTTGACACGTTTGCAATTTCGGAGCGCCTCCACGCAATGGGCGTGTGCTACGGACAGGGAAGCGCCTTTGGTACGCTACAACCTCTGGAATTGCTGCTTGACAACTTGGGTTAGTAAGCCTGCTCTACCTCGACTCGGGCACTAGCCTCTGAACAACCTTGCCACTCTCATCGAAGAACTCGAGCGTCGGCGTCCCGGACGCCGGAGCACTCATGACAATGCGCGGTCTGCCGGTTGCGTCCATAAGCGAAATCGTCGCCGCGCCGTCCCTTTTCCGACCAACCCATATTCGTTGCTTTATGTCCCGGACGGAGACGCCGGTGAATTGGTCGGTCACATCATCCACCCCAGCGAGCTGAACAATCTGATTCGCGCCATAGCGGTCGAAGGAGAGACTTCCACAGCAATCGACCACTTGGCCGTCGGAGTTCTTGCGACCTCCGAAGATCAAGCCCCCGGTTTCGGAGCCTTCATCGTTGTAGAAGAGCAAGCCCGCCTGCGGTCGGTCAGTCGGTGGCTGTTCCTGACCCTTCACGATTACCCCGGGGAGCCGGTTCTTATTCGAGATGACCAAGCGCAATGTCCCGTCGGGTTCCACGATATTTATTCGGTGCACCTGAATTTCATCGAACACCGGTCGCCTGAGAGGCGCGGCGCCTGTTAGGAGACAGACCAAGAACGCGGTGCTTACGGTTGCGGAGTAGATCAGCAGTATTTTCTCGCCGCCCTTCTTCATACCATGCTCCCAAGGCCCTGGCGCTCGGCCATTGCTTGAACAGCTTGAAGATAGCGCGGTGCACCTGCTCGGGCAACGCTGACTGAAATTAATGCCTGCTCAGTTCCGTCGACCCGGTGAAGGCTCAGGGCGATTTTGAGGCTGGAATGCGCGAGCACGACAAAACCCCAGGAACAGGGCGCAGCCGGGCAGAACGATGCCCGCAACGTAGGATGTCGGGGAGCGAAGGAAAGAGTCCCAAAGGACTCGCAGTGGAACATCACAGATCGTTCGTATCGGGATGAGCCAATACAACATCCAGACCGCGATTGACACGCAAGGCAGAGTCAACCTGAAACCGTTCGCCAGTCGGGCGAGTAACATTCCAAATCCGGCCGCAAGCAGAGCGATCGGCAATGAACCTGCGAAAATCGACCAAAGTTCGAGGCTTAAATGCCTGTGCGTTCTGGCAAACTCCACGTACCAATGCGGCCACGCTACCGCGGCAATTATCCCCGTGACAAGTTCACTCAGCACCGCAAACGCTAGTCCCATCGCGACAGCCGTGAGTAGCGGCCGCGATCTACCAAGGTATCGCTCCCTGTAACTGGCTCGCACGCATCCAAGCGCCCATATCAGTGCCCGGTAGTGCCCTGGAACGTGTTCCAGTTCATGCTCCAGCGCCGCAGCCCAATCCGGGCGAGTCGAACGCAAGACTGCCGCTGCGTGTCGAACCAGGTGCAGTGCGCACCGCCGCTGCCACGGACCCAAGGTAATCATGTGGCCGTACCCGGCCGTCGCCGCACCGTAGCTTCCACTGCCAGCATTCGCTCGCTCTCGCGTGCCAGCTGAAGCCCGTCAACTGTGAGTCTATAGGCGTGCCGAGCAGGTCGACCGTTATGCTGAGGATTCCGCCATTCGGAATCCAAGAGTCCCCGATCACTCAATCGCATTAGCAACGGATAAAGGGTGCCGGAGGTCAAACCCGTTGCCTTCGAGAGTTCGTATCCGTAGTGCCACGCACGCGGCTGCTCGAGCATTGCCGTCAACAGCAGCCGGGTTTGGCGCGAAGCGTTTTGGGGTCTGCTCACGGAGATATATCAACATATGTCGGATAACTAATCTAGAGGCGTCAGTTCAGCACGAATGGCGCGCAGTCCTGGCAACGCCAGGGAATGCGCGGCCCGGACAAACCCATGCCGATGCCGGCCGGCGCGATATCTCTCGACGGTGGTATCCTAGCGAGGTGATAGACCCACACACACCCGGCTATGACCGCTGGTGCGAGGCGGCCCAGCGTGCTCACCCCGACAGCTGGAGCATGGCTACACGGGAAACGCGCGAGCCGTGGATTGTCCAGGCACGCCAAAGGGAAATCGACCGCGAAGCGGCGCGTGTCGCAGAGCACCAGCCGCCCCCGTAACGCCGCAATCTGCACGTCGAGCGCCTTCGGTCGCTCAGGCACGCCAGGGCGTCCGCTGCCAATGGCTTGCAGCGCATCGCAAAATTCCCCTTGGGCCGGTCACCAGGCTGAATAGGCCGGGGCATCGGATCCCGCCAGAGGGCTCTACTGCAGTTCGATCTCCCCCTGCCGGCATTCACTCCGCGAATCGCACCGCTCGTCGGAAAGATGCTGTTCAGTCCTGACGCGGGGACTAGCCTTTTGAAGGGGTTTCCTAAGTCGACCAGTCAATGCGCAACCCTCGAGGCAGGACCCGGATGAGATGGTCCGCTCATGATCACGCACGGCAATCAAATAAATGGGGAGTTACATGACAACGACTACGCAAAGAAAAATCATTTTTGCACTGCGGTGCGTGATGGTCACCGGAGTATTTATGAGCGTGGCGATGCCGGCGCCAGCGGACGCGGCAATCTCGATTGCCCTCACAAACTTTCGTGGAAATTGGGATCCCACAATCAACTACGGCGCCGGAGCGGTTGTCACCTACAACGGCCAGAGCTACATCGCCATCGTAAAGAACGTCAATGTAGCGCCAACCGAAACGGAGGCGTGGACTACTCTCGATGCGGCGGGGCCGCAGGGCCCACAGGGCAATACGGGTGCGGCAGGCGCCCCGGGCGCCCCTGGCACAGCAGGCGCAACAGGCCCAGCCGGACCTGCTGGCCCCCTTGGCCCGCCGGGGCCGGTCGGTCCTGCCGGCAGTCAAGGTCCGGCCGGTGCCACGGGTGCTAACGGTTCTATTGGTGCTACTGGAGCGGCCGGACCAACAGGTGCCCAGGGACCGCAGGGTCCCCCTGGCCCACAGGGACCGGCGGGCAGCGGCGGTCTACCGACTGGCTGCGGTGCGACGCTGTGGAGTGGCGTATCCGTTCCAGTGGCAGTAGACCCTGCCGTCTACTACACGCCAAGTGGCGGGACGGGGACTTGGACGTGCCGGTCACAATTGCCGCGCTACTTGGCAAACGGCGACGGTACGGTAACGGACAACGAGACTGGACTCATGTGGGAAATCGAGACGGCCACCTTGTGTGGTGCTGGTGTTGTGACCTGTATAGACAGTCAATACACCTGGAGTACGACCGGTACGCTCGCTGACGGGACACTCTTCACCACCTTTATTGCCGGCCTCAATGGCGGGGATTACTACAGTCCCTCGGCCGGGCAGAATGTGAGCGCCGGGGCAGGGACTTGTTTCGCCAACCACTGCGACTGGCGGATCCCGACCGTTGTGGAGCTGAAGACGATTGTCGAAAGCACCGCGCCTGGGTGCACAACGACCGCTCCTTGTATCGATCCCATATTTGGCGCGACCGCACCTCTGTCGCAGTCCGCCTATTGGACCAATTCCACAACCAGCGCCGGCACGGCCGGTGTGTATTTGGTCTACTTCCTCGATGGAGCCGTTCTCACCGATACCAAGACGCAAGGGAACTTTGCGCGCGCGGTTCGAAGCATCCGGTGATGGGGCGCGGGGATGAGTGACTCAGATTATTGGTCTCACCCCCTGAGGAAAATGCGCTGACTAACAAAACGCCATTGATACTGATCGTAGCGGCACTCATTGCAGGAGTGCTCGGTGCGGGCGCCTGGTATCACGCCAACAATGCGCTTGATCAGACGCGCGCGCAGCTCGTTGCCGATGAGCTGCGGCCGATAGCCACCATGCTGAAGGAGAACCAGACGCTCACCCGCGAGCTGCAGTCTGCGCCCTTTACCGAAGCTGACTGCGGCATCCTGGAGTCTTACCTTGTAAAAACGCGCCGCGACGGGGTGGCCAGGCACGCCGACATGAAGCAGCGGCTTGATGCGCTCGCAGAGAACAACACAGCGATCGTGACGCTGGTCAAAGCCTACGAGCGACACGCCAAGACGGGGGAATTCATGACGCAAGGTGACAAGTTCCGTAACTACGCCGCCGCCTGGCGCAACCGTTGGAACTCGGTGATGGAACTCTTTATGGCCGGCGGCAATTACGCCCTATCCGGTGTGCCGTTCCCGAAAGACTTTCCCGCCGCCGTGGACGCGGAGATCGCGGCGGAGACATTACCGATGTGACCGGAATGAACCCAAGGCTCGTGGTGGAGCGGAAGGGGATCGAACCCTCGACCTTCGCATTGCGAACGCGACGCTCTCCCAACTGAGCTACCGCCCCACATGTTCGCCGGGAGCCGCAAGACCGAATGGCTTTAGGTCCCAAAAGAGCTGGCGATTCTAGCACCCAAACCCTGGTTGGCAAATCCTATAGAGTGGAGCGATGCTCGCGGCAGGCAAACGTGCGCCGGACTTCACCGCCCGGAACCAGAATGACGAGCCGGTGGCGCTGGCGGATCTCCTCAGGAGTGGGCCGCTCATTCTGTATTTCTACCCTGCGGATTTCACCCCGGGCTGCACGCAGGAAGCGTGTTCGCTGCGCGACCTTCATTCACAGCTGCTTGCAGCAGGGGTCTCGGTCGCAGGCGTGAGCCCCCAGTCGCCGCAAAGTCACGCGGCCTTCGTGGCCAAGTACTCCCTGCCCTTCACCCTGCTGTCCGATGCGGACCAAGCCCTGGCCCGCGCCTACGATGTGGTGGGTCCGTTCGGGTTCGGCGTGCGCCGCGCGAGCTTCCTGATCAACACTTCCGGGGTCATCGAAGATGCCCTGCTCGCGGACCTGCGCATCAGCCGGCACGAGGCGTTCTTTCGCAAGGCCGCTGCTGCTGTGCCACGCTAACGCGTGACCGGCACATCGCTCAATTGCAGCCGCCCCAGGCGCACATAGCATAGTCGTACCAGGATGAGCGCGGCCACCGCACCAATCCACATGGGCGCCGAGGCGGCCAGAAACAGCTGGCGCATGGGCAGATGCGTCTTGATCAGCTGCCCGCCCAGCAGCGGACCCACGATGGCCCCGAAGCGTCCGATGCCCAGCGCCCACCCCACTCCCTTCGACCGAAACTGAGTCGGGTACAGCAATCCGGCGGCCGCATTGTTGCCGAACTGCGCCCCCAGCACGCACAGTCCGGAGAGGGCCGCCAGCGGCGCGAGCGCCGCGTAGGACATGCTGGCGCCGCCTATGGCATCGATGGCCGGTGCGGCGCACACGAACAGGGCGGCGATCACGACGAATCCGAAACGGTCCAGCAGCACACTGATCAGGAGCCCGCCGACGGTCCCGCCGATATGGTAGAGGCTGGAGGCCAGTGCGGCTTGTTTCGGCGCCAGGCCTGCCTCGTTGAACAGCAGCGGCATCCAGGAATTCAGGAAGTAGTTCGCCATCAGGGTCGTGACGAAGCACACCCAAAGCAGCGGGGTGATGGCGCGGAAACCCGGGCCCAGCACCTCGCCAATCCCCAAAGTACGGTCAGGGGGCCTGACGATGATCGGGTACTCGAATTGCGTATCGTCATCGAGCAGCAGATCCGGGCGCATACGACGGGCCGTGGCCAGCAACTGCGCGCGCCGCTCCGGTCGGCCGCCCAGGAATTTCACCGACTCCGGCAGGACAAAATACAGGCACACCGCGACGAGCAAAGGCACGGCGCCACCCACCAGGAACAGCACCGTCCAGCCATAGATCGGGAGCATCCAGGCGGAGATATATCCCGGCGCGCTGCTGCCCAGCGTAATACCCGTGAACATCAGCACGACCAGAGTGGCGCGCAGCCGCTTCGGCGAAGCTTCTGAGTTCAGTGCAATGGTATTGGGCATGAGGCCGCCGATGCCGATTCCGGTGCAGAACCGCAGCGCCATCGTCACCCACAGACCGTGCTGCCAGATCACCGCCAGAGTACTCACGCCGTAGATGACACTGCCGCAGAGGATGGCGGCTTTGCGACCGTAACGATCCCCGACATAGCCCAGCAGCGGCGAGCCCGCCAGTACGCCGATCAGGCTGGTCGTCAGCACCCACCCCTGTAGCCCCGCGTCCACGTGCCACATCTTGGAGAGCGTGGGCATCGCGAACGGCATGACGCTGATGTCGTAGCCATCGGCGAACATCGCCAGGAATGACCAGAACAGCAGGTTGAAGTTGAAGCCACTGAATTTCTGGCCATCAACGAGATCATCGATCCGAAGGGTCTGGGGCATAACCTGTCATTATGCCAAACCCGGCCTCGAACGCGACGCCTAGTCGTCCTGCAGGGTCACGCTGCCCTCGGTCACCTTGGCCACGCAATCGGCGAGATTTTCCAGTGTCAATTGCGTGATCTCGTACTTCTTGGCGTCCCAGCGCACGCGCACGGCGGCCGCCTGCTGGAATTTCAGGCCCGCGAGCACATAGCAGTCAATCCTGGTGCCATCGCTCACGATCCACAGGTCACGCTCGCTCGCCGCATCCCAGGCGCGCGCATAGAAGGCCGCCGCCAGCCGCGGCCGCAGCTCATCGGATTCGGGCAATTCTCGCAGCAATCGCCGCAATTTCGCGGCGTCGTCCAGTCGCGCCGTCAGGCGACGGACGGACACGCTTGCCGGTGACTCACGCCGGCTCCAGAACCAGTTCATGCGCGCCAGCATACATGCGCCGCAGCGAGGTTTTGACCCCCGCCGGCCGTCGCGAAAAAACGACTTAATTCCGTTAAACTACTCCGCGTGCCCTATTCGATGACCTTGGGCGGATCGGTTTACACCTTTACCGACCTGCGGGCGGTATTCGCCGCGGCCACTCCCCTACGATCGGGCGATGCCCTCGCGGGGCTTGCGGCCGCCACCATGGAAGAGCGCATGGCCGCACGTTACGTGCTGGCCGACCTGCCCTTGCGCCACCTGCTCAATGAAGTGCTGGTTCCGTACGAGACCGATGAGGTCACGCGGCTGATCCTGGATTCACACGACGCACTGGCCTTCGCACCGGTCGCCACGATGACGATTGGCGAGTTCCGCGACTGGCTGCTCGCCGATACCACCACGACCGAGATTCTGCGCTCGCTCGCCCCCGGGCTGACGCCGGAGATGGTCGCGGCGGTGTGCAAGCTGATGCGTAATCAGGACCTGATCAGTGTCGCGCGCAAGTGCGAGGTCGTGACCCACTTTCGCACCACCGTCGGACTTGCGGGACGGCTGGCGGTGCGCCTGCAGCCCAATCACCCCACCGACGATCCCGAGGGCATCACGGCATCCATCATTGACGGCTTGCTGAATGGCTGCGGCGATGCCGTCATCGGCATCAATCCGGCATCGGACAGTGTCGAGGTCCAGCTGCGGCTGTTGCAGCTGGTCGATGAGATCCGTGAGCGCTTCGCGATCCCCACTCAAAGCTGCGTGCTGTCGCATGTCACCAATACCCTCAATGTCATCGAGCGCGGCGCGCCGGTGGATCTGATCTTCCAGTCCATCGCCGGCACCGAGGCTGCGAATCGCAGCTTTGGGGTCAGTCTGAGCGTCTTGCGGGAGGCGCACGCCGCCGGCAAAACCCTGCAGCGCGGCGCCGTCGGACCGAACCTGATGTACTTCGAAACCGGTCAGGGTTCCGCGCTCTCGGCCGACGCCCACGGCGGCGTGGACCAGCAGACCCTCGAGGCCCGCGCCTATGCGGTCGCGCGCGCCTTCACGCCGCTGCTGGTCAACACGGTCGTGGGATTCATCGGCCCGGAGTATCTGTACGACGGCAAGCAGATCACGCGCGCGGCGCTCGAAGATCATTTCTGCGGCAAGCTGCTGGGGGTGCCGATGGGCGTCGATGTCTGCTACACCAATCACAGCGAAGCCGATCAGGATGACATGGATAATCTTTTGACCCTGCTGGGGGTCGCCGGCGTCAACTTCGTGATGGGCGTGCCCGGAGCCGACGATGTGATGCTCAATTACCAAAGCACCAGTTTCCATGACGCACAGTATCTGCGTCGCACCCTGGGATTGCGCCCCGCACCGCAGTTCGAGCGCTGGCTGGCACAGATGGGGATCAGCGACGAACGCGGCTGGATCCGCGAGCCCGAGGCGCTCGCGGGAGTCTCCGAACGGCTGCTCGCATTCGACGCACGGACCTCGGGCGCATGAAGCCCCCGGCGCCAAAAGGCGGCGGTCTGCTGGCGAGCCTGCGCAGCCGTACACCGGCGCGGGTGGCGCTCGGCCACTCGGGCGCGGGCCTGCCCACCGCGGCGCTGCTGGACTTCCAGCTTGATCATGCGCGGGCGCGTGATGCCGTGCACGAAACCCTCGATCAGGAGCGTCTGGCCGCGGATTTGGCGCCGCTGCCGGTACTGCGGGTTCACAGTCAGGCGCCCGACCGCGGCGTCTATCTGCAGCGGCCAGACCTCGGCCGACGACTGGCGCCGGACTGCGCGGCGGGTCTGCCGCCGGGACCCTACGATGTGGTGTTCATTGTCGGCGACGGACTGTCGGCGCGCGCCGTGCAAGTCCATGCGGCCGCAACGCTGCGGGAAATTCTGCGCGTCCTGCCCGATTGGCGTATCGCGCCCATCGTGATCGCGACTCAGGCGCGGGTGGCGATCGGCGATGACATCGGCGAGCGTTTGAATGCCGCACTGTCCGTCGTGCTCATCGGCGAGCGACCCGGCATGAGTGCCCCGGACAGCCTGGGCGTCTATCTCACCTGGAAGCCGCAGGCGGGTCGACGCGACCATGAGCGCAATTGCATATCCAACATCCGCCCGCCGCTCGGGCTCTCGTACGAAGAAGGGGCGGCGCGGACGACATGGTTGCTGCACGCCGCGCGCCGCGCCGGTCACAGCGGTGTGCTCCTCAAGGAAGCATCGGCAATCGGTATAGTCGGACCGTGAGCACACCTGAGATCAACGCGCTGGCGGACGTTGCCCGTCCGGTCCCCGAGCACCTGCTGGGCGGCTGGCAGTCGACGCTGGATTCGATCGCCGAAACCCTCGATGTGCCGGTCGCGCTGATCATGCGTATCGTCGGCCCTCGCATCGAGGTGTTTCTCAGCAGCAATACCCCCCACAACCCCTTCACGGCCGGGGATTCCGAGCCCTTGCGGGATTCGGGCCTGTACTGCGAGGCGGTGGTACGCAGCCGCGAGCAACTGGAGGTCCCCGATGCGCGCATCAGCGCGCGCTGGCGCGCGAATCCGGCCCTGAAATTCGGTCTGCTCGCCTACCTGGGCTTGCCGCTGATGTTGCCCAATGGTCGCGTGTTCGGCAGCATCTGCATCCTCGATCGCAGACCGCGAACGTTTTGCGACGCGCAGCGACGACTGGCGGGCAATGTCCGCAAGCTCATCGAGGGCCAGCTGTCCCTGGTGCCCGCGGATAGCCTCGGCAGCAGCAGTGCGCTGGAGACCCGCGTCATCGAGCGTACCCAGCAGCTGCGGCGTTCGACCGAACTGCTGCAGGCGGTCATGGACGGTGCCACCGATGCGATCTTCCTCAAGGACACCGAGGGAACCTTTCTGATTTTCAATCGGGCGGCGGCTACTTTCATTCGCCGACCGGCCGCGGAGGTCATTGGCAGAAGGACCGAGGAAGTCTTTGGCGCCGCCGCCGGCAAGGTGCTGCGCGAGCGCGAACTGGCGGTGCTCGCCACCGGTGTTGCGACCACGGTCGAGGAAACCATCGTGGCGGATGGCCAGGTGCGCACCTTCCTCACCACGCGCAGTGTCCAGCGTGATGAGAATGGGCAGATCATCGGCCTGATCGGCATTGCCCGCAACATCACGGCGATGAAGCAGGCGGAGGCCGCGCTGCGTGACAGTGAGGCGCGCTGGCAGTTCGCGGTCGACAGCGCGGGCGATGGCATCTGGGACTGGAATGTCACGACCGGCAAGGTGTTCTATTCCCAGCAGTGCAAGGCCAACCTGGGCTATGCGGATGAGGAGATCGGCGACGCGCTGGAGGATTGGATCGAGAAGGTCCACCCGGCCGATCTGCCGGCGACCTGGCAGGGCATCCAGGATCATCTGCAGGGCAAGACGGCTCACTTCGTGTCCGAGCAGCGCATGCGCTCGCGCCGCGGTGCGTGGCGCTGGATTCTGATTCGCGGCAAGGTGATCGAGCGGGCCGCCGACCAGTCGGCCGTGCGGGTCATTGCCACGCAGACCGATATCACCTCCCGCAAGCTCGCCGAGGAGGAACTCAAGCGCAGTTACGAAGCCCTGCGCCAGGCGGCCGAGGCCCTGCGCACTGCCCGCGACAAGGCGGAAACGGCGGAACGCGCCAAGGGTGAGTTTCTGGCCGCCATGAGCCATGAAATCCGCACGCCCATGAACACCGTCGTCGGCATGACGCGCCTGGCGCTGGGTACGGAACTGACGGTGCGGCAGCGCAACTACCTGGAGAAGATCGACTCGGCGGCACGCTCCCTGCTCACCATCATCAACGACGTCCTCGACTTCTCCAAAATCGAGGCCGGCGGCCTGACACTGGAGGACACTGAGTTCGAACTCGACTCGGTGCTGGACTCGGTCAGCACCATGACCGCCATGAAGGCCGAGGAAAAGGGCCTGGAGCTGGTCTATCGGGTGGCGGCGGAGGTGCCCCAGAAGCTGCGCGGCGATCCGCTGCGGCTGGGACAGGTGCTGATCAACCTGCTCAGCAACGCCGTCAAATTCACGCGCAGCGGCGAAGTGCGGGTCAGCGTGAGCTGCGAGCTCCAGCGTGGCGGTCGCGTGACGCTGAAATTCGCCGTCATCGACACCGGCATCGGACTGGAGCCGGGCCAGATCGACGGCCTGTTCCGCGCGTTTACCCAGCTCGGGCCACATATATCTCGTCAGTACGGCGGCACGGGTCTGGGACTGGCGATCTGCCGCCAGCTGGTCGAATTGATGGGCGGGCGGATCTGGGCCGAAGGCGAGCCCGGTCGCGGCAGCACCTTCCATTTCACCATTGATGTGGCGCTGCCGCGCGAGACCCACATCACCTCCGCGCCGGTTTTCACGGCCCGCCGCTCACCGCAGCGCATCCTGATCGCGGATGATAACTCCCATTCGCGCGACGCCCTGGCTGACATTCTGCTGAGTCTGGGCTTGCAACCCACCGTGGTCGAATCCGGCAGCCGGGCCATCGCTGAACTGAAGGCGGCCGCTCAGGCCAATCAGGCTTATGAACTGGCCTTCATCGACTGGCGCATGCCCGATCTGGACGGCATCGAGACCGCGCGGCGTCTGCGGGCCGACCCGGCCCTGGCGCAGTTGCCGGCGGTATTGATGGTGACCGCCTTCGCGCGTGAGGAAGTCCTGCAAAGCGCCGATCAACTGGGTCTGGCCGGGATCCTGGTCAAACCGGTGACCCGCTCGATGATGCAGCACGCCGTCAGCAAGATCTTCGATGATGAGACACCCGCCACGGGCGAGGCGCGGCGCGGCTGCGGCACCGAGGCGATGCGCAAACTCGCCAACCGCAGCGTGCTCGTGGTCGATGACAATTCCCTCAACCGGGAAGTGGCGACCGACCTGCTGCTGGCCGTGAACATGCATGTGGACAGTGCCGCGGACGGTCTCGAGGCCCTCCGCAAGATCAATGAACGCGACTATGACGCGGTGCTGATGGACGTGCATATGTCGGGCCTGGACGGCCTGAGCGCCGCACGCCAGATCCGCGCCCAGGCGCGTCACGCAAAATTACCGATCATCGCGCTTACCGCCCAGGTGCTCTCGCAGGAGCGCGATGCGACGCTCGCGGCAGGCATGAATGCCCACTTGAGCAAGCCCATCGATGAGGCGCTGCTCTACCGCACGCTCTTCGAGCTGCTCAAGGAGCGCAGCACCGGTTTCACCGCTGCCCAGGCGGATGGGCCGCCTTCCGTCTTGGCGTCAACGTCCGCGGGGTTTTCGCTCAGGCGACTGGGCGATGATCCGGCGAAGCTGCAGCGGCTGCTGGGGGACTTCCTGCGCGATACCCGCGATGCGCCCCGCAGTCTCGCGGCGCGGGTCGAGGCCGGTGAATGGCGGCAGGCCGCATCCGAAGCGCACTTCATTCGCGGTGCGGCGTTGTTCATGGAAGCCACGCAACTGTGTGACGCCGCGGGTCGATTCGAGCTCGCCGCGCGGCAGGCCGACGCCGCCACCGCGCGCACGGTGCTGGTTGAGTTCATCGCCCTGTTGGCGCCACTGCGCGCGTATCTGCTGGATCAGCTGCAGGGATCCGGCGCCGCAGTGCACGTAACCTAGTCCTGTCGCAGTCGATACCCGAGGCCGGCCTCGGTCACCAGATAATGCGGCAGATGGGGCTGCGGCTCGAGCTTGCTGCGCAGATTTCTGATGCACACACGCAGGCTGCGAGTGTCGCCCTGGTGCCCCGGTCCCCACACCTCGCGGATGAGCTGCGTCTGCATCACGATCATGCCGCTGTGCCGTGCCATGCATTCCAGCACGCGGTACTCGAGCGGAGTCAGATGCACCGGACCATCGTGCGCGTTCGCCTCGCGCCGATGCAGATCCACCGTGATGCCCCCGAACTTGAGTATCGGTGGCTGATCGTTCGCACGCACGTTGCGTCGTAGCGCCGCGCGCACCCGTGCCAGCAGTTCGGCGGCGCTGAAGGGCTTGGTGATGTAGTCGTCGGCGCCGGCGTCCAGCGCTGCGATCTTCTGTTCCTCCATGGTGCGGGCCGACAGCACGATGATGGGCACCGGCGACCAGCCGCGCACGCTGCGCACCACGGTCAGACCATCCCCGTCGGGCAGGCCCAGATCCACCAGCAGCAGGTCCGGCTTGTGCGCGCGGGCTTCGATGTCGGCGCGGGCGGCCGTGGCGGCTTCGACCACCCGAAAACCCACCGAGCCGAGCAGCGCCTGCAGGACCTCGCGTATCGAGGCATCATCCTCGATGACCAGAATCTGATGCATCGCCTGCGTCATGTCGGCGCTACCGTCGGCAGCGTCAGTTCGATCCGCGCGCCGCCACCCGGCCGCGCGCCTGCCTCGATCTCCCCGCCGTGGGCCCGTATGATGGCGCGGCAGATGGCGAGCCCCAAGCCGACGCCGACGATCGTGCCCTCACCCGTGCCGCGCTGAAATTTCTCGAACAGCCGCGCCGGATCCCCGACCGGCAGTCCCGGACCATCATCGTCCACCGTCACACGCAGGCCGCCGTTGTCGACCGCGGCCGAGATTTGAATGTGAGTGCCGGCGGGCGTGTATTTGACGATGTTGTCCAGGAGGTTCGTGAACACCTGGGTGATCAGGCTGCCGTCCACGTAGACCGGCGGCAACTCTGCAGGCAGGCGCAGTTCGACGCGATAACGCGCCAGCGGTTCCTCGAGCCGCCGCAGCGCCGGCTCGATCAGCTCATCGAGCGTCTGCCAATCGCTGCGCAGCAGCATCTGCCCGGATTCGAACCGCATCAGGTCCAGGACGTTCGAGATCAATTCGGACATCTCGCGCGCCTTGGTCTCAATGGAACGTGCCAGGGCCGAACGGGTCGCCGCATCCAATGAATCGCCGTGCTCGGCCAGCGTGCTGCCCGCACCGGCCATCACCGCCAGCGGCGTGCGCAGATCGTGCGAAATCGAGGCGAGCAGGGTGTTGCGCAGGCTCTCGCCTTCGACCGATATGCGCGCCGACTCGGCCTGCTCGGCGAGCAACGCGCGCTCCAGCGCCAGGCCCGTCTGTCCCGCGAAGGTCTCCAGCAGGTGCCGCTGCTCAGGCAGCATCACCCGACGACGGTTCTCCGGCAGCACCGCCAGCACGCCGAGCGGACGATTCACATCGCCCAGCGGTACATAGAGGGCGGCGGCGGCCGGCAGCGTATCCGTGCCGAGCCCCGCCTGGCGCCCGTGATCCGTCACCCACTGGGCCACGGCCAGATCCGCGCCCCGCAGCGAGGTCTCCCCCGGCGGGTCGCTCGGGAAATGCAATCGGCCCGTGGCATCCGGCAGCAGCACCACGACCTGGCAGCGAAAGACCTCCGCCACATGGCGCACCGCGACCCGGCACATGTTCGCGGTGCCGCGGGTCGCCGCCAGTTCCCGACTCATCGCGTACAGCAGCGCGGTGCGCCGTTCGCGTGCTCCGGAAACCCGGGTCTGCTGACGCACGCTCGCCATCAGTGTGGCAATGACCAGCGAGATCAGCAGCATCACGGCGAACGTGATCAGATACTGCGCGTCCGAGACCGCAAAGTTGAAACGTGGCGGCACAAAGAAGAAATCAAAGCATCCCACACTCAAAACGGTGGCAACGGTCGAGGGCCCGCGTCCCAGGCGCAATCCGGCGACGGTGACGCCCAGCAGGTACACCATCACCAGATTGACGATGTCCAGGTGCGGATACATGACGAAGGCCACCAAAGTGCAGATCGCCGTCAACACTACCGCCCAGATATAGCGGCTCCAGGGCACCGGGGACGCCAGGCGCTCCAAGCCTCCGGGAGGGCGCGCCGTTTCGGGCTTGTTGGTGTCGGTCGCCGCGACGGTGATCACATCGAAGCCGCGGGCGCGTCTTGCCAGCTCGGTTGCGGTGGAGGGCCGCACCAGCGCGCGCCAGCCATAGCGCTTGGGGGATCCGACGATGATGCGGGTCACATGGCGGGTGGCTGCGTACTCGAGCAACGCCTCGACCGCGGTCGGTCCGTCGAGCGTCACGGTCTCGGCCCCCAGGGACTCACCCAGGCGCAGCAGCTCGATGCGCCGGTTGCGCTGCGCCTCGGAGAGCTTGAGCAACGCCGGCGTCTCCACATAAACCACGGTCCAATCGGCATCCAACGCATCCGCCAGGCGTTTGCCGACCCGGATCAGTTGCTCGGATTGCGCATCCGGTCCCGTGGCCACCAGCACCCGATCACTCGCGAGCCGCGAGCGTGGCGTGCGGTCGCCCGCCGCCGAGTCGCGGGCCGCGGCCTCGACCCGGTCGGCGACCCGGCGCAGCGCGATTTCACGCAGCGCCATGAGATTGGGCTTGCGGAAGAATCGCTCCACGGCGTTGGCCGCGTCCTCGTGCACATAGATCTTGCCGGCGCGCAGCCGCGCGAGCAGGTCATCCGGTGGCAGGTCGATGAGCTCGACCTCGTCGGCCTTGTCAAACACATGATCGGGCAGCGTCTCGCGCTGCTGCACCCCCGTGGTCTGCACGATCAGATCGTTGAGGCTTTCCAGGTGCTGGACATTGACGGTGGTCCACACGTCAATGCCGGCCTCGAGCAGTTCTTCGACGTCCTGCCAGCGTTTGGGATGCCGCGGCGCGGGTTCGCCGCCGGTCAGGTTCGAATGCGCCAGCTCATCGACCAGCAGGATGGCCGGATGCCGGGCGAGCGCCGCATCCAGATCGAATTCGGCCCGCTCGAGGTCGCGATAACGAACGGTGAGCGTCGGTAGCCGCGGCAGGCCTTCCGTGAGCCGTTCGGTTTCGACACGGCCATGCGGCTCGATATAGCCCAGCACCACGTCGGTGCCGGCGGCCCGCACCGCGCGCGCCGCCTCGAGCATGGCGTAGGTCTTGCCCACGCCCGCCGAGGAGCCGAAGAAGATCCGCAGATGTCCGCGCTTTGCCCGCGCCTCCTCGGCCTGCACGTGCTCCAGCAGCTGATCCGGATCGGGTCGTTCCACCATGAACCCAAGGCTACCTTGGGCCCGACTTCACCGCGAGGTCATCCAGCGCAAGATTCAGCGCGAGGACATTGACTCGCGGTTCACCCAACAGACCCAGCCAACGCCCCTGGGACTCGGCGCTGACCAGGGCCTGAACCACTTCAGGATCCAGACGGCGCACCCGCGCAACCCGGGGCGCCTGGTAGAGCGCCGCTGCGAGGCTTTCCTCCGGGTCCAGGCCGCTGGCCGATGCCGTCACCAGATCCACCGGAAGGGGTGCGAGATTGCCCGGGTCAGCCGCGCGCAGCGCCTGAATGCGGGCTTTGATGCCATCGGTCAACGCCGGGTTGAGCGGCCCCAGGTTCGAGGCGGTGGAGGCCGTGCCGCCATAGGGTTGCGGGGAGGTGGCGGAGGGGCGCCCCCAGAAGTACTTCGGATCGCTGAAGTTCTGACCGATCAGGCTCGAACCAATCGGCTTGCCATCCCGCGAGACGATGCTGCCCGAGGCGGCATGCGTGAAAGCGGCCTGGGCGATGCCCGTGATGACCACCGGATAGACAAAGCCCGTCAGCACCGTGAAGAACAACAACAAAACGACTGCGGGACGGATGAGTGAACGCATGACAATCGACCTCAGGTCAGGTGGACCAGTGTGAGTCCCAGATCAATGATCTTGATCCCCAGGAACGGCACCAGGATGCCGCCCACGCCATAAATGAGCAGATTGCGACGCAGCAGCAGCGCGGCTCCCAGGGCACGGTACTTGACACCCTTGAGGGCGAGCGGAATCAGGAACACGATGATCAACGCATTGAAGATCACGGCAGAAAGGATGGCCGAGAACGGACTTGCCAGGTGCATGACGTTCAGTGCATTGAGCTGGGGATAGGTGGTCGCGAAAGCTGCCGGAATGATCGCAAAGTATTTCGCGACGTCATTGGCAATGCTGAAGGTGGTCAGAGAGCCGCGCGTCATCAGCATCTGCTTGCCGGTCTCGACCACTTCGATGAGCTTGGTGGGGTTGGAGTCGAGGTCCACCATGTTCCCCGCTTCTTTCGCCGCCTGGGTCCCGGTATTCATCGCCACGGCGACATCCGCCTGCGCCAGCGCCGGGGCATCATTGGTGCCATCGCCGGTCATGGCCACCAAACGCCCTTCAGCCTGATGGTCGCGGATCAGCCGCAGCTTGGCCTCGGGGGTTGCCTCGGCAAGAAAATCATCGACCCCCGCCTCGGCCGCGATCGCAGCTGCGGTGAGCTTGTTGTCACCGGTGATCATGATGGTCTTGATGCCCATTCGGCGCAGCTCGCCGAAACGCTCCTTGATCCCCCCCTTCACGATGTCCTTGAGTTCGATGATGCCGAGCACGCGGGTCCCGTCGGCGACCAGCAACGGCGTACTGCCACGACGCGCCACTTCCTGGACCGCGCCCTGAATGCCTTTGGGAAACACTGCTCCGGTCGCCTCGACATGTTTCATGATGGCATCGGCGGCGCCCTTGCGGATCTGGCGCGCGCCTATGTCAACGCCGCTCATGCGCGTGTGCGCCGAGAACGCCACAAAACTTGCCCCCAGGGCACCGAGGTCGCGCTCGCGCAGCTGGAAGCGCTGCTTCGCCAGCACCACGATGCTGCGGCCTTCCGGCGTCTCATCCGCCAGTGAGGCCAGCTGTGCCGCGCTCGCCAGCTCCTCCTCGGTCACACCCGTGGCCGGCATGAAGGCCGCCGCCTGGCGGTTGCCGAGGGTGATGGTGCCGGTCTTGTCGAGCAGCAACACATCAACGTCTCCGGCGGCCTCGACTGCGCGTCCGGAGGTCGCGATCACGTTCGCCTGCATCATGCGGCTCATGCCGGCCACCCCGATCGCCGACAACAAGGCGCCAATCGTGGTGGGAATGAGGCACACCAGCAGCGCCACCAGCGCCGTGATGCTGACCGGGGTGCCCAACTTGGCGACCGCCACGCTGTAGACGGAATACGGCAGCAGGGTTGCCGTGGCGAACAGGAACACCAGCGTCAACGCTACCAGCAGAATGGTCAGCGCGATTTCGTTCGGGGTCTTCTGACGCTTCGCACTCTCGACCATCGCGATCATGCGATCGATGAAGGTCTCACCCGGATTGACCGTGACTTTGACCATGATCCAGTCGGAGAGCACGCGGGTACCGCCCGTGACCGCCGAGAAGTCGCCACCGGATTCGCGAATGACGGGAGCCGACTCGCCGGTGATGGCGCTTTCATCGACCGAGGCGGCCCCTTCAATGACCTCGCCGTCGGCTGGTACATAATCGCCCGCCTCGACCAGCACCACATCGCCGCGTCGCAACGAGGTGGCGGAGACCGTGATCTGCACCGTCCGGTCGGAGGGATCCGCCAGCTTCTTGGCCGCGGCGCTCTGTTTCAGGCCGCGCAGTGCCGCCGCCTGGGCTTTGCTGCGTCCTTCGGCCAGCGCCTCCGCGAAGTTCGCGAACAGCAGCGTGAACCATAGCCAGATGGCCACCTGAATGATGAACCAGGCCGGCGCCTCCCCCTGGCCCACCAGCGCCTGGATTCCCAGCACCGTCGTCAGGATGGCGCCGATGTACACCACGAACATCACCGGATTGCGCCATTGCACGCGCGGATCAAGCTTGGTGAAGCTGTCGGCGACGGCGGGGCCCAGCAGCGACCGATCGAACATGGACAGTTTTGGATGCGTCATGAGTTTGCCTTCAATGCAAGCCGTCAGTGCCAGAGCATCAGGTGCTCGACGACGGGTCCGAGCGCGAGCGCCGGTACAAAAGTCAGGGCGCCGACCAGCAGGATCGTGCCGATCAGCAGTACGACGAAGGTCGGGCCATGGGTCGGCATGGTTCCGGAGGTGACAGGCACCCGTTTTTTGGCCGCAAGCGACCCTGCCACGGCAATCACGGCGACGATGGGCCAGAAACGTCCGAACCAGATCACCAGACCCAGCGCCACGTTATAGAACGGTGTATTGGCGGACAGCCCCGCGAACGCACTGCCGTTGTTGTTCGAGGCGGAGGTGAACGCATAGAGAATTTCGGAAAAGCCATGGGCTCCCGGGTTGCCGACACCCGCCTGCCCGGCGCTCACCGAGACCGCCACGGCCGTGCCGACCAGCACCAGGATGGGCATGACCAGGATGGCAATCGAGGTCATCTTCATCTCGAAGGCCTCGATCTTCTTCCCCAAGTATTCGGGCGTGCGCCCGATCATCAATCCGGCGATGAATACGCCGACGATGGCGAACACCAGGATGGAGTACAGCCCCGTGCCGACGCCCCCGAAAACCACCTCGCCCAGCTGCATCTGGAACAGGGGCACCAGGCCGCCCAGCGGTGTGAAGGAGTCGTGCGCGGAGTTCACCGCGCCGGTGGATGTTGCGGTGGACACGGTGGCGAACAACGCCGAGGCACCGATGCCGAAGCGGGTTTCCTTGCCCTCCATATTGCCGCCGGACTGCAGGGCGGAGGCGCTCTGATCGACGCCCAGGTGCGCGATGAGCGGATTGCCGGCCTGTTCGTTGTATTCCGCCAGTCCCAGCAGCGGCACCAATAGCAGCACCATCGCCGCCAGTACCGCCCAACCCTGCCGGGTATCCCCCACGCTGCGCCCGAAGGCGTAGGTCAGGGCGCCGGGAATCAGCAGGATCGCGAGCAGTTCCACGAAGTTCGTGAGGGCCGTCGGGTTCTCGTACGGATGGGCCGAGTTGGCATTCATGAAGCCGCCGCCGTTCGTGCCCAGCTCCTTGATGGCCTCCTGTGAGGCAACCGGCCCCATGGGCAACGTCTGAGTGTGGGTCGTCACCGTCTCCTGCACGGCATTGCCTGCCGCGTCCTTGACGGGATTGCCCTGGGCATCAACCTTGGGTTGCTGATAGGTCAGCGCCTCGACGGTGGTCACGTCCTTGTAGGCGGTGAACGTTTGCACGACACCCTGCGAGGCCAGGATCAGTGCAATGACCGCAGCCAGTGGCAACAGTACGTACAGCGTGATGCGCGTCAGATCGACCCAGAAATTGCCGATGGTGCTGGCCGTGTGGCGCGCCAGACCGCGAATCAGTGCAAACGCCACGGTAATGCCGGTGGCGGCAGACATGAAGTTCTGCACCGCCAGGCCCGCCATCTGGGTGAGATAACTCATGGTCGACTCGCCCGAGTAACCCTGCCAGTTGGTATTGGTGATGAAACTCAGCGCGGTATTGAATGAGGAGTCCGGGGAGACATTGGCAAATCCCTGGGGGTTCAACGGCAGCGACGCCTGCATGCGCTGCAACCCATACACCACCAGGGCACCCAGGGTGTTGAATAGAATCAGGCCGATGGCATAGCGCTTCCAGTCCGTCTCAATGGCCGGATCGACGCCAGCCGCGCGATACAGCAGCCGCTCCAGCGGCGCACCCGCCCGCAATGGCCAGATGGGCGCGCCGTCCATGACACGGGCCATATACAGCCCCAGGGGTTTGACGCACAGGATCACGAGGCCGAGGTAGACAACTACCAGCACTACGGTTGAGGTAGTCATCAGAACTTCTCCGGCTTGATCAACGCGTACAGCAGGTACACGGTCAGCGCAAGCGAGAGCACTCCGCTGATGATGTAAATGGTAGTCATGGCTGACTCCTGAGCCGATCGATCGCCCACACCAGCCAGTGAGTCACGGCGTATAGCGCGACGACAGCAAGTACAAATACGACGTCCACGGCGGCCTCCTGCTAACAAGTGCCGGGACTCTAGCGATGCCGGGGTAAGCGCCGTGTTAGTAAAATCGCAGTTGATGTAAGCTGCGGTTTTTAAAGGCTGAATCGCCCAGTAGACGAGGCGCTATTTGCGGGCCAGCCCGGGGTCGTACATCGCCGCGTAGTTCAGAAACTGGCCGGCGACATCCTGCGGGTAGTCGATCTGTACGGATTGTACGGCGCCGGTCGCATCAAATTTCGCGGTCAGGCGCGCATTGATCCCGGCCCAATTGACGGGCAGATCCAGTTTCGCGAATCGCGCCACGACTTCATCGCGCAGCGCCGGGTCGAAATGAACGCCATATTTGTCCACCAGCTGCTTGATCGCGGCGTAATCGCCCTCGGCCTTGATGCGCATCAACTCCGCCAGTAATTTTCCCACTCCCGCGCGGGCCTTGTGATAATCGGACACGCGAATATAGGACTTGCCATTGCGTTTGAAACGCTCGACACCGCCGCTCGTATCGATGATGAAGTTCACGATCAGCTGCCGATCCCGCGCGTGGTCCTCCTCGAGCGAATCTCCGGCGGGTATCTGGAATAATTGCTGCAGACCGTCGTAGCTCATGGCCTCGTCGTACATGGCCTTGGCTATCTCCTCCTGATTGCTGCTCAGGCCGAGCTCCTGCAGCTTCGGATCCCAGACATTCCACAGCGCCATGAGATCCGCGCGCGCTTCTTCCAGGGTGGAGAAGTACTCCTTCAATTCCGGTTCGGCGCCGCCGCTGAGCCGCGGACTCAATTTTCCGGAGCCGTGGCCGATGACCTCGTGCAACGCCGTGAAAAGCTCGTCGGCCTCTTCCCCGTATTTCACCCGGCGAGCAATGGTGGGCGCATCGGGCAGGAACTCATCGTCAGTCTTGTGCCCCGGATCGGCCTCGTAGAAGCCGCGACTGCTGCTGACGATGAGGAAATTCTTGCTGCCGTATTTTTCCCGAACCTCGTTCTCATTCGGCAGGTTGTCGCCGATGGTCGTGACGTTGTAGTCACCGGTCTCAACGAGCGTCTCTACCGCCTTGATCACGGGCGGACTGAACGATTGTTTCTTATAGCGCGGGTCCCAGGGTGCCCGCTGTTCGAAGTAACCGGCGTTCGCGGCCAGTTTCGACATTGTCGATGTCAAGGCCCGGTCGGTGATCGACACGAAGGCCGCGGCGCTCCCCTTCATGCCCCGAGCGTCGCGATAGACCTCGACGAAGCCATTGGAGAAGTCCACTGCGGCATCGTCCCGGACCCAATCCCGGTCGAACCGCAACCAGTCCTGAAACTCGCCGGTGCGGTAATAGCGAATCAAATCGGCTATGACCTGCGCCTGCGCCGGCTGCGCCACGTCCTGAGCCCGCTGCAGATAATCGACCGCCCTGCGCAGGTATAGGGCGTAGAGCCCCGGGGTGACACGCCCATCGGGGGTGCCGGCACGGTAGACCAGCTCGTGCAGCTGGCCCTGGGCATCCTTCACGACGCGCGAGTTCAAGGCGTAGCGGTCCTTGAACCCCGTCAGGTCCGCGAGCGACAGGTTCGGATAGAACGTGTTGGAACTGGCCTGGATGATATCCATGCCGGCCGGGGGACTCTTTGCCGTGATCATCGGCTCGAATTTCGCATCAAACAATGCACGGCGCAGCGCGCTCAATTCCTGATCGAGTTCCTTGGCACTCCTGAGTGCGGGCAGATCACCGTACGGTGTCTGCATCGCCCCATTGTGTTGGGCGGTGAGGGCTGCACTGCGCAGCTCCTCGAACGTGAACGGCGGCAGGAATTTCTGCGCGGTGCCCAGATCATGATTGCCGGTGTTGGCCCAGAAGAGCTCCGTGTAGTCGGTGATCTTGCGCAGCGCCTGGGGTGCAATTCCGGCCGGGCGCGCCTGAATCTCGTCCAGCACTCGCTTCTCCCGCAACCCGTACGCCGAGAGCTGATCATAGATGATGGGATCGATGGCGATGGCCGCCTGCGCGAGCCAGTAGGCGAGTGTCTGCTGCCGGGGAGAAAGCGCGGCGAAGCTATGAACCTGGACCTTGAGAAATCCCATGCTGCCCACGCGTGCCATCACGGGCTGTTCGGCCACGGATGCCTGGTCCTGCGCAACCGCAAGACCGACTGTGCAGGCAAGGCAGATGAGGAGAATAGGCCTGAGATTCATCTGCGCATCACCCCTCGAACCCACGGTAGCGGCCCCAGTAGCACGGCAGATGAGATTCTTCATCGAACTTTGCCTCAATCTCGGCGACACGCCGCCGCGTCTTGGCGTTCGGATCGGCCGCTATCGCGCGTCTGAATGCATCCCGGTAGACCGCGTTCTCACGGCTCTGATCAGCCTCCAGCGCCTTGATGGCGGTGGTCCATCGCCGATAGAACTCCTCACGCTCCGTGGGCGAGCCGAACAGAGCTCCGTGACTTTCCGGATTTTTCTGCGTGTATTCGGCATTCTTGGCATCGATCAGCGCGCCGTACTTTGCCTCGACCGCCTTGCTGCCCTGTTCCATCGTGCGGTAGGCGTCATCCAATAAACCATCGGTCCCAAGGATCAGATCCATCCTGGAATTGTAGCCCGCGATTGCCATGGCCCCGGTCACCATGCAGTGCTCTTCGGCGCTCGCGACTTGCGATACGCCTGCAACGCCCAGCACCAACAGCAGTGCTCGAAGACTATTCATAGGACTCCTTCGATCGCGAAACGGATTCGGTATTATTGGCGCGGATAGGTGAAAGCCGAAAGTGTCGCGGTCATCGTTCGTCTGAACCCGTCACCGCGATGAAGCTCGGGACGCCATCGCGCACGACCCGCAGCAGCAGCGGCTGCTGTGCGGTCGGCATATCCACCGTTGCGAGATCTGCGACACCGGTCAATCGTTTCGTACCGGCGTGGGTAATGAGGTCACCGATGCGCAGCCCCGCCAGTGCGCCGGCGCCAGCGGCCCTGAGCTGCGTCACGATCAGGCCGCTGGGCTCACTCTCGGCCTTGACCGCCTTGCGCACGTCCGGTGAGGTATCTGCCAGCCCTAGCGCGAGATTCGGCGCCCATGTGTCGGGACCGCCCGCCAAGGCCGGATCAGCGGGGGCATCGGGAAGCGTACCGACCTTAAGGGCAATGGGCAGCTGGGCCCCATCACGCCGGACCAGCAGCTCGACCGTACTACCCGGTGCGAGTCGCGCTACCCGCCTCGGTAACTGGGAGAGAATCACCGGCACGGCGCCCATCTCGAGCAGGACATCTCCGACACTGAGGATGCCCTGGGCTGGGCTGTCAGGATCGACCGCCGTGATCAGCGCACCCAGCGGTGTCTTCAGCCCCAAAGCGGTGGCAATCGCCGGCGTCAGCGCCTGAGTGGTGACGCCAATGTAACCGCGATTCACGCGGCCGTGGGCCTCGAGCTGAGCGATCACGATCGCCACGGTTTCGGCAGGAATCGCAAAGCCGAGGCCGACCGAGCCGCCGCTCGGGGAGAAAATGACGGAGGTGACCCCGAGGACGGTGCCATCGGTCGCCAGCAGTGGTCCGCCGGAGTTGCCGCGATTGATGGCGGCGTCGGTCTGCAGAAAGTCGATATAGGGATCGGCGTCCAACGTGCGACCGCGCGCCGACAGGATGCCGGCGGTGACGGTTTGACCGAGCCCATAGGGATTGCCGATGGCGACTACTGCATCACCGACCGCGCTTTTCTCGGATGACCCCCATCGCAGGACGGGCAGGCGCCCAGCGTTGATGCGCAGCAATGCGATATCGGTTGCGGCGTCGGTTCCGACGATCTGGGCCGGCACTTCGCGCGAGTCGAACAAGCGAACGCGGACGGTTTTTGCTCCCGCGACGACGTGATTGTTGGTCACGATGAGGCCGTCCGCCGCGACGATGAATCCCGAACCCAGGACCCCCTCGCGCTCCCCGACATCAGGGCCCGCACCGGGGCCGGAGAGCAAACGGTGCAGCATCGCGCTGACGGCGTCGGTCTGGCTATCGGTTCTCTCTACTGCCCGATCAGCGGCGTGCTGCGCGGCGCCCTGGCTCCTCTCTTCAACGAGGACGGTCACGACGCTGGGTGCGATGCGCCGAACGAGGTCTGCATAACCGGATTGGGCGGCACTGTTCACCGAGTACGCCGATGCCAGCGCCAACCCGACGGACATCAGAAGACGATGAAACTGGCGCACGGTTATTCACTCCCGGACAGGCAAGCCCGTTAGTGTACTGGTCGGCTCGAGACGGGTCTGTACGCGAGCGTACCAAGCGCTGAGCCGCCCGCGTAGCGAGTGCGTAGCCTGCGCCTGGCCCCGGCCTGCGCCAACGGGGATCGGGTAGGGAGCGGGCTCTCGCCCGCCCCCTCCCACACCACCGTACGTGCGGTTCCGCATACGGCGGTTCAACGAGGACTCTGGAGTCGCTGCTGCTCACGCAGCAGCGAGAGCAGTCCATAACGCGCAAAGTAAGCCGCAGGAAGAGCCTGGTTCAGATGGGACGCACCGGCGTTCCACCACGGTCCCCGGCCATTCACCGCGCTGCGCCAGGCACGCTCAGCGTCCAGCCCCAGGGCGTACAGTTTGCGCTCCCGGGTCCGGGGCCGCTTCCACTGCCGCCACAGCAGGCAACGTAACCGTCGTCGGATCCACCCATCAAGTTCCTCCAATACCCCCTTACTCTGCGTGAACTGGAAGTACTGCATCCAGCCTCGCAGCAGTGGGTTCAAAGTCTCGATCGTGTGTGCCAGCGACCGTCCACGTCCGCTGCGCAGCAGCTCGCGTATCCGCTGCTTCAGACGACGCACGCTCTCAGGGGCGATCCGCAGCCGCGGCTCACGGTGCGCAGTGACGCTAAAACCCAGGAACTTGCGTGCCCAGGGCCGCGCCACCGCACTCTTGGCGGCATTTACTTGCAGGTGCAGCACCTTCGCAAGGAAGGCCCTGATCCTACTCATGATCCGCCCACCTGCCGCGCAACTGCTCACATAGATGTTGCCGTCATCGGCGTAGCGACAGAAGGCGAGTCCGCGTCTTTCCAGTTCCCGATCAAGATCAGTAAGCAGGATGTTGGACAGCAACGGGGAGAGCGGACCGCCTTGCGGGGTGCCCTCATTGCGCGGCTGGACCAACCCTTGACTCATCATCCCGGCTTCCAGGAACCGTCGGATAAGCTTGAGCACTCGTGCATCACTGACGTGGCGGGCTACCCGCGCCATCAGCACATCGTGGTTGACCCGGTCGAAGAACTTCTCCAAATCCAGATCCACCACCCAGCGCTTACCGGCATGGATATAACCCTCAGCCCTGCGCACCGCCTGATGGGCGCCCCGGCCGGGACGGAAGCCGAAGCTACCTTCCGAGAAGGTGGGCTCAAAGAGCGGCTGCAGGACCTGATGCAGGGCCTGCTGGATGAGCCGATCCAACACCGTCGGCACTCCAAGTGTGCGTACCCCGCCCGAGGGCTTGGGGATATCCACTCGGCGCACCGGGCGCGGCAGGTATCGTCCTTCCAGCAGCGCTATCTTCACGCTGGGCCAGTGCACCTTGAGCCAGTCCTTGAACTCCTCGACCGAGAGGTCATCGACCCCAGGGGCGCCTTTGTTCTGGACTACTCGCTGGTACGCCGCCCATAGGTTGCTGCGTTCGACCACCCGCTCCATCAGCTGGTGATCCTCCGATTTTGTTCGCCCGGCTGTCACCGTGCACACCTCAGCACCCACACGATGTGATCCGGACTTCAGGCCCGTCTCCACCGTTTAGGCCCCCCCTTTTCCGGGAGCTTCTGCCTCATCGGTCGTCGTTCAGCCCTTCGGCGTTACCGCCTACTACGGCCTCGGCTGACTTCTGGCGGTGTCTCCGAGGACCTCTCGACCCTCGTAGCACAGCGGCACACCGCCAGATCTCCCCGGGTATTGCACACCCTCTGTCACGCTTATGCCTATCGGATCTACGCCGCACCGTTCCGTGCAAGTACCGGGCTTTGGCGAATTTGGCCGCCTTACCCCAGTGCGTCGCCTCTATCCGCTTCCTGTTCGTCAGGCCAGCGCTTTGCCTCCGGCTTCCTTCAGACCCCCGGTCACCCGGGGCGCCCTTGCCGTGCAGCTAACACTTCCCCTTGCCGGGTGTGTAGAGGACTTTCACCTCCAAGAGCGTGCGCCCTGCCGGGCGCACCAAATAGAAACGGCCCCGAAGGGCCGTTTTCATTTGCGGTTGGCGGAGAGGGTGGGATTCGAACCCACGGTACCCGCGAAGGTACGCCAGTTTTCAAGACTGGAGCATTCAACCGCTCTGCCACCTCTCCAGAGCCGGAAGTTTACTTCCGCTGGCGCGTAATGTCGTAGGTCCCAAGCCCGGGCTTGAAGCTCTTTTCATCAATGAACTGCCGGATACCCTCCTTGCGACCCTCGCTGTCGAAGGAATCGGCGGCCTCCTGGGCGCGGATCAGGTAGTCCTCGGCGTTCTCGAAGGTCATCTCGTGCACGCGTCGCACGGCGTCCTTGGCGGCCTTGAGCGCCACCGGGTTCTTCTTCAGCAGCACCTCGCAGATTTCGATCACGCGCGCTTTGAGCTTGGCGAGCGGCACGGCCTCATTGACCAGCTTCCACTCGGCGGCCTTCTTGCCGGTAATGCCCTCGCCGGTGAGGGTGTGGTACATCGCATCGCGATAGCTCATCAGATCGGTTGCGACCTTGGTCGCGCCGCCGCCGGGCAGGATGCCCCAGTTGATCTCGGAGAGGCCAAAGGTGGCCTCCTCGGCCGCGATGGCGAGGTCGCAGGCGTACAGCGGACCATAGCCGCCGCCGAAGCACCAGCCGTTGACCATGGCGATGGTCGGCTTCTGGAACCAGCGCAATTTGCGCCACCAGGCATAGGCTTCCGACTGCGCCTTGCGCGTGCCCTTCAGCCCCTGCGCCGCGGATTCGCGGAAGTATTCCTTCAGATCCATGCCCGCAGACCAGGCGCTGCCCTCACCCGTCAACACCAGCACGCCCACATCATCGCGGAATTCCAGCTCCTCGAGCGCCTTCAACATGCCGCGATTGAGTGGCGGGTTCATGGCGTTGCGCTTGTCCGGTCGGTTGAACTTCAACCAGGCGATGCGGTTCTCGACGTGGTAGGCCACAACATCGGTGCTGCTCATGATCGTATGTCCTTTAGGGTTTCACGATGCGCCCCAGCCCGCGCATATAGGGCCGAAGGACGGCGGGCACCGTGATGCTCCCGTCGTCATTCTGAAAGTTCTCGAGCACGGCGACCAGCGCCCGTCCCACGGCGACTCCGGATCCGTTCAGCGTGTGCACGGGCTCGGGCTTGCCGGTCGCGGGATTGCGCCAGCGGGCCTGCATGCGCCGCGCCTGGAAGGCTTCAAAATTGCTGCAGGAGGAGATCTCGCGGTACTTCTCCTGCGAGGGCAGCCACACTTCCAGATCGTAGGTCTTGGCGCTGCCGAAACCCACATCGCCGGCGCACAGGGCGACGGTGCGGTAGGGAATCTCCAGCCGCTCAAGCACGACCTGCGCATGGGCCGTCAGTTCTTCGTGCGCCGCGTAGGACTTATCGGGTGCCACGATCTGCACCAGTTCCACCTTGTCGAACTGATGGTTGCGGATCATGCCGCGGGTATCCTTGCCGGCCGAACCCGCCTCCGAACGGAAGCAGGGTGTGTGGCAGACATACTTCAGCGGCAGCGATTCGGCGCTGAGGATCTGTTCGCGGACCAGGTTCGTGACCGGAACTTCCGCGGTTGGGATCAGATAGGCGGGGTGCTCGCCGCGAATGGCGAACAGATCCTGTTCGAACTTCGGCAGCTGACTGGTACCGACCAGCGCGGCCGCGTTCACCATGTACGGCGCATAGATCTCGGTGTAACCGTGCTCGACCGTGTGCAGGTCCAGCATGAACTGCGCGAGTGCGCGATGCAGGTGCGCGACCGGCCCGCGCATGATGACGAAGCGGGCACCCGAGATGCGGGCGGCGGCTTCGAAATCCATGCCGCCGAGGCCCTCTCCGAGGGCCACGTGATCCAGAGGCTTGAACTCGAACTTGCGCGGCTCGCCCCAGCGGCGCACTTCCTGATTCGCCGACTCGTCGCGACCGTCCGGGACGGTGTCGTGCAGCAGATTCGGCAGATTCAGCTGCAGCGTATCCAGTTCGGCCTGGACCTGCGCGAGCGTGGCATCGACCTGTTCGAGCTCGTGGGTGAGCGCCTCAGCGCGCGCCAGGATCGCCGTGGCGTCCTGACCCTTGCCCTTCGCCTGACCGACCGCCTTGGCGTTCGTGTTGCGTTCGGCCCGGACGCGATCGGCGTCGATCTGGGCGCGCTTGCGCTGCTCTTCGAGGGCCGTGATGCGGGCCTCATCCAGCACGAAGCCGCGCCGCGCCAGATTGCGCACGACGCCGGGCAGATCGGCGCGCAGCAGTTTCGGATCAATCACGTCGAACCCTTGTTGTCGGCCTGGTCATCGGCTCGGTCAGCGGTTTTTTTGGCCCGCAGACGGCTCAAAGCCTCGCCAATGCGGATCTCCAGCCCCCGGGGGGCGGGGCGGTAGTATCGCCGATCCGGCAGCTCATCGGGCAGATAGCGCTCCCCGGCCGCATAGGCATCCGGCTCATCGTGGGCGTAGCGATAGCCTTGCCCATGCCCCAGTTCCTTCATCAGGCGGGTAGGGGCGTTGCGCAAGCGCGCGGGCACCTCCAGGGTGCCGAACTGTTCCACATCCTGGACGGCCTGTCCCATTGCGACATAGACCGCATTGCTCTTGGGGGCGCAGGCCAGGTACACGACGGCCTCGGCAATGGCGAGCTCCCCCTCGGGACTTCCGAGGCGGTCGTAGGCCTCCCAGGCATCCAATGTGAGACTCAGCGCCCGCGGGTCCGCCAGGCCGATGTCCTCCGTCGCCATGCGCACCACCCGCCGGGCGATATACAGGGGGTCGCAGCCCCCATCGAGCATCCGCGCCAGCCAGTAGAGCGCGCCGTCCGGATCGGTGCCGCGAACCGCCTTGTGCAGCGCCGAGATCTGGTCGTAGAACTGATCACCGCCCTTGTCGAACCGGCGCCGGCCGCCACTCGCGAGTTCCTGGGCGATCGTGACCGTCAGTTCGCCACCGCGCGCACCGACCAGGCCGACGGCCAGTTCCAGCATGTTGAGGGCGCGGCGCGCATCGCCATCGGCAGCGCGGGCGATCAGCTCCAGTGCCTGCGGTTCGGCGCGGATCTGTTCGGATCCCAGGCCCCGCTCCACATCGCTCAAGGCCGTCTTCAGCACCCCGACCAGATCCTCGATCCCGAGTGCTTTGAGAACATAGACCCGGGCGCGCGAAAGCAGCGCGCTGATGACTTCGAAGCTGGGATTTTCGGTGGTGGCGCCAATGAATATGAGCGTGCCGTCTTCCAGATAGGGCAGAAAGGTGTCCTGCTGCGCCTTGTTGAATCGGTGCACCTCATCGAGGAACAGCACCGTGGGTCGTCCGTTGAGCTCGCGCGCCTGCCGCGCCTGCTCCACGGCGGCGCGGATGTCCTTGACGCCCGCCATCACCGCCGACAGCGCCAGGAACTGGGCCTGCGCGCGCCCGGCCATGAGCCGCGCCAAGGTGGTCTTGCCGGTGCCCGGGGGTCCCCACAGCACCATGGAATGCAGACGCCCGCCTTCCAGCGCCAGCCGCAGCGGCTTGCCCGGCGCGAGCAGCTGCGGCTGGCCTACGAACTCATCGAGACTGCGCGGACGCATGCGATCGGCAAGCGGCCGCAGCGCGGCGCTGCCGTCGTTCACTTCTGCGGCGTCCCGATGACATCAACACCCTTGGGCGGCGTGAACGAGACATCGGCCACCGACACCGGGGCATTGCGTTCGGAGCGAATGAAAACCAGGGTCGCGAGCTGCCCCAGCTTGTCCTCGAGCAGCATCTGCTTGAGTTCACCGCCCGCGAACCCGAGCACCGCCTGGCGGAAGTCCGCATCACCGCCGCGCGGCTTGACGCGCAGCCACGTCAGCCCATCCTTCGTCCCCGCATCGCTGATGTCGAACGCCTTGCGCACCTCGGCGCCACCCGACAGCAGCATCAGCGGCGTCGCCGTCAGCGCCGCATCCACGGGTTTGACCGTCACCTGCTGCAGGTCGCGGTCATAGAACCAGACATTGCGCCCGTCCGCGATCAGCACCTGACCGGAGTCCGCGGCGGCGCTGCGGGAAGGCGCCGGCGCACTGCCCGCCGCTGCGCCCGGATCATCATGCGACTCCCAGCGAAAGCGTCCGGGGCGCAGCACCAGCAGTTCCCCGCGGGTCTGATCGGTCTGGTGTCCCTGTGAATCCTTGACGGACTGGGTGAACTGGGCGCGCAGAGATTTCAGACCCGTGAGCCAGGCATCCAGCGGCGTATGCGCGCCGTCGGCGCTCTGTCCGAACGCCGTGGCCGCCAGCAGCAGGAGCAGGCATGGCCGCAGGATCGATGCGGCGTGGCCGCGCACCTCAGCCTCCCGCCGGCGGTGGCGCGAGCACTTCGCGCGCGCCGTTTGATTGCAGAGGACCGACGATCCCGGCGGTCTCCATGGCCTCGAGCAGGCGCGCCGCGCGGTTGTAGCCGATTTTCAGACGCCGCTGCACGTAGGAAATGGAAGGCTTGCGCTCCTGCGTCACGATCTTCACCGCCTCGTCGTACAGCGCATCACTCTCGGAGTCCCCGCCCAGCGTGCCCATATCGCCGTCCTCATCCGGCATTCCCGGAATGGGCATTGACGGTCCGGACAGGACCTCCTCGACATAGTTCGGGGGCGTCGCGCTCTTGAGCGCTTCGACCACGCGATGCACCTCCGCATCGGAGACGAAGGCGCCGTGGCAGCGGGTCGGCATGGAGGTACCGGAGGGCAGGTACAGCATATCGCCGTGGCCAAGCAGGGTCTCGGCGCCCATCTGATCGAGGATGGTGCGCGAATCGACCTTCGCCGAGACCTGGAAGGCGATGCGACAGGGGATGTTCGCCTTGATCAATCCGGTGATGACGTCCACCGAGGGCCGCTGCGTCGCCAGGATCAGGTGGATGCCGGAGGCGCGGGCCTTTTGCGCCAGACGTGCGATGAGCTCCTCGACCTTCTTGCCGACGATCATCATCAGATCGGCCAGCTCATCGATGATCACGACGATGTAGGGCAAGGGCTCGAGGTTCGGAATTTTCGACTGATCGATCGAGGGATCATTGGCGGCGCGCGCGATGAGCACCGGATCCAGGATCGGCTTGCCCCGCTCGTTGGCCTCGCGCACGTGCTTGTTGAAGCCGGCGATATTGCGCACCCCCAGCGCCGACATCAGCTGGTAGCGCCGCTCCATTTCCGCGACCGACCAGCGCAGCGCGTTGGCGGCCTGTTTCATGTCGGTCACGACCGGCGCCAGCAGATGCGGGATGCCCTCGTAGACCGATAGCTCCAGCATCTTCGGGTCGATCATGATCAGGCGCACATGCTCGGCGGTCGCCTTGTAGAGCAGCGACAGCACCATCGCATTGATGCCCACGGATTTGCCCGAACCGGTGGTGCCGGCGATCAGCAGGTGCGGCATCTTCGCCAGATCCGCGACCATCGCCTGGCCGGCGATGTCCTTGCCCAGCGCCACCGCGAGCGGCGAGCTCACATCATCGTAGGCCTTGGAGCGGATGATCTCCCCCAAGGTCACCAGCTCGCGCTTTTCATTCGCGATTTCCAGTCCCATGACGGATTTGCCGGGGATGACCTCGACCACCCGCACGCTCATGACCGACAGCGCGCGCGCCAGATCCTTGGCGAGGGTCGTGATCTGACTCGCCTTGACCCCCGGGGCGGGACGCAGTTCGAAGCGCGTGACGACCGGGCCCGGCTGCACCGCGACCACCTCGGCTTCGACGCCGAAGTCCCGCAATTTGATTTCCACCAGCCGCGACATCGCCTCCAGTGCCTCAGGCGCGTACAGCGGCTTGTGCACGGGGGGATCATCGAGCAGGCTCAGCGGCGGCAGCTCCCCCGGTTTGGCCGCGGCAAACAGCGGCACCTGGCGCTCCTTTTCAACCCGCTCGCTCTTCGGCACCGCCGCTGGCGGCGCCTCAATTCGGGTGGGCCTGCGGGTCGCCGCTTTCTTCTGTTCGGTCTCGACATGGACCTTGCGGGCATCGCGCCGGCCGCGGCCTTCAGCCGCCTCGCGGCGCGCGGCCAGACGGTCCCGACAGAACGCGAGGGCACCCCAGGTCCAGGCTCCCAGCCGATCCATGACCGTGAGCCAGGAGACGCCCAGCGACAGCGAAGCACCCGCCATCCAGGCCGCGAGCATCAGCAGCGTGGCGCCGAGAAAGCCCAGTCCCGACTGCAGGCCGCCGCCGACCATCGAGCCCATGACGCCGCCGGCGCTTTCGGTGAGCGCGCCTGCGGCCCAGTGCAGCGACGCCAGCGCGCAGCTGGCGACCAGCAGCAGCACGAACCCGGCGATGCGTACCGCGGTGTTGGCCCGGGAGCTGTGTTCCACCTGACGGCCACTGCGAAACAGACTCCAGGTCACCAGGCCGATCATCGCCGGAAACAGGTAGGCCGGCCGCCCGAACACGCTGAACAGGACGTCGGCGAAGAATGCCCCGACCGGTCCGATGCGGTTGTGGACGGTGGTTGAATCACCCAGTCGGAAGTAACCGGGGTCGGCGACGTTGTAGGTGAGCAGCGCCACGAGCAACACGAGGCCCGCGACCGCCAATGCGATCACCGCGCTCTCGCGCAGGCCGCGGCTCACGGCGGCAGAAAAACGCCCGGCTCCCCGGGCTTGCGCGGTCGACTCAACCAATGATGTATTCCTGAATGATAATGCTCGCGCAGGGCCTTGATTTTATGAGTCCCAGGACCCAAGCAACAAGCCGACGCGCTAGTATCAGCGGGCCTTCGCCACAGGACGATTATACATGTCGACTACGCGGCACAGCCGTCTCATCATTCTGGGCTCCGGACCCGCCGGCTACAGCGCCGCCGTTTACGCCGCTCGGGCCAACCGTGCGCCGCTGCTGATCACGGGGGTGGCGCAGGGTGGGCAGCTGATGACCACCACCGAAGTGGACAACTGGCCGGGGGATGTCGAGGGGCTGCAGGGGCCGGCGCTGATGGAGCGCATGCGCCGCCACGCCGAGCGTTTTGCCACCGACATCGTCAATGACCATATCCACAAGGCACATCTGAACGAGCAGCCGATGCGTCTCGAAGGCGATTCGGGCCAGTACACCTGCGATGCGCTGATCATCGCCACGGGCGCGACGGCCAAGTACCTGGGGCTGCCCTCGGAGGACCGGAACCGCGGCCGCGGCGTGTCCGCCTGCGCGACCTGCGATGGATTCTTCTTTCGCGGCCAGCGGGTCGCGGTGGTCGGCGGCGGCAACACCGCGGTCGAGGAGGCGCTCTACCTCGCGAACATCACCGAACACGTCACGCTGGTCCATCGCCGCGACAAACTGCGCGCGGAGAAGATCCTGCAGGAGCGACTGTTCGCCCAGGAGCGTGCCGGGAAGGTCAAGATCCTGTGGAATCACGCCGTCGAGGAAGTCCTGGATGACGGTCAGGGCGTGAGCGGCCTGGCGGTGCGCGGCACCGCGACTCGGGATCAGAAGGTCATTGCGGTCACGGGCGTGTTCATCGCGATCGGCCATTCTCCGAACACCGAGATCTTTGCCGGCCAGCTGCAGATGCACGACGGCTACATCAAGGTGCACAGTGGCAATGAGGGCAATGCCACCGCGACCAGCATTCCCGGGGTCTTCGCCGCCGGTGATGTCGCCGATCATGTCTATCGTCAGGCCATCACTTCGGCCGGCTCGGGCTGTATGGCGGCGCTGGATGCCGATCGTTTTCTGGAAAGTCACGGAGCGGGCGCCCACGGCTGAACATGCTCGCCCGCCAGCACACCAGTATCGATGAACTGGATCTAAAGGCCTGGAACGCGCTCACCGGCACTGATGTGCCGTTTCTGCGGCACGAATTCCTGGCGGCGCTGGAGCATACCGGCTGCGTCGGTGCGGGCAGTGGCTGGACGCCGGCCTATATCACCCTGCACGATGCGGCGGGCCTGGCCGCCGCCGCGCCGGCCTTCATCAAATCGCACTCCTACGGCGAGTTCGTCTTCGACTTCTCCTGGGCCGAGGCCTATTCCCAGCTGGGCCGCAGCTACTATCCGAAACTGTCGGTGTGTGTGCCGTTCACACCCGCCACGGGCGCGCGTCTTCTGGTGCGACCGGATCTCGACGGTGTCCTGGTGCGCCGCCGGCTGGCCAAGGCCATCGAGGAGTTCACGGCCGCAAAACAGCTCTCCTCGGCCCACGCGCTCTTCTTTGACGAGCCGAGCCGCGAGGCCTTTACCCAGTCCGGGTGGCTGCTGCGTCGTGATTGCCAGTTTCACTGGGCCAACCAGGGCTACGGCGACTTCGAGCAGTACCTGGCGACCTTCACGGCCGAGAAACGTAAGAAGGCGCGCCGCGAGCGGCGCCGGGTGCAGGAGGACGGCATCCATTTCGAAACGCGCTTCGGCACCGACATCGACGCGGCGCTGCTCGATACGGTCTATGCCTTCCACCGCGGCACCTTCCTGCGCCACGGCCACGAACCCTACCTGTCGCGGGAATTCTTCAGCGAAATCGCGCGCACCCTCGGGGATGCGCTGATGTTCAAGATTGCCGTCCAGCGCGCGAAACCGGTCGCCGCGGCCGTATTCTTCTGGTGTCAGGAGGCGCTCTACGGACGTTACTGGGGAGCGGCCGCGGAGCACCACAGCCTGCACTTCGAGACCTGCTATCACCAGGGAATCGAGTTCTGCATCGAGCGCGGCGTGCGCCGCTTTGAACCGGGCACCCAGGGCGAACACAAGGTCGCGCGCGGCTTCGCCCCAACCTTGACCTGGTCGGCGCACTACATTGGCGACCGTCGCTTTCGCTCGGCCGTGCGCGATTACCTGGTGCGTGAGGGCGCGGCCGTCGATGCCTATGCGAATGAAGTCGGCGAACACGTGCCCTACCGCCGCGAGTCATGAAGACCATCACCTGGCTCTCGGCGACGGATCCTGCGGATCACTTTCCGCCGGCGGACCGGGCGCTGGATGATCCGGCGGGCCTGCTGGCGGCGGGCGGGGACCTCTCGACCGAGCGGCTGCTGGCGGCGTACCGGCGCGGCATCTTTCCCTGGTACTCGGAAGGCCAGCCGGTGCTGTGGTGGTCGCCCGATCCGCGCGCGGTGCTGATGCCGGACGAATTCCGGCTCACCCGCAGCCTCGCCAAGACCCTGCGCAATCGCGGCTTCGATTCGCGCATCGATCATGATTTTCAGGGCGTGCTCGATGGCTGCGCCGCGCCGCGCGCGCGCAGCCCGGGAACCTGGCTGCTGCCGGAAATGCGCGCCGCCTACCTGCAGCTGCACCGGCTGGGCCACGCCCACAGCTTCGAGACCTGGCTGCAGCAGCGCCTGGTCGGTGGCCTGTATGGCATCCGCCTGGGCAATGTGTTCTTCGGTGAATCGATGTTCAGCCTGGAGCGTGACGCCTCCAAGGTCGCCCTGGCGCGCCTGGTCGAGTACTGTCAGTCGCAGGGTGTGGCGGTCATCGACTGCCAATTACCGTCGCGGCACCTGCAAAGCATGGGCAGCCGGCTGATTTCCCGGGCCCAGTTCCAGGGCCTGCTGCGCGAGCACATTGCAATGGGGGCGGCGTTTGTGCAATATCCGCGCCCCAATGTCTAAAGAAGATGCGATTCAAATGGAGGGTGAGGTCGTCGAGACTCTCCCCAACACCACTTTCCGCGTAAAGCTCAAGAACGGCCATATCGTGACCGCGCATATTTCGGGCAAAATGCGCAAGAACTACATCCGCATCCTCACCGGAGATGCGGTCACCGTCGAAATGACGCCTTACGACCTGTCGAAGGGCCGCATCATCTACCGCGGCCGCTGACCCTTCGGGCAGGCGCCCTCAGGCGGGTACCACCTGCTGCGAGGGCTGGATATCCAGCGACAGTTTCGAGTCATCCTCGGCCACCGTCACCCGCACATTGCCGCCGCCCACCAGCCGCCCGAACAACAGCTCCTCGGCCAGCGGTCGCTTGATGAACTCCTGGATGACCCGTGCCATCGGACGCGCGCCCATCTTTGGGTCGTAACCCTTGATGGCGACCCAGCGTCGCGCGGCATCATCCAGCGTCAGACTCACGCCCTTCTGCTCCAGCTGCGCCTCCACTTCGACGATGAGCTTGTCGACGACCCGCTCGATGGTCGAGGGATCGAGCGAGGCGAACTGGATGATGGCATCGATGCGGTTGCGGAACTCCGGCGAGAACAGCCGCCGCACCGCCTCCATGCCATCGGTGGCGTGATCCGCGTGCGTGAAACCGATGGAGGGCCGGTTCATCTCCTGGGCTCCGGCGTTGGTGGTCATGACGATGATGACGTGGCGGAAGTCCGCCTTGCGGCCATTGTTGTCGGTCAGCGTGCCGTGATCCATGACCTGCAGCAGCAGATTGAAGACATCCGGGTGGGCCTTCTCGATTTCATCGAGCAACAGCACGCAGTGCGGATGCTTCGCGATCGCCTCGGTCAGGAGCCCCCCCTGATCGAAGCCCACATAGCCCGGCGGCGCGCCGATCAGGCGCGAGACGGTGTGGCGCTCCATGTATTCGGACATGTCGAAGCGAATGAACTCGATGCCCATGGCGATCGCGAGCTGGCGGGTCACCTCGGTCTTGCCGACGCCGGTCGGACCTGCGAACAGGAAGCTGCCGACCGGCTTGCGCTGATCACCGAGCCCCGAGCGGGCCATCTTGATCGATGACGAGAGGGCCTCGATGGCCCGGTCCTGGCCGAAGATCACGAGCTTGAGATTGCGCTCGAGCGTCTTCAGCACCTCGCGGTCGGAGGAGGAGACGCTCTTGGCGGGAATGCGCGCCATGCGCGCCACGACATCCTCGATATGGCGCACTTCGACCGTGGACTCCCGCTCGCCGATCGGCTTGAGCCGCAGGCGCGCGCCGGCCTCATCGACCACATCGATGGCCTTATCGGGCATATGCCGCTCGTTGATATGACGCGCGGCCAGCTCCGCGGCGGCCACCAGCGCCTCATCCGCGTACTTGATGGAGTGGTGCTCCTCGAAGCGCGGTTTCAGGCCCTGCAGGATTTCGATGGTTTCCGAGACCGAAGGCTCGACCACGTCGATCTTCTGGAAACGGCGCGCCAGCGCATGATCCTTCTCGAAGATGCCACGATATTCCTGGTAGGTGGTCGAGCCGATACAGCGCAGCTCGCCGTTGGTCAGCACCGGCTTGATCAGATTGGAGGCATCCATCACGCCACCCGAAGCTGCACCTGCGCCGATCACGGTGTGGATTTCGTCGATGAAAAGAATCGCTCCCGGGATCTTCTTCAGCTCCGTGATCACACCCTTCAGGCGCTTCTCGAAATCGCCGCGGTACTTGGTGCCCGCGATCAGTGAGCCCATATCCAGCGAGTAGATGGTGCAGTCGGAGAGCACATCGGGGACCTTGCCCTCGACGATCAGACGCGCCAGGCCTTCGGCGATGGCGGTCTTGCCGACGCCGGCTTCGCCGACGTACAGCGGATTGTTCTTGCGGCGCCGGCACAGGATCTCGATGGTGCGTTCGACCTCGAGCTTGCGGCCGATCAACGGATCGATGCGCCCTTCCTGGGCCATTCGGTTGAGATTGGCCGCGTACTTCTCCAGGGCACTGCCGCTGCCGTCGCCATCCCGCTCGCCGTCGGAGGTGGCCTCCTCCTTGTCGGTCTTCTCCTCGGCGATCTTCGACAGACCGTGCGAGATGTAATTGACCACATCCAGGCGCGAGACGTTCTGGCGGTTCAGCAGGTAGACCGCGTGGCTCTGCTTTTCGCTGAAGATCGCGACCAGCACATTACCGACGCCCACTTCCTTCTTGCCGCTGGACTGGACGTGAAACACGGCCCGCTGCAGCACGCGCTGGAACCCCAGGGTCGGCTGCACTTCGTTGTCCTCGGCCTCCTCCAGCTTCGGTGTGGATTGCTCGAGATGATCTTTGAGCTCCTGTTTGAGCTTCACCAGGTCCGCGCCGCAGGCCTTCAGGATCTCGCGCACCTTCGGCGTATCGAGGATCGCCAGCAGCAGATGCTCCACGGTGAGGTACTCATGGCGCGCCTCGCGCGCCTGATGAAACGCATCGTTCAGACAGTATTCAAGCTCGTTGGACAGCACGTCTTTTGTTTCCTTACGCCTCTTCCAGTGTGCACATCAGCGGGTGCTGATGATCGCGCGCATAACCTGTCACCTGGGCCACCTTAGTTTCTGCGATCTCGAAGGTAAAGACCCCACAGACGCCCTTACCCTTGGTATGGACCTCCAGCATGATCCTTGTTGCCGCCGGTCGGTTGAGGCTGAAGAACTTTTCGAGCACATCGACGACAAACTCCATGGGGGTGTAATCATCATTGAGTAATACCACCTGGTAGAGAGGCGGTTGCTTGACCTTGGGTCGCGCCTCTTCGACGACGACACCGCCATCGTGGCGGGCGGGAAACGGATCCGACATGTCCTCTTTATAGGGTTAGCAAAACCCCAGCACAAGGGCTGAGTATGGCCTGCATAGTGTCGGCAAATGGCCACAGTGAAACCGATTGGAAAACAATTGCTTGAGAGCAAAAGCGAAGCCCCATTATGATTGCAGGACCTGCCACAATGCTGACCCGGGCTCACCGAACGTCCGCTGTGGCCCACACCCCTGAGGGGCGAATTCGACTATGAGCACCGTTTCGTGGCTCGCGGGACAGGGCCTGCCGGCATCGCGGACCCAGATGGTCGCGCGCGCGCCGCAGCTGGCCGTATGGGTCCTCGCGGCGGCCCTGGGCGTTCAGGGGGCCGTGATCGTCACGCACCTGGCGGGCAGCGGCTCAGGTCCCCAGCCGCACGATGCGGTCGTGACGACCGCTCATGCGCATCCCCCGCTCAATCTGGCGGCCTTGGGCAATGGCCATCTGTTCGGCCTGCCGCCCGCGCCACCCCCGGTGGACGATGCCAATGCACCGCCGACCAACATGCCCCTGGTCCTGACCGGCATCATTTCCGCGGCGGACCCCAAGAGCGGCCTGGCCATCATCGGCACCTCGACCAGCAATTCCAAGGTTTACCCGGTGGGCGAGCGCGTCCCGGGCAACGCTCGGGTCCATGCCGTGTACTTCGACCGGGTGCTGCTGGAACGCAATGGCACCATCGAGGCGCTGCTGCTGCCGCGCAAGTCCCAGGCGGGCGGTCCGCCGTCCGCGCCGGCCGGTCCGTCCTCGTTCGATCGGGTGCAACGTGCCCTGACCAACGAACCGGGGCTGATTTCCGATGTCCTAAGGCCGCAGCCGGTATTTCAAGATGGCAAATTGCGCGGCTACCGGGTCTATCCGGGTCCGAATGCGAAGGCCTTTGCCGCGCTCGGCTTGCGCAATGGCGACCTGGTCTTGGCGGTGAATGGCACCGCGCTGGATGACGCCACGCGCGGTAATGAAGTTTTTTCGTCCCTCAGTAACTCGAGTCAGGCACGCGTCACGGTAATGCGCAATGGTCAGCAGCAAGATGTGATGCTGAATATGTCGCAGATCGCCAACGAAGCCGAGCAGCTCAGCACCGGGAGCACTGATCAGAACCCCACGGGCTTCACCGCGCCGGACCCGAACCCCGCCGCGGCGCAGCCGGACCAGCCGCCCCCGGCGGGACCCGTGGGCGTTCAGCGGGGCAACCGCTGAGCTGTCTGCAGCGCCTCAAGCTCGAAGGAACCCTCACGCATGACATTTTCTGATTTCTGCAAAGCTCTGGCCGGCACCCTGGCGAGCTGTGGCGTGCTGCTGGTCGCCACGACACCCCTGGGTGTGCAGGGCGTCGTGTGGGCGCAGGATACCGGCGCGCCCGCCAATGGTGCGCCGCGCAATCCGCGCGCGCAGGGCAACGATGAGGCCCGCATCACCCTGAACTTCCAGGACGCGGACATTGGTCAGATCATCGATGCCGTGGCCATGGCGACCCACAAGACCATCATCATTGACCCGCGGGTGCGCGCGCAGGTGACCATGCGCTCCTCCACCCCCGTCACGCCCGAGGGCTTCTACCAGATCTTCCAGTCGATCCTCGCGGTGCACGGCGCCATCGCCGTTCCCGGCGCCAATGGCATCATCAAGATCGTTCCGGATTCCAATCAGCGCTTCTACCCGGGCCAGGATGACCTGCCGGACCATGTCAGCGCGACCTCGGATGAGATCGTCACGCAGGTGATCCCGGTCAAGAACGTGAGCGCCACCCAGCTGGTCACGGTGCTGAGGCCGCTGGTGCCCACCACCGGTCAGCTCAACGCCTACCCGCCGGCCAACATGCTGATCATTTCCGATCACGCCTCGAATGTGAACCGGATCATGAAGATCATCGCCCGCATCGATCAGGTCGGTGATGCCGATGTGGAAGTCGTCACCATGCAGAACGCCTCGGCCATCGAGGTGGTGCGTGAACTGAGTACGCTTTCTCAGGGCCAGGGCCAGCAGGACCCCGGCATACAGCCTCTGAAAATGGTGGCCGACGAGCGCTCGAACAGCGTGCTGATCAGCGGTGAGCCGGCGGCGCGACTGCGCGCGAAGGTGCTGATCACGCATCTGGATACGCCGCAGCAGTCCGGTGGCGATACCCAGGTGCGCTACCTGCGCTACGCCGATGCCGAGAAGCTCGCGCCGAAACTCAAGGAACAGCTCTCCGGCGTTGCCGCGGCGACCACCGGCGGTGCGGGCGGCGCTGCGACGCCCACCGCACAGGACAGCAAGAACTCCCAGATCTGGGCCGACACCACCAACAATGCGCTGGTGATCACCGCGCCGCCGAAGGTCAAACGGCAGATCAACGACATCATCGACAAGCTGGACATCCCGCGCGCCCAGGTGCTGGTGGAGGCCATCATCGTCGATGTCGACCTCGCGAAGTCCTCGGAACTCGGCGTCAACTGGGCTACCTGGTCGGAGAGCAATGGCCAGACGATTCCGGGCGCAACCTTCCTCACGCCGGTGGGCGGCGCCAGCCTGGTCGATCTGGCCAATGCCATCGCGAGTCCGACCAGCATCAACTCGGCACTCGAGACCGGCACCACCGTGGCGCTGGGTCGGGTCGCGAAATCCGGCGTCAGCTTCGCGGCCATGCTGCGCGCCATCCGCACCGACACCGATTCGAATGTCATCGCGACGCCCTCGGCGCTGACCTCGGACCACCAGGAAGCCACCATGAAGTCCGCTGATGAAGTGCCCTTCGTCACCGGTCAGTACACCAACACCGGCACTTCCGGTGGTTCGGTGAGTCCGTTCCAGACCATCCAGCGCGAAGAGGTCGGCACGATCCTCAAGGTCACCCCGCAGATCAATGAGGGCGATGCCATCCGCCTGAAGATCGACATCGAAAGTTCGAGCGTGATCCCGAGTCCCGCGGGCGCGGTCGACATCACCACCAGCAAGCGTGAGATCACCACCGAGGTGCTGATCGAGGATGGCGGCATCATCGTGATCGGCGGCCTGATCAGCAATGAATATGATCACTCCGAGTCGCGCGTACCCCTGCTCGGCAACATCCCCTTCATCGGCGAGCTGTTCAAGGACCACTCGGCGACGCTCACGAAAAAGAACCTGATGATCTTCATCCGGCCGCAGATCATGCACAACGGTACCGAGATGTCGATCGAGACCAACGCCAAGTACAACTTCATCCGCGAGGAGCAGCGCCAGGTCGGCGCGGGCGACAGGGGGTCGGTGCCGCTGCTGCCGGGCGTCAAGTCCCCGGTGCTGCCGGCCATTCCGCCACCGCCGCCGCCCGGCTCGACCCCCAATGCGCCGATCACCGAGCAGGAGCGTGACCGCGCGGCCGCGCGCGCCCAGCGGGAAATCGATGCGGCGGCCCGCGCCAGCGATGCGGCTGCCGCCAGTTCCGCGCCGCCCGCGCAGCGAGACCCGCCATGAACCAGCTCGCGACCGCTGCTGCTCCTGCCGTCGTTGCCGACAAGCGCATTTCCTTTGCCTTCGCGAAGCGCCATGGGGTGCTGGTGGGTGCCGTCACCGACGGTGTGGCGCAGTGCTCGGTGCGCGGCGGGGCCTCGCCCCTGGCGCTGGCCGAAGTGCGCCGCTACCTGCGGCTGCCCCTGCGTATCGACCGGGTCGATGAGGCGACCTTCGATACGCTGCTGCGTCAGGCCTATGAGACCGGTCCGAATGCCATGGATGCCGTCGGTGGCTTCGAGGACACCGAGGACCTGACGCATCTGGCGCAGGGACTGCCCGAGCAGACCGATCTTCTGGAAGCCGATGATGATGCGCCGATCATCCGGCTGATCAATGCCGTGCTCACCCAGGCGGTGAAGGAAAACGCCTCGGACATCCATGTCGAACCTTTCGAGAACCGGCTGGTGGTGCGGTTCCGGGTCGACGGGGTGCTGCGTGAGGTGCTGCAGTCCAAGCGCGCGGTGGCACCGCTGGTGGTATCGCGCATCAAGGTGATGTCGAAGCTGGACATCGCCGAAAAACGCCTGCCGCAGGACGGGCGCATCAGCCTGCGGATCGCCGGTCGGGCGGTGGACGTGCGCGTGTCCACCATCCCGAGCGGTCATGGCGAGCGGGTGGTGCTGCGTATCCTCGACAAGCAGGCCGGGCGGCTGGATTTGAGCGCCCTGGGCATGGACCCGACGACCGGGCAGCTGATCGATGAACTCATCCACAAGCCGCACGGCATTCTGCTGGTCACGGGGCCCACCGGCTCGGGCAAGACCACGACCTTGTATGCGGCGCTCGAGCGCCTCAACGACAACTCGCGCAACATCATGACGGTCGAGGACCCCATCGAGTACTACATCGATGGCATCGGCCAGACCCAGGTCAACACCAAAGTGGAGATGACCTTCGCGCGCGGCCTGCGCGCCATCCTGCGCCAGGATCCGGATGTGGTGATGATCGGGGAAATCCGCGATCTGGAGACGGCGCAGATTGCCGTGCAGGCCAGTCTCACGGGTCACCTGGTGCTCTCGACTCTGCACACGAATACCGCGGTCGGCGCCGTGACCCGCCTGCGCGACATGGGCATCGAGCCTTTCCTGTTGTCATCCAGTCTCATCGGCGTCGTCGCCCAGCGCCTGGTGCGGGTGTTGAACCCGGACAACCGGACGCCCTTCAAGGCCGGTGACTATGAGCGGCGGCTGCTCAATCTGCGGGCCGAGTCCGAAGCGCCGATGCTGTACCGCCCGGGCAATGGCAACACTGGCTACAAGGGCCGCAGCGGCATCTATGAGCTGGTCATGGTCGATGATCACATGCGCACCATGATTCACGATGGCGCCGCCGAACAGGACCTGGAGCGGCATGCCCGCACGCTGACTCCTTCGATCCGCGACGATGGTCGCGCCCGGGTGTTGCGCGGTGAGACCACGCTCGAGGAGATCCTGCGCGTGACCCGCGAGGACTGAGGCAGCGATGGGCGCCTTCGAGTATACGGCGGTTGATACCGGCGGGCGCGAGAGCCGCGGCATCCTCGAAGGCGACACCGCCCGTCACGTGCGGCAGCTGCTGCGTGAACGGCAGCTGCTGCCGATCACCGTCAACGCCGTCTCCGAGCAGGAAAAATCCCATAAGCGCAGCTTCTCGCTGGCACGGCGCGTCTCGGCCACCGATCTGGCGCTGTTCACGCGGCAGCTCGCAACTTTGGTGAAGGCCGGCCTGCCGCTGGAGGAGTCGCTGCTGGCGGTTTCGCAGCAGACCGAGAAGGAGCGGGTGCAGAGCATCGTGCTCGGGGTGCGCGCCAAGGTCATGGAAGGCCACACGCTGGCCGATGGCTTCGCCGATTTTCCACGCGTGTTCCCGGAAATCTATCGCTCCACGGTCTCGGCCGGCGAACAGGCCGGCCACCTGGACTCGGTGCTCGAGCGGCTGGCGGACTACACCGAGAACCGCGAGGAAATGCGGCAGAAGGTTCTGGGGGCGATGCTGTATCCGATCGCCCTCACCGTCATGTGCGTCGCGATCGTCGCGGGCCTCATGGTGTACGTGGTGCCGAAGGTCGTCGGCGTGTTCACGGCCAGCCACGCGCAGCTGCCGATCATGACGCGCGTGCTGATCGGTGTCAGTGATTTCCTACGGCTGCGCGGCATCTACATCCTGATCATCGGCATCGTCGGCTACATCATCCTCTCACGCTGGCTGGCGAAGCCCGGCCCGAAGCGGCGGTTCCAGCTGCTGCAATTGCGGCTGCCGCTGATCGGCAAGCTGGTGCGCGGTTTCAACACCGCCCGCTTCACGCGCACCTTGAGCATCCTGACCGCGGCCACGGTGCCGGTGCTCGATGCGCTGCGCATCGCCGGGGAAGTCGTGACCAACCTGCCGATGCGCGATGCCGTCGCGGAAGCCTCGCTGCGTGTGCGGGAAGGCGCCTCGATCGGCCGCTCGCTCGCCATCAGTAAGCTGTTTCCGCCGATGACCATCCACCTGATCCAAAGCGGCGAGTCGAGCGGCGAACTCGAGGGCATGCTGGAACGCGCCGCCATCAGCCAGGAGCGCGAGCTCGACGGACTGCTGACGGCCATCGTCGGGCTTCTGGGTCCGGGTCTGATCGTGATGATGGGTCTGTTCGTGATGGGCATCGTTTTTGCAATGCTTCTGCCGATCTTCCAGATGAACCAGCTGATCCATTGAGAACTTTTACGGATGTGTTGATCCTGTAATACGACTTCGCCAAAATCCACGGTAGCGACTGGACAGCATGGTTGGCGGGCCATGATCGAAAAAGCCGAATCCGACGAATTCGAGGGCGAGGAAATCGACGAACCGGTCACCGAAGAGGCCGATGTCGACCTCGACCAGGTCACGAAGGATCTGGACCTCGCGAAGAAGCGTGCGCAGAAAAGCGGCGAGCCGCCCTGGCGCCGGCTGGAACGCATGCGTGAGGACAAACTCACCGCCGAACTCACCAGTGACTTCGACGATTATGACATCGGCGACGGCACGCGTAAGCCCGCGCGTCGCAGATGAAATTACGCCAATATACGAACCTGACCGCGGGTCAACGGGTCTGAATCTGAAGCGTTGAACCGGCTCTAGCGCCGGTTCAAACCGATCGGTGTCACGATCTGTCACAGGGATGCTGTAATGGCGAACAAGTTAGCCGCCGGTCCGCGACCGAGCCCGCAAGTGCGGCTGCGGGGCTGGGCACACCTGCCCGTCCTCGCACTGTTGTTGGGCAGCGTGGTGCTCGCCGGCTGCCAGTCCCGCACCAATGTGTCGGCGACCGGCAACACTCCGGCACAGTTCACCCATGTCTTCGTGACCGTGAATCAGATCTGGTTCAACACCAGCGCGACGGCCCTCGCCACCGACAGCAGCTGGAGCGAATTCACGCTGAGCACGCCGCAGACGGTCGACCTGGTCAATCTCACCAACGGCACCCTGAGCCAGTTCGCGAGCGACCTGAAACTCAGCACGGGCACCTACGCGCAGGTCATGCTGATTCTCGCCGATTCGACCGACGCGCTGACCAGCGCCGCCGAAAGCGCCGGCGCCGCGACCAACGATGAAGTGGATTATGTTGACGCCTCGGATGTCGCACACACCGTGCCACTGGCCGTCTTGAACGCCGCGCAGGGCATCCGCATCAGCACCAGCCTCACCGTCTCGGCCTCGACATCCAGTGGCTTCGGCAGCCCGACGACCGCCTCCACGACCACGACGTCCACGGATGATGAAATCACGACCTCGTCGGCCGCGACGACGACGCCGAGCTCGAGCGGCACATCGGCCCTCTCGGCGGTGGTTTCCACGACCAACGCCGTCATCGATTTCGACGCCACCCGGGACCTCGTGCCGATTTCCCTGAGCGGCCAGCCGGCCTACGCCTTGAACCCGCACCCGCAGGTCTATGATCAGAAGTATTCGGGGACCATCGCGGGGACGGTTTCGCTCACCGGGGTCACGACGCTGACGACCGCCGGCAATCCGGATGTACAGGTCGCGGCCGAGGGCCTGAGCACCGATGGCACCCGTCACGTCATCGTCAAGACCACGCGCGTCAATGCCGACGGCAGCTTCAGCCTCTATCCCCTGTCCACGGCCTCGGGCGCGCCGAGCACTTACGATGTGGTCATTCACGGCCCGACGATCGAGACCACGATCATCAAGGGCGTGCCGGTGACGAGCGGCGATCCGACCAGCGCGACCGCGGTCCTGGGCACGCTGACGTTGACCGCCGCAACTCCGTACCTGGTCAACTTCAATACCAGCTCGCCGGCCACGCCGACCAGCTCGGTGGTGGGGTTCTACCAGACGCTGCCGCTGGACTCCGAAGTGCCCTATCTGATTGAAGTGCGACCGGTGGACCCGACCAGCGGGCTGTTCGCGGCCGACCAGGACCTCTCCGGCGGCAGCCTGCAGTACGGCACCTACGTCTCCGGTGGCACCGTGTCGCTGACCAACGTGAACCCGAGTCAGGGCGTCGCGACCTACGCCATCGGCGCCATCAATCCGGCCTATGCGCAAAGCTCGCTCGGCACCACCGTGACCGCGCCCAGCAATGCCTCGGCCACGGCGCTCTTCACCATGACCGCCCCGCCGGTGCCCTCGGGCAGCGCGGCGAATTCCATCACCGGTACGGTCACCGTGACCAGCCCGGGCTCCTACGACAACGCCACGCTCTTCCTGACCTACAGCGGCGCGCTGGTCGCGGCGGCGCCGCTGACCGGTTATCTGTCGGGCAGCACGTCGCTGTCGCTGACTGCCGTGGCCCCGGGGGGCAGCTCCGGGGCGGCCTACGGACCGGGTATCTATAACGCCGAAGTGTGGGCCTGGAACTCCGCCAACCCGGCCGGCACGCTCACGCGTCTGCCCTATGGCTCGACCATTGATATGAGTGCGGGCAACGCCAGTGGCGTGGCCCTGACCATCCCGTAGGCCGCGGAATTAAGGTCACGTAACCCAGGTCCTCCCCCAAGCCCCGGCCGCGTTGTTCAGGGCAAGGGTTCACAACATGGAGGGCCTGGATCATGAAGACTCTACTGACCGCGATTATTGTTGCATCGCTGGGCCTTCTGGCCGGATGCGTGGCGGTACCGACCCGTGGCGGCCTGGTGGTCGCACCGGCAGTCCCCGTGGTGGGGGTCGGCGTGGGATACGGCTACGGTCCCTACTACCATCCCTACTACCGCTAAGTCCTGCAGTTAAGCTTCAGTCTTAACTCACGGCCGGGTTGTCACATGACAGTCATGTGACGACCCTAGGCTTGTGCTCCGCCGCCTAAATCATAAGTCTTCGGGGGAGTGCACGTGCTCGCAAGCCTTGGCATCGATATTCCGACCGCTATTCTTCTCGCCCTGGCCCTGACGCTGGCGCTGAGCTTCGAGTTCGTCAACGGCTTCCATGACACGGCCAATGCCGTCGCCACCGTCATTTATACCCATGCGCTGAAGCCCAACACGGCGGTGGTGTGGTCGGGCGCCTGGAACCTCCTGGGCGTGCTGCTCTCCTCGGGCGCCGTCGCCTTCAGCATCGTGTCGCTGCTGCCGGTGGAACTGGTGATCAACGTCGGTTCGGGAGCGGGCTTCGCGATGGTCTTTGCGCTTCTGATCTCGGCCATCATCTGGAACGTGGGCACCTGGTACCTGGGCCTCCCGGCCTCCAGCTCCCACACCCTGATCGGCTCGATCGTGGGCGTCGGCCTGATGAACTCCCTGATCAGCCCCAACGAGGCCTTCGGTGAAGGCGTGAATTGGGCCAAGGTTGAGGACACCTTCAAGGCGCTGGTGGTCTCCCCCATCATGGGCTTCGTGCTGGCCGGCCTGCTGCTGATCATTCTGCGGATCGTATTGGTGAAGCGGGTCGAACTGTTCCAGGCGCCCGTCGGGGACTCCAAGCCGCCGCTGTGGGTGCGTGGACTGCTCATCCTCACCTGCACCGGGGTGTCCTTCTTCCACGGCTCGAATGACGGCCAGAAGGGCATGGGCCTGATGGTGCTGATCCTGGTCGGCTGCGTGCCGGCCGCGTTCGCGCTCGACATGTCGACCTCGCCGGATGCGCTCGCGAAGATCAACGGCGCCGCGACCCGGATTTCGATGCAGCTGCACCAGATCGTGCCGGCCACCGCGAAGGTGCCGACCTCGGATGAGGCGCATCGCACCCTCACCACTTTCCTGCGCACCAGCCAGCCGAATGACGACACGCTGCCGGCGCTCAGCGAGGCCAATGATGCGGTGATCACGCGCATGCACAGCGTCTCGGATCTGCACGATATTCCGGGCGCGGAGCGGCGCGCGCTGCGTCTGGACGTGTACCTGGTCGGCGAGTCGCTGGCGCGGCTGGCCAAGATCAAGAAGGTGCCGGCGGGTCTGGATGCGGGCGCCGCCGACAAATATCAGAAGTCGCTGAAGGGCCTCACCAACTTCATTCCGACCTGGATCAAGATCGCGATCGCCCTGGCGCTGGGCCTGGGCACGATGGTCGGCTGGAAGCGCATCGTGGTGACCGTCGGTGAAAAGATCGGCAAGGCCCACCTGACCTATGCGCAGGGCGCCTGCGCCGAGCTGGTGGCGGCGGCGACGATTGCGACGGCGGATACGCTCGGACTGCCCGTCAGCACGACGCACATTCTGTCATCGGGCATCGCCGGCACGATGGTGGCCAACAAGTCCGGTGTCCAGGGCGACACGGTGCGCAACATCATCCTCGCCTGGGTACTGACCCTGCCGGTGTGCGTGATCCTGGGTGCCGCCACCTTTGGCGCCGGGCTGTTCGTGGTGTTCCACGTGATCGGCCTGCACTAGACACGGGCGGTCAGTGAAAGTCGCGTGACGGCAGGTGCAGCCTGCCGGTGAGCGCGGTGCGATCGATGAGACGGCGCGCCACCAGGTGCAGCACCGGACCCTCACGCTGCACGATGCCCTGCACTTCGAGCAGACCCGCCTCCACCAGGGGGCGACGGAAGCGCTCGCCGATGTTCCTCCAGACGATGAGATTCACCTGACCGGTCTCATCCTCGAGCGTCATGAAGGTCACCCCCGAGGCGCTGCCGGGGCGCTGCCGCACCAGCACCAGCCCCGCAGTGCGGGCCCATTGCCCCTGTGGCAGCTGGTTCACTTCCGCCATGCATTGCACGCCTTCGGTCTGCAGCTGCCCGCGCAGCAACGCCACCGGATGGCGCCCCAGCGTCAGCCCCACGGCGGCCACATCTGCCACGATGCTCTGGGCCTCCGTCGGCATGCCCAGCAGCGGTCGTCCCTCGCTCACCTCGTGGGCCTGCGGATCCGCGGCCGCGAGTGGCAGCGCCGGTTCGAACCCGGCCACTTCCCAGAAGACCAGATGACGATTGCCGCTGAGCATCCCGAGCGCCCCGGCCGCCGCCAGGGCCTCGAGGTCCCGGCGCTGCAGCTGCGCGCGATGCGCCAGGTCCGTGACGCTGCCGAAGGGCTGTACCTTGCGCGCGGCCATCACGCGCTCCGCGCCCTGCTGGCTGAGTGAACGCACCAGGCGCAGACCCAACCGCAGCGCCGGCTGCGCACCGGCATCAGCCGTCGCGCCAGGCTCCAACGTGCAGTCCCAATCGCTGTGGGCAATGCTGACCGGTCGTACCTCGACGCCATGCCGGCGCGCATCCCCGACCAGCTGGGCCGGTGCATAGAACCCCATCGGCTGACTGTTCAGCAAGGCGCAGGTGAAGGCGGCGGGCTCGTAGAGTTTGAGCCACGCCGAGTCGTAGACCAGAAGCGCGAAACTTGCCGCGTGGCTCTCGGGAAAACCATATTCGCCAAAACCCTCGATCTGCTTGCAGATGCGCTCGGCGAACTGCGCCGGATAGTGATTGGCGATCAATCCGGAAGCGAGCCGGTCCTTGAAGCGGTGCAGATCTCCGTGGCGCTCCCAGGAACCCATGGCGCGGCGCAGATTGTCGGCCTCACCGGCGGTGAAGCCCGCGGCATGCATGGCCAGCTGCATGACCTGCTCCTGGAAGATCGGCACTCCAAGAGTGCGCTCCAGCGCCACCTGCGCGCCGGGGCCCGGATAGTCGATGGTTTCCTCCTTATTCCGTCGGCGCAGGTACGGATGCACCATGTCGCCCTGGATCGGACCGGGCCGTACCAGCGCGACCTCGATGACGAGGTCGTAGAAGGTCTTGGGTTTCAGACGCGGCAGCATCGACATCTGCGCCCGCGACTCGATCTGGAAGACCCCGATGGTATCCGCGCGCGACATCATGGCGTAGACCTCGGGGTCCTCCTCGGGCAGATGCCCCAGCTTCCAGCTCGTGCCGCGCCAGTCATTGACCAGTGCGAAGCAGCGTCGCAGCGCGCTCAGCATCCCGAGGCCCAGCACATCGACCTTCAGCAGACCCAGATCATTGAGATCATCCTTGTTCCACTGCACCACGGTGCGCTCGGGCATGGTGGCGTTCTCGACCGGCACCAGGTCCGACAATACGGTCGCGGCAATGACGAAGCCCCCGACATGCTGGGACAGGTGGCGCGGAGCACCGATCAGTTCGCCGGCGAGCGTGAGCACCTGTCGCAAGAGCGGATCCTGCGGATCAAACCCCGCCTCGCGCAGATGCTCGCCCGACACCTTCTCATCCCACCACTGCACCACGCGCGCCAGGGCCCGTGCCTTTTCCACCGAAAAGCCAAAGGCCCGCGCCAGGTCATGTAGGGCGCTGCGGCCGCGATAGCTGATGACGGTGGCCGCCAGTGCCGCCCGTTCGCGGCCGTACTTACGATACAGGTACTGAATGACCTCCTCACGCCGCTCGTGCTCGAAATCGATATCGATGTCGGGCGGCTCGGCGCGTTCGCGGGAGATGAACCGTTCCATCAGAAGCGAGTCCAGCCGCTGACCGATGGCGGTGATGTGCAGGCAGTAACACACCAGGGAGTTGGCCGCCGAGCCGCGACCCTGCGCGAGAATGCCGCGGCTGTTCGCGAACGCCACGATGTCGTACACCGTCAGGAAATAGGCCTCGTAGCCCAGATCGCGGATGAGCGCCAGTTCACGCTCGATGATCTCGCGGGCCTGCGCCGACACACCGCTGGGCCAGCGCTTGTGCGCCCCCTGCTCCACGAGCTTGCGCAGCCAGCTGGCCGGCGTCTCCCCTTCCGGCACCAGCTCGCGGGGATACTCATAGCGCAGCTCCCCGAGACTGAAGGTGCAGCGTGCTGCGATCACCTGGGTCTGCGCCAGCAGTTCCGGCGGATACAGCCGCGCCAGCCGGTCGCGTTCACGCAGGTGGCGCTCACCGTTGGGATACAGCCGCGCGCCGGCCTCTGCCAGCGTCACGCCGTGACGGATCGCGGTCACCGCATCCTGCAGGCGGCGCCGGGCCCGCACATGCATGTGCACATCGCCACTGGCCACCAGCGGCACCGAGCAGCTGCGGCCGATCTGCGTCAGCTGCTCAAGGTACTGCCGGTCCGTGCCCTTGAGCAGCAGTTCCACGGCGATCCACAGCTGTCCGGCAAAGCAGCCGCGCAGCCATTGCAGTTCCGCGACGGCAGGCGTGGCACCCGGCAGCCACAGGATCAGACAGTCCTTAAGATGCCGCTGCACATCCTCACGCGTCAGGTGATAGCTGCCCTTCGGCGCGGCGCGCCGGCCATGAGTGATCAACGCGCACAGCCGCGCATAGCCGTGCCGATTGGTCGCCAGGGCGATGAACTTCAAACCGCACGCCAGGGTGAACTCTGCCCCGATGATGAGCTTGAGGGAGGACGGGGCGCAGCTCTGCACGGCCATGTGCGCGCGTACCACGCCCGCCACCGAGCACTCATCGGTGATGGCCAGAGCGCTGTAGCCCAGCTGCTGCGCCTGCTGCACCAGCTCCGCCGGCCGCGATGCTCCGCGCAGGAAGGTGAAGTGCGTGAGACAGTGCAGCTCTGCGTAGGCTGGCGTTGGCGCGCTCATCCGGCGAGCCCATGCAGGAACCAGCGATGCGGCAGCTCGCGCTCACGGAACACCCACACCGCGATGCCATGCACATCCGTGGCATGGTAGTAATCGCGCGCGACGCCCGGCCCCTGCCACCACTGGCTCTCGATGCGCTCCGGCCCATGCCGCAGCGTGAGCGGACCGTCCAATTGCGGCCAGCCCTGCTCTTCACGCAGCGGCTGCGGTTCCTCGAGCAGCCATAAAGGCCGCACCGGCGTGGCAGCCGGCGCGGGGGATGCCGCACGCCGAAAGTTCGGATCCGTGGGCGACAGGGGTTTGGAGGCGCCTTCCGGACAGTGGCTGTCCTGGCAGATGAGACCGTGTACGGCCAGTTCGCCCAGGCGCATGCGCAGTCGTTCGATGAATTCCAGGGAACCGGACCGTAACCCCGCCTCACTCCCCCCGCCATGCTCTCCCGGGCGCCACAGTGACTCATGCACCGGTGCCCGTGACAGCAGCTCCCCGGAGCGCAGCTCCAGGGAACGCACCGGCCCGGGCAGCACTTTCTTACTCAAGCGTTCCGCAAACCATTCCAGGAAGCGCGCCGCCGCCGCCTCGGGTTGCGCGAGCCTCACGATACAGTCGGTGTGCTGATCGTTGCGGTGGCGCAGCCGACAGGTGAGCCGGGTGATGCCGCACTGACGCGCCTCCAGAAACTGCGCCAGCTGTTTGAGCAGCGGCTGCAACGCCTGCAGGATCTGCGCATGATCTTCGCGCTCCCGGACGAACTGGCGTTGCGCGCGGAAGCGCTGCGGCAACCGAAACGGTGCGCGCAGCTCCACCGCGCGCGCCGTGAGCTGATCCAGCATCTGCAGAGGCTCACGGCCGAAGCGGCGCGCAAAACCGGCCCGCGGCAGCCGCAGCGCCTGACCGACGCGATAGACCCCGAGTTTTGAGAGCCGCTGCAGCACCGGCGGCGGCCAGCGCAATGCCGCCAGCGGCAGTGGACTCACCGCACTCACCAGCTGCTCCGGCTCCAGCACCTTGAATGACACGCCGCTGCGTCCCCCCGCCAAGGCCGCCAAGGGAGTCGGTGCCAGTGCCAGCACCGGGGCTGCGCCGGCCGCGTGACACCCGGCGCGAAAAGCGCGGTACAGCCGTGAGACACCGCCGAACAGCGCGAGACTCCCCTGCACTTCCAGCACCAGTCCATCCGGTGGCTCGAGACTCACCCGCGGCGTGAAACGCTGCGCGAGCACCCCCAGACGCTGCAGCAGAGCCGGATCAGATTGCGGTAAATGCACTCCGAGCCACAGCTCCGGCAATGCCGCGGCCGGCTGGTGCCGGCTGCTCTGCTCGCCGGGCGGATCGGTAGGGGGTGGCGCCCCGGCCGGCGGCACCGCCAGCGACAGTTGCGCCGGCGCTGCGGCCGATGGCAGCGCTTGAGGCCATTTGCGAACTAGTCGTGAGGCCATCTTCAGACACCCGCGGCAGCCTGCGCGGCATCCAGATCCAGCCACCACTCACCGGTCGCGCCACCGCGGCTCTTGAGAATGCTCAATCGCACGCCACGGTGGTCACCACGGCTTTCGGGCTCGAGGCCCAGTCGCAGCAGCGCGTGTGAAGGTTCCTGCGCCACCCGTGAACTCCAGGGGCGCAGCAGGAAAGCCAGCGTCCGACCCCGCTGCGTGGCCAGTTGCAGACGCCGCACGATGCGCGGTCTCAAGGGCTGGGTGATCCAGGTGAGCACCACATCGCAGGCACCGGAAATCAGCGCCTGTTCAGTGGCCCATTCGGGGGCCCGTTCGCGCTCCTTCGGCGCCCGCACCACCAGCATCCGCGAAAGATTCACACCCCTCGCGGCGAGGGCCGGTGCATAAGGCGTCAGCGGGGGTGCGATCCACGTGCACCAGCGGGCCTGGGGCCGATGCGTCACCGCCGCCAGCAACGGCAGCAGCAACCGCAGTTCACCACTGCCCAGATGCGTGGCCAGAATCTCAACCAGACCTGTCTTCGGCCAGCCCCCACCCACCAGCCGTGCATCGAGTTCCGGGAAACCCGAGGAGAGTGTCTCGATGCGAGTGAGACTGCGACCGCGCCAGATACCCGGGTGTTCGAGCAGCCGGGTCAGAACCTGAGTAGCCATGGCTGCCTTCCACAAATGAAGCGGCGCGAACCGCCTTAATGGCAACTACATGAGGCCGGCCGTCCGGCCCTGGCGCACCACACCCACCACGATGCCCTCGATGAGCAACGGTTCTTCCTTGAGATTCACGCGGATGGGCTCGAAGTCTTCATTCTCGGGCATCAGCCACACCACCGAGCCTTCCTGCCGGTAGCGTTTCACCGTGACCTCGTTCTCCAGACGCGCGACCACGATCTGGCGACTGCGCACATCCGGCGTGCGATGCACGGCCACGAGGTCGCCGTCGAGGATGCCGACGTCCTTCATACTCATGCCGACCACCTTCAGCAGGTAGTGCGGACGCGGCTGAAAGATCGACGGATCGATCTTGTAGTGCGCCTCGATGTTCTCTTCTGCGAGGATGGGACGGCCTGCGGCAACCCGGCCGATGAGCGGCAAGCCGAACTGTTCGCGGATGGTGTCCTTCAGCTGGATACCGCGCGAAGTGCCCGGTACCAGTGCAATCACACCCTTGCGCGCCAGCGCCCGCAGATGTTCCTCGGCGGCGTTGGCCGATCTGAACCCCAGCTCCCGGGCGATTTCAGCCCGCGTGGGCGGCATGCCGGTCTCGGCGATGCAGTGCTGAATCAGGCGCAGGATTTCGGTCTGGCGGGGTGTCAGGTCGGACATGGCGTTAACCTGTTTATTTATACAGATACTGTAATTATATCCAGATAGGGCCTGTGTGCAAGCCTCGACCCCTGGTTCCGCAAGGGTCCCAGCCGCCCGTCGAACGCCGCCCCGCATCAGTGGTCACAACTTTATTGTTGATTCCACAGGGATTTTTTATGGACTCGGCCGGCGCGCCGGACCATGATTGCTGGCTCGACCCATGAAAAAATTGCAGCCGCCGGCCAGCGCAGCCACAGGGTGACGCATGCTCGAACTTCGTCCGAATTGCGAGTGCTGCAACAAGGATCTGCCGCCCGAATCCATCGAGGCCCGCATCTGCTCTTTCGAATGCACCTTCTGCAGCGCCTGTGCGGAGGGGATCCTGGATGGCAAATGTCCCAACTGCCGCGGCGAGCTGCTACCGCGCCCACGCCGCCCCGCCCCCAAGCTCCCGCAATACCCTGCATCTGCACATCGCGTTTACAAACCGCAGGGCTGTACCAGCACCCCAAAGCCGGACCACTCGCATGGCCACTGATCAACCGCCTTCGGCAGACGACACGGCTCTGGCCGATTTCCAGCGCATCGGTCAGCTCGTCAACGGCTTTTGGACCACGCAGATCCTCAACGTCGCCGTGCAATTGGGCATCCCGCAACAGCTCTCCGACGGACCCAAAACCGCGACGGCCATCGCCCAAACCGCCCAAGCCCATCCGCCCTCGGTGTTTCGTCTGCTGCGCGCGCTGCACACGTTGGGAGTCTGCCGGGCCGTCGGTGCGGACTCCTTCGAACTGACCCCCGCGGGTCACATACTCCGGCCCGACGTCCCGCGCTCGCTGAGCGGGCGCGCCCTCTTCGCGGGCGACATGTTATGGCAGCAGTACAGCGATCTGGCCTACGTCGTGAAGACTGGGAACACCACGCGCAAGATTGATACCGGGCCCGATGCCTTCAAGAAGCTCAGCGCCGACCCGGTACGATTTGATTCCTTTCAACGGGCGATGGCTGAGGGCAGCGTCCGCGCGGCTCGCGACGCCGTCACGCACTACGATTTTTCGCGGTTTTCCTCGGTGCTGGACCTGGGAGGCGGCTACGGCGGCGTGCTGTCGGTGCTGCTGGCCGCTCATCCGCGGATGAGCGGCGCGGTTTGCGATCTCGCGTATCTGGAAGAGCCCGCAGCACGCTACCTTCAGCAACGCGGCGTGGGCGACCGCGGCAAGTTCGTAGCCGGCGATTTCTTCGAATCAGTGCCGCCGGCATACGACGCCTACCTCCTCAAGTTCATCATTCACGATTGGGATGACGAATATTCGCTGAAGATTCTGCGCAACATTCACCGCGCCGCATCCGCAGGCGCAACGCTGCTCCTGCTGGAGCATGTCATACCAGAGAATTTGTCGACCGGCCCGACTGACCAGGCTGTCATCCGTGCGGACATTACGATGATGACCATCGGCAGTCGCGAGCGCACCGTCACGGAGTATCGGGAGCTTCTGGCACAGGCCCGCTGGAGCCTGACCCGCCTGGTGCAAATCTCACCGGAGTTCAGCTTGCTGGAAGCGAAGCAGGCCTAAGCGATCAAAAGTATCGAGGCACGCGCTTGCAGTAGTCCGCAAATTCATCGCCGTAGCGCTGCCGCATGAATCCTTCCTCGCGCAGCACCTGACGGTGAAACAGCAAAACGGCGGCAACGAAATACACCAGCCGAACCCAGTGGGGGAATACCAGGAACTGCCCGAGCAATACCGATCCAAAAGCGACATACATGGGGTTGCGGCTGACCGCGAAGATGCCGGAGGTGACCAGCTCATCCGGATGCTCGACATCGATCCCGACGCGGAAGCTCTTCCCAAATGACACCAGGCTGAGCACCAGGACCGTCAGGCCTGCGCCGCAGAGCAATACACCCACCCAGGACAGCCAGCCGGATTGGAACAGCGTCTGAGTGCTCGCCAAGGGCAGATGGAACGCATCGGCAAACACCAGATAGAAATAGAAGAGCGCGAACGGCGGGATCAGGAAGTCGGTCTTGTCGACCCGACCGAAGTGCATGGCCTGGGTTCCGGCACTGCGCAGCAGCAGCACGCGGGTCACGACGATTGCAACCAGAATGACCAGTATCAGCGCGGCCAGAATCTGAGTCATGGCGGCGGCTCGATGCCGCACGCGGCCCGCAGCTGCGGCGTCAGCTGCCGCGGCAGAATCGCGCCACGATGCTGGATCACGAGGGCAGCCACGCGATGGGCCGCCTGCGCAGCCGTCAGCGGGTCGCGGCCGCGATCGCGCGCTGCCAGAAAACCCGCGTTGAAGGCATCGCCGGCGGCGGTGGTATCGATCACCGTGGCGACCTTGACCGCCGGCACCCACTGCGCGGCGCCGGCTGCGCACACCAGACAGCCCTCGGCACCTGCCTTGACGATCACCTGTTCGGCGCCCCATTCGCGCCACCGCAGTATGCTTTGCGCCGGCGAGGCGTCACCGAACAGCGCGGCCTCATCGGTGAAGGTCGGCATGGCGATCGACACAAAGGGCGCGAGCGACCGAATCGCCGCGCGCGCCTCCGCAGCGCTGGGCCAGCCGTTGGCACGGTAGTTCGGATCGAAAATCACTTCCCCCCGCCCGGCACGGACCGCCGCCGCAATCTCCTGCAGCAGCTTGCGTTCGGCCTGACTGTACAGCGAAAGAGTGATGCCAGACAGATACAACTGCCGGGCGGCGCGCGCGCGCGCCACCGCCACATCGATCCCGGGCAGGGTGAACAACTGCCGCGCGGCCGATTGTTCCCGCCAGTAGAAAAAATGGCGTTCACCGTCCGCGTCATTGCGCACGGCGTACAGCCCCGGCAGGCGCGATGCATCGGTCAGCACCAGCGTCGTATCGAGACCGTCCGCCTGCCATTCGGCGCGCATGTCCTGGCTGAAGGGGTCCGCGCCGACGGCCGTCATGTAGGCCGTCGGCAACCCGAGGCGGCTCAGGTACACCGCCGTGTTGAACGTGTCACCGGCGTAACTCAGACGCCAGCGCTGCGCAGCGCGCGTGAGCTCCAGCATGCACTCGCCGATGACGATCATCCGCTAGTCCGGGAGGCGCTCGTCGCCCTGAACGGTCAATGGCGCGCTGATGACATTCGCCGTGAGCTGCGGCTGTCCCCCGCCCACGCTGACCTGGTAGCTGCCCGCGGAAATCACGATCTGACCCGCCTCATTGACGTGACTGAGCTGGCGCGGCGAGAGCGCGAAATGCACCGCCCTGGATTCGCCGGCCTTCAAATGCAGCCGCTGAAAGCCGCGCAGCGCGCGCCCGGGAGCACCGGCCGCACCCCCGAACTGCAGGTACAGCTGCGCCACTTCATCGCCGTCGCGCGTGCTGGTATTGGTAACCTGCACCTGCACGTTGAGTGGTTTGCCGGCGGCCAGAGGGGTCGCGGACAGTTTCAGGTTGTCGTACTTGAAGGTCGAATAGCTCAGTCCATAACCGAACGGATACAGCACTGCACCGGTGAAGTACCGATAGGTGCGGTTCTTCATCGAATAATCACTGAAGTCCGGCAAGCCCTCGACCCCCTTGTAGAAGGTGACCGGCAGGCGCCCGGCCGGATTGTTGTGACCCGAGAGGGTTTCGGCCACCGCGGTACCGCCCTCCTCACCCGGATACCACGCCTGCAGGATGGCGTCCGCATTCTCCTGCAGCCCATTCACCGCCAGGCCACTGCCGCTCACCAGCACCACGACCAGCGGTTTACCGGTGCCCTTGAGCGATTCAACCAGGCTCGCCTCCTCGGCCGGCAGCTCAAGGCTGGTGCGATCACCGCCCTTGAAGCCGGGGATCGCCAGCGGTGACTCCTCGCCCTCGAGATCCGCCGTGATACCGACCGTGGCAATGATCAGGTCCGCCTGACGCGCGGCGGCCAGCGCACGTGCCGGCGCAGCGCGGTCCTTGCGCACCCACACCAGGCGCACGCTGCGCGACAGCGAGGGCGCATTGTCCACCATGATGGCATAGCGATGCCCCCGCTGCAGATGCAGGTCCGCGAAGCCCGGCTGGCTGGTGCCATGCTGCCTGCCATCGACGATGAGCTTGCCGTCCAGGTAGATCTGATCGCGTTCACCTTGAACGCCCAGTGTGTACTCCCCCGACACCGCAGGCGTCAGCCAGCCGCGCCAGCGGGCAAACCTCAACCCGGCGTCACCGCTGCTGTCCAGATTCACCACGGGTTCAATGCGCGTCAGCAGCGGCTGGCCATTGCGCTGCGCAGTCTCGAAGTACTGCAGGGTCAGTCCGGGATGTCCATCCTCGGTGGTCAGCACTGAAGTCGGCACCGCCATCGGCTCGCGCAGAAACTCTCCCGTGCCGGGTTCGAACACGATCTGCGAGCCCGGGAACTGACGGCGGATACCCTCGACAATGGTCGTCACATGCGACGGCGTACCGTTGTAGTTACCCTCCAGCATGCGCACGCTGTCGGCCAGCGGACCGATGACCGCAATGTGCTTCGGCGGATGCGTCAGGGGCAGCACGCCATTGTTCTTCAGCAGCACCATGCTCTCGCGCGCGACCTGTAGGGCGCGCTGGCGGTGCGCGGCGCTGTCCACCGCGCTGATCGGGACTTCCCGGGCCGCGTCCGCTGGATCGAACATCCCCAGCTCAAAACGCACCGCGAGCGCCCGGCGCAAGGCCCGATCCAGGTCGTCCTGGGTGATCAATCCCTGCCTGAAGGCTTCCGCGTATTTGGCGTAGTCCTCCTCATGCGGCCCGAATTTGACGGTGCACTCATTGTCCATGCCGGCCTTGAGCGCCACGGCCGCGGCCGCAGCCTCAGTGTCGACGAAGTGATGGCCGTCGTGGACGTTGTTCACCGCGTTGCAGTCGGAAACCACGAACCCTTTGAAGCCCCAGGTATCGCGCAGTGTCTTCTGCAGCAGGAAGGGACTGGCGCAAGCGGGCAGTCCATCGACCGCGTTGTAGGCGCACATCACGGATGCGACATGCCCCTCGACCACCGCGGCGCGAAACGCCGGCAGGTAGGTGTCCCGCAGATCGTGGTCGGAGGGCTTGGCATCAAAGCCGTGCCGCAGGAGCTCCGGCCCGCTGTGCACCGCGAAGTGCTTGGCGGTCGTGGTCACGACGGGATGCGCCGGGTCCGGACCCTGCATGCCGGTGATGAAGGCGACGGCGACCTGCCCCGTCAGAAAGGGATCCTCGCCGTAGGTCTCCTGTCCGCGCCCCCAGCGCGGATCACGAAAGATGTTGATGTTGGGCGAGAAGAAACTCAAGCCCTGGTAGAGCTTCACATCACCGCTGCGCAGCGCCAGGTCGTACTTGGCCCGCGCTTCCTGCGCGATGTCCGCGCCCATGCGCTTGATCAGGGGCGTATCGAACGTGGCCGCAATGCCAATGGCCTGCGGAAACACGGTGGCGATGCCATCGCGCGCCACGCCGTGCAAGGCCTCGTTCCAGTAGTTGTAACCGGGCACGTGCAGGCGCGGGATGGCACGCGCGTCATTGTTGAGCTGGGAAATCTTCTCCTCCAGCGTCATGCGGCTGACCAGGTCGGCCACGCGCGTTGCGACCGGCAGGGCGGTTTGCAGGTAGGGCGGGTTGTCGGCTGCCGCAGGCGTATCCGCGGCCGCCCACAGACCGCCGCCGGGCAGCAACACCGAGAGCAGCGCCAGCGCGACGCAATCCGGCTTCTTCGAATACTTCGCGTTCACATCCCCCCCTTTCGACCGCTCGAGCTTATCTTCAGTACTTGCAGTGCCGCGCGATGATGCTCTCGGCGAGTTCCTGCCGCCCCGATGGAATGCGTGGATCGAAATTCTTCTCGGCGCCATGATCGGCGAGCGCGGCGAGTGTGAAATCGCCTTTCATGATCCTTTGGCCCAGCTCGCTGTCCCAACCCCGATAGCGCTCATCACGCAGTTTCTTCAGGGCCGCCGTGCTGACGATGTCGGCGGCGGCCAGCAAGGCGCGCGCGAGGGTGTCGATACCACCGATATGTGCCAGGTACAGATCCTTCGGATCCACCGACTGGCGGCGCAGCTTGGCATCGAAGTTGAAGCCACCGTTGGTGAAACCCCCGTCCTCCACCAGCTGCATGACGGCGGGCACCAGTTCCTGCGCATTGTTGGGGAACTGATCGGTGTCCCAGCCGTTGCGCGGATCGCCGCGATTCATGTCCACGGAACCGAAGATGCCGTAGGCGCGCGCCACGGCGATTTCGTGCTCGAAATCGAAACCGGCGAGCGTCGCGTGGTTGACCTCGATATTGACCTTGACCTCCTGGGTCAGGCCGTACTTTTCGAGGAAGGCGAAGACACCGGCGGAGTCGTGATCATACTGGTGCTTGGTCGGCTCGAAGGGCTTGGGCTCGATCAGTATCGTGCCCTTGAAGCCGATTCGATGCTTGTGATCCACGACCATGGAAAGAAAGCGCCCGTACTGATCGAGTTCGCGGCGCAGGTCGGTGTTCAGCAGCGAGTCATAGCCCTCGCGCCCACCCCACAGCACGTAGTTCTGTCCACCGAGCCGGTGGGTCGTGTCGAGCGCGGCGCGCACCTGCGCGGCCGCCCAGGCGAAACTTTCCGGATTGGAACTGGTCGAGGCGCCGCTCGCATAGCGTGGATGAGTGAAGACATTGGCCGTGCCCCACAGCAACCTGACGCCGCTCGCCGCCATTTTCTTCGCCATCGATTCCTCGATGCGCCGCAGATTGAGATTGTGCTCCTTGATGGTGGTCGCGGAAGCCATGACATCCACATCATGGAAGGTGAAGTACGGCACACCCAGGCGCGAGAGAAACTCAAATGCCGCCTCGAGCTTCTCTTCGGCCATGGCCTGCGTGATCGAGGCGCCGAGCCACGGTCGCGGCAGAGTCCCGGCGCCGAAGATGTCCGTGCCCGGCCAGTTGAACGAGTGCCAGTAGCACACCGCGATCTTCAGCCACTCCTCCATGCGCTTGCCCAGTACCAGGCGGTCCTTGTCATAAACGCGGTAGGCAAGTTCATTGTCGGTGCCGGGTCCGGCGAAGCGGACGGGCTCGACACCAGAAAAGATGCTCATGCTGCGGACTCCTGAAAGAGGTTGCGAAGGTCGCGATACAAATTCCTGAACTGCCCGCGGCGTTGTGCGAGCAGCGGCGCGAGTTGCCGATCCGGTGCGATGACCCGCACGATGGGCGGCATTCGGCATACGCTCGCCGGCCGCTCGCCGGTCACGGCCATGCGGCCCAGGCGGGCGGCGCCGAGCGCCGCGCCGATCTCACTGCCGGCACGGTAGGTCAACGGTCGATTCAAGGCCGCGGCCAACAGTTGCCCCCAGTAAGCCAGGCGGGCACCGCCGCCGGTCATGCTGATCTCATCGATTTGGCCACCGCTCTCGAGCAGCACATCCTGCCCATCGGCGACGGCGAGCGCCACGCCCTCGAGCACGGCCGTGACCAGGTCCGGCGGCGTGGTCTCGTGCGTGAGCCCGAAGAACACGCCGCGGGCAAGGGGATTGTTGTGCGGCGTGCGCTCACCGGACAGATACGGCAGGAAATAAGGCGATTCACGGCGCAGGCCGCGCGCCTGAGCAGCCTCGACCAGCTGCACCAGATCGGTCGCCCCGAGCAGTTGCGCGATCCAGTCGAGCGCACTCGCCGCCGACAACAGCACGGCCATCTGATGCCAGCAACCCGGCAGCGCATGGCAGAAGGCGTGCGCGGCGCGCTCCGGATTCGGCCGGAACCGGTCGGTGACCGCAAACAACACCCCGGACGTCCCCAACGACAGGAACGCCTGACCGGGCGCGATGATGCCCATGCCCACGGCGCTGGCTGCGTTGTCGCCCGCACCCCCCGCCACGGACACGCGCCTGATGCCCAGCTGCTCGGCCACCTGCACCGTCACTCGGCCGGATACCGCATTGCCCTCCACGAGCCGCGGCATGTTGGCCCGGGACAGGCTGGTCGCTGCGAGCATGGCATCGGACCAGTCTCGTTGGGCGACATCGAGCCACCCGGTGCCCGAGGCATCCGACATTTCGCTGACCCGCTCGCCCGTGAGCTGCAGCCGCAGATAGTCCTTGGGCAGGAGCACCGTGGCCGTGCGCGCGAACAGCTCCGGCTCATGGTGCGCGACCCACGCGAGCTTCGGCGCCGTGAAGCCCGGCATCATGATGTTGCCGGTGATGCTGCGCGCCCTGGGCTCACGCTGTTCCAGTTCGCGGCATTCGGCCGCGGAGCGGCCGTCGTTCCACAGAATCGCCGGTCGCAGGGGTACATCGGCATGATCGAGCAAAGTCGCGCCGTGCATCTGACCGGACAGGCCGATGCTGCGCACTGACGCACGCGCACTGGCCGGCAGACGCAGGATCGATTCGACCGTCGCGCGCCACCAGTCCGCCGCATCCTGCTCCGAGAACAGGGGCTGGGGTCGGGACACGGCCAATGGAGCGCTCGCCTGCGCGATGACCGCCTCGGCATCATCCACGATCACGCATTTGACGCTGGACGTGCCGAGGTCGATTCCCAAATACATGTCAAACCTGCCCCACGCATAATGGCCAGCGCATTATCGCCCCAGGGAAACGAATTGGGGCAGTGTACTTGGTAGCGCTATCATGCGACAAGCGATCCAACGCACCAACATGTTGCACAAGGGGGCGAAACGCCTCCCCGGCTGACGAATTGTTTCAGGATCATACTGCCTTACAGCAGCGTGACCCGGTACCAGCGTCAGAAGCGAGCGCGGACTCCGAACATATAGGTCCGGCCCGGACTGTAGTCAGTGTACGTCGCATTCGGGAATTCAAAATACTGACGCTGACTGGCAGCCGTGAAGTTGGTGCAGTCCAGTGTGATCTGGACGTTCTTTGCCGCCCCGGACAGATTGAAGATCTTGCCCAGATCGAAGATGGACGAGAAGTCCCACTGTTGGTAGGTATCCTGAAAGAGCGCGGCATTGGTGATGCCGTTCTGGTTGGCGGTGCTGATCTGGTTGGCGGCGTTGTACACCGTGGACACCCGCAACGTCACGCCCCTGTGGTCGTAGTAGAACATCAGGTTGTAGGTGTGTGGCGGCACGCCGAGGGCGATCGCAGGAGCGGCACCCGTACCGAGCTGATCCACCAGCGTGTAGTTGAACTGGTAGCCGAAACCCTCAAGGCCAAAGCGGCCGATGAGGAAATCGAGGGGCTGGACCCACCCGAACTCAAGCCCATTGTCGGTCAGCACCCCGGAGGCGTTCACCTGCTCGGTGAGAACCACCGTCGCAGCGCTCGGGCCACCGCGCGCGGTGATCGCCGCCTGCTGCGTCGGTGTCAACGTGTCGTAGGTAATGCCATACGGCGCGAGAAACGAGAACGGTTCGGTGGTGTTGCCGTTGGAGGTGAAGCCGGTGATGTGCTTGCGGAACCAGGTCAAGCTCAAATAACCCTCCTGGCCGGTGTAGAAATCGAGGCCCAAGTCAATGTTGTTCGACAGATACGGTTGCAGCGCCGGATTGCCGATGGTGCCGGTCGCGGCTGACGGGTCGCTGAAGCTCAGTCCGGGCAGCATCGAGTTGGGATTCGGACGGGTCATGGTGCGCGAGACGGCGCCGCGGAACACCCAGTCATCGGTGATGTTGTAAGCGGCGGCGAACGACGGCAGGAGATTGCCGTACTTGTTCTCGGTCAGGCTCGTGTCGACGAGATTCGGATACTTGGCGCCATCCAGGAGCGCCGGGGTCGCGGCATCGAGGGGATCCGGAAGCGAGATGAAGCCGCCGATCATCTGATCGGTGTGCACCCAGCGTACACCGCCTATGTAACGCAACTGGTGTCCATCGATGGTCGTGGAACCGTTGAGCTCCGCGTACACACCGGTGGTGTCTTCGTCGACGGAGCCGCCACTTGCCCCCGTGTTGGAGGAGCTGGCAAAGGTCTCGGCGTTGTGAAAGGCCGCGTAATTGCTCGCCGCCATGAACGCCGGCCAGTTGACCGTGATGAAGCCATTGGGACCGGGCTTCAGGAACGAAGCCAGGTTGCCCACCGGAATGAGCGAACCCTGGTAAATGAGCGAGCCCGGCGCCACCCCGGCGCTATAGCCGGTGCCAAGGCCCGGATAGGTCGGATAGCCAGCGGGTGCAGCACCGACCACGCTCAGCCCGGTGCACGGCGGTTGACTGTTCGGGGTCGGCAGAAATACGTTGGGGTTGTCGCCACAGACGGCGTTCTGCCAGGCCTGGCTGTTGTCGTACGCATTGATGCTGCGCGCGATCCGGTCGAAGGCGCCACCCACCTTGAGATTCAGCAGCGTGCTTGCGCTCCAGGTGAGATCGGCGTGAGCGCCGCGGGTTCCGGTCTCGCGGCGCTCGTCCTGGATGTTGACGCGTCCGCCGTTCCAGATGAAGTTCGCCGGATTGTCCAGATCCACATTGCTGACGATCGACGGAATTTCGCCGTTGTTCGTGTAATCGACAGTCAGACCCGAATTGGCTGCGGTGATCGGCAGGACGGTCGGCACTTCGCGGTGAAAGCGGCTCTGGCTGTAGTTGCCCTGAACGTTGAGGGCAAGGCTATTATTGATCTTCCACTCGAAACCCGGGTTGGTGTTCCAGAAGTACGTGTCCTCCGTGTAGGGGCGATATTCGAGGAAAAACTGTGAGTTGGCGTAAGTGGCGTTGGTCACCACGCAGCCCCCCGTGCAGCCGGGTGTGGCGTTGTCGACCTGCATGTTGAGCGGAATGGCCGCGCCATTGCGACCCACCCAATCCATGTCGGTACGTTGCTCGTTGTTGTGCTCCCATCCCCACATCGAATCGAGATAGGCGTGCAGGCTGTCGTTGGGCTTGAACTCGAAGCTCAGAACAGCGTTCTGCCGATCACGCGCGCCCGCCTCATCCGAATCGCGGCCCAGGCGCGGAATGATCGCGTTGTTGATCTGCGTGATCGTGAGGCCCGGGTTGTTGGCGAGCAGGAAAGCCTGGTCGATGGTCGCTCCCGGAGTGAGGCCATTGCCTGCGTTGGAGGGCACGGTTGCCGGAATGGTCCAGTTGCCACCGCCGGTGGCGTTGCAGGTACCGGTGCATTGTGTGGCGGACAGATGGGGGTTGGTCCAGCCGATCGTTTCGAAGCCCGGAATATTGACGTTGTTTTGTATACCGACATAGCCGAACAGGGCACCGAAGCCGTTGTCAAATGTATTGCTGGCGATGAGGTAGCCGCGTTCGCCCGCGTTGGCCGCCTTCTGATTGTCGGTCCCCTGCACGCCCGCAGTCAGGTGCGCTCCCGGTGTATCGAATGCGCGGACGGCTCGCATGTTCACCGTACCAGCGGCGCCACCCTCGATCAGGTCCGGCTGGGAGGTCTTGTAGACCGACAGCTGGCTGAACAGCTCCGTCGGGAACATGTTGAGGTCGACTTCCCGATTGGTGTTCTGCGCATCCGTGACGCCGGTCGAGGCGACGGCGATCGGCGCACCGTTGAGAAGCACCTTGGTGAAATCCGTGCCGAGGCCCCGGATCGCGATGTCCACGCCTTCGCCGTCGATATCGCGATTGATGGTGATGCCGGGAATGCGATTGAAGGACTCGGCGATGTTGGTGTCCGGGAACTTGCCGATGTCTTCCGCGAAGATGGAATCGGTGATGCCCACCGACTCGCGCTTGGCGTCCGTAGCCTCCTTGAGGCTCAGGCGGTAACCGGTGACGGTCACTTCCTGCAGTTGATCGCTCGACGGTGACGTACCGGCCGCCGGCGCGGTCTGCGCGAACAGCGGCGCGCACATCAGGGTGCTCGCCACACCGCACAGGACAGCACCCACTGGCCCACGGACCTGCTGCATCTTACGGCTCATTGGCGATTTCCCCCTTGCAAATCCCTTTTCAAAGTCCCCGTAACGATCCACCACCGCAATGGTAGCGCTACCTTCTTGGGCCGAAAGTATAGGCACGGTTGTAAAGTCAACGCAACTGCATTCTTCAGCTGCACTGCAATTGACAAAGCAACTGCTGGGCCCGCAAGTGCCATGAATCCGGGCTGATCGCATTGCAACGGGCGCGTAATGATCCTCCCAGGCGGTTCGCTCGCGCAAAATGGTAGCGCTCTCAATTAGGCGGGTGTACGCTGTGCCGCTTTGCTTTCGCGGACGTCGGCGGCGGCGTGTCCGACCCCCCAAACACATCGGCACCGCTGCCGGCGTCCGCTGTTCAACCTCGGGATTTCGCAGCCACTGGCCCGCCAGCCGCGATGGCTGAAAATCAGGCCGGCGCTGAGGCGATCGACAATCTGACTCTCAGCTCCAGGCTCGCACCGGGCAACAGCCGCGCCGCGCCGCCCGTCTCGCGATTCAACGCACCGACGGCGGCACTCTGCGGCTCAAGACAGAAGAAGTCGGCACCGACCGGGACGTAGATGTGCAGCGACTGCGCGCCGATGGCACTGACTTTGAGGACCCGATCCGGCCAGCGCACGATCGCGAGCCCATCCCAATGATCGAAGCAATGATCCAGTGCCACTCGCGCCACACCACGCGGTGGGTCAAATGACCACTCCGGCGGGGTGGACACGGGCTGAACCGGCAGCGCCTGCGCATTGGACAACCAGAGGGTGCGCGCCCGAGCTTCGAGGGTGGCAGCCTGGGGATTCGGAAAATACGGATGCAGCCCGAGCATCGCCGGCATGTCGTGAGCCGCGCGATTCTCCACGCTGAGCCGGACCTCCAGGCCATCCGGGAGTACCGCGAACTCCTGTATGGCGCGATAGCGCCACGGCCAATCGTCCCCGCCTCCCTCGAAGCTCATGACGGCGCTCGCGGCGGATGTCTGGCCGATGGTCCACGCGGATCGCCAGCCCTGTCCATGCAGCGGGTGTGGATCCTGGTCCCAGTTGCGCTGCAATTGAATCTCGCGGCCGTCGAAGTGGAATCGGCCGTGGGCGATGCGATTGGCGTACGGCACGAGCGGAAAACAGGCCATTGAAAAGGGATCGGCCTGCTGGCCTGCCGCGGCCGCACGCAGGATGGGCCGATCACGCCAACTGAACTCGCGAATCGCACCGCCGTGCGCCGCGTCCAGCGTCACGCGGCTGTCGGCGTTCGTGAGCACCATGAATCCAAGCCCTCGCAATTCACCCAGGTTCAAACCGCCGCCGCGGTGGAATCTCGCTTCACGATTTCAAACTTCATGATTTGCTGCCTCGGCCCGAGTGTCCGACCCTCGCGACGCTCATGGATTTCCAGCAGCAACAGCTCCATCGCCAGACGGGCCATCTCCGCCACCGGTTGCAGCACGGTGGTGAGTGCCGGCCAGATGCTGGTCGCCAGCGGCGTATCGTCGAAACCCACGATGCTCAGCTGCGACGGAACATCCAGGTTGAGCCGGTGGGCCACCGAGACGGCCGCCGCGGCCATGTCGTCATTGCTGGCGAATATCGCGCTCGGTCGCTCCGGTGCGGTAAGCAGTTGCTCACTTGGCAGCAACCCCGAGCGATAGGTGAAGGATCCTTGCTTGACCCACTCGGCGCGCAGGGGAAGCTGCGCCTCGGTGAGCGCGGCCTTGTATCCGGCATAGCGCTCGGCGCTGGCGTGCTGGTTGGGTGCGCCACGGATGAATCCGATACGCCGGTGCCCCAGCGCAATCAGATGCCGCGTCATCGACGCCGCCGCCTCGAAATCATCGATCCGCACCGCAAGTCCGTTGCCTTCCAGGCGCCCGGTCGCGACCGCCACGAATGGAATGTCCCGGCTCTTCAAGGCATCGATCGCCACCCGCGAATCCGAGAGCGGCGGCGGCAGAATGATGCCGCCCACCCCATCGGCCATCAGCTTCTCGACCGCGGCGCGCTCGCCACGAGGACCGCACTTCTCCAGCAGGATCTGGCAGCCGGCCTTGCGGCTGTGCTCCAGCACGCCGACCAGCAGTTCATTCATGTAGGCGGCGCTGGGATTGTTGTACAGCAGCCCGATATGCACGCTTGCCGCCCGGGCCAGATTGCGGGCCGCGACATTCGGCGAATAGCCGAAGTGCTTGATCGCGGCATCGACCCGCTTGCGCGTCTCCGGCTTCACATTGGCATCGCCGCTGATGACGCGCGATACCGTCATGGGCGACACCCCGGCGTGCTCCGCGACTTCATGCATGGTCACCGCGTTGCGGCCGCGCCTTTTCGACTTCTTCACTCACCCACCTCTCGCGCCAGCCGGCATGATACTTGAGTTCTTGCGAACTCAACGCCACGGCTTGACAAGATGCCCGCCAGGCTTGATGGTAGCGCTATCAGTCGTTTCCCTGCCGTAATAGAAGATAGACTCAAGACCAGCCGACAAGAACGAGAGAGGGGGATGTATGCACGCGGGTTCCAACGACTCGACGCCAGGTTACGTGGACCCGGCGTCCGCCAACATGCTGTTCGTGTTCGCGATCGTGGCGGTCGCGACCATCGGCGGCTTCATGTTCGGGTATGACAGTGGTGTCATCAACGGCACTCAGGATGGCCTGCAGCAGGCCTTCTCGCTGACCAAATTCGAGACCGGTTTCAACGTGGCCGCCATTCTGGTCGGCTGCGCCGTCGGTGCGTTCATCGCCGGACGACTCGCCGATCTGATCGGACGGCGCACGGTCATGATCATCGCGGCGATCCTGTTCGTGATCAGTGCGCTGGCGGCGGGCGATGCCCCCTCCTCCGTGGTGTTCATCCTGGCACGGTTCATCGGTGGACTGGGCGTGGGTGCCGCGAGCGTGCTGTGTCCGGCCTACATCAGCGAAGTCACGCCGGCGCGCTCCCGCGGACGCCTCGCGAGCCTGCAACAGGTGATGATCATCACCGGACTCACCGGGGCGTTTCTCGCCAACTACGTCCTCGCCAAGGTCTCCGGCGGTTCCACCGGAATTTTGTGGCTGGGGTATCCGGCCTGGCGCTGGATGTTCTGGATGCAGGTGATTCCGGCCGCGGTGTTCCTGGTCATGCTGCTGATCATTCCGGAGAGCCCGCGTTTTCTGGTGTCCCGGGGTCGCCTGCCGCAGGCCGAACGGGTGCTGACGCGGATCCTCGGTGCCGCCGAAGCGCAGCGCAAGGTCAATGAGATCGCCCAGTCGCTGGCCACCGATCATCATCGCCCCAAGCTGTCGGACCTGCTGGATGGCGCCGGCAAGGTCCGGCGCATCGTCTGGGTCGGCATCGGTCTGGCTGTGTTCCAGCAGCTGGTCGGCATCAACGTCGTGTTCTACTACGGCACGGTGCTGTGGGAATCGGTGGGTTTCAGTGAATCCGACTCACTGCTCATCAATGTGGTCTCGGGCGTGCTGTCGATTGGAGCCTGCATCTTCACGATCTTCACCGTCGACCGGATCGGCCGCAAGCCACTGCTCATCATCGGCTCGGTCGGCATGGCCGTGACCCTGGGCGCAGTCGCCGCCTCCTTCGCGACCGGCTCACTCGTCAACGGCACGCTGCAGCTGTCGCACCCGGCGGGCCTGGTCGCGCTGGCCAGCGCCAACCTGTATGTCATCTTCTTCAACGCCAGCTGGGGCCCGGTGATGTGGGTGATGCTGGGCGAGATGTTCCCCAATCAGATCCGTGGCTCGGGACTCGCCGTGGCGGGCTTCGCGCAGTGGATGGCGAACTACGCCATCAGCGTGAGCTTCCCGATGATGGCGGCCACGCTCGGCCTGGTGATTACCTACGGCTTCTACGCGCTATCCGCGCTGATCTCGTTCTTCTTCGTGCGCGCGATGGTCCATGAGACCCGGGGCATGGAGCTGGAACACATGCGGGGTTAGGCCGCGAGGCACGCCTTGATGGCCTGTGTCAGCGAGGCCAGTTCGGGCGCTGCCGCGGTCCATTGCGGGAAGCGTCCACCGGGGCCGAACAGCGCACCGGCAATGCCGTTCACGCCGTGCTGCCGCCACAATCCGGCGAGCTCCTGCGCTGCCGGATCCTCCACCGTGAAACGCTCGCCGCGGACGTAGGCGATCCAGGCCGCGAGCGCCTGCAGGATCGCAGGACAGCTCCTCCCCTGGTGGCGAGCGTCGCGCAGCGTCTCCAACCAGCGCTGCGGAATTTTCTGTGACCCGTCCATCGCGATCTGCCGCAGCCGATGTGGGCGGGCGCGATTTGCAAAACGTGCCAGCAGCTGATCGGCGTAGGCGTTCAGATCCTGATCCGGCGCCGGCTCGAAACTGGGCGCCGCCTCGGCGCGCATCAGCTGATTGACCAGCGCAGCCAGTGGCGGATCTGCGATGGCCTCGGCGACCAGTTCATGGCCGCGCGCGAGCCCCAGGTACGCCAGCGCCGAATGCGCTCCATTGAGCAGGCGCAATTTGGCGGTCTCGTAGGGCGCCACCCGCGTGACCCATTGCGCCCCGCCGGCTTCCCACTGCGGACGCGGTCCGGCGAAGCGATCTTCAATCACCCACTGCCGGAAGGGCTCGGTCAACACGGCGCCGGCGTCATGCACTCCGAGCTGTGCATCAAGCCAGGCGAGGTCCTGTGGCGTCGTGGCCGGCACGATGCGATCGACCATCGAGGAGGGGAAACGGCACTCGCGACGCACCCACTCGTGCGTGTCAGGGTCGGCCCGCTGCACAAACTCGCACAGCAATCGTTCGAGCTGCTGTCCGTTACCCGCCAGATTGTCGCAGCTCAACGCCGTCAGACCGGCCACGCCCCGCCTGCGCCGCAGTGCGCAGGCCCGGGCCAGCAGACCATAGAGCGTCTGCGCGCCGCCCTGCAGATCATGGGCCACGGCGGCGGATGCGAAGTCCAGCGCCTGATCGGGCCGCCGGTGATAAGCCTTCTCGGTGAGCGTGAGGCTGACGATGTGGGTTTCGGGCGCGGCCAGCGCCTCGATCACCGCGAGCGGATTCTCAGGCGCCACCAGTACCTGGCGGATGGCGCCGATCAGTCGGATCTCATCGCCGGCATTGCCGGAACTGGTGACCGTATAGCGAGCTGCCTGGGGCGCGAGCTGATCGCGCACCTGGGCGGCACGCAGCGAGACCCCCGTGATGCCCCAGTCGCCCCCGCCGGCGGCCAGGGCGTCATCGGTGTACACGGCCTGGTGCGCGCGGTGAAATGCGCCCAGTCCCAGATGCACGATGCCGCTGCGCCGCGGCGGAGCGTAGGCGGGGCGCAGCACGCTGCGCGGCAGTCGCTCGAGGGTGGCTGCGTTCAGGCGCGGCGGTGAACTCATAGGCTCAGTGGGCGATCCCATGGTCCGGGTCAGGCTGTGAGCGACCGGGGGCATAGCGAAAGACCTGTGCCTGGTACCAGGACAGCGGGTGCTGCGGTGCTGCCACTCCTGCGGCCAAAGGCAGTCCCGAGACCTGCTGGAAATAGGCGATGCAGGCGTCACGCCACCACTGCGCCTCCTCCTGCTGCACGCGCAGGAAGGCCGCGGTCTCGTTGAATCTTTCCGGGTCGATGCGTGACTTGAGCGAATCCCAGCTGCCCGCCATGGCGCGTACGGTTGCGACCCCGCGGCTGTAGCGGTAGGTCAGCTCATCCCACACCGTGCGCCCCGATTGCAGTCGGTCATTCCAGCGCAAGCGATGAAACCACAGCAGGTACTTCGAGTCATCGGCGCCCGGATCGTTGAGCCGCCGTGCCACCTCGGGGGCGTAGTCGGCCAGGGCATTGCTGCCCGTGGCGGTGCGATCGAAGCCAATGCCATCCTGGTCGGCGCGATGGTAGTAGACCGGATTCCATTCGGGCCGTTTGAGGTTGTCGACCCAGGGGCCCGGACCATAGTGATGTCCGGTGGCCATGAGATGAGCGAGTCCGAGCGGTGTCATGTAGTCCACCACCGCCTCGCGTGAACGCAGCATCATCGCGACGATGGGCGTGACCACCGCCGGATCCGTGCCGAAGGTCATGCGCGCCCAATCCGTGGCGATCTGCTGCGCATCGGCCTGTGGATTCCAGGCGAGTCGACCAAACGCATACCAGTCAGCCTGACCGAATATCGAACCGGTCCAGTCCCGGTCCACCCCGACATTCGAGACCCCCGCCATGCCGGTGAGCGTGTGCCCGTCCAACGAGCCGTCGATGACGCGTGCGACGGTGGACCCCGGCCCGTGGGCGAACGTGTCCCAGCGCAGCACTTCCGAGTACAGCGCGCCCAGGTACACGAGGTGGGTCGAGAATCCCAGATATTCCTTGGTCAGCTGTACTTCGAGCATCTCGTTGGTCTTCGGCAGGGCGCCGAACAGCGGATGGGCGGGCTCACGCGGCTGAAAGTCGAGCGGTCCGTTCTTGATCTGCACCAGCACGTTGGGCGCGAACTGCCCGTCGAGCGGCTTGAATTCGCCATACGCCTGGCGGACCCGGTCCTGGGCATTCTCCGAGGCATAGATGAAGGCGCGCCACATCAGCACGCCGCCGTGCGGGGCCAGCGCCGCGGCGATCATGTTGGCACCCTGCGCCTGGCTGAGATGGTAGTCACGCGGCCCCGGCTGTCCTTCACTGTCGGCCTTGACGAGAAAGCCACCGAAGTCCGGAATCGCGCGATAGAGCTCATCCGTCTTGGCGTGCCACCAGGCAATCACCTGCGGATCGCGCGGATCTCCGGTCTTGGTTTCTCCCAGATCCAGCGGGCTGTTGAACAGCACCGACAGATAGACGCGGATTCCGTAGGGACGCATGACATCCGCGATCGCCGCCAGCTTCGCTATCCAACGGGTGGTCAAGTACACCGAATTGGCACTGACATTGTTCAGCACGATGCCATTCACGCCGATCGACGCATCCGCGCGAGCGTAATCGGTGTAGCGCGGGTCGACATAACCGGGTAAGCGCCAGAAGTCCCAGATCGACTGGCCCGCATAGCCGCGCTCGATACTGCGATCGGGGTTATCCCAGTGATCCAGCACGCGCAGCTTCAGGCGCGGCGCGTCGTGTACGTCGAGTGCGCCGCAGGGCTCGCCCTGCTCCATCAGCGCCAGCAACCGGAACGCGCCGTACAGCAGGCCCCGGTCGCTGTTGGCGGCGATCAGGGTCACCGGATGCCCCTCCCAGTTCGTCGACTGCAGGACGAAGCCTTCCGCGCCCGCCGCCGCCAGTTTGAGGGCGCCGGCGCGAGCCGCCACCTGCGCTGAGGCCGTCGGCGTCCCCAGCACGATGCTGCCATCGGCCACGGCCGGGCTCATTGCGGGTGCCCGCCCCAGCATGCCGGTCAAACCGCTGGCAAGTTCCGCCGCCGCCGCGCGTACCACGGGCGATGCGCCCAGGGCAACGATGCCGGTCGCCCGCGCGGCGCAGACATCGTGCGCCGGCTGCGGGACCGGGGTATACCGCAACCACAGGCGGTAACCATCCTCCGCGGCGGCACCTGACGCATGCATGGCGCCGACGCCGGCCAGGACGGCCGCCAGTGCCCACCGGACTGCGAGGTCGCGCGGAAAATTCATGCACAATGCTCCAGCTGGCTTGCACCATTATAGAGGGGATCGGCCATGCCGATAATCAAAGAAGCGCGCGTCATCGTCAGTTGTCCGGGGCGCAATTTCGTGACGCTGAAAATCATCACCGACACGGGCGTCTACGGCCTGGGCGATGCGACGCTGAATGGACGCGAGCTTGCGGTGCGCAGCTACCTCGAGGACCACGTGGTGCCCTGCCTCATCGGCCGGGATGCGCATCGCATCGAGGATACCTGGCAATACCTCTACCGTGGCGCCTACTGGCGCCGCGGCCCGGTGACGATGTCGGCGATCGCCGCGGTCGACACGGCACTGTGGGACATCAAGGCCAAGATCGCGGGACTGCCGCTGTACCAGTTGCTGGGGGGCGCCAGCCGTGAGGGTGTCATGGTCTATTGTCACGCCAACGGCGAGACCATTGCCGACACCGTCGCGCAGGCGCTCAAATATCGCGCCGCAGGTTTCCGTGCCATTCGCCTGCAGTCGGGCGTACCGGGCCTCGCGAAGACCTACGGTGTCACCAAGGCGCCCGGTCCCTACGAGCCGGCCAATGCGGCATTGCCGGAGGAGGCCAGCTGGTCCACCGTGAAGTATCTGCCGTCGGTCGCGCCGTTGTTCGCGGCCGCACGCGAAGCGCTCGGGCCGCAGGTGCATCTGCTGCACGACGTGCACCATCGACTCACCCCAATCGAGGCCGCGCGGTTGTGCAAGGATCTGGAGCCCTACCGGCCCTTCTGGATCGAGGATGCGGTGCCGGCGGAAAATCAGGCGAACTTCCGTCTCATCCGCCAGCACAGCACGACCCCGCTCGCGGTCGGCGAGGTCTTCAATTCCATCTGGGATTGCAAACAACTCATCGAGGAACAGCTGATCGACTACATCCGCGCCACCATCGTCCACGCCGGCGGCATCACCCATCTGCGTCGCATTGCCAGCTTCGCCGATCTGCACAATGTGCGCACCGGGTTTCACGGCGCGACCGACCTGTCACCGGTGTGCATGGCCGCGGCCTTGCATTTCGATCTTGCGGTGCCGAACTTCGGTCTGCAGGAACATATGGGGCACAGCGATGAGACGCTGCGCGCCTTTCCCCACCAGTATCGTTTCGCGGATGGCTACATGCATCCGGGCGACGCGCCGGGACTGGGAGTGGATATCGATGAAGCGCTCGCCGCAACCCAGCCCTACCGGCCCGCGTACCTGCCGGTGAACCGGCTGGAAGATGGAACCCTGCACAACTGGTGAAGCATGCCCAGACCCCTGCATCTGCATCCCGATCGATTATTCCCCACCGAAGCCTCGGTGCGTGCCATCGCGCGCGAGCTCTATCAGCGCGTGGCGAGCCTGCCGATCGTGAGCCCCCATGGGCATACCGACCCGGGCTGGTTCGCCGACAACGCCCCCTTCGCCGGCGCCACACAGCTGTTGCTGCAACCCGATCACTACGTTCTACGGATGCTCTACAGCCAGGGCATTGCGCTTGATCGGTTGGGTCTGCCGCCGGGCGCGACCAGCAGTGCGCGTGAGGCCTGGCAGATCTTCGCCGACCACTACCATCTGTTTCGCGCGACCCCGTCGCGGACCTGGCTCGACTGGGTGTTCAGCGAGGTCTTTGGCCTCGACGTGTGCCTGGACTCGAGCACCGCGGAGCGCTACTTCGACACCATCAACGAACGGCTCGCGACGCCCGCCTTCCGCCCACGGGCGCTGTTTGAACGATTCGACATCGAAGTGCTCGCGACCACCGAATCACCGACCGATCCGCTGCTGCAGCATCAGGCCATCCGTGCCAGCGGCTGGCAGGGCCGGGTGATCACGGCCTTCCGGCCCGACCCGGTCATCGATCCGGAGTTCGAAGGATTTCATGATCAGTTGCGCCTGCTGGGTGAACTGAGTCACGAGGACACCGAGAGCTACGCCGGTTACCTCGCGGCGCTGCGAAATCGCCGCGCCTACTTTGCCTCCTTTGGCGCGACCTCCACCGATCACGGCCACCCGACGGCGCAGACTGCCGATCTCTCGGAGCGCGAAGCCAGCGCCCTGTTCGAGCGCGTGACCACATCAACCCCTGCGGCGGCTGACGCCGAGCTGTTCCGGGCGCATATGCTCACGGTGATGGCGGGCATGGCCATCGAGGATGGGCTGGTGATGCAGCTGCATCCCGGATCGTTCCGCAACCACAATGCGCAGCTGTTGCGTCGCTACGGCCGTGACCGCGGAGCCGACATTCCGTGCGTGACCGACTACGTGCGCGCGCTGCGTCCGCTGTTGAACCGCTATGGCAACGACCCGCGGCTGACTTTCATTGTCTTCACGCTCGATGAGTCCACCTATGCGCGCGAGCTGGCGCCTCTCGCCGGCCACTATCCGGCCATGAAGCTGGGTCCGGCCTGGTGGTTTCACGACAGTCCCGAGGGCATGCGCCGCTATCGCGAGCAGGTGACGGAAACCGCCGGCTTCTACAACACCGTCGGCTTCAACGATGACACGCGCGCCTTCCTGTCGATTCCCGCGCGGCATGACGTCGCGCGCCGCATCGACTGCGGCATGCTGGCGCAGTGGGTGGCGGACCATCGCCTGGCGGACTGGGAGGCCGCCGAGCTGGCCGTCGACCTCGCCTACACCCTCGCCAAGAAGGCCTACCGGCTGTGAACTATGACGTGGCCATCATCGGCGCGGGCCATAACGGCTTGACCTGCGCCTGTTACCTGGCACGTTGCGGCCTGAAAGTCGGGGTCTTTGAGCGTCGCGCGGTCGCAGGCGGCGCCGCGGTCACCGAGGAGTTCCACCCGGGTTTCCGCAACTCCACCGCCAGCTATACCGTTAGCCTGCTGCATCAGCAGGTGATCCGCGATCTGCGCCTCAAGGAGCATGGACTGCAGATCATCGAGCGGCCGATGCAGAACTTCCTCCCCCTCGGGGAGGGCGGGAACCCCCGCAACTTCTGTGTGGGTCCGGGAAGCGCCGACACCCGTGCCGCCCTGGCCGCCTTTTCTCCCCGGGACGCCGACCGCCTGGCGGACTACTACCGGATGCTCGATCGGGTGGTCGGTTTTCTGCGTGCCCTGCTGCTGCGCACACCGCCGGCCAATCTGAAGCGTGCCCGGGATCTGTTCGGCCTGCTCAGCATGGGAAATTCTTTCCGCAAGCTTCCCACCACCGCCCAGCACGAAGTCCACGAACTCTTCACGCGCAGTGCCGGGGAGCTGCTGGACGGCTGGTTTGAGAGCGACGCGATCAAGGGGCTGTTGGGTTTTGATGCGGTCGTCGGTGCTTTTCAAAGTCCGTATGCCCCGGGCAGTGGCTATGTTCTGCTGCACCACGCCTTCGGTGAGACCAATGGCAAGACGGGCGTCTGGGGCCACGCCATCGGCGGCATGGGATCGATCACCCACGCCATGGTTCAGGAGGCGCAGCGGCTGGGGGTCGCGATCCATCTGGAGTGCGGCGTTGAGCGGGTTCTCGCCAGCGGCTCAAACACTGACGGCTCGGCTCGCGTCACCGGTCTGCTGCTGGCGGACGGACGCGAAGTCACGGCAACCCGCATCGCCGCAAACATCAACCCCAAACTGCTGTTCACGCGGCTGATTGATGGCACGCTGCTTCCTGAGGACTTTCGCGCACGGATCCAGCGTTTTCGTTGCGAGTCGGCCACGTTCCGCATGAATGTTGCGTTGTCTGAACTGCCGCAATTCAATGGCATGCCCAGATCCGGTGCGCACCTGGGTGCCGGCATCATCATCGCCCCGTCGCTCGATTTCATGGATCGCGCATATCTGAGCGCCCGCGCCGAGGGCATTTCACGCTCGCCCATTGTGGAAATGCTGATCCCCAGCACCATCGATGATTCCCTGGCGCCCCCGGGAGCCCATGTGGCGAGCCTCTTCTGTCAGCATTTCCGCTATGAATTGCCGGACGGCAGGCGCTGGCAGGATGAACGGGACGCGGCCGCCGAGCGCGTTATCGACACGGTCACCGCACACGCGCCCAATTTCCGCCGCAGCATCCTGGGACAGCTGGCGCTCTCGCCGCTGGACCTGGAGGAGCGCTTTGGACTGCTCGGCGGCGACATCTTTCATGGCGCCCTGGGACTTGATCAGATCTGGGCCGCCCGGCCGCTGCTCGGGTTTGGCGACTATCGGACTCCCCTGCGTAGGTTATATATGTGTGGTTCCGGCACCCATCCGGGCGGCGGGGTGACCGCCGTGCCCGGTCTCAATGCGGCGCGCGAGATCATCAAAGACCATCGGTCCGGGAGCATCTAATTGCATAAACTTAATAAAGTGTTACGCACCACGCGGTGCATCAGGCCATTGCCATCTTCAAATAGATTTGTCTGTCGGCGCGCACCGACACAGGGCAACGTCCTACGCTTTAATTCGTCTTTAAGTAGTTGCATTCCTTGGCCAAATTTGATGCCATTGCGGCCGCTTGCGAAGACTGTGGCGGAACCCCGCTGGTGTTCGCATGTCCTACGACGCATTTAGGACTCCCGTTAACCACCCAGAAGGGGATTTTCAATATGAAGAGCACGATGATTTTAAAGGCGGCCGCGGTTGCCGCTGTAATTGCCCTCGCTGGCTGCACGGACCTGAAGCCGCTGCAGGCCCAGGTCGATGACCTGAAGTCTCAGGTCTCGAAGCTGCAGTCCGAAGTGCAGGGTGCGAACTCTGCTGCCGCCCAGGCGTCCTCGCAGGCTCAGGCTGCCAGCACGGCTGCTGCCGGTGCGCAGAGCACGGCGAACCAGGCTCTGGCTGCTGCCCAGGCCGCTCAGGCCGCGGTTGACGCGACCAATGAGAAGATCGATCGCATGTTCAAGCGCTCGATCTCCAAGTAAGCATCCTGTCCGTCCGTTCGCGGACGGATTTTGCTTCCGAAGCGACGCCGCGCCCTGCGCGGCGTTTCTTTTTTTGAAGCGCGCGACTCAGTAGCGGATCAGCGCCGAACCCCAGGTGAAACCGCCGCCGAAGGCTTCGAGCAGCAACAGTTCGCCGCGTTTGACACGGCCATCGCGCACGCCGACATCCAGCGCCAGAGGGATCGAGGCGGTCGAGGTGTTGCCGTGCTCCTGCACGGTGACGATGACCTTCTCCAGCGGCAGATCCAAACGGCGCGCGGTGGCCTGGATGATGCGGATATTGGCCTGATGCGGCACCAGCCAGTCGACCGCAGCATGCGTCAGGCCGTTCGCGGCCAGCGCTTCGTCGACGGCTTTGCCAAGATTGATGACCGCAATCTTGAAGACTTCACTGCCCGCCATGCGTATCGAGTTTGATTCGTCGACCGGATCGACGCGCCGTCCCGGACCGCCGGGGCAGTAGAGCAGATCCTTGTACGAGCCATCCGCATGCAGATGCGTGGAGAGCACTCCCGGCTCACTGCCACCGGTGAGCACTATGGCACCGGCGCCGTCGGCAAACAGCACGGCGGTACCGCGATCGGTCCAATCGGTGATGCGCGACATGGTCTCGGCGCCGACCACCAGCGCATGGCGCGACTCGCCGGCTTTGACGAACTTGTCGGCCACCGAGAGCGCATAGACGAAGCCGCTGCAGGCGGCTTCGACGCTGAAGGCCGCGCCGCCGAAGCAGCCGAGTCGTTGCTGCAGCAGGACTCCGCAATTCGGAAACACGCAATCGGGCGTGGACGTGGCGAACACGATCAGATCGATATCCGCGGGTCTCAATCCCGCAGCGGCAATGGCCGCGCGGGCGGCGGGTTCGGCGAGGTCGACGGTGCTTTGGGAGTCCGCGACGATGTGTCGCCTGACGATGCCGGTACGTTCCCGTATCCAGGCATCGCTGGTATCCATCATGTGTTCGAGGTCGTGATTCGTCACGACCTTCTCGGGCAGGTAACTACCCGTGCCGGCGATTTGCGAATACATCAACGCCGGCCTTTAGGGAAGAAGCGGGCTATTCCTGGCCTTCGGCATCGGCTGGCTTTTCAATCACGCGTTTGCCGCGATAGAAGCCATCCGGCGTAATGCAGTGACGCAGGTGGGTCTCCCCCGACTGCGGGTCGATTGACAGAGCGGGTTTTGCCAACCCGTCGTGCGAGCGGTGCATGCCGCGCTTGGACGGTGTCTTGCGGCTTTTCTGAACGGCCATTGCGAACTCTCCGGATGCGAAATCGTGACAATCAGCTATTGGCGTTTGAGCAGCTCACTGAGCCGCCCGAACGGCCGGTGCGTTTCTTCCTGTGTGCTCGCCGCCTCGCCAGCACATTCATCATTCTCGTGCCGTGGCACCAGGGGCAGCGCCAGCAGCAGTTCTTCCTCGACCAGATCCCTAATACTGATCCGATACTCCGGGGCCAGCACGGTCTCGAGTGGCTCGGGTACCCGTTCGGCCTCCGCCGCGCTCGCCACCAGGGCCGCGCGCCCGGCAGACTCCACCGGCCACCGCAACGGCGCCAGGCAGCGCTGGCACAGCAGCGTCACCTCGGCAGCAACCTTGACCTCGGCCACCGCAATCCGACCTTCGCGGCTGAATTGCACCCTCCCGCCCGCGGTCCCTTCGGGCGCTGCCAGCAACGGCAATACCCGTGGGAACTCCTTGAGCGGAATCGAAAAATCGATCTCAGCACGCCCGTCGGCCAGGGGGCCGATATCGAGCAACTTCGACCAGCCCTCTGACATGGGGCGCGTATCATAGGTACCGCGCCCGACCAAGTCAAAACCACTTGAAGTGGTGCAAACCCTTGTTTCGGCGATCCGTTTCACTTCCCGTCAGCGGTGCAATTTGAGTCCCAAGCCAGCCCTGATCCTAGCCTCCACCTCCCCCTTCCGGCGCGAGCTGCTCGAGCGGTTGGGCCTGCCCTTCACCGTGGAGGCCCCTGATGTCGACGAAGCCCACCTTCCAGGCGAACCCCCGACCGAGCGCGCCCTGCGGCTGGCCGCGGCCAAGGCCGAGGCCGTGGCCCTGCGACATCCGGGCGCGGTGGTCATCGGCAGCGATCAGGTCGCGGCCGTCGGCGGGGTGGTGCTCGACAAGCCCGGCACGATCGAGCGGGCGCACCAGCAACTCAAGCACCTCTCGGGGTCCCAGGCGCACTTCCATACGGCCTGCGCGCTACGGTGGCACAACACCGGCTTCAGCGTGAATCACCTGCAGACGGTCACGGTCACCGTTCGCGATCTGACGCCGGCGGAGATCGAAAACTATGTCGCGCGCGAGCAACCCCTGAACTGCGCCGGCAGCTTCAAGTCCGAGGGCCTGGGCATCGCCCTCTTCTCACGCATCGAATCGGAGGATCCGACGGCGCTGGTCGGTCTGCCGCTGATCTGGGTGGCCGGCGCACTGCGCCAGGCAGGATTCTCGTTGTTCTGAGCGCGCGCCCGATCAGCGTCGTCGGCGCGCACTCTTGGCGCTGGTGGATTCACCGAGCGCATCGAGGACCGCCGCGAGATCGGCCGGCAGCGGCGCGCTGGCACTGAAGTCTCCGCCGTTGGGCCAGTCGAAGGAGATGCGGTGCGAGTGCAGAAACATGCGCTCCAGACCCTCCTCCCGCATGCGGGCGTTGAAGTCCTTATCGCCGTACTTCTCATCGCCGGCGACCGGATGGCCCACATGGGCGGCGTGGACGCGGATCTGGTGGGTGCGCCCGGTGTCCAGGTCGACCTCGACCAGCGAGGCGCGGTTGCGAAAGAACTGTACCGGGCTGAAGGTGCTGACCGCGCTCTTGCCACCGGCCTGGACCCGCACGGTGCGCTCGCCACCCAGCCGCGTCTCGGTATTCAAGGGTACGTCGATGCGCTTCTTGCCGAGGTCCCACTGCCCCTTGACCAGCGCGAGATAACCCTTCTCCACCTGTCCCTCGCGTAGCAGCGCGTGCAGGACCCGCAGGGCCGCGGGCTTGCGTGCGACCAGCAGGCAACCACTGGTATCCCGATCCAGTCGGTGCACCAATTCCAGGGTTTCCTCGGGCCGCGCCGCGCGTAAGGCTTCGATGATGCCAAAGCTCAGGCCACTGCCGCCGTGCACGGCGATGCCGGCGGGCTTGTTGAGGACGATGAGCCGCTCGTTTTCGTTGATGATCGCATCGCGCACCGTTTCGATGAGCGTGCGGGGGACACGCGCCGGTGCGGCAGGCGCGTCCGGGGAGGGCAGGCTGACCGGCGGTACCCGCACCGAATCCCCCACCTGCAGCCGGGTTTCGGGGCTCGCGCGCTTGCCATTCACGCGGACTTCGCCGCGCCGCACAATGCGAAAAATCCGGCTCCGTGGCACGCCGGCGAGGAGCCTGGTGAGGAAGTTGTCGAGCCGGACTCCCGCCTGGTCCTCGCTCACGGCAATATGGCGCACCCCTTCCCGGATTTGCCCAGCAGGCTCCTCAGACAACTTCCACCTCGATCGTAAGATATTGTTTTTACAACGGTCTCGGCGCTATACTCCCAAAGCTGTCCCGATGTCAGGGACGGCCACAGGCGCGCGGCCTCGCTGTGCGCATGTTACCGGCCTCTTCGGTCTCCCGAGGGAGGTCTTTAGTTGGTCCTCGAAATCGAGGCCATCGCGTTAGGGCCGACAAGATTGCAGCACCCGATTGAAGTCTCACAACAAATGACTTTCGGGCGCGCCGTCGGTAGAGCTACAAAAGGTTTTAGGCAACCACCCTTTCGTGGGCGGGTCCTCATGAAG
>DATHMT010000051.1:0-17522 GCA_035486855.1 Steroidobacteraceae bacterium
TGGACAAGGAAGCTTTTCGTCTTCATCGCGACGATCCATCGAATGCGAAAAAATGATTGCGGGCTTCCGGACTCCTCAAAGAGGGTCCGGAAGCCCGCCAGCTCAGTACCTCGGAATCGAGGCGCAGTGCTTAGTAGCGGCGACCGCCACCACCACCGCCGCCGCCGTAGCCGCCGCGGTTGCCACCGCCGCCGCCGCCGCCACCGCCGCCGCCACTGCGCTCACGCGCCTGGGCCTCGTCGATCTTCAGGCTGCGACCCTCGAAGTCGGTGCCATTCAGCGCCGACATGGCGCGGGACGCATCGGCATTGGCCATTTCCACGAAGCCGAAGCCGCGGGGACGACCGGTCTCGCGATCGGTGATCAGCGCGATCTTCTCGACCGTACCATGCTTCTCGAACAGGGCGCGGACCGCCTCTTCAGTTGCGGAGAAGGGAAGATTTCCAACAAATAATTTGGTCACTAACAGTTACTCACGAATAAAATAGAACATCCGGCAGGAAGGCCTGCCTCCTGGTTCGCGGATACTTTGGTTAAGGTGCAGCTTCTTGACGGGAAGCGGCGCCCGCCTGGGCGCAGCCGATTGTCGGTTTGACTGAAGGTCGGTGTGGACAAAGGTCGTTGCAAACAAGGCTAAAAGATCACGAGCCGGGGCGCAGCATACACGAGTGCCTGGGCAGGCGCTTGATTTTGCGGTTGCGGATCAGTTGTTCAACGCCTGGATGGGCGCCGGGATCCTGCCGCCCCGTTCCACGAAGGCCTGGCTGGACTCGCGATGCACGGCCATGACCGGGGCGCGCCCCAGGAGGCCCCCGAACTCCACGAAATCACCCACCTTCTTGCCCGGCGCCGGGATGATGCGCACTGCGGTCGTTTTACGGTTGATCATGCCGATGGCCGCCTCATCGGCGATGATCGCCGCCAGTGTGGCCGCCGGGGTGTCCCCGGGGACCGCGATCATATCCAGCCCCACCGAGCAGACACAGGTCATGGCCTCGAGCTTGTCCAAGGTCAGGGTGCCGGCCTCGGCGGCCTCGATCATGCCGATGTCCTCACTCACCGGGATAAAAGCCCCCGACAGCCCCCCGACGTGGGAGGAGGCCATGGCCCCCCCTTTCTTGACCGCATCATTGAGCATCGCAAGCGCCGCGGTCGATCCATGGGTGCCGACCCGCTCGAGTCCCATCGCCTCGAGGATCTGCGCCACGCTGTCGCCCTGCGCGGGCGTCGGCGCCAATGACAGGTCAACGATGCCGAACGGCACGCCGAGGCGTTCGGAGGCCCGCCGGCCGATGAGTTCACCCATGCGAGTAATCTTGAAGGCCGTGCGCTTGATGATGGCCGCCAGTTCCCCCAGGTCCGCCTGAGGGGCGCGCCGCACGGCGGACAGCACGGCTCCGGGCCCGCTGACCCCGACGTTGATGACGCACTCCGGTTCGCCAATCCCATGGAAGGCACCGGCCATGAAGGGGTTGTCTTCCACCGCATTGCAGAACACCACGAGCTTTGCACACCCCACACCGTCCCGGTCCGCCGTGGCTTTGGCGCACGCCAGGATGACGTCACCCATCCGGCCCACCGCCGTCATGTTGATGCCGGCCTTGGTGCTCGCGACGTTGATTGAAGCGCAGACCCGTTCGGTCACCGCGAGCGCCTGGGGCAGCGAATCGATCAGGATCCGATCACCGTGAGTAAGTCCCTTGTGCACCAGGGCGGAAAATCCGCCGATGAAGTTCACACCCACCGTACTGGCGGCACGATCGAGCGCCTGGGCCATCGCCACATAGTCATCGCCCGCAGAGCTCTCGGCCACGAGCGCAATGGGCGTCACCGAAATACGGCGGTTGATGATCGGGATCCCGTACTCGCGTTCGAGCTGGTCACCGACCTTCACCAGTTGTTGCGCATAACGGCAGATCTTGTCGTAGGCGCGCTGCGCCGATTGGGCCAGCTGCGGATGAGCGCAGTCGCGCAGGCTGATGCCCATGGTGATGGTGCGGATGTCCAGATTTTCCATCTGGACCATCTGCACCGTCTCCAGGATCTCCTCGGGCTCGAAGTGCACACTGCGCATGATTCGCTTGCCCTAGACTCGGTGCATGAACTTGAAGACGTCCTCGTGCTGGGCTTCGATTTTCAGACCCAGCTCATCGGCCTTCGCATGCAGTCGTACCTTCAGCGCATCCAGGTCGAGGCGCGCGTGGGCGATATCGGCCAGCAGGATCATGACGAAGAATTCCCCGAGCAGGGTCTGGGAGATGTCGACGATATTGACGCCGGCGTCGGCCAGCACCCGCGACGTCTCGGCGATGATGCCGGTGCGATCGTGGCCGACGACGGTGACGATGATGCGGTTGGATCTCTCCGCCATGGGGGACTCCGCTATGAAGCGCCCCAGCATAGCGGATGCGGGCCCTGCGGGGTGTTTCAGGTGGCGCGCATATCACCCTGCAGCAGATCCAGCAGTTCATCGGCGTGGGCCTCCTCGACGCCGAGAATGCCCTCCAGCATGCGACGGGTGGTCGGGTCATCCTTGCCGAGGGAGTCGAGCAGGCCCCGATAGCCGTCGATCGAGATGCGCGCCGCGACCAGGTTTTCCCTGACCATTTCGACGATGGATGTGACCGCCACGTAGGGTGCGCGGCTGCGCTCCTGCAAAGTGGCCGGCGCAAAATCCGGCTCGCCCCCCAGCTGCACGATGCGCGCGGCGATCAGATCCGCATGCGCCAGCTCCTCATCGGCATGGATCAGGAACTCCTCGGCGATGCGCGTGGCGCCCAGGCCACGCGCCGTGAAATGATGGCGCCGGTAGCGCAGCACGCAGACCAGCTCGGTGGCGAGCGCCTCGTTCAGGAAGCGCAATACCGCAGCGCGATCGCCGCGGGAGGTGTCGGGGACTGTACCCAGCTCGAGGTTGGCGCGCGCTCGGCGGCGCCGTCGGCTGGGGTCGGTGAAGGAGGGCGCGGTCCCGATTCGTTTTAGTTCTGTCATGGCCGAACTCCAGGATGAATTCATCGCGCACGGTGCCAGTTGTCGTAGCGCGCGCCTGTAGGTGCGCAGCCCGATCCGCGTAGGTATTCGCCACGAGCCGGAGCGTAGGAGTCCGACTACGGCGGCATCAGGCACGGAATCGGCAGACCGGCTGCGCCGCGACCCCTACGCTGCTGCCAAATCGAATCGTAGGAGAGGCGTATGAAGTCCGGAATCATCAAGGTGGCGATTGCGACGGTGGCGATCCTCGGTCCGATGGCCGCGCTGGCGGACGATCAGAGCTCAGATGGTGACAACGTCGCGCATGGCACCAAGGTCTACGTCCGCGACTCTGTGATCACGACCAAGGTCAAAGCGCGGCTGGCGGCCGAACACATCACCAGTATCGCCCGCATCCACGTGGATACGGACGCGAACGGCATCGTCTACCTCAGCGGCACTGCACCATCCCAGGATGCGATCGACACCGCGATCCGGCTGGCTCGCGATACCGAACACGTCCGTGATGTCCGCAGCGACGTCACGGTGCACCTGGACAACTAATCCCCCCTCCGGTTCCGCTACGACCGGAACCGATGCCCGCCAGATCTCCCCGGTTTGGCGGGCATATTTTTGCCTAGAGTTCGCGGCGCACCGGCAGCAGCGCCAACAGTCTGATGATGAAACGCCGCCAGGGACTGGGCGCCGGCTCCTCGTGGTAGATGACTGGCGCGCCATTCTCCTGGGTGGCCCACTCCAGATGCGGGTCGCTCGCCGAGGCGGCCACCAGCGACGGTCGGTACGCATTGGTCGGCAGCGCCATGTTGCTGAATCGCGTCGCAGTCGCTTCGGCCAACTCCGGGCTGTCGATGATCAGCCCGATTTCGGTATTCAAGTGTCGTGACCGTTCATCGAAATTCATCGAGCCGATGAACACCCGCTGTCGGTCGAATACCATGAGCTTGCCGTGCAGGCCGTAGGTGCCGTAGCGCGAGATGCGCGGCGTCTGGCCGCTGCCGCGGGTGGTGCCAAGCTGGGCGCGGACTTCGTACAGTTCGATGCCATGCCGCAGCAGCTCGATTCGCGAGCGTGTATAGCCCGCGAAGGCCAGCGGATCGCGCGTCGACTGCAAGGAATTGGTGACGATTCCGACCCTGACGCTGCGGTCGCGCAGGTCAGTGAGCATGGCCATTTCACCGCGCGTCGGCACAATGTAGGGATTGATCATCAGATACTCGCGCTGCACCTGCCGCGCGGCGGCTATGAAGTCCCGCACCATCAGCCGGCCCGGTGCCCCGGCATCCGCGCGCTTCTTGTCCGGGGTGTCATACAGCACGCGGGCGCTGGCCCACACCAGCGCCAGTCTGCCGTCCAGCAGACTCGCCAAGGGCTCGCCACTGGCGATGCGCGCCGAATAGTCAATGCCGTCGAGCGTCCCCGCCTGACCCGCGCGGTCCGCAGCGACCGTGGCGGGCTGATTCAGTGCCCCGATGGGTACGGCCAGATCGCTGTTCCAAAATTCATCGAATGTGGCCGACAGTGTGTGTACCAGCGGTCCGGCCACGAACACATCATCATCGGCGGACTGGGCAATCGGATCGACCTGGAAGTATTCATTGCCGATGTTGCGTCCGCCGATCAGCGCCAGGGTGTTGTCCACCACCAGCAGCTTGTTGTGCATGCGGTAGTCGAGGCGCGTGGAATTAAGGGCAAATTCCACCCCCCGCAGCAGCGGGTTATGTCCCCGATAGCGAAAGGGATTGAAGACACGGACGTCGATGCCGGGCTGGCTGCGCAAGGCGAGCACCCGATCATCCAGTGCCGTCGTATCGCCATCATCGACGAGAAGCCGGATCGCGACCCCGCGGGCGGCGGCGCGGGTGAGCGCATCGACGATCAACTGCCCGCTCGCGTCACCCCGGAAAATGAAGTACTGCAGATCGAGAGTCTTCTCCGCCCGGTCGATCATCTGAATGCGAGTCAGCAGGCCATCGACTCCTGCGGTCAGGATATGGAAAGCTGATGCACCGGAATGGGCCTGGGCGAGGGACTCGAAGCGGGCGCCGAATGCGGTTTTTTCCGGATCCGCCAGCGCGCTGGTGACGGGATGCGGATAGTCCCTGCCTGGCGGTGAGGTTGCACAGCCACTGAGCAGTACCAGCAGCCCGCAGAGGGCGGCAGCGAGGCGCGAAGTTGATCGTGGATTCAAGGGGTGCCCCAAGTAGCGTCAAGCCCCAGTTTTGCAGGTCTCGGCGCTGTGACTGCCGCGATATACGAGGCCCCGCTGTAGGAGACGGCCTACTCAGGTGCGGGCCTCGTCCAGCCCGCGAAGCACCCGGCGCAGGGTATATTTGACGCTGCAGTGCGCGGCCCCGAGGAGCAGTGTTTTGATGATCGAGCAAGGTAACCCCGCTCCTGAGCTGCCCCCGAGCCTGGATGAGCGCGAGCGCGAACTCTCGGAGCTGGCGGCGAACCTGCAAAGCATCGCCGAGTCCGAAAAGGTGCTCCTGGCGCGTCAGTTGCACGATGAACTCGGTGGGGCTCTGGTCGGCGCCAAGATGGATCTGGCGTGGCTGCGCCGCAAAATCGGCAGCACCGACCCGGACGTCATCGCCCGCTGGGAGCGACTCGAGCGTGCCCTCGAGACCGGCATCGTCTTCAAACGTCGGGTGGTCGAACAGCTGCGGCCGACGCTGCTCGACAATCTGGGTTTTTACGCCGCCGCCCGCTGGCTGACAGAGGAGATCTGCACCGCCGCCGGATTGAAGTCCGAATTGGACCTGTCGTTGCCGGAGCCTCAATTGACCAAGGATGTCGGCATCGCGCTGTTCCGGATCCTGCAGGAGTCGCTGCAGAACGTGACCCGGCACGCGCATGCCAGCCGCGTCACGATTACGGTGAGCATGGAGTCGTCGCGAAAGGCGCTGCGACTGGTCATCGCCGATGATGGGGTGGGGCTGGGGGCCGATCGCCTGCGAACCCTCGGCAGCCATGGACTGGGGATCATGCGCCATCGCATGCGTGCCATTAACGGCCAGTTCCGCGTGCATTCGGTCATGGGGCAGGGGACTCAGATTGCCGTGCTCGTCCCGGTGGAACAGGCTGAAGCGGTCTAGGCGGTGCCCGCCAGGGCCAGCGATCGGATCACCTCGGGCAGGCGTTCGAAATCAAGCGACTTGTTGAGAAAGTACTCGACTCCGAACTGCTCGGCCCAGCGCCGATACTCGGGCAGGGCGTAGTTGGTGAATACGATCGTTGCGGGGCGGTGCTCGCCCAGCGTCCGTAGCACCCCAAAGCCGGTGCCCTGCTTGAGCTGCAGGTCGAGGATCAGGACGTGGACATCGCCCGAGCGGGTCATCGCCACGGCCGCGCGCTCATCGCCCACGGTGCCAACGACCTCCACGCCGGAAATCTGGCCCAGGACTTCCCGCAGCCGTTCGGCCAGCAATTCCGAGTCCTCTACGAGCAGCACACGTAAGGCCCCGGTCCGGCATATTCCGGAGGGCGCGGCCGATGGAGACGGAGTAATCACAACTTCAGGATACGCGGCATGGGGGTTACCGCTATCAGGCGCGGTCCTACAGTTCGTGGGCTACTGCATCAGACCGTTGCGTAATGCATAGGAGGTAATGTCTGCGTTGCTCGTGAAGCTCATTTTCTCGAGCACGCGGCTGCGATAGGTGCTGACCGTCTTGACCGAAAGACACAGTTCCTCGGCAATGTCCGACACCGATTTGCCGACCGCGATTTTACAGAAGATCTGAAATTCCCGCTCCGAGAGCTGGGAATGAATGGGCTGCTGGGCGTCTACGTCCAGGTCATTGACGAGCAGTTCGGCCAGCGAAGCGCTGACATAGCGACGCCCCTGGATCACCATTTTGACGGCCCGGATGAGCTCCTCGGACGCGGCATCCTTTGCCAGATAGCCGCTGGCGCCGGCGCGCAGCACATTACGGGCGTACTGACGCTCCGGATAACCGCTGAGCACCAGGACACGGGTGTCCGGAAATCCGGAACGTACGTGCTTGAGAATATCCAGACCGCTGCGGTCCGGCATGTTGATGTCCAGCAGCAGCAGATCCCAGCGGCTTTCGCGCAACTTGTCGAGGGTCTGTTCGCCGGTCGCGGCCTCACCCATTTCACGTATGGACCGGTCTTCCTGCAACAGCTGCATCAGGCCCGAGCGAATCAAGGCATGATCGTCCGCTATCAGCACGCGTACCATAAGCAATTCTCCTTCTCGCCGGACGTGGTCTGTGCCGTTGCAATTCTAGCAGGGGTGATTCCGACGGGGCACCTTCCGGCAGACCATTCCCTTTCGAATGGCCAAACTGGGGCATGGCGGTGATTCTGACGGGAACCCTACCTGAGCACCGTCGGCCTGCGGCCCCCCGACCTTGTGGGATATGTCTGACATCGGCGATCTGCGACACCCCGCTGGGGTACCATTCCACGCCCGCCCCAACCGGAGATTCCGTGACCGCCCAATCCCAAGTGGCGCCCTCATTTGTACGCGTCGCCATCGCCGACGACAGCGACGACCTGTGCATGATGCTCGCCGAACTGGTGAACTCGAGTCCCGGCCTGCGCTGCGTCGCACAGATTACCGTTCAGCGCAAACTCATCGAGGCCGTCGCGGCCAGTCAACCGGACGTGCTGCTGCTGGACCTGGCGTTCGGCGGTGAAAGTAGTCTGCCCCTGGTGCCGCAACTGCACGCCGCCAACACCAAAACACGCATCGTCATTCACAGTGGATTCGACATCGACCCGCTCGCGCACAGCGCGCTGCAGGGCGGCGCAGTGGCCGTGATTCCCAAAGGCGGCGATCCGGACGAACTGATCGCTGCAATACGGCAGATCGCCCGCGCCTGACATTCAAACGCGCGCCCGCGCTGTGGGACGCGACTGACCCTCCCTCGCGTCCTCGCCCCGGTGCGCAAGTCCTGGCCCGCTGCGCACACTGCGCCCAGGCAGTTTGCATCGGGTCATCATGGTCCTGTACTCGAAACCGATCCTGACCAGCGCCGCTGTCGCAGCAGCGATGGTTCTGGCGGCCTGCGTCACGATGCCGACGCACACTTCAGTGGATGACGCGCGCGCGGCCGTTGCCAGCGCCGCGGCAGATCCGGCCGTCTTTCAGTATGACGAGATCGATCTTGCCACCGCGCAGAAGCAGCTGGCGAACGCGGAATATGCCGCGCAGCGTGACGCTCAGGAGATGGCGGACCACGAAGCGGACCTCGCCATCGGCACGGCGAGGCTCGCCGAGCGTCGCGCCGATGAGGCCCTGGCTGCGCACCGAATTGTCGCCGCTGATTAGGAGAAGCTGATGTTGGAAACGATTGCGATTCTGCTCGTCATCCTCTGGCTGCTCGGGATGGTGTCCTCATACACCCTCGGGGGCTTCATTCACATCCTGTTGGTGATCGCGGTGGTGGTGGTGATCATCCGCGTGATTCGCGGTCGCAATCCGCTCTAGCAAGAGGCCTTGCTGCAGAGTGCCGGTGAGAACCTTTTTCACCGCTGCCTGGTCACGCACAATGTCTGGCACAATTCCCCCCCATCGCGGCTGGGGAGCACCTGCATGTCTTTGAGTTCACCTGCGGCGCAAGCGCCGGAGCCACCTGCGCCAGCTGAGGGCGTGGTGGCGCCGAGAGCGCCACCGGCCGTGCAGCCGATATCACTCGACGCCGGCAATCCGGTGCCGGCAATTGACCCGCTGCTGCTGACCTGCACGCGCATCGGCACTTTTGCGGGCGATCTGGGGCTTACCTCCGCGACCGGATTCTTCCTCGCGCGTGACGGACGCTTGTTTCTGGTCACCAGTCGCCACGTATTCATCGATGCTGAGGGCAAGCACTTCCCCGACCGGATCACGATCGAGCTGCACGTCAACCGCGCCGACATTGCGGAGGCGGAAACGGTTTCCATTCCGCTCTATGGCGAGGGCCTGAGCCTGTGGCGGCAGGCAACGGACTCGGCCGGAGAGGTTGATGTCGCCCTGATCGAAGTCGACCAGACGCTGCTGCCGCCGCAGTCGGTGTACTGTGCGTTCACGCCCGAACACATCGTTGCCGAAGAGGCATTCATCGAGGTGGGGGCACCCCTGCTGGTCATTGGATTTCCGCTGGGATTCCACGACGCGTTGCATCATATGCCCGTGGTACGACGCGCCTCACTGGCGTCTTCCTACGGACTGCGCTTTCAGGGAATGGGTTACTTCCTCACCGATGCCCGCACGCATCGGGGGACCAGCGGCGCACCGGTGGTGATCCGGATTCCCGGCGCACCCGGCGGCCCGGGTACTGTTTCCTGTCGCCTGCTCGGCGTGCACTCCTCGCGCTTCGACATGGCGACCCGCGATCCGGTCGAGGATGAGGCGCTGGGCCTGAATTGCGCCTGGTACTCGGACATCCTGCTGACGCTGTCCGAGGGCTGAATCTAGGCGACCGGACGCTCCGTCTGGCTCTTGTTCCGCGCGGCCTGAATGGCGGCATTCAGCGCATATTCGGCGCGCCGCTGCTGCCAGGCATCGAAGCACTGCCGATTGCGCAGCTGCAGGTAATCAAGCACCACGGGCTCATCGTTCTCCAACGCGAAATTTCGCGAACGCTCGAGCAGGCTGTTGCGGTAGGTCATGCAAATCTCCCGTTTCTCCCGGTGAGGCCAATGATCACCGGCGCGCTCGCGCTTCCGATTCGGCGCAGGTCAATTCATGGCGTAGGCGCAGTCCTACGGCAATCGTTATGTGAAGCGGGCTAGCTCTGCCAACGTCTTACGTGGACTGCCGAAAAGTACCGACGGGAGCGGGTCGGGCGGGCACATAACCTTGAAGCCGGTCTCACCGGGGCTGTGCCATGAATCCACGACGTCGGCGAATACTCCTCTACACCGCACTTGGGGTGGTCGGCTTCTTCGTCGTGCTCATCGCGGCCGTGAGCCTGATGGACTGGGATCTGCTGCGGGGGCCGGTGGCGCGCCTCGCCAGCACGAAGAGCGGCCGGCACGTCTCGATCGCCGGGCATCTTCGGGTCCATCTCTGGTCCAGGGCCCCGACGATCACCATCGAGGGATTGCGGGTCGACAATCCGCCCTGGGAGATTCCGCGCCCCTTGTTGCAACTGCAGCGCCTGCAGGTACAAGTTGAGCTGCGTTCGCTGCTCGGCGGCCATTTGATTCTGCGCCAGGTGGAACTCGATCAGCCGGATCTGTACCTGCATCAGGAGGCGTCCGGCCGCGCGAACTGGACCAATGAGAATACGGCGCCCACGAGTGCCACCGCGCCGGCCGCCAAACCCTTCAATTTGCCAGCGATTCATGAGTTGAGCATCGACTCCGGCAATGTCACGCTGGTGGATGATCTGCAGAAGCTGCGGATCAAGGGTACGGTCCAGGCGCACGAGGAGGCCGCTGACGCCAGCGCCCAGGCGCTGCATATCCAGGCGCATGGCACCATCAACGATGAGCCACTCGCCGTGGACGTTTCCGGAGGCAGCCTGCTGGCACTTGATCCGCAGCATCCCTATCCTTTCAAGCTCAGCATCAAAGCTGCCCAGAATGAAGTGGATGCGTCGGGCGAAGTCGTGAAGCCCTTCAATCTGGCGCAGATCGAACTTGAGGCCTCGGCGCAGGGCCCGGACCTGGCGCAGCTGTTTTATCTGACCAATCTTGCGTTGCCGAACTCGCCGCCCTATCAACTCAAAGCCCATATCAGTCGCGATGGCCAGCGCTTTACGGTCCGCGAAATCAAAGGCGTGCTGGGGCGCAGTGACATCGCTGGCAGCATCGATGTCGATGTCTCGCATCACCGCCCCAGCCTGACCGCGAATCTGACCTCCGGACACCTGTTCTTCGCGGATCTGACCGCGCTGACGGGGACGCGCGCGGCGGCGGCCGGCTCGCTGACACCAGGGGCTGCGGCTGCGAGCACGCCGCAGCCCGAGAAGGCCGCCGACGGCACCAGGCTGTTGCTCCCGGACGCTCATCTCGAGGTCAACCGGGTACGGGCGATGGATGCCGACGTGCAGTTCAAGGCGACCTCCATCGAGGCCGGCAAGGTGCCATTCTCGATGGTCAACATCCATGTCAAGTTGAAGGACGGGGTGCTGGTTTTGAATCCGGTCCAGTTTGAAATGCCGGAGGGTCGACTGAGCGGCGCCATCAACATTGATGCGCGCCAGGACGTCCCCGCGGTCCGGATGGACGTTCGTGCCACTGACATCAAACTGGACCAACTCAAAGGGTCGGGCCCCGCAGGCACGGCGCCAGTCGGCGGCGTGCTCCAGGCCCGCGCCGTGGTCAATGGCAAAGGGGATTCGGTGCACGACCTGATGAGCGATGCCGACGGCAGTCTCGTGGCGGTCATCCCGCACGGCGACATCCGTTCGGCGTTTGCGGAGCTGACGGGAATCGACCTGGCAGGGGTCGGGTTATTCCTGACGAAGAGTGAGCAGCGGGCCCCGATCCGCTGCGGCGTAGCCCGCTTCAATCTCAGCGACGGTACCGCGAATGCCCAGACGCTGATCGTGGACACACAAAACGTGCTGATCACCGGCCATGGAAACGTGAATCTCAGCAGCGAGGCGCTGGATCTGACCATCCAGGGACAACCGAAGAAGTTTCACCTGGTGCGCGTACGCGCACCCGTGGATATCCGCGGCCACCTGATTAAGCCGTCGATCCTGCCGGACAAGGGACAGCTACTCAAGCAGGGTGGCATTGCCGCCGCGCTCGGCACGCTCCTCACTCCGGTGGCCGCGCTGCTGGCCTTCGTCGATCCGGGTCTGGCAAAGGATCAGGACTGCAGCCAGCTGATGGCGCAGGCGCATACGAGTTCGCCTGCCACGTCGGCAGCCGGCTCACCGCCGGTTGCCGCGGCCCGCCATTGAGAGAGGGCACCTGCTAGGGCGATTCCCAGTGATACTCAAACGACAAGGCCAGCACCCGCTGCGTCTTGCGTTCAATCAGGGGACTGCGCGCGGGAGTCCCGCGAATCTGGCTGAGGGCCGTGTCGAGATTCACCAGCAGATGCTTGCCAATGAACTTCGTGGCACTGAATCCGACCCCGGCGTCACTGGTGCCGGCCCACGTGATGTTGTATTCGGGGTGACCGGACAGTAAGGACTGCTGCTTGGAGACGCCGTACATCGTCTGCAGATAATGTGCCGTTCCCATGGTGATTGACGGGCCGGCGAACATCACGAAAGTCTTGGAACTGCCGGGAAGCGGCAGATAGGCCGAGGCGTTGCCGACGGCGCCTTCGGCGCCCCCCATGTACTGTCTGGCGGTCACGCGCAGGATCAACGGGAACTTCTTCGACAGCACCCAGGTGGCGTAAAGCTTGCCCGCCGGCGCGGCCTTGATGTCCCCCATGCCATTGAGGTTGGCGCCGTCCAGACTTTGCTCACGACCGAGGTCGTAGGTGACCCCAACGCCGATCTGGTAGTGATCGCCGCGCAGGAAGTTGTAGCCGAGACCCTCACCGGTCGAGAAGTAGGCGATGTCCCGGTAGTAGATATTGATGACCGGGCCCTCGCTCACCTTATAGGCGCGCGCGCCGTCGTAGGCCGGTTGGGCTTCGGCAGCAACCCCCACGACATCGCGCCATTCCGGCAGGTTTGGCTCGAACAGCCGGGCCAGAATGATACCGCCGGAATATTGCCACTCCTGAAGCGGCGACTGAGTTTGCGCCTGGGCCGTGAACGGCACCGAGGCAATCACCCATAGAGCAAGGCAAGCAATCGACCGCAGGAATTTAGACATTTCTGATCATGGATCCTCGATCCGCTACAAGCGCGAGCTGAACTCACGTACCTGTCGCTTGGCCTCGTCGCGCGCAATGCCGTAGCGCTCCTGGATCTTGCCCTCCAGGTATTCGCTGGTGCCATCCGCGACCGTCAGGTCATCATCGGTGAGCTTGCCCCATTTTGCCTTGAGCTTGCCCGCCAGCTGCTTCCACTGGCCTTTCACTTTGTCCTCGTTCATGTGCCCTCCGGATGGGTGGGTTCGAGCAGTGCCGATGCACGCTACCGCACTGAACCTTACGGCCCATTCGGGAAAGCGCCTCACCGCGCGTAGGACCAGACCGATAGCCTAGGTAACGCGCGCCAGGAGCTCATCCAGGACTTCGGGATCGACCGGCTTGGTCAGGTGGCTGTTGAAGCCCGCCTCGTGCGAGCGGCGGCGGTCAGACTCCTGACCCCAGCCGGTCAACGCCACGAGCACCATGTCGCGACCCCAGGGCTGACTGCGTATGGAGCGCGCGACCTCATAGCCGTTGGCGAGCGGCATGCCGATGTCGAGCAAGGCGACATCCGGCCGATGACGCTCGGCGCACTGCAAGGCGTCGCTGCCATCCTGGGCGCGGAACACCTCATGGCCGCTGAGGGAGAGCAAGGTAGCCAGGCTCTCGCGCGCATCCTGATTGTCGTCGGCGACCAGAATCCGGCGCTGCGGCGGCTGTGCCGGCGCCGCCGCCTTGTCCGCCTGTGCGGCGGCGCTGCCGTCGGCGCCAGTTACGGTCTCTGCTTCTGCGAGACGCTCAATGGAGACGGGCAGTCGGATGACAAATTCACTGCCCTTGCCCGGGCCCTCACTCGCGGCTGTCACCGAGCCACCATGCATTTCGACCAGCTGGCGAACCAGCGCCAGGCCGATTCCCAGGCCGCCCTGCGGCCGACCGCTGCGCTGATCGACCTGGGTGAACAGGTCGAAAATGCAGGGCAGAACCTCCGGCGAAATCCCGATGCCGGTATCGCGCACCGAGATCTCCACGTCCCGGTGCCGGCGCTGGGCACGCAGTGCGATGCGTCCGCCGCCGTCGGTATATTTGGCCGCATTGCCGAGCACGTTGCCCAGGGCCTGGGTGAGTCGCATCGGGTCGCCGTAAATGGCCAGCGTCCGCTTCGGAAGTTCGATATCCAGGGTATGGCCGCGCGACTCGATGACCGGGTTTACGGTCTCCACCGCCCGTGCCACGAGTTCGTGAAGTTCGACACGCCGGCGTGCCAGATTGATCTTGCCGCGGGTGATCCGTGAAACATCGAGCAGATCATCGACCAGCCGCGAGAGCTGGATGAGCTGACGCTCGATGATGTCCCGTGAGAGCTTCAGCTGCGGGTCCTCGAACGCCTTCATCTTCATCAGGTGCACGGCGTTGCGAATCGGCGCCAGTGGATTGCGCAGCTCATGCGCCAGCATCGCCAGGAACTCATCCTTGTGGCGATCGGCTTCCTTGAGGGCCTGTTCGGCGCGGGTCCGTTCCGCGACTTCTCCCTGAAGCGCGGCGTTGGTTTTTTCCAGGTTGCGGTTTGCCTCCTGCAGACTTTCATTCAGCGCATGCAGCTCACGGGTCTTTTCCGCCTGCAGCGCGGCATTCGCCTGGGCGAGCTGCTCGTTGGCGTCGGCGAGGTTGCGATTGAGGTCGACGAGTTCGCGGCGTTTGCAATACAGCTCGACCAGCACCGCGACCTTGCTGCGCAGGATTTCCGGCACCACCGGCACCGAGACGTAGTCGACGGCGCCGAGTTTGTAGCCGCGCAGCCGATCAAGCTCCGACATGTGCACGCCGGTCACGAAGATGATCGGCGTGCGCTCGAAGCGTGGATGCTCGTGGATCAGGCGTGCGGCCTCGAATCCGTCCATTCCGGGCATGCTCACATCGAGCAGCACGACGGCGTACTCATCGCGCATCAGCTTGTCGAGCGCTTCCAGGCCCGAGGATACGCAGACCAGATTCTGGTTCAGCTCGCTCAGGACCGATTGGTAGGTCATGAGGCGCGCCGGCTGGTCATCCACCAGCAGTATGTTGACCTTGTCGGGCACGCCCGAGGAGGCCGGTCGAGTGGCTGATCGCCCGTGGTTCAGCGATGCAGCCATAGTCGTACCAGTGACAGTAATTGATCGGTATTGACCGGCTTCGCCACATAGTCCGAAGCGCCCGCTTCGAGGCACTTTTCACGATCCCCCTTCATGGCCTTGGCGGTCAGCGCGATGATCGGCAGCATGCGGAATGCCGGCTGCTGCCGGATCCGCCGCATGGTCTCGTAACCATCCATCTCGGGCATCATGACGTCCATGAGGACCAGCGACAGGTCCTCGGTGCCTTCGACCAGGTTGATGGCCTCCTGGCCGTTGGTGGCGGTGATCACTTCCATGTGATGGCGCTCGAGCAGACTGTTCAGAGCAAAGATGTTGCGGATGTCATCATCCACCACCAGCACCTTGCGGCCCGTCAGCGGCTCATCGCTCTCGTGCAGCGCCTTGAGCATCGCCTGTTTGGTGGGGGGCAGGTCGGCCACCACCCGGTGCAGGAACAGTGCCGTCTCATCCAGCAGCCGTTCCGGCGAGCGCACGCCCTTGAGCACGATGCTCTTCGCGCTCTTCTTCAGGCGGTTCTCCTCGGCGTCGGATATGTCACGGCCGGTAAATACGATAATGGGCAGCCGCCGCAGCGCCGGGTCGGTCTGGATCTCCTCCAGCAGTTCAAATCCGGACATGTCCGGCAATCGCAGATCGAGCACCACACAATCAATCTGATTGCCGCGCATGATCTTCAGGGCCTCGCCACCGGTGGTCGCCGTCATGATCTCAATGTCAGTATGACCCAAAAGCTCGGTGACACTCATCTGTTCGGCCGGGTCGTCCTCGACCACCAGCAGTCGCCGCACTTTGGTGGCCGTGAAGTTCTTGAGTCGATCGAGCGCGGCTTCGAGTTCCTCGGTGGTACCGGTTTTCGTCAGGAAGGCAAACGCCCCGCGTTCCAGTCCGTACTGACGTTCGTCCTCGACCGTGAGGATCTGCACCGGGATGTGTCGCGTCTCGCTGCTGCGCTTCAACTGGTTCAATACCGTCCAGCCCAGCATGTCGGGCAGGAACACATCGAGCGATACGGCCGCGAGCGGGTATTTGCGCGCGAAGATCAGGGCATCCGCACCGGTACGCGCCAGCAGCACCTTGAAGCCGCGTTGCTTCGCCAGGTTCACGAGCACCCGCGCATAGTGCGGATCATCCTCCACGATCATCAGGATGGGCTCGCCGGTGCCCAGGTCATCCCGGTCGTCGGGGATTTCCTCCGCCCGAACGACCGGCAGCACCACCGGCTGGAATACCGGCTGCTGGCTCGCCGGGGTCGAGGGTGCCTGCAGGACGCCGCGGGAATAGGCCGCGCCGACGTACTGCAGCGGCAGATACAGGGTGAAGGTGCTGCCGCTGCCCGCGACGCTGCTGAGGCGGATCTCGCCACCCAGCAGGTGCGCCAGCTCGCGGCTGATCGCCAGGCCCAGGCCGGTGCCGCCGTATTTGCGGGAAGTGCCCGCATCGGCCTGCTGGAACGCCTCGAAAATGATCCTCTGCTTTTCGGGCGGTATGCCGATGCCCGTGTCGCTGACCGAAAACTCGACGACCGCCGGGACCTGGCTGAGCGTCGGATGATCGGGCGCCCAACCGCCGTTTGCGATGCCGACCCGGATGCGCACCCCGCCATGTTCGGTGAACTTGAAGGCGTTGGAGAGCAGGTTCTTCAAGACCTGCAGCAGACGCTTCGAATCGGTGGTGATCGCCCGGCCGAGACGATGGTCGAAATCGGTCGTGAATGACAGCTTGCGGGCTTCGGCCTCGTGGCGGAAGTTGCGTTCGATGGTCTCACGCAGATGGGTGAACAGCAGGTCTTCGCACTCGACCGTCACCGTCCCCGATTCGATCTTCGACAGATCCAGAATGTCGCTGATGAGGTTCAGCAGATCGGTGCCGGCGCCGTGGATGGTGTTGGCAAACTCCACCTGCCGGTTGCTCAGGTTGCCGTCGGCGTTCTCGGCCAGCTGCTGCCCCAGAATCAAGATGCTGTTCAGGGGCGTGCGCAGCTCGTGCGACATGTTGGCCAGGAACTCCGACTTGTAGCGGGAGGTCAGCGCCAGTTCCGCGGCCTTGTCTTCCAGCGCGCGCCGCGCCAGTTCGATTTCCTGATTCTTGCGTTCGACCTCGGCGTTCTGCTCGGCCAGCAGCTTCGCCTTGTTGGCCAGTTCCTCATTGGTCTGCTGCAGCTCGGTCTGCTGTGCCTGCAATTCGCCGGCGAGCTGTTGGGACTGGGTCAGGAGGCCCTCGGTACGCATCGTGGTTTCGATGGTATTGAGCACCACGCCGACGATACTGCCGGTGAGCTGCTCCAGGAACGCCAGATGGGAGGCCGTGAAGCCGCCGAGCGAGGCCAGCTCCATGACCGCCTTGACATGGCCCTCGTACAGCACCGGCAGCACGATCACGTTGCGCGGGCGCGAATTCATGAGACCGCTGGCGACCCGGATCGAATCCTCGGGGATGTCCGTGATCAGCAGGCGCTGGCGGTCGGCGGCCGCCTGGCCGACCAGTCCCTGACCGATCGCATAGCGGCGCGGGCCCTTCTCGGTGTCCGCCTCATCGGCATAGGAGGCGAGTTCCCGCAGCTGGGCACCCTCGGTGGGGGCATCCATGACATAGACGATGCCCTGCTGGGCATTGACCAGTGGCGCCAGTTCCGACAACAGCAGCTTGCCGACCGTCACCAGATCGCGCTGACC
>DATHMT010000052.1:0-2451 GCA_035486855.1 Steroidobacteraceae bacterium
GGGATTAGGTCATTCGCCTGATGCGGTGAGGCACGTCTTACGGCGACTGTATAGCGCAGGACCCAGCCGAGGTCATGTCTCGAGACCAGGAAGTCTGTGAATGCTAGGTACCGGATTCCCACGGGCAGATGCCGAGAACGATTTCCTGCGGGCCAGACGGCACCAGTTCCTGGCCACGCTGACGAACCGCCTGCGCGGCCGGCCCGCGGACAGCGGCCGCCTCGTGCCGCTCGATGAGATCGTCGGCTCACTCGGCTGGCGCGGCCAGCGCCAGCTGGGGCTGCAGACAATCCGGCTCGACACGATCGACGGCACCGCCGGCGCGCGGCGCGACTTCGACCGCTGCTTCCGGCCCGCCTCTGGCCGGGTCCGGTCCCGCTGGGAGCGGCTGGCGCTGGCCCAGCGGCGCGGTGAGGCAATCCCGCCGATCGAGGTCTACCGCGTGGGCCATCGGCATTTCGTCAGCGACGGTCACCACCGGGTATCGATAGCCGCTGCGACTGGTCAGCAGCTGATCGACGCCTACGTGACCCAGGTGCTCACCACGGTGCCGCCCCACACTCAGACCGCTAGGCCGCTTCGCTGCTGGCGCTGACAGCGGCGCGCAGGCCCCTAATCGGAGCTACTGCGGCAGCATTTGCAGGGCAATCACGCTCCGTGGGAAGTGCCTTGGCGCGTTGACGCACACGAAGCCGCCTCATGTGTGACAGTTGCGTGGAGGCTCTGGGGCGCCGGCCAGTGCGTACTGGAGATTCTGCACCGCCTCCCAGCCCCGGCGAACTCGTCAACCACATGCGCGCCTGATTCGGCAGGGAGACTGCCCACATCAACGGCGTCAGCCGAGGACGGACGGCTTCGCAGTATGCGCAAAGGGTCTGTCCGATAGGGGACTTGAACCCGAAGGCTGGTCTGACCTGCGGAGTTGTCGTTGTAGACCGAGCTGGGGGAACGAATAAGCGCAGGTCAGAGATATGCGAGAGTGTCCGGGGCCCGACACGCACTCTACATGCATGATCAACATCGCTCTGACCACGGAGTTCGTGCTGCCTCCGCGCGGTGCGTGGTGACAACTGCAGACGGGGTGATTAGGACGATGACCATGGGCGGGGTCCGCAGGCGACGGCTGGGCGCACCTCAGATGCGAGGCGGAACCAAAACGCGGCCTTGTCGCCGCTCTTGGCAGTCACGAATGTTCCGGTGATACTGGCTCGCCTGATCGCGCAGCGTCGAGGCGTTCGCCGGCAGCTTCGCGGTTTCCCGGAGAGGAGCCAGCGCAGGGATATGCGCGCCGGCCAGCGCCTGCCCGTTGGAGACCGTCATCGACAGCAGTCCGCGAGCCCTGGCCGGCCCTGGCGCGCCGGCCCGCTAGTCAGAAGTCGTAACGCGGATCACTTATAGCGGTAAATGATGCGTCCCTGCGACCAGTCCGCCGGGCTGATCTCCAGCAGCACGCGATCGTCCTGGATTACCCGGATGTGGTTTTTCGTCATCCGCCCCGACATCCTCGCGAGCACCTCGTGCCCGTTGGCGAGCACCACGGTGTAGAAGCCGTGCCCGCGCATCCGCATGACAGTGCCCTCGGTCTCGATGAAGTCACTCTTCGGCATTTAGTAATCCTCCTCATTGTTCTGGCTGCGGCGTCGCACATGTTGCAGCGCGAGCGTGCCCGTTACGGGCGGTTCGGTCACTGCCGGACTCCTTCACCAGCAGCTTGATCTCGTTACAGGCATAGCGGCGCTTCTTGCTATCGAAATACGCGAGCGTGCACCGTTCGCCCGTGCCCTTTGGAGTCCTTGCAGGACAGGCACAAGATCTGGAATCCCTCGGGGAGACCATCGCGGTGTGCTGAGCCACCGCCATGTCCCCCGAACCGCGGCAGGCGCATCGCCAGCCGCAGGTCGAAGTCCTGCGCTACTAGGTCAGCGCGCCGGCGGCGTCGGATGTTCCCGCCTGCCGTCGGGCGTTTGCTCGCGCACGCCCCAACTGCTGTCAGGGTGGGGAGCGGCTGCTTCTCGACGTCCGGCAGGTGATCCCCTCGCCGGAAGCTAGCGAGCTGACCATCCAGCTTCAGCGGAAGGCGACATAAGAACGCGCGGTACGGAGCACCGATGGCCGCGACTGGACCCGGTACGTGATCACGGGCCCGTCCGGTGAGAGCGAGCCACTCCGCAAAAGGCAAGCCATCTTGACCATGGTCGCCACGCTGCGAGACGCTGGCGTGCCATGGACCGACAGCTCCACGTTTAGGTCGCGGCGCGCAATGCCGTGAACCTGTCTTCCGCCTCGTCGATAGCGGCGAGCTGGGCGATGATCTCCCCGGGTGAGGACTCGCCGACCACTTTCTGCAGGAGTGGCGTCCGGTCGAGGATGGCATCACGCATGACGCGCAGCGGCGCGGGCGCGTGATGGAAGACCTTGCCGAGAATGAACGCTTGCTGGACCTGGCGGGCT
>DATHMT010000053.1:0-61825 GCA_035486855.1 Steroidobacteraceae bacterium
GCGCCGGCCTCGGCGGCTTCCTCATCAGCGCCCTGGCCCATGAACGGTGGACCTTTACGACCGCGATCAGCCCCTGGGCGGCGTGGGGATACCTGGTGATTTTCGGCTCGCTGATCGGCTTCTCAGCGTTTCGCTTCCTGGTCGAGCGGGTGTCGGTGACCCTCGCCACGACCTACGCCTATGTCAATCCGCCGGTCGCGCTGTTCATCGGCTGGTGGCTGGGGCACGAGAAGTTCTCAACCCAGCTGCTGATGGGCCTGCCGGTGGTGCTCGCCGCGGTGGCCCTGCAGACCTGGGCGCATGCCCGCACCCCTACGCCTCAGAACGCAAAATAGGGCCCGGCAGTGCCGCCGGCATCCGCGCCCTGTATGGCGGTGTAGACGTTGACGCCGAAGAAGAACGGCAGCCCCACATCGAACGTATCCGATCCTGAGTTGCCCTCGGGAGCCCCAAGATTGTTGAAGGCCGCATTGTTGAAATAGGTGGTGAACAGGTTATTGGCGTTCGCGATCGAAAAATCGATGAGCGCGGATTGACCATTCTGTCCCGTGATCGTGACCATCAGACTCTGAGTGGAGGTCGGACACATGAAACTCGGGGCGTTGGAGGAATTGCTGCAATTGGCGATATTGCCGTCATTGAAATCGAACGAATTCGATCCGCTGTCGAGGTAACTCTGAGTCAAGTTACTGCCCACGAAGCTGGCGCTCACATAGCCCTGGCCATCGCTCGTCATCACCGTGGCCGTGGAGGACAGGCCATTGTTGGTTTGGGTCCCGATGCCGAATATCAGATACCCATTGACGGTCGCCGCACCGGTGGCGCCGATCGCCGGCAGTTCGATGATGTCGCCATTGTTGTCGGCGACTCCGACGCTGTTCGCCGCGAATGCCGCGACCGGATTGGTCATTTGACTCCCCGTCGGAACCCCGGCCGAAGTGCAGCTCGTGCTGCTGCTGCAGGTGTAGTAAAAGCCATTGCCCTGGACCGTGCAGCCATCACCGCAGTCCTGTGCAAACAGGCCGACACCGATGATGCCATTGGCGCCGAATGCCGCCACGGTGTTCTCCGCCGTGCCGCCCACATCGACACAGCCCGAAGGAACGGAGTAAGTGCCGGTGCCGATGACCTGGATCGGAACGCCGGGGGCGGATTCACCGCTGGTTGCCGAGTCGGAGCCCCCCACGTGCACATCCGCCGTGACGATCGGCCCCCAGCTGTAGCCGTCCACAAATTGGGTGCACTCGGCGATGGGCGCGCCACCCACGGTGACCGCGTGCAGGGCGTTCAACAGCGAGGCATTGAGAACCGACGACACAATGCGCAGGCCGTTCGAACCGGTATCGACCTGAACGTGATCAATCGTCTGACAATTGGTCGTCGAGCCCGGTGCGCACACCGTCACGTTGACATACATGATGTCAACCGCCGCCTCGTTGGCGTCGGCGAGCCCCGCGGGGCCCTGGTCCACGACCGCATTGACGACGTTGTACGCGGTGCTGCCGCTGCCGGAGCTGGAGCTGCTGCTGCCACCAGAGCTGCTGCTGGAGCTGGAACTGGAACTGCCGCCCGAGCTGCTGCTGCTACTGCTGCTGTTGGAGGCCGTGATTACCGTACCGCCGCCGCCGCAACCGGCCAGCAGCAGGGACACAAGAATCAGACTGGCAAACAGATTTCGCAAGAATGCATCTCCGTCATGGGCCAAGAGGCCAAGTGCTGGCGTCGCGGGCTTAATGAATATCCGCAGCGGTGACGCCGGCGGGCAGCAGCGCGGGGACCCAGGCGCGGCCATTGAATGCGCGCATCTTGCCGGTGGACTCGATCACGATATCCGGGCTGTTCATGCGCACCACGCGGTGACGCACCATGGGTTGGCGGGCCGCGGTCTGATAGTGGGCGAAATAATTGCCCAACAGCTGCCGCAGATTGGGCAGCGCGGGCCCGTGCCAGGTGACGGCGTACACGGCGCCGTCTGCGGTCAGGTACTCCGTGACCACCGTACCCGTGGGCAGCTGCAGTTCCTCTTTCTGCAACGCGTCCGCCGCGGCCGGACGGGTCAAGCCCTTCATGGCCACACGATCGGTTTCGATGGATGCCGAGTTACCGCCCAGGGCCGCCCGCGCACTGTGCGGGAGGCCCTGGAGCAGCAGGCAGGCGAGAGTCAGGCTGAAAAGCGTTGCTCGCAAAGTCACTCCTGTCAGCTGTTGGTGTTGCTGTGCTTGGCCGCCCACGCCCCGCGGCGCGCCTGGTCCTGGGCCTTGAGCGATGCCAGTACGGTCGGCAGCTGATTCTTCTGGGCCGTCGTCAATACGCCGTAGATTTGCCCGGCCAGCGCCGATTCCTTTTGCACGCGAGCCGCGGCATTCGTCTGGGCGCTCTGCACCGCCGAGGCAAAGCCCGGATCCCCGGGATTACCCGTGACCGTCTCGTCAGCACCCTCAACCTGAGCGCCGGCTCGATGCGTGTGCGCGCTCTTGACGAGGCTCTTGATCGTAGACTGCTGATCTGCCGTAAGGTTCAACTGCTTGGTCGCACGCAGCAGCGTGCCTACGAATCGGCCGCCACCGAAATGACGATGACCGTGGTGTCGGCCTGCGCCGGGCGCCGACGATGAGGCAGTGGCAGCAGTGGTCTGCGCCGAGGCCAGGGCCACCGCACCTGCGCCGACCGTCGCCACGGCTACGGCAACCAGTACGCGCTGAATGGTCGACTTCATGAATGCAATTCTCCAGGACAGGGTTGAGTGACTTGTAACTGACTGTAAACGAAGCAGTTTCCTGTTCCGTCGCAGTCTACGCGTAGCACAGCGTCCTGAGATAGGAGTCGTTGACCCATCAACTGCAAAATTAAGCCGCCTTAAGTACTCAGTAAAGCGCGGTTACAATTTCCGTGACATTGCCCGCAAGTTGAATTGATTCGTCGGCGAATGACGACAGGCGTCAGCTTTCAAATGGATTACGTCGCACGATCGTCTGCTCGCGATCGGGACCGGTCGAAATCATGTCGAGGGGCACGCCGGCCAGCTCCTGGATGCGCTCCAGATAGCGCCGCGCATTCGGCGGCAAGTCCTCGAAGCGCACCGTGCCTACGGTGGACTGACGCCACCCCGGCAGTTCCTCATAGACCGGAACGACTTCCGAATACGCATCGACGAACAATGGCATCTCGCCCAGAACCTTCCCGCCGCTGCGATATCCGATGCATATGCGGATCGTTTCCAGCTGATCCAGCACGTCGAGCTTCGTGACCACGAGGCCCGTCACGCTGGACTGTGCCACGCACCGCCGTAGTACCACGGCATCGAACCAGCCGCAGCGGCGCTTGCGGCCCGTCACCGAACCGAATTCATGGCCGACCCGGGCGAGGTGCTCGCCGTCGTCATCGAAGAGTTCGGTCGGGAACGGGCCGGCGCCGACGCGCGTGGTGTAGGCCTTGACGATGCCGAGGACCTCATCGAATACCCGCGGACCCACTCCGGTTCCGGTGGCCGCATAGCCGGCGGTGGTGTTCGAGGAAGTCACGAACGGATAGGTGCCGAGATCCACGTCCAACATGGCGGCCTGGGCGCCTTCGAACAGCACGTTTGCACCCTCGGTGCGTAGCTGGGTCAAGGCAAGGCTCACGTCCGCGACGCAGCCCTGGATGCGCTCGCCCAGTGCCAGCTGCTCATCCAGGGTCTTCTGAAAATCCACCGGCTGCTGGCGGAAGTAGTTCTGCAGCACGAAATTGTGGAAGTCCAGCACCTGCCCGAGCTTCGCGGCGAAGCGCTCACGCTGGAACAGGTCCGCCACCCGCAGCGCGCGCCGTGCCACTTTGTCCTCGTAGGCCGGTCCGATGCCGCGGCCCGTGGTGCCGATGGCATTCGCGCCGCTGGCATGTTCGCGAGCACGGTCGAGTGCCACGTGCGAGGGCAGTATCAGCGGGCAGTTCGGTGAAATCCGCAGCCGGTCGAACACCGGAATGCCGTGGTCGATGAGCTTGGTCGCCTCGGTGATCAGCGCCTCGAGCGACAGCACCACGCCATTGCCGATGAAGCAGCGTACGTGTTCACGCAAAATGCCCGAAGGGATCAGCGACAGAACGGTTTTGCGGCCGTCGATGACGAGCGTGTGGCCGGCGTTATGACCGCCCTGGAACCGTGCCACGGCGCGGGCGCGCTCGGCCAGCAGATCCACCACCTTGCCCTTGCCTTCATCACCCCACTGGGTGCCGATGACGATGACGAACTTTCCCATGATGCCTTCTCAGTTGATGAGGAACAGCAGCACGACCCCGACGAGCATGCTGCCCAATCCGGCGATGCGCACTTCGCGATCGCCGAACGAAAGAATCCGCGCCAGGGCGCGCTTGGTGCCCCCGGGGGAGAGAAACGGAAAGATGCCTTCCAGCACAAACAGCAGCGCCAGCGCGGCGCCCAGGTCCGGGATGAGGTGTGTCACGGCGAACGTCCTTGCGACTGAACCGGACTCTTGAAGTATTTGAAGAACTCACTGTCGGGCGACAGCACCAGCACATCGCCTTCCTTGCCGAGCGTGCGCTCGTAAGCCTGCAGGCTGCGATAGAAGGCATAGAAGTCCGGCTGCCCCGAGTAGGCCTTGGCGTAAATGTCGGCCGCCTGTTCGTCCGCGGCGCCCCGTACGCCGAGCGCGGACTGCTCGGCGCTGGCGATGATTTCGGTGCTCTCCCGGTCAGCGCCGGCGCTGATGCTGGCGGCGGAGCTTTGACCCTCGGCGCGCAGGTGACTGGCGATCTTGGCGAAGTTCTGCTTCATGCTCTCGTAGACGCGCGCGCTGACTTCATCGGGAAGATTGATCGCCTGCACCCGCACGTCCACCAGCTTGATGCCCAGCGCCGCGACCGTGCGGCTGGCCGAATCCATCACCTGCCCGGTCACGACCGAGCGTTCGGCGGTCACGATCTGTTCGAGCGTGCGCTGGGCCACGATCGACTTGATGCCATCCTTGACCACATCCGACAGGCGCTGCGCGGCCACTTCCTCACTGGCGCCGGTCGCCTGGAAATACGCCGACGCATCCGCCACCCGCCATAGAATGTAGAAGTCGACGATCAGGCCGCGATTGTCGTTGGTGAGGAAGGTCTCATCCGCATGCGAAGCCGCCAGGGTGCGCCGGTCGATCCGGATCACGGTGTCCCAGGGGAGCTTGCCATGCAGGCCCGAGTCATAGGTCGAGTCCAGAATGGCGCCGAAGCGGGTGCGCACGGCCTGCTCGCCTTCGGCCACGGTGAACAAACAGCGTGACGCCAGCGCAATCAGCAGTACCAGGACCAGCAGTCCGCCGACCCAGCGCGCATCGAGTTTGCTGCCCATGCTAGCGATCACTGCGGCTGCGGCCGGCCTGGCGCCCGGAGTCCGGATCCGCATCACTCTGGCCGGTATTGTCCGGCGCGGATGAGAGCGCCGGGGCGGCAGTCGCGGCGGGATCCGCCGGCGCGGAGTGCCCCATCAGCTTGTCGAGCGGCAGGTAGATGACGTTGCCGCCGGACCCTGACTTGGTGTCCACGATCACCTTGTTGGCGCGCCCCAGCACCGTCTCCATCGCCTCCAGATACAGTCGCTCGCGGGTGAGCGCGGGCGAGCGCTGATACGCGGCCGCCACGTCCTGGAAGCGCGCCGCCTCGCCTTCGGCGATATCAACGACCCGCGCCTTGTAGGCCTCGGCGTCCTGCTGGATGCTCGCAGCCCGGCCCTGTGCGGCCGGCACGATACGGTTGGCATAGGCCTGAGCCTGCTTCACGAAGCCCTCCTCGTCGGCGAGCGCCTTGTTGGCATCGTGCTGCGAGGGCACCACCGGGTCGGGCACCTGCACGTCGGTGAGATTCACCGAGCTGACCTCGATACCGCTGTTGTAGCTGTCCAGCATGTGCTGAATCAGTTCCAGCGTGCGCTGGGTCACCTGCGGCCGGGTCACACCCGCCAGAACATCCTGAAGCGTGCTCTGGCCAACCACCTCGCGCAGCGCGCTCTGGCTGACCTCACCCAGCGTCACCTCCGGATCGCGCACCTGGAACAGCACTTTCATGGGATCGGTGAAGCGGTACTGGACCGAGAAATGCAGGTCCACGAGATTCACGTCCGAGGTGAGCACCTGCGGCCGGAACTCCTGGCTCTTGACGCTCATGACGTTGACTTTGTAGAGGCTCTCGATGGGCCAGGGCAGGTGCCAGCCGGCGCCCTCACGCACGATCGCATGAAAGGCACCGAAGCGCAGGATCACGCCGCGTTCGGCCGCGGCAATCTGATAGAACCCCGCGCCGAGCCAGGCCAGCGCCAGGCCCGCGACCGCGAGCCAAAGCACCCAGGAGCGCGTACCCTGCGCCGCCGGGCCGCCGCGCAACAGATCGCTCAGGCGTCGCTGCCATTCCTTGATGCGGGCATCCAGCTCGGCGCCCGCCCCCGCGGGACGCTTGCCCCAGGGCGGCTTCTGCTGCGGATCGGGTTGATTCCAGGCCATGGTTACTTGGCCACGCTCGCCGGCGGCGCCGGCTCCACAAACCCCTGTCCACTGCGGTAGGGCGCATCGGGATCGGCGGCTTCGACCACCACGACGCCGGGCGCGCGAGCCAACTCCATCAGGTCCACGTTCGGCATTTCCAGTACCAGTTCAATGTGTCCGTCATCCCGGATGTGCTCCTCCTTGATGACGCCCCGGGCATACAACCGTGAACGCAATTGACCCGCGCTCGGCGGAATCCGCACGCGCGATACATGCACGGTGCGCGCGATCCGCTCGGTGATGGCGTCCGCCAGGAACGTGAGGCCCAGCGACTGCGCCGCTGAAATCCACACCGCAGCGACCCGGCCGTCGGCGTCGCGTTCGATGCGCGGCGCCGTCTGCAGCCGATCGATCTTGTTGTAGACCAGGATCTGGGGAATCTCTCCGGCGCCGATCTCCTCGAGCACCTCATTGACCTGTTGCATGCGTTCACTGCGCCGCGGATCACTGGCATCGACGACGTGCAGCAGCACCGTGGCCTCGCGCGCTTCGGTCAGGGTCGAGCGAAACGCAGCCACCAGTTCATGCGGCAGATCGCGAATGAAGCCCACGGTATCGGCCACCACCGCGGGCGTGCCGCCCGGCAGGCGGATGCGCCTCACCGTTGGATCCAAAGTGGCGAACAACTGATCGGCCACGTAGGCCGGCGCGCCGGTCAGGGCGCGAAACAGCGTCGATTTTCCCGCATTGGTGTAGCCCACCAGCGCCAGCGTCGGCACCGGGATCTGCATCCGGGTTCGGCGCCCGGTCTCGCGCTGCAACTGAATGCGCTCCAGACGTTTGCCGAGCACCTTCACCCGTTGCCCGAGCAGCCGCCGATCGGTTTCGAGCTGGGTCTCGCCCGGACCGCGCATGCCGATACCGCCCTTCTGACGCTCCAGGTGGGTCCAGCCTCGCACCAGGCGGCTGGCCAGATGCTTGAGCTGCGCCAACTCCACCTCCAGCTTGCCCTCGAGACTGCGGGCGCGCTGCGCGAAAATATCGAGGATCAGACCGTTGCGATCCAGCACCCGTCGCCCGGTATGCTGTTCGAGGTTGCGCTCCTGACTGGGCGAGAGCGCATGATCGATCAGAATCAGATCGGCTTCGGTTGCGACCGCGGCATCGCGCAGCTCATCGGCTTTGCCGGAACCGACGAAGAATTTCGGATCGGGACGCTCGCGCCGGGCGGTGATCGTGGCCACGGGCACCGCACCCGCTGAGGTCGCCAGTTGCGTGAACTCCTCCAGGTCCTCCGGATCGATCGGTGCGCCCAGCCCCAGGCGCACCAGCACCGCGCGCTCACCCGTTCGTGAGCGTTCGATCACGGTTTCGCAAGGACGTGGATTCCAATCGCGACAGACCTATTCCGCAGCCGGTTCGACCGTGGTGGTCGGGGTACCGTTCTCGTCCGTGGCCAGCCGCACATTGCGCGCCGGCACGACCGTGGAGATCGCGTGCTTGTAGACCATTTGACTGACACTGTTCTTGAGCAACACCACGAATTGATCGAATGAGTCGATCTGCCCCTGAAGTTTGATTCCGTTGACCAGATAGATGGAGACCGGAACTCGCTCTTTACGCAAAGCATTCAAAAATGGGTCCTGCAGCGATTGGCCTTTGGCCATCGGGGTTCTCCTTATTCTCTGGCGCTTCTAATTGTTCGGTTCAGCGGTGAGACCCGTCGCGCGGGCCTGTTGTCAGCAAGCAAGCTTGACGCCTCGCATGGCAAGGCGTCGCCCGCATTCTACCACGGGCCCCGATCAGCGGATAAAACCACGCAGTGCCACGCCCACCTCCAAGCTCCACGATTCATACGCGCCGGGCAGCTGTGAGTCCACGATGCGGATAGTGCGGTCGCCGCGCAGCCAGGTGAGTTGGCGTTTTGCCAATTGCCGGGTGGCGGCCATACCGCGCTCGACCGCCTCGGCCAAGGTAATGCGTCCGTCACAATGCTCCCAGAGTTGCCGATAACCGACCGCGCGCATCGAGGCGTGCTCAGCGCTTAGATTACCGCGGGCATACAGGCCCCGTACCTCCTCGAGAAATCCCTGCGTCATCATCTGGTTGAAGCGCATTGCGATCCTTTCATGAAGCACGCGGCGAGGCTCGGGGACCAACGCCCAGGCCGCGGCCGGCTCCTGCAACGCAGCAGGGCTGTGCGCCTGCAGCTGCGACAGGGTTTCCCCGGTGAGCTCGCACACTTCCAGGGCGCGCTGAATGCGCTGCGCGTCGTTGGGGTGAATTCTGTGGGCCGCGACCGGATCCAGACGCACCAGCCGGGCATGCAGCGCCGGCCAGCCCTGCAGCGCCGCCATCGCATCGATCGCCTCCCGAACCGCGAGCGAGCCGCGCGGCAGCTTCGCGATTCCCTGTCGCAGGGCTTTCAAGTACAGCATGGTGCCGCCGACCAGCAGCGGTATGCGTCCCCGGGCACGGATCTGCTCGATCAGCGCCGCGGCGTCGCGGGCGAACTGTCCGGCGGAGTACGCCTGTGCCGGATCCAGGATGTCGAGCAGATGATGCGGTACGGCCGCGCGCGCCGCGGCTCCCGGCTTCGCCGTACCGATGTCCATGCCGCGAAACACCTGCGCCGAATCGACCGAGATGATCTCGACGGGCCACTGCTGCGCCAGTCGCATGGCCCAGTCACTTTTGCCGCTGCCGGTCGGACCGGTCAGGATCAGCACCGGCGTCTTCACCGACCGCGCAGGAACAGCCGGTCCAGCTCCATCCAGCTCAAACGCACCCAGGTCGGCCGGCCGTGATTGCATTGATTCGCACGCAGTGTCTGTTCCATCTGCCGCAGCAGCGCATCCATTTCCGCGCTCGAGAGTCGGCGATTGGCGTGCACCGAGGTGCGGCACGCGAGGGTCGCGAGGAAGCGGTCCGCGGCGTCCTCGATATGATGCGCGGCCGTCGGATTGTCCAGATCGCGGGCCACCTCGCGCACGATTTGCGTGATCTTCTGCTCCGACAGCAGCGCCGGAATCCGGCGCAGGGCCAGGCGCGTGTGGCCGAGCGCATCGAGTTCGAACCCGGCACGCTCCCACTCCGCCCGACTTTCCAGCAGCGCCTCGAGTTCATGCGCAGCCAGTTCCACGACCAGCGGTTCGAGCAGCGCCTGTGACGGCACGCCGTGCGCATACTGGCTCTTCAGCTGTTCGTACAGCACGCGCTCGTGCCCGGCGTGCATATCCACCAGCACCACACCCTGCGCCGTCTGCGACAGAATATAGGTGCCACGAATCTGGGCCAGCGGCGTCCCCAGTGGCTGCTGCGCCTGCATGTCGAGAGGCTCGGGAGCAACGGGTTCCGGCAGCTGCGGCGCATAGGGCCGCGGCGCGGTTTCCTGCAGTCGCGCCACGACATTCCAGGGATCACGGGTCGACTCGTAGTGACGCGGCGCCACCGGCGGCGCCGGGACCGGTTGCGGCTCGGCCTCGCCGGGTCTGGTATGCGACAGGGCCTGCGCGACCGCGCGAAACACGAAGTCGTGGATCTGCCGCGTATCGCGGAAACGCACTTCGAGCTTGGTGGGATGCGCGTTCACGTCCACCATGCCCGGATCGAGCGTCAGATACAGCACATACGCCGGATAGCGCCCGTGAAACAACACATCGCGATACCCCAGACGCACGGCGTTCATGAGCAACCGATCGCGCACACTGCGTCCGTTGACGAACCAGAACTGCTGATCGGGCGAGCCGCGCGACGCGGTCGGCAGACCCAGCCAGCCGCCGATCCACACCGGACCTGCCGTATGCTCGAAGGGCAGCGCCTGCTCGAGGAAGTCGTTGCCGAGGATCGCCCGCACCCGCGCTTCGACCGGCTGCAGCGACGCATCGGTGGCCTGTGCTTCGAGCAGCATTCGATCGCCATGGCGCAGCAGAAAACTGATGTCCGGGCGGGACAGCGCCAGGCGCTCCACCAGGCGCACGATGTGCCCTGCCTCGGTGGCGTCGCTGCGCACGAATTTGCGCCGCGCCGGCACGTTGAAGAACAGATCGCGCACTTCAACGGTCGTGCCGACCACATGAGCCGCGGGGCGCACGGCGCCGCGGCTGCCGCCGTCGGCCTGCATCTCCACCGCATGCGCCGCCGATGCCGTGCGGGTCAGGAGCCGCAGCCGTGAGACCGAGGCGATGGAGGGCATGGCCTCACCGCGAAACCCCAGCGTCACCACCGACTCCAGATCAGACATGGAGGCGATCTTGCTGGTCGCATGCCGCTGCAGCGCCAGTGCGACCTCCCCGGCCTCCATGCCGCTGCCGTCATCCCGGACCCGGATCAAGCCGATGCCGCCGCGCTCGATATCGATTTCGATGCGCCGCGCGCCGGCATCAAGACTGTTTTCCACCAGTTCCTTGACGACCGAGGCCGGCCGTTCAATTACTTCGCCGGCGGCGATCTGGTCAATGAGTTCATCGGCAAGTATCCGAATGGGCATAGGCGCGAAAGTATGCCTGATTCGGTATCACGATCGCTCAGGCGCCCGGTGCTCCCGTGGCGGCCGGCGGCGTGGGCGGGCGCGGCAGGCGCGCCAGGGAGAAGCGCGTGCCCTCCGGTGGATTGTCGGCGAAGTAGGCGCGCAGTCCCGTGAACACCGCATCGGCCAGTGCCGCCTGCTGCGCCGGATCGCGCAGACGGCGCTCCTCCTGCGGATTGGAGATGTACGCGGTCTCCACCAGCATCGAGGGGATGTCGGGTGACTTGAGCACCACGAAGCCGGCCTGCTGCACCTGGGGTTTGCGCACCAGACCGACTCCCTGCAGCGCGCCGATGACACTGTGGGCGGCGGACATGCTGGCGCTGATGTTGGCCGACTGCGACAGGTCGAGCAGCACCGAGGCCAGCCTATCCCCTTTGTCGGCGAGTGACACGCCCCCCTTGAGGTCCGCGGCGTTCTCAAGGTCGGCCAGCGAGCGCGCCGCCTCGTTACTCGCGCCGCGCTCGGACAATATGTACACGGAGGAGCCGGACACGCGGCTGTTCGCGATCGAGTCCGCATGTATGGACACGAACAGGTCGGCCTTCGCGGCGTGCGCGGCGTGCATGCGATCGCGCAATGTCAGGAACACGTCGCTGTCACGCGTCAGCACCGCCCGCATTCCCGGCTCGGCGTTGATCCGGCGCGCCAGTGAGCGGGCAATGGCAAGCACCACATCCTTCTCATGGACGCCGGCATGTCCGGTTGCCCCCGGATCGACGCCACCGTGGCCGGCATCCACCGCGATGACGATGTCGCGTCCGGACTCGCGCGGCGCGTGTTCCGCCTGCACCGTGTGTGGCGCCTGCTCGGGCGGTGCGCCGGCACCCAGACGCGCGACGAGCGTCGCAGCACTCTTGCCCACATCCCAGGTGAAATGCACCGGGAGGGGGCGGGTGAGAAAAATCGTGACGCGCAGATCACCGTTGGCCTGCGGCTGCGAGGTGAGGCCGGTCACCGGCCCCGCCGGCTGCGGTATCAGGAGCCCGGGCGCCGCCCGCGCGTGGTGGAGGATGAGCGCGATGCGGTTCGGGCTCTTGGCGAAGGTCACGCGATAGGCGACCTTCGCGCTCAGCTTCAGCGCAATCGCCGACCCGGCATCATCGGCGGAGAGCACGACGGCGCGCACCTGCGCGCTCGGCGCCGCCAGGACCTGCGCGCAGGCCAATCCCAAGGCCACCACCGCCCCCATCAGGCTTGCCGCAAAAACATGTCTTTTCATGGACTTCGCGGTCATATCTGCCGCGTAATCTACGGCGTGCGGGCTGCCAATTCAAGTGTGGATGCGTGCCAGCCACGAAGTGCCGGCCGCGCTCGATGCTTCGATTTCGATGCTGTGGAACGCCGGATGCGCCGCGAGACTGAGGTTGAGATCCGCCGCCGGCAGATGATTCCCCGCGCGCTGCGGCCATTCAATCAGCCAGACATGTCCGGGGAGGTCCAGCTCCCGCAGTCCCAGTGCTTCGAACTCATCCGGATCCTGAAGTCGATACAAATCGGCATGCACCACGGTGACGGCACCCAGTGCATAGGTTTCGAGCAGCGTGTAGGTCGGGCTGCGGGCGACGCCCGTGTGGCCGAGTCCGCGTAAAAAGCCGCGCGCCAGGGTGGTCTTGCCGGCACCGAGCTCGCCGTGCAGCTGCACCTGCAGCAGCGTGGACGGCGGGGCGGGCATGGCGGTGGCCAGCCGCGCGCCGAACGCCTCAGTCTCCTCAGGAGTCGCCGCCGCGATCAAGGATTGACGCAAGCCTGCAGCTCGCGTGCGACATCGAGCGCCACCAACCCCCGCTCACCCGGACGCGCGGCGGCATCACCCGCCAGCGCATGCGCCATGACGGCCGCGCGCGTCGCGAGCCAGGGATCCGCGCACTGCGCCAGCACCCCGGCGATGGCGCCGGTCAGCACGTCCCCCATGCCCGCACTGGCCATACCCGGATTGCCGCGCTCGCACAGCCCGGGCGCCTTGCCCTGCCTGCCGACCAGCGTACCCGCGCCTTTCAGCGCAATCGTGCCGCCGAAGTCGCGGACCAGAGCGCTCAGCGCCGCCAGACGATCGGCCTGCACGTCCGCCGTATCCACACCCAGCAGCCGCGCGGCCTCCCCGGGGTGCGGCGTCAGAATCCAATTGTCGCGGTCGCGCTTACCCGTCTCGGCGATGATATTGAGCGCATCCGCATCGACCACCAATGGCTTGGGACATTTCAGTGTGAGCCGCACCAGCTCCTGCGCCCACGCCGTTCGACCCAGTCCGGGGCCGATGGCGACGACATCAGCGCGCTCCAGCGCCGACACCAGATCGGCCGGGCTCCCCAGCGGCAGACAGATCAACTCCGGCCGCCCGGCAACGATGGCCACGAGGTTCTCCGGCGCAGTCGCGACGGTCACGAGGCCGGCCCCCGCCCGCAGGCAGGCTTCGCCGCACAGCCGCGCCGCGCCCGGCATGCCGACGCCACCACCGATGATGAGCACGCGACCAAAGTCGCCCTTGTGCGCCTGTCGCGCACGCCGTGGCAGGGCGTGCACGATGCAGGATTCCGTTATGCGCTGCAGCCGTGGGCTGAACTGGGGAATATCCGGAACCGGAACCTCGAGGTCATCGAAGAATATTCCCCCCGCCCGCTCCGGCCCCTCGCCGAGGAACAACCCGGTCTTGAGTCCCACGAAGGTGACGGTCGAGTCGGCCCGCACCGCCTCGCCCAGCGGCATGCCACTGTCGCTGTCGAGGCCCGAAGGAATGTCGAGCGCGAACACCGGGCGGCCGGCGGCATTGATGGCGCGGATGGCATCGGCCGCATCGCTCCTCACGGCGTGGGTCAACCCGGTCCCAAACACGGCATCGACAATGACCTCCCCGTCGCGCAGCAACGAGGGGTTCAACGGCTGAGCCGAGCCGCCGCTGGCCGCGAAATCGGCGTGCGCCTGGCGGGCATCGCCCTTGAGGCCCGCGACGGGTGCGACGGCGATGACGCTGACCTCCAGACCCGCGGCCTGGGCGAAGCGCGCGAGCACGTAACCATCGCCTCCATTGTTGCCGCCACCGCAGACGATGACGATCCGGTTCGCCATGGGCCAGCGGGACCGCAGATATCGCAGCGCGGCCTCGCCGGCCCGTTTCATCAAGGTGTAGCCGGAAATCGGCAGCGACTCGATGGCGCGCTGGTCCAGCTCACGCACCTGGGCAGCGGAATAGACGGCGATTGGCAGTGCCATGGATTGATTATCAGCGCGTGACGCGCAGATTGTCGATCAGTCGTGCCTTGCCGAGCCGCGCCGCGACCAGCACCACGACTTCGGCGGTTTCCGCCAGCGCCGGCTGCAGATCCTGCACGTCGCGCACGACGAAATAGTCCGGGCGCATGCCGGCCGCGCTCAGCGCCGCCAGACCCTCGGTCTCGACATCCCGGTCGGCAGCTCCGGCCAACAGCCGCTGGCGCGCCTGTTGCAGCTGACGGTAGATGACGGGCGCGACGCCGCGCTCGCCCGCCGTGAGGTATTGATTGCGCGAGCTCATCGCCAAGCCGTCCGCTTCGCGCACCGTCGCGGCTCCGATGATGGTCACCGGCATGCAAAGATCCGCGACCATGCGCCGGATCACCGCCAGCTGCTGAAAGTCCTTCTCGCCGAAGACGGCGGCATTCGGCTCGACGATGTTCAGCAACTTGGTGACGACCGTGGCCACACCCTGGAAGTGTCCCGGCCGGAACTCTCCATCCAGGATGTTCGACAGCACCGGCACCTCGACGCGCGCCGCGTTCTGCGGACCGTTGGGATAGATCTCGGTCACATCGGGCATGAACATCAGATCGCAACCGGCCCCGGCGAGCATGCGCTCATCCTCGCGGGGGGTGCGCGGGTAGTGCGCATAGTCCTCGTTCGGCCCGAACTGCATCGGATTGACGAAGATGCTGGCGACGAACCGTTCGCCATGCGTGCGCGCCGCCTCGATCAGACTCATGTGTCCCGCGTGCAGATTGCCCATCGTGGGCACGAAGGCCACGCGGTGGCCCTGTGCGCGCCAGTCCCGTACCCGCTCACGAACATGCGCGATGCTGGTGACGGTCTCCATGGTCAGATCGTTCCGTGACGCACGGCGTTGTAGTAGTTGCGGCCGTGTCGGACACGGCTGATGGCGCCGAGCAGATCGTCGTAGTCCGTCTGACTGCCGATCGGGTCGATCGATGCGGCATTGACGATCAGCAGCGGGGCCTCGTCGTACTCGTGAAAGAAGCGCGAGTAAGCCTCGTTGAGCCGCGTCAGGTACTCGCGCTCGATCTGTTGCTCGAACGCGATGCCGCGACGGGCGATGCGCGCCAGCAGCACATCGACCGGTGCCTGCAGATAAATCACCAGGTCCGGCTTCGGCGCGACACCGCCGAGTCGCGCGTGGACCTGCTCGTAGAGCGTAAATTCCGCCTCATCCAGCGTGATGCGCGCGAACAGCTGATCCTTCGCCAACAGATAATCCGACACCCGCACGGGTGAAAACATGTCCGACTGGTTCAGGCCCTGCAGCTGCTGGGTGCGCTGGAACAGAAAATACAGCTGCGCGGGAAAGGCCGCCGCGCGCGGATTGCGGTAGAAGCGCTCCAGGAACGGATTCTCGGCCGCCTGCTCCAGGATCAGGGTCGCACCGTAAGTCTCGCCCAGACGGCGCGCGAGACTGGTCTTGCCCACACCAATGGGGCCCTCGACGACGATGTAGCGAAATCCGGTGGCAGTAACAGCGGCAGTCATAGGGGCCAGACGCCATCAGCAGAAACTCGGGCCAACAGCTCCCGGACCCGGCCGCTTCCCGGCACTTCCAAATCCGGCGCAATATCCGCCAGAGGATACAGAACGAAGTTGCGCTCCACTACACCGGGATGGGGCAGCACCAGTTCAGTGCCGCCGCGCTGCTCCCGACCGAAGACCAGCACGTCCAGATCAATCACCCGCGGTCCCCAGTGTTCATGCGCCGCGGGGCGCCCGGCCTGTCGTTCGAGGCGCTGCAGCTCCTGCAGCAGCTCCGAGGCCGTCAGCTGGGTGAGCACCCCGGCGACGGCATTGACGAAGTCCGGCTGGATGATCGGACCCAGCGCACGGGAGCCGTAAAGCCGTGAGACGCCGACCCGCAAGGTCCGCGGCAGGTCGGTCAGGTTCTGCAGCGCCTGGCGCACCTGCGCCAGCGGGTCCATCAGATTGCTTCCCAGCCCGATGTAGGCGGGCTGCCAGACGGCCATCACGCAGAACCGGCCGGCCTGCGACGGCGGCGGCGTGGGCCGCGGCGCGCACCTTCGCGTCGTGGTGCGGCGCCGCCGCTACCGAGCTCATCCGCCATCCCGTCGCGCTCTTCGACCGACACCTGTTGCAGTCGCGTCCACCAGTCGGCCGTCTCCTGGGAGGCCAGCCCGAGCTGTGCCCGCAGCAGCAGCAGATCGTAGGCCGCGCGAAACCGTGGATGCTCCAGTGCCCGCAGGGCCCGACGACCCCGCGGATGCTCGAGACGGGGCTGCAGGGCAAACATTTCCCGCACGCCGAGCGCGAAGCGGCGCGGGATGGCGATCCGCGACTGCGCCTCGCGCAGCGCCCGATCGCAGGCGTCCAGAATGGCGCCCGTCTCATGCCACTGCTCCGGTGGCATCGCCTCGATGATGCGGGCGATGGGCCCGTACATCAGCAGCGCGAACAGGAACGTTGGTGCAACCGGTTTGTCGGCGGCCACCCGCTCATCGGTATTGCGCAATCCCTGCAGCAGCAGTTGCTCCACCAGATTGCCCGGGTTCGCGGCCGCATACGAGTCCACGGTGGGCAGCAGTGCGGATAACAGACGGCGCCGGCGCAACACCTCGTAACTGCGAGCCCCGTGCCCGGTCAGGAACAACTTGAGTGTTTCATCAAACAGACGCGCGGGCGGCACGCCGCCCAGCAGCTCAGCCAGCGAGGCAATCGGCGCCGCCGTCGCCGGGTCGAGCGAAAATCCCAGCTTCGCTTCGAAGCGCGCCGCGCGCAGCATGCGCACCGGATCTTCGCGATAGCGTGTTTCAGGATCCCCGATCAGGCGCAGCGTGTGCGCGGCGATGTCCGCGGCGCCATTTACATAGTCCCATACCGAAAAGTCCGCGATGTTGTAATACAAGGAATTGCAGGTGAAATCCCGCCGCCAGACATCTTCATCGATGCTGCCGTAGACGTTGTCGCGCAGAATGCGGCCCGACTCATCGAACGCGCGATGGGTGTCCGCTGCCTGCTCGACGAAGTCTCTGCGGCGAGCGACGGGTTCCTGCTCCGAGACCGGCTCATCGCTCTCCTCCGCCTCGCCTGTGACTGCCTCATCATCATCAAGATCCGGTATGGGTTCTTCAGCCTGCGAGGGCGCGCTCGAGGCGCGGAAGGTCGCGACCTCGATGGTCTCGCGACCAAAGAAAACATGGGCCAGCCGGAACCGTCGGCCCACCAGTCGGCAGTTGCGAAACAGCTTGCGCACTTCATCCGGGAGCGCATCGGTCGAGACATCGAAGTCCTTGGGGGTCAGGCCCAGCAGCAGATCACGCACACAGCCGCCGACCAGAAACGCCTGAAAGCCCGCCTCGCGCAGGCGATAGAGCACACGCAGCGCGTTGGGCGAGATATGCGCACGGGAAACGGAGTGATCGGACCGCGAAATGATGCGCGGTTTCACGGCCGAGGCCGCCGGGTCAACAGGTGAGTTCAAGGAGTATGGCTTCTAAGGCTTGAGCAATGTGCACAGCTCTCTATAATACCGCGCTCTCGCGCCAGAGCTTGAAACCTCGCTCCCTTCGTCTAGAGGCCTAGGACATGGCCCTCTCAAGGCCAGTACACGGGTTCGAATCCCGTAGGGAGCGCCATGCTTATCAAGGACTTAGGTCACTTCCGGAGGGTCCGGTACGTACCCTGTACGTATTACGTACAGCGCGGAGCGTGGCCCCGGTAGCCGTCATCGCCCGCCTGTCTCGACCTGCGTCAAGGCCGCAGCGCGTCTGCTCTCCCAACCTGGTAGCCGCGGGTCAGTACCACCCCACGGGGTCCTTGAGGCCGACGGGCTCCACCGGAAATTCGGCATAGGTCACCGGCTCTTCGCCTTTCACATGGTGCCAGCCCTCTCTGTATCCCCTACGCCATTCACCAGCGCGTGGGTCTGAGTCCGATATAAGAAATCCTTCTCGTCAGCAGTTAGGTGTCACGAATCATCCCCAGCTCATGGGCGAAGGTCGACGCCATCTGACATGAAAATCGCTGCACCACCAACAATCACCATTGCAAGAGCCAGTAGAAGGTTCCGTGGTAGGTTTTCCTCAAGGGTGGTGGCTTCACGATCTCGCGGGACCGAACTCTCTAAGAATTGGTGTCAGTCTACCCCAGGCGGCGAATGACACCTCCGTCGTCAGGAGCTCGGCTACTCGAACGCACGGTGGCCGAATGCGGCGAACGCGCCGAAAGGAAAGCTGCCGGGCGGAGGAACGTAACGTGAGATGACGCTCCTGCACCCCAAGCGGACTTCGTGAGTGTCTGGAACCGGCAAGGCGAAAAACAGTTCCGGCACTCACAGAACGTCTATAGCGCCCCAACGGAGAGAAGATCCAGAACGACATGGCCATGGCGGCAAGTCTCACCTGCCGGTCTGCACCGTGTCGAATGGCGGTTTTCGGTTCGACTGCTGCGCGATGCGAAAAGACCCGAGGCGTTCGAGCAGACGCCGAGGTCGGGCTGCAGGTGGGAAAGATCGAGCCGCCAGTTTCGAGCCGTTCCACTCCCGGCCGCGCACACGTAAAGAATGGGAACCGGAATCGGGAGGCTGCATAGGCTCGAGAAGGTTTGGGCGCACTGCAGGATGGCGGTTCAGTAGATATAAATCTCTGGTAACCGCGGCGATGTGGCATTAGCCTTGAACAGTTGACTCGGCTACTGTTCTCCTGCGGCATCAAGTCGCAGCACGAGATCTAAAGAAGAAAGGGGGAATCGTATGAAATACGTAACGTGGACCGTGCGACTCTGGTACCCGGCCTGGATGATTCCGATGGGTCTTGAGCACTTTGTTCATATATTTCCGCAGCCGGGATATTTCACCACTATTCCCTTGCAGCATGAGACGCTGTTTGCATTTCTGCACAGCCATCTGTTTGATGCCGTGAAAGCCGTGGAGCTGCTGACCGGTATTGCCGTCCTGCTCGGCTTCTACGCTCCGCTCATGCTTCTCGTGTGCATGACGGTCGTGTTCAACGTATTCTGGTGGGATGCACCACTGTCGCATTACCAGATCGGATCGATGATCGCCGGTGGAAAAGTTCTTGTCAGCAATATCATTCTCTCGGTGGCCTTCTTCGGCTGCTATCGCGCGATGTTTACGCTGCGCGCGAAGCCGCTGCCCATTGGCGCGGATGGCACTGTGAAGGCTGCGGCGAGTCCTGGCATGCAGCAGTTAGTGGTGGCCGGTCGCATCATTTTTGGCGTCTGGATGCTGCTCAACGGTGCCAATTACCTATTCTTCGGCCTTTGGACAATGCCGACAGGCCATGAACCGATTGCCGCTGAGCTGATGGGTTCCTTCGTGCACTCCGGCCTGATGAGCGTTGCGATGCTGATTCAACTGATCACAGGCGCCTTCATATTGACTGGCGTATTCGCCCCGGCTGCGCTGTGCGTGGTAATGCCGACTTCGGTGTGTGCACTGTTCTGGGCGCTGCTGGAACATACGCCTCTGTCGTTATTGCTGGCGGCCGCGGCCCTTGCCCTAAACGGCCTACTGATGCTGGCGTATTTCGGCTACTACCGGGATGCATTGCAGCGTCGCGTGCTGACGCTCGGAGAATCTGAGCCAGCCCTGAACTTCGAGTCGTTGTACGTGTTTTCACACGGCCGTACCTCGCGCAAACACTTCATGGCCGCGGTGATCCCGCTGGCGATCGCTGTGTGGGACTACACGCATTCGGGTCCAGGCCCATATAACTCTTGGATGGTATTGGTATTGTTGTACCCCGCTGTCGTCCTGTATACCCGGCGTCTGCACGACATGGGACATAGCGGATGGCCGCTGATTCTGCCGGCGGGCCTGACGGTCGTAGCCATGGCGATTTGGGCTCACCGACTCGACTTTGGTGTTCAGCTCGATCTTGCGGTGCCAGTGGTCGCGCTTGCCGCCTTCATCGGCTTCACCGTCTGGGGTTGCCTTGACAAGGGGAAGGCAGGAACGGCTGCAGCCATGGCGTAGCGGCTCGCCGTCCTAAAATCTCCTGCGACCTTTGTCGTAGTCGACTTCTTCGCCAGCAGCGCGGCGCGGCTGGCATGCAGGCGCCGCTGTTGCAGGGCTGGAGTCCGCCGGGAGAAGCGTTGGCCCTGTTGCGCTGCAAATGACCGCTGCGGGGAAATACGGATCTCACCTCGAGCGGCCGCTGCAGGCCGATCGCGTCGTAACCAATCTACCCAAGTTCAAGGGCGTGCTCGATCTATTCAAGCTCCCTGAGCAGGGGAATCGGAGAGAAAGGCTACCAATTCGTTGAGCGACTGGCCGTTACCGTCTGGGCTTACACCCAATTGCTCGCTGGTCGCGTTTTGCCGGTTGTTCCAGAATGTCGGGTACCCAAACCATTTTGCGCCAGCGACATCCCAACCCGCGAAGGCGACGAACATAATCTCTTCTTTAGGGAGTCGGAGTACATCTACGCCAAGTCGGTATGCCCGTGGGTCGGGCTTAAAGGATCTGATTCGATCCGTACTGATAACGTGGTCGAACAACTTGCTCAATCCGGCACTCCGTATTCCATCGTCTAACATTTGTGGCGTGACATTGGAGAGCAGAGCAAGTTTCATCTCAGATCGCCTAAGCTCGGCGAGCACGTCCGCTACCTCTGGCCACGCCTTCAGAGTCAGGTACCCCTGCATCAGACGTTGGCGTACGCTGCTTGACAGTTCGAGCTTCAGGGCTCGCGCAGCGTACTCGAGTGCACTCTGGGTGGTCTGCCAAAAATCCTCATACTGTCCGCCCAGTGCACGTAGCCACTGATACTCGAACTGTTTGGTGCGCCACGCAGCGTTCAATTCGGTGCCCAGGCCAGGGAACTGCTCCTCGCAGGCACGAAGAATCGGTCTGGAGTCAAACACCGGAAAGGCATCGAAAGCGACCCCCTTGATGTGGGACCACCTGGAGGTCTGGCCCGGGCTGGTGGACGCACCAGCGTCGGCGAGCAAACTAGAGGCTCCGATTGCCAAGAAGGTTCGTCGGTTTATTGGCACCTGTACTCTCCCATTTGCGCTTAGGAAGTGTGTCTGACCGGCTTTTGCGTCCTTGGTTCCGTCGACGCATCTTGCCCGGTTGTCGGCGAGTGACTCACACCAGCTCAACATCCCAAGCGCGAATGTCGGCTTTAGGGCGCACGTTTTAACTCGTCGAATAACTCAAATGGGCCGGAAGCGCCGCATGCCGCTCGATGAAAGCGGTGGGTCAGCAGAACGTAACGAGAGAGGCCGCTACCGCACCCATTGCCGTCATTCACGAACGTCGGCTATGGGACGGTCCATCACAGCAGTAGTGCGTGCTTGACCTCTAAAGCAATATATGTAGACTTATCGACATGGAAAGACTCCGACGACCATCCCGGCATACCCTGGCGTTGCTGGACACACTGATGCAGCGGCCGCGGGCTTGGCATTACGGCTACGATCTGTCTCGAGTCACAGAGCTCAAGTCCGGGACGCTCTACCCCATTTTGATGCGGTTATGCGAGCGCGGCGCCCTTGAGTCGAAATGGCAGCCGGCAGCGCAGGAAGGGCGCCCTCCCCGCCACATGTACCGATTGACGGGCGTCGGTCTGGCCTTCGCCCGCGATTCACTGGCAGCACAGCCCGCCGGACGCCGCGTTGACTCACCGGGAGAATATGCGTGAGTCCGCGCACCGATCTGACGAACAGGATCGCGCGTGGCTTGGCGGCGCATGCAGTGCGTGTGGCAGCGCCGGACTCCGCTGAGTGGACCAAGGCAATGATGCACGAGCAGGAGCACTTGCCACCCGATGCGGCGGCGCTTTTGTGGGCGCTGGGCTGCGTGTCTGTGAGCTATCGAGGGAGGCTTCGCGCCATGACCAGATTGCCCAATATGCTGCGCTGGGTGGCTCTGCTCATGATATTTGTACTGTGCCTGACGCCACCTTGCTGGAATTTCTTCTACATCGCGTTAAGTACGGCCGAGGGCTATCCACTCTCCCCGGGCGCGCGGCTGATGTTCGGCTCGGCGACGTTGATCGGGCCAATCGGACTTGCGGCCGCTCTCTGGACCCTGTCGTCACCGTCCCATCGCCCGGGCACGGCATTCATGGTCGTCCTCTGGGCGCTCTCCGCTTGGGCAATCACTATGGTGAGATTGCCCGCGCAATATCCACTCCTGACTCACATGGCTCAAGCCAAACCCGGGACCCAAATCCTGACGCTCCTCTTTAATTTCGTCTTCTTACCCGTCCTGGGGATGGCGCTGCTGCAAAGGCTAGACTCGCGCCGGCGTCGGCCGGCCGATTGAATAGATGGCTGTTGCCAATGTCCCGTTTGACGAAAATTGTCCTCCTCTCGGTCATCATCGTCCTGGTGCTGCTCGTTGTGGTCAGCCGCCACCTGCCCCCGGGAATGCCCGCTCATCAGCACGCTGGACCGTAGTGCTGAACGTCGGGTTCTTTGCACCCAAACCGGTCGGTGGCGAAACGGCCGGTTTGGACCATCTCAGTCATTCATCCGAAACCACATCGACCTGATCGGTTCGCACACCGAAGGAGCGGCCCACATACGGTCTGTAATCACGACTGTGGCGGTCCAACCGTATAACACCCACAGCTGCCAAGAAGCCGAGGACAGATAGTCAGGGAGAGTATTGAATGCAGTGTGGAATAAGGCTGTGGTCAGGATTGCTTTATGCGAGCGGTTGTATAACCAAGTCATCAAGATGGTGAGCGGCAGCAACTTGAGCACACGGATTTGAAGGTAGCCGGAAATGGACCTTCCAACCCAGTCGCTGTAGTCGATTGGTGCATGCCACAGAGCCCACGCAACCCAAACGGCGAGACTGGCGACCAATGGCGAATGCTTCAGTTGTAATTTCGCCAGCATGAATCCTCGCCAGCCGGGCTCCTCTGAGACGCCGCCGCCGAAAAAGAACGTGTAGGCAAATACAATGGGCAACCAAGGCCAGAGTGCGGATCCCTGATTTGACTGGGTTGATAGAACCGGTCTGCCGAGCACATGCATCAACGCGGCCGGTAGCGCCAAATAGAGTGCGAAAGACGCAACGGCTATAAATGGCCAAATCCATCTATCGGGATGAACGAGCGTTCGCAGGTAATCCCGGACGCCCCGATCGCGAGAGTCGGCGCCGGAAACGATCCATGCTGCGATAGCTGAAGTCAGAAGGGCGACGACCACAATTTGTGGCGACAGAAGTGGCTGCGCTCTGCGATTCATGCCCAAAACAGCAACCACCGCGGCAATACTTATGGTTACGATGAACAGAATTAACCGCGGCCTAACACTCGATCCGCTGCGCCGCGTGCCTTGAAAGGACAGAATCATTCCGGCAACGGCAGGACTGTAGATGCCAATACCGCCAAATGAGAGCAAGTGGCCGTGCGAAATGAGAAGTCCAGGCAACCACAGAATCCAGGCAATTGCGTAGGCAAGCAGCAAGAACGTCAATACCGGGTGCTGATCAGCAAAGCGTCGCATTGTTTGTATTAACAGTGACTGCCGGTTGCCACGCTAGCATTGTCGGTTATTCGACGCACCCACGACCACGGTTGCGCGGTTGGATCAGGATCCGGCCAATTAGCCGCTCTGTGCTGGCGGTGCAAGTGGGCCAAGAATATACAAAGCCCGCTTCGGGGCAACGGCTTTGGCTAGTTCAGTGACCGGAGTGGGCCGGAACCCGCCTGATGCGCCGCATGAAGGCCGACATTGGAATGGACAGGTCGGGAAGCGCCGGTGATGACCCGAAGCAGTCGGTCACGAACTGCGGCTTCCGGGAAATGGAATCATCTGCATGAGATCTGACTCAAAGAGTGGGCCGGGTGATATGATCGATTTGCTTTATCGTATATACGTATATACAATAATTAAATCCGCATTTCCTTCGACGTGTCGAAGGGCGAACGGAACGTTGCGTTACGCGGCATTCCGTTCGATCTCGCGGCAATATTCGAATGGGACAGCGCATTGATCGTCGAGGATGTGCGCCGAGACTATGGTGAACGCCGTTTTCAGGCTCTGGGCCGGATCGATGGCCGGCTGTATATGCTGGTGTTTACACCGCGGAAGAGCACTACGCATGTCATCAGCCTTCGGAAAGCCAATGAACGCGAGGTGAAACGATATGAAGCGCAAGGGTAATCCTGCAAAAGCGGACCGCGATAATCCGGTTTGGACTAAGGAGACTTTCGCGCGTGCGCGCAAAGCCGGGGATGTCCTGCCGAAAATATTCAGCGCAGCAACGGCGGCGAGAATGCTCAAACCTCGCGGGCGTCCAAAAAGCGGCAATGCCCGCACGTTGATTTCTTTGCGTCTCCCCCCGGATACCTTGGCGCGCTGGAAGGCTACAGGACCTGGCTGGCAGACCCGGATGGCCGAGGCTCTCACGAAGGCAGTGTAGTTTTCCAAGGAAGTGGCCTTACCACCTCGCCGAGGAGATTATCGTCGGGGTCTGTAGCTTTGACACGCAGCGGTATGACCGGTCCCTTGTGCACCCGAAGCCGACACTGGCGAGCATCCGCTTTGAGGATACGAACAGCTATTTAGGCACCTGGTGACACGTTGTGCTGCCGCAAATACTCGTTGAGCGTATGCGTGAGCGAAACGAAGTCCGATGGAATCATCAGGACTGTTGTGCTGTTGTTCTCTGCCCCGACCTCGGAAATCATCTGCATTCGCCTCAGCTCCAACGCCGCAGGATTGGACATGATTTGCGCCGCAGCCGCTGAGAGTTTCACAGATGCTTCCAACTCCGCCTCGGCCTTGAGCCGCCGTTCGGTGACGCACAGTGCGACCGCATTTGGCGTTCCGGTGGCACGGCAACTTGGGATGAGGTGCCCGATGTGCAATCAGCCGCTCATGCTCGGGTCATGGCGGATGGCATCTGCTCCACGAATCGGGTCACGTCAGCGGCGAGCTCCGGCTGGTTGCCTCGGATCAAGATCTCGCTGACCGTCCCACGGCGCGCCGGACGTTTTTGCTTTGGTACACAGGTTCGAATCCCGTAGGGAGCGCCAATAAATCAATGGCTTACGAGCGATAAGCCTGCACTCAGTGCGGTCGCAGTTGGCTGGCTCCCCTGAAATACAGCGCTTCGCGGCACAATCGCGTCCCCTCGCCTGACGCCCGCGCCGATGAACAACCAGAAGAACCAATTTGGTCGCATGGAATGGGCCGGCGCGTTCGGCGATCTGGGCACGCTGATTCCGTTCGTGGTGGCCTATATCGCCGTTCTGAAAATGGACCCGTTCGGTGTCTTGTTTTCATTTGGGGCGGCAATGATCGTTTGCGGCGTGCGCTACCGGACCCCCTTCCCGGTCCAACCGATGAAGGCGATCGGGGCGGTTGCGGCGACCCAGGCCGCACAGACCGCGACGATCACGCAGGGCACCTTGTACGGCGCCGACGTCGCAACGGGAGTGATATGGCTGATTCTGGGTCTGACCGGCGCGGCGCAGTACGTCTCAGGACTGGTCGCCAGGCCCGTGGTCATCGGCATAGTTCTTGGGCTCGGGATCGGGTTCATGCTCGAGGGCATTCGTTGGATGAGCGGCGGGTGGCTCATCGCGGGAATCGGGCTGATCGGCACCGTGCTGCTGCTTTCCAACAAGGCCATCCCCGCAATGTTCCTGCTCCTGATCTTCGGCGCCGCATGCGGCGCCTTCGAGAACCCCACGGCTCTTCGCTTACTGTCTTCCGCCAAGCTTCATTTTCACGGTCCCAGTATCGCCATCACGTCAATTTCCTGGCACGACTTGCTGATCGGCACGGCCTTTCTCGCCCTACCCCAGTTGCCACTGACCCTCGGCAATGCGGTGATCGCCATCCGTGAAGAGAATAACCGCCTGTTTCCGGACCGATCCGTGACCGAGAACGGTGTGGCGATATCGACCGGTCTGATGAATCTGGGTAGCGCCCTCTTTGGCGGGGTACCCATGTGCCACGGAGCGGGCGGCATGGCGGGACACGTGGCATTCGGCGCGCGCACCGGCGGCGCCCCGATCATCCTGGGCGCCATTCTTCTGTGGCTGGCATTTTTCTTCGCCGGATCCATTCAGACGGTCTTTGGCCTGATCGCCCAGCCGGTACTTGGCGTGATCCTGTTTCTAACCGGTGCGCAGCTTGCGCTGGGCTCCTGTGACTTCAGCCGGAACAAAGGCGAGCGATTCATTACGCTCGTGGTCGCGGCATTCTCCTTGTGGAATGTCGGGCTCGCCTTCGTCGTCGGGATAACCCTGCAGCAGATCGATCGACGGGGTTGGCTACGGCTTTAGCGTCTCCACCAAGGCAAAGCCTCTTCTATGACGAGCAGATCCCCTGGTCCATCCGCGGGTTGGTAGCCCGGCAGGGACGCCAGAATCCTGCGCCAATCCGGACCTCCCAGAATTTCCCGCAGGCGCACCACCGCGGGATGGTGGACGTTCGTACCTAAGCAGGCCAGAAAGTAACTCTCCTCGACCACAGGCACGAAATGCAGGCCGAACTGCAACGCGGCGGCTTCAATACCGATCCCGGCATCGGCAACTCCACTCGCCACACACAATGCGACGGCAACGTGGGTGTGCTCGGTATGGTCGGAATTGCCGAGCAATCGTTCCCCTGCCGCCCCATGCTGCTGAATGAGATGATCCACCAGCATGCGCGTACCGGAGCCGGGTTGCCGGTTTACGAACCGCAGCCGATGATTCGCCACATCCACAAATTCATGAACCAGTGCCGCATGCTCCCTGCGCACCATCAGACCTTGCGTTCGTTTGCAGCAGGCAATCATTTTATGCAGCTTGGGTTTCAGCCAGGGCTTCAGCGCCTTGGCAAAAACCGGGGCCGCCCCTGATAGCGCCGGAACGTGAAAGCCGGCCACCAGGCACTCCCGATCGTTCAGCGCCCGCAGCGCATCGACGCTGCCTTGAAAACCAATGTTGAGGTACAAGTCCGCGGTCTTTGCGGCATGCTGTTGGAGCACCGGAAGAGCGAGATCATGACTTGCCCGGACGGTGAGCAGCTGATGGCGCTCGTCGCGCGCTTCGGCGAGAACTCGATCGAGGTCGGAGCGTAGCGCCTCGATGTGCGGCTGCATTCGAATCCTGGCGCGCCGTTCGGCCCAGGCCAGCTTTTCCGCGAAATCCGTCAGCCGCGCCTTGCGGCCCTGGGACCAGGCCACCAGGGGTTCGCCCAGGACAACCTCCCACTTGCGCAGCGAGTCCCAGACATACCGATAGGAGCAGCCGAGTCTCTGGGCGGCGTGACGTATGGAGCCGCCTTCCGTCACGGCGGCCAGCAGCTCAAACAGGGGATTGCGCATTTCCGCGCCGCCCTGCTCCCCGGGCTCGAAAGCGTATCTGAGGTGAAGGCCGAGTTTCTCTTGGGCGGCCCTCTTTTTGGCTATTTTGGTCGGATCCACCCAACTAATGTATCGCGGCCGCGTCAGAACTTCACGGTCACCGAAGCGTCCAGCGTTCGCGGCGCCCCCAGGTGCGCCACGAGGTTCCCGGTGTTGGCCCCGGTGATATTGCTCGGCCCGATGGTGGACCAGTAGTGCCGGTCGGTGATGTTCTCGACCGCCAGGCGCCAGGCTACCGGCGTACCCCACATCTTCAGGGTGTAGCGCGCGCCCAGGTCGAACAGGTTGTAGCCCGCCACGGAGAACTGATCCGTGTCATCCCCGGGGCGGGGGCCGGAGAACTGGTAGTCAAACGTCGCGACCAGTCCGGGAAGGGTTGGAATGTGATATTCGAGGAGGACATTGCCCTTGATCTTCGGGGTACCCACATAGGGCTGGTTGTCGGTGGCCGCCAGCGGCGTGTTCTCCATCCTGGAGTTCAAAAGCGTCAGACCGCCATACATCGTCAGGCCATTGATGACCTGACCCACTGCGGAGAGCTCCAGACCCTTGTTGATCTGATCGCCAAAGATTTCATAAACCACTCTGTTCGGATTGCCATTCACCGGGAATGTATTCGCAAACGGACGGTCCATATCGAACAGCGCCGCGGTGAAATAAATCTTGTCGAAGTCGATTTTGTAGCCAACTTCATATTCCTTGCTGCGATAGGGCGCGAGCGCGGCGCCGGCGTTCACGACGGTCACGGTCGTGGTCGAAGCCGGCGCGGTGTCTGCGTCGGCCTGCAGGCTACTGACGTAGGTCGCATACAGCGTGGAGTTGCCGGTGGGCTTGAAGATGATGCTGGCGCTCGGGCTGATGCCATGACTGCTGAACTGGCCGGTCTGCACGCTCTTGTTGTTGAAGCTGTTGGTCCGGAACCAGTCCTGGCTGGCTCCCAGGCGCAACATCCACTGGTCGGTGAATTTCAGGGTGTCATTGATGTTGACGCCCTGCTGATACTGATCAGACGAGTCATAGATATGGCTCATGCTCACATTCGGCGGACCCTGCAGCGGTTCGGGAAAAATCACCGGATCGGCGATGCTTGCCGAGCCGAGGCAGGTGCTGGTTGCGCTCGGCGGACAGGCGGTATTGGCCGCGGTAATGGGCGAATAGGAGGAGGCGCGGTAGCCGGCCGACCCCAGGGTGAAATCATGGTCGATGCCGAACGTCTCAAAGTCGCCGTTCAGGTAGGCCACATCGCTGGTAATGGCGAACCGCGGCGCGAAGCCGCTGCCGAAGTTGGTGTTGTAGGCGCCAGCGTTCGAGGTCAGATTGTTGACCGCCGTGTTGATGTTGCGCTCGACGGTCTCATTGAGGACGCCGGCCACGAGATGCCAGTTGCCGCCGAAGTCCTGCTTGATGCGAGCTTCGAGCATGTCGGTGCGCAGGTACACGCCGGCGTACGGCTGACCCAGGCCTTCGCGCTGCGGATCCGGCGCCGGCGGCAGCAGGATGTACTTGCCACTCTTCGTGGGCGAATCCGCGTAGGTGAACCAGCCCTGAAAGCCTTCGGTGAGGAGCGTATTGCTGCTGTAGTTCAGCTCGAGCGTGGTCTGCTCCCATGGCCGCACGTCCACGCCCAGGTCGATCAGTGAGCGACGTTCGTGACTGTCGGCGACATAGCCCTGGCCATCGCCGTACACCGCATTCAGCCGGTAGCTGACGATGCCCCTGGAATCGAGCTTGCCACCCAGATCAGCCTTCGCCGTGCCGATGCTGTCGCTGGCATAGTCCGCGGTGAATTCGCGCAGGTCGTAGTCGGTGGGTCGCTTGGTCACCATATTGAACACGCCGGAGGGTGGCACCGGCCCGTACAGCGAGGACGAGGCGCCGCTCACCACCTCGATCTGATCGAACTGCTCCATGGAGGTGACGCCGGTCATGAAGATCGTCATGCCGTCGATCTTGGTGTTCTCGAAATTGCTGCCCTGGTAGCCGCGCGTCATCGGCCGCAGGATGTCCGGTCCCTGCTGCTCCTGGAACGACACCAAGGGCATGTATTTGGAGACTTCCTTGAAATTGACGGCCTGGGTGTTCTCGATCAGGTCCGAGGGCAGCACCGAGATTGAATACGGCGTGTTCACGATGGGCGTGCTGCCTGTCGGGCCGACGGAATCGAGGGTCTGGACGCGGTAGTCGCCTTTGTCGCGCGAGGTCTGGATCACCACCTCTTCGGTGGTGTTCGCGGACGATGAATCAGAATCTGCTGCCTGCGCGACTCCCGCCAACGCCAACGGAATGAGGGTAAACAACACGGAGCCGATTCTGGTCATGATCTTTCTTCTCGCGGCTGGAAGCGGGCGCAATCCCCGCCCTTGCATGCGCGCAGAAAGCTAGCATGAGGAACCTCCTGTAACGATATGAACGAGAACGCATAGGTTGCCGGATCAGCAATGCGCGTCGAAGCGTTCGGCCCCTGCGTAACTGATATAGCGGCCCTTCGAGGCATGACCGAAGAGATTCATCCCAAGCCGTTCGGCGAGGTCGTAGCACAGGGCCGTCATCCCCTTGCGCGAGATGACGGTTGAGATACCACTGAGTGCGGCCTTCATGATCACTTCCGCCGTGAGCCGCCCGGTCGTGTACAGAATCATGTCCGTGCCGGGGATACCGTGCAGTGCCATCCAGCCGCAAATCGTATCCAGCGCGTTACGACGACTGACGTCCTCCACGCTGATCCACAGCTCGGCGTCCGAGAACAATGCGCAACCGTGAACCGATCCCGCCGCCCGGTAAATGGCGTCATTCTTCAGGGGGTGTTGCAGGATGGACAGCAACGTGGTCCGCGCCATGCGTTTGGCAGGCAGCGGCGAAAGTCTCAGTTCATCGCCGATCAAAAGGGTGCCGCCTGCGTCGGTTCCAATCTGGCCGGCAAAATCCAGCCACGGCGCTACGCCAGGCCGGTGTGCAGCGATAGCGCCGCCGCGGGTTACTACCTCCGCGACTCCTTTCGCCCAGCTGATGCTGATCGATTCGATGGCGGTCACATCGGTGACGAGTTGGCGCGTCCACAGATACCCCATGACGAGCCATTCGGCGCTCGCGCCGAGCGTCCACAGAGTCGCCACGATCTGTCCGTCGAGGCGGATGGACAGTGGCCGTTCAACCGGCGCCTCTACCAGACGGTGGTCACCATACTCATCGACGATCTGCAGCCGGCGCAGAAGTTCGCCGGCGGACTGGCTCAGGCGCGGTCCACCCGATACCAGGTATCGAGCACGCGCTATCGGCTGCAGCAGCAAGCCAGAAGGCTGCCCGGTATCTGTTTCCACAAGCGGCATTACAGATTGCATCCGCTACAATAGGAGGGCTGGGACTGCCGGCATTCTCACCCAAGTCTGAGCAAACACCAAGCGAGGCGCTACGGCAATCACACCGCAAATGGCTGAAGCAGCCATCGAAAATCGGATCGCCCGACTACCCGAGGTGGCACGACCGCTGGAGCGCTGTTTGGGCCAGACTCTGCGCGAGAATGTGTACGCAGAACGGGAGAATCCACCCTTTGATCGGGTCTGCATGGACGGGATCGCCATTTCCAGCGACGTTGCACACGGGGGTGTGCGCGAGTATCTGGTCGAGGCCACCCAGGCGGCCGGCGTACCCGCCGGGGCGCTCTCCAAGTCCGGGTCGGCCATCGAAGTGATGACGGGTGCGATGCTGCCGGATGGCGCTGACTGCGTCATTCCTCTTGAGGAATACGACCTCGCCGACCGAGTTGCGCGCCTGAAGGTGAATGCGCTGCTCGAACCCTATCGCAACGTGCAGCGTCGGGGGGCGGACAGCCGTCCGGGTGAGCCGATGCTGCGATCCGGAGTACGACTCAACGCACCGGAAGTGGCGATCGTCGCCTCCGCGGGCCTGGCCAGTGTGCGTGTGAGCCGGCAACCCAGAGTCGTGGTCGCTTCCACCGGCGATGAACTCGTGGAACCGGGCCAGCCGATCGCGCAGCATCAGATCCGCCGTTCGAACGCCTATGCGATCGTGGCATCCCTGACGGGATACGGGTTCGAGGAGGTGCAGAATGATCATATCCTCGATGACGAGAACATGCTGCGGGCGCGACTGGCGCAACATCTCGCAGGATCAGACGCGCTGATCCTGAGCGGCGGTGTGTCGAAGGGCAAATTCGACCTGGTTCCGAAAATCCTCAAGGAACTGGGGGTCGAGGAGATTTTCCACCAGGTCGCCCAGCGACCCGGCATGCCGATGTGGTTCGGAATGAGCCCGCCGGGATGCGCCGTATTTGGCTTGCCCGGCAACCCGATTGCCACCATGGTCTGCCTGGCGCGATACGTGGTCCCGGCCCTGGTTACCGCCCAGGGCGCCCAGCGGCGATGGCCGCTAGCCGTCGCACTGGCCGCTCCCGTAAAGCGCGGCCGGACGATGACGTCTTTTGTACCGGTGCAGGTTCGATGCGACGCCCAGGGAAGGCATCTTGCGATGCCGCGGATACCCAACGGCTCCGGCGACTTTCTGGCCCTCGCCGGCACCGATGGTTTCGTCGAACTGCCCCCACAGGCGGAGTCTTACCCTGAAGGGTTCATCGCCAACATGTACCGCTGGTGAATCGCCGCCAGGTCCGCACGTGTATTGATGTTGGCAAAGGCGTGCGCATCGTCAAATCGGACCCGCGCCGCGCCCAGGCTCTGCAGCAGCCGCCAGGTGGGTGGATGCCTGCCGCCCTCGAGCGCTTCGGTCACCTGTGCCAGAACGCTCACCGGCCACAGGGCACACAAGGGCTGAGCGCCTTCCGACGTTTCGGCCAATGCCGCACCATCGCCCGCAGTCTCTATCAGGCGGTCAAAGAGATCCTGCGGAAGAAGTGGCACATCACAGGGACTGACTGCGAGCGATCTTGCACCTTGGTCACGGGCCCACATGAGCCCGACCTTTACTCCCGCCAGCGGGCCAAGGGCGTCCCCCGCAATGTCATAAAGAAGCGGGAGCCCCGCCGCTTCTGCGATCTCTTCCGACTCGGTTCCGGGCCGCACGTTGGCGGCCACGACCTGACAGCTGCGTTGCAAGCGCCTGGCAGCCCAGAGTATGAGCGGCAGACCCGCCAGATCGGCAGCGGCCTTCTCCCCCTCGAAGCGCAGCGAACGGCCACCCGCGAGCACGAGGCCGACCACGGCACGCAGTTCAGTCGACCGTTTGTCGTTCGAAGTCATTGTCGGGCTCTGAGCCACTCACGCAATATACGTCAAGACCCTCTGCTGCGGCATACTGCGCTCCTGCGCTCGGTCGAATAGCTCGCAAGGAGCCGGAAAATGCTTCGAAGCAAGACTTGCAAACAATTGCTGCCGCTTCTGGGGTCAATGGCATTCGCGGCCGCAAGTGCGGCGGCTGCGCCGCAAGCGGTGCAGATCTTTGCTGCGGGCAGCCTGCGCGGCGTGGTGACCGACCTGGCCGCCGAGGCAGGTGCGGCGCTCGGCATCGAGGTGCAGGCCAGCTTCGGCGGCTCCGGCACAATGCGCGAACGCATCGAAAAGGGAGAGCCGGCGGACCTGTTGATGTCCGCTGACTTGGGATCGCCCCGCAAACTCGAATCGCAGGGGCGAACCACCGTGCCGGTCATCGCCTTTGCCCGCAACCGCATGTGCATCGTGTCGCGACGCAGTGCCGGCATCACCGCCGCCAATCTCATTGACCGCATGCTATCCGATGCAGTGCGCTTGAAAACCTCGACACCGATTGCCGATCCCTCCGGGGACTATGCCTGGAGCATTTTCAGCAAGGTCGAAGCAATCCGGCCCGGAGCCCAGGCGGTGCTCGAGCGCAAAGCCCAGGCCTCGATGACCCTGGTGGCCAAACCCGCAACTGCCACGCAGAGCGCCGCGGCTGCCCTTTTTGCATCGAATGCCATCGACATGTCCATCACCTACTGCAGCGGCTCCGCCGCCCTGGAAAAGGAACTGCCGGACCTCACCAGTCTCGCCGTTCCACCCGAGCTCGACCCGCATCCTCTTTATGGCGTCGCCGTCCTGTCTGCCAAACCCCAGGCACTCCGCGTTGCGCTGTTTTTACTGTCCGAAAAGGGACAAGCCATCATTGCCAAGGAAGGGCTGGTGCCGCTCACGACCCCCGCCGCAACACCGCCGTGAGCGCCGCGCGCGTGCTGGGCATTGTCGGCTGGAGCGGCGCCGGCAAAACCACCTTGATCACAAAACTGATTCCGTGCTTGGCCGGCCGCGGTCTTCGCGTCGCGACCCTCAAGCATGCCCACCATGCCTTTGATGTCGATCAGCCCGGCAAGGATTCGTACGAACACCGCAAGGCCGGCGCCTGCGAAGTGCTGGTGTCATCAGCGCGGCGCTGGGTGCAGATGCACGAGCTGGGTGAAGACGCCGAGGCGACACTGCCCGAACTTCTGCGGCGCGTATCGCCCTGTGACCTCATTCTGGTCGAGGGCTTCAAGTCCGCGCAGCACTTCAAGCTAGAAGTCTTTCGCCACGCCAACGGCAAACCACCGTTGCATCCCGATGACGCGCACATCATCGCCGTCGCGAGCGATCAGCCCTTGGTCGAGGCGCGCATTCCGGTGATCGACCTGAACGACATTGCGGCGGTGGGGGATGTCGTGCAGCGCCACGCGGTAGCACTCGGTGCAACGCTTGCGGCACTCGACGCCGCCGGTGTGTGAGCGATTGCAGCCTATTCGACTTCCGTGGCCTCGCGTACCGGGGAAACCCGGGCGGCGCAGAACTTGAACTCGGGAATCTTGCCGGTGGGGTCCAGCGCCGGATTGGTCAGCAGATTCGCGGCCGCTTCGGCGTAGCAGAAAGGCATGAAGACCATTCCCACCGGCACATCCCCATCCGCACGCACCTTGACCTCGATCGCGCCGCGGCGGGTTTCCAGTTTCAGTTTGTCGCCCGGCTCCAATTCCATCCGACTGAGTTCGCGCGGCGCCAGAAAGACGACGGCCTCGGGCTCGAGCGCATCGAGAACCCCGGCGCGCCGGGTCATCGAGCCCGTGTGCCAGTGTTCCAGCACCCGGCCCGTCGAGAGGACCATCGGGAAATCCATGTCGGGAACTTCGTCCGGTGGACGGATGTTCGCCGGCACGATCTTCGCCCGTCCATTGGCAGTCGGGAAGCCATTGATGAAGATGATGTCGTTGCCGGGGACGTTCGCCGCGTCAACCGGATAAGTGACCGATCCTTCGCGCACGACCCGTTCCCAGGTGATGTTGTTGAATGAGGGCATCGTCAAGGCCAGTTCCGCGAACACCTCGGCGGGGCCTGAGTAGTTCCAGTTGAGCCCCAGGCGCTTCGCGATCTCCTGAATGATCCACAGATCCTGCCGCGCATCTCCGGGCGGCGGCAACACCGGGGCTCCGATCTGCACGCGCCGGTCGGTGTTCGTGAAAGTGCCTGACTTCTCGGCAAATGCCGAGGCCGGCAGAACCACATCCGCATGAAAGGCCGTCTCCGTCAGGAACAGATCCTGCACGACCAGGTGATCGAGCATCGCCAGCGCCTGACGCGCATGATTGAGGTCCGGGTCCGACATGGCCGGATTCTCGCCCTCGACGTACATACCGTTGATCTGACCGGCGTGGATCGCATTCATGATCTCGACGACCGTCAGGCCCTTCTGCGGATCGAGTGTCTGGCCCCACAGCTGCTCGAAGAATTTGCGAACCTCGACCTTGTCGACCTGCTGATAGTCGGGATAGACCATGGGGATCAGACCCGCGTCCGAAGCCCCCTGGACATTGTTCTGGCCACGCAGCGGATGCAGGCCGGTCCCCTTGCGTCCGATCTGCCCGGTGATGAGAGCGAGTGCTATCAAACAGCGCGCATTGTCCGTTCCGTGCACGTGCTGGCTGATGCCCATGCCCCAAAAAATAATTGATGCCTTCGAACAGGCATAGAGCCGCGCCACTTCGCGCAGCGTGTGGGCGTCTATCTCGCAAACCGGCGCCATCTTCTCGGGCGTGAAATCCGCAATATTCGCCCTCAGCGCCTCGAAGTTCTCGGTGTAGGCGGCAATGTACTCCTCGTTGTAGAGCTTCTCGGTAATGATCACGTTCAGCATCGAGTTCAGCATGGCCACATCGGAACCGGGCTTGAACGAGAGATGCTTGTAGGCGTGACGCGATAGACCCTGACGCCGCGGATCGATCACGATCAGTTTTGCGCCGTTCTGCTGCACGGCGTTCTTGATGAACGTTGCGGCAACCGGGTGATTCACCGTCGGGTTCGCGCCGATGACGATGATGACTTCGGCATCCAGTGCGGCCTCGAACGGCGCCGACACCGCACCGGAGTTGAGCCCTTCCATCAGCGCCGCGACCGAGGAGGCATGGCAAAGGCGCGTGCAGTGATCGACATTGTTCGATCCGAAGCCCGTCCGGACCAGTTTCTGGAACAGATAGGCTTCTTCATTGGAGCCCTTGGCAGAGCCAAATCCCGCCAGCGCCCGCGGCCCCTTGGTGTCGCGGACCTTCTTCAGTCCGCCCGCAGCGCGATCGAGGGCCTCCTCCCAGGTCGCCTCGCGAAAGTGTGTCCAGGGGTTGGCCGGATCAATCTGGTCGTACGGATCCTTGGCGATGTGGTCCAGGCGCACCAACGGCTTGGTCAAGCGGTGCGGATGATGAACGTAGTCGAACCCGAATCGACCTTTGACGCACAGACGATTGTGGTTGGCCGGGCCGTCGCGCCCTTCGGCGTAGATGATTTTTTCATCCTTGACCTTGTAGCTCACCTGACAGCCCACACCGCAGTACGGGCACAGCGAATCTACCGAGCGATCCGGATACACGGTCCGGGTCTGATTTGCATCCAGATAAGCCGCCGGCATGAGCGCGCCGGTCGGACAGGCCTGCACACATTCACCGCAGGCGACGCAGGTCGACTGACCCATGGGGTCATCGAAATCGAACACTATCTTTGATTCATGCGAGCGGAAGGCCATGCCGATTACATCATTCACCTGGACCTCGCGACAGGCGCGCACGCAAAGGTTGCACTGAATGCACGAATCCAGATTGACGCGCATCGCCGGATGGCTCGCATCGGGCCGCCAGCGCGCACTTGCGGGAAAGCGGCTCGCGGTGACCGACACAAAATCGGCCTGCTTCCAGAAATGCGAAGTTGGGTCGTGCGATGAGACACGCTCGGGCTGGTCGGCCACCAGCAATTCCATCACCATCGCGCGCGCCCTGGTCGCGCGCTCGGTGGCGGTTTTCACCTTCATGCCGATCCCGGGCGCGCGCTTGCACGAGGCCGCCAGTACCCGCTCGCCCTCGATTTCGACCATGCAGGCGCGGCAATTCCCGTCCGGTCGGTACCCCGGCTCCGGTTTGTGACAAAGGTGCGGGATGTGTGTACCGACGCGCTGCGCAACCGCCCAGATGGTTTCACCCGGCGCTGCCGTGACCTGCCGGCCGTCCAGTTCAAATACGATTGCGGGCTGGGTGAGATTCTTGTCGTTGATGCGCCCCGTCGGAATCACTCCAGCCTCGCCTCCGGACTTCGCGCCTTGGGAATAGGAGCCTCCCGCCGGAGCAGTGGAACTGCTCTTCGGACCACCGGCATCCGCACCGCCCGGCGCACGAACCGTGGTAGGCGCTGCAGGCGCATCGCGACCAGTAGGATTGCTACTCATGATTGTGCTACTTCGCTGCGACTTGCTGAGGGGGTGAAAACAATTCCGGGAAGAATCGAATAATGCTGGTCAACGGATTCGAGGCGGCCTGCCCCAGGCCGCAAATCGAGGCGTCGCGCATGCACTGCGAGAGTTCGCCCAGAAGCGCCGTGTCCCAGATGCCGCGCTCCATCAGCACCCTGGCCTTCTGGGTGCCCACGCGACATGGCGTGCACTGGCCGCAGGACTCGTCCTCGAAGAACCGCATCAAATTGAGAGCCGCGCCCCGTACATCGTCCTGGTCCGACATCACGATGACGGCCGCGGAACCAATGAAGCAGCCATACTTCTCGAGCGTTCCGAAGTCGAGCGGAATATCGTTCATGGAGGCCGGCAGGATGCCGCCCGAGGCGCCACCGGGGAGGTAGGCCGCGAATTTGTGCCCTTCGCTCATCCCGCCGCAGAACTCATCGATCAATTCCTGAATGGTAAGCCCCGCGGGCGCGAGTTTGACTCCCGGGTCCTTCACCCGTCCGGACACCGAATAGGAGCGCAGGCCGAATCGCCCGTTGCGGCCATGGCCCTTCCACCAGCTCGCCCCCCGTTCGAGGAGGTCGCGAATCCAATACAGCGTCTCGACGTTATTGATCAAGGTCGGCCGACCAAACAATCCCACCTGAAAGGGAAAGGGCGGCTTGTGGCGCGGCAGTCCCCTTTTGCCCTCAATGGACTCCATCAGCGAGGACTCCTCGCCGCAGATGTAGGCGCCGGCGCCGCGGCGCAGGTGCAGGACCGGCCCTCCCGGCGGCAGCTTCGCAATCTCATTGGCGAGAATTTCACGCGCTATCGGGTATTCGTCGCGGATGTAGATGTAGACATCGGAGGCCTCGACCACGTAGGCGCCAATCAGCGTGCCTTCCAGGAAGCGGTGCGGGTCGGTATTGAGGAAGTATTGATCCTTGAAGGTTCCCGGCTCGCCTTCATCGCCATTCACCGCCATGAGCCGCGGCCCCTTTTCCCCGCGAACCGAGCGCCACTTGCGCCCCGTGGGGAAACCCGCGCCACCGAGGCCTTTCAACGCGCCATCGTCAAGAATGGCCAGAATCGCATCCACGGTGAGTGCCCCTGCGCGCAATCGCTCCAGGGTCTGATAGCCGCCTGCCGCCCGATACGCCTCGTAATCGACGTAGTCCGTCACATGCGGGTGCGTATCGCCGTGCGCGACGGCGGACTTGACGCTTGCGACATCAGCGCGCTTCAGGAAATTGTGCCCGACCTCGACCGCCGGCGCGTGATCGCACAGTCCCACGCACGGCGCAGGCACTACGCGCACTGCGTCTCCCAGCTCCCCGCGAAGCGTCGTCAGCAGCCGTTGGGCGCCAAACATCTCGCACGTCAGGCTGTCGCAAACCCGTACCGTCAGCGCCGCAATAGGCGCGTCTTCTTCCTTGACCACATCGAAGTGAGCGTAGAACGTTGCCGTCTCGAATACTTCCGCGAACGCCAGTCTCATCTCCTCGGCGAGTGCCGCCAGATGCGGGGCCGAAATCTGGCCAAACTGGTCCTGGATCAGGTGCAGGAACTCGATCAGCAGATGACGCTCTCGGGGCCGGTCACCGAGCACCGCCTTGATGACCTGCAAGGCGTGCGGATCAACCGTGCGGCCTTTCGGTATTGACCGCGCTCGGGCCTTGCCCCGTCCCGGATGTTCAAACTTCCGGACCTTGCCGAAATCAGTAGGATTGCCCGAATTGCTCATACGCCTAGGTTACTGAATGCTCATCGTTTCCGGGGGGCGATCTTGCACTGCGGCGAGCGTGTGCAGCCAGCCGGGTGCCCAGCTCCTCGGGTGCGCAGTGCCAACTCTAGCGGATGATCGATAGGCCCGTACACGGGTTCGGATCCCGTGCGCACGAAGAAATCAAGGACTTACGATTCCGACCCCAAAGGGCTGCCGCGTCCGCAGACGCGGCAGATTCTCAGCCTCATCGGCTATTGCGGGCTATTGCGCGGCCGGACGGGGCGCAGAGCCTGCGCCGGGGCCGCCAAAACCACCACCGGGGCGGCCCGGCGGGCGCGCATTGGTGTCATTGCGGAAGCGTCCCACGTAGGCCGCCTTGGCGAGGACCTTGCCCTTCATGGCTTCCAGCAGTTCCGGCCGGCCCGCGCTGGCGGGTAGGTCGATCATCGCGCTCAGCGCATAGAACTCAAACACGTAATGGTGGTAGCGCGGGCCGTTCGGCGCGCCCATGCCCATATACGGTCGGCCGCGGCCATTCACGGCGCCCTGCGGCAACTTGCCCTCCTCGATCTGCGTCACCGGCACGGTCGCCGGAAGGTTCCAGGCCAGCCAGTGCAGGTTGTCGTCCGAGTTGAACGCCGGGGCGACATCCAGGTCGTGAAGGATCACCGCGATCGTTTGAGTGTTCGCAGGCAGGTTGCTCAGCTTGAAGTCCGGCATCGTATTGGTGCCGTAAAATGAATACTTCAGGGGCACGATGCCACCGTCGTCGAAAGCCTTGCTCTCAACGAGCAGGGGTACGAGCGTCCAACGCGGTCCCGCCGCGCTGCTTGCGGGTGGCTGCTGCGCCACGACCGCGGTGCCCATCGCCGCCAGCACCAGCACCACGGCCCCCATCACTGATGTTCTTCGCATGTCGAACCCTCTTCTTCTGATAGTTGAATGAGACCCGAATCATAGGCCTTTGAGTTCAAAGGCTTACAAATTACTGTACCATCCCCGACCAAGGCGACACCGCCTCATCGGGAAATTATCCCTTGCCTTTCACGTATAGCCCTTCGGGCTAGACTACTGCGCGCCAATTTCAAGGATGCGACATGAATCGAATCAAAAAGGCACTCTTGTCCTGCGCTGTCGCCAGCGCATGTGGCTGTGCATCGACCCCTGCGGTCAACGCCGCGACCGACTGGCCGACCTTCGGCGGCAGCAATGCGCGCACCAACGCCAATCCGGCGGCAACCAAGATCACCGCCGCCAATGTCGGTTCGATGGTGCGACAGCAGGTGACGATTTCGGCGCCCATCGATGCGGGGCTCATCTACCTGGCAGGCGTACAGGTCAACGGCGCAGCGCACGATGTCTATTTCGGGACCACCAATGTAGGCCGCACCGTCGCGATCGACGCCAATGAAGGCAAGGTCCTGTGGGAGTACACGCCGCCGGGCTTCGATGAAGCTGCTGCAGTGGCCGGCGCCAAAGTTGGCGCGCGCGGTCTGACCGTCAAGCAGATCACCAATTCGACGCCGGTCGCGGACAGCAACCGGCAGTTCATCTACGCAGCTGCCGCGGACGGCAAGGTCACCAAGATCTCGATCGCCGATGGCAAGGCCGTCTGGAGCACGGCGGTGACCCGCCTGCCGAACATGGAGAAGCTGGACTCGCCCTTGTCGTTCGTGCAGGGGAACGTGCTGGTGCCCACGGCAGGTTACGTGGGTGATACGCCGCCCTATCAGGGCCACATCGCGGTGCTCGATGCCAAGACCGGCGCCCTGCGCAAGGTATGGAATTCGCTGTGCAGCAATCGGGCTGAGCTGCTCGAACCGGCCTCCTGCGCGGACGGGCAGTCCGCGATTTGGGGACGCGCCGGCATCGTGGTCGAGCCCCACACGGGCAATCTGCTGTTCGCCACCGGCAACGGGCCATGGGATGGCAAGACCGCATGGGGCGATGCCGTGATCATGCTGGACCCCAGCGCCACCAGGATGCTGGCCAACTGGACGACCACGAACAATGCGGACCTGAACAAGAGGGACCTCGACGTGGGCTCCACCTCGCCGGTGCTGCTGGGCGATGGGTACATTGCCCAGGGTGGCAAAGACGGCACCATTCGCGTCCTGAATCTGAACATCGATAAGGGCACCACTCCGCATCAGGGCGGCGAGGTGCAGATCGTGGAAGTGCCCGGTAAGTCACAGCTGCTGTCGGCTTCGGCCACCGCGAACCTCAACGGCACCACCTACCTGTTCGCCTCCACCGGCCGTGGCGGCACGAGCGCATGGACCGTTGGCGCCGACCACCAGCTCAAGGAAGCGTGGAAGAGCAAGTCCGGTGGCAACACGCCGTTCTACGCCGGCGGATTGCTGTACATCTACGATCCATCCCCGGCGGGCGCCAAATTGCGGGTTTTCGATGCCGTCAGCGGCAATCCGGTTGCGGAGCTCGCCTGCGGCTCCGGCCATTGGAACAGCCCCATCGTCGCCGACAATCGAATCGCGATGCCCGAAGGGGCGATCAGCGGCTTTGCGTTCTCGGGACGGCCTCCGGGCGCGCCGGGCGCACCGCCGTCCGCGGCTGCGCCACCACCGCCCCCGCAGGGAATCCCGCACGGCATCGTCGATATCTGGCGCCTGCCCTGATCGGACGCGGCGGCGCCGCAGACCTTATTTGGCGCCGCTGCTCAAAGACTGAAAATAGGCGATGAGGTTGTCCCGATCCTGCTTCGCCGGAACCGGTATCGGCATGGTCGTGCCGGGTACTGCCGCCGCCGGATCCGCCAGGAAGTGATCCAGCGACTGCGGATTCCAGATGAGTTTCGAATCCTTGAGCGCCGGGCTGTAAACAAAGCGGCTGTCGCCCACTCCCGCGGTCCTGCCGATCAAACCGACCAGGCTCGGACCGATCTCGCCGCCGCCTTCGTTGGGATCAGCCGTGTGACATTGCATGCACGTTTGCGAAAAGAACGCCTTGCCCGCCGCGGCATCGCCCGGATCTGCCGCCGTGGCGGCAGCGACGATCGCGAGCAGAACACAAGGCACGGTGAACATCCGAACCGACATGGAGTCTCCTGGTAAATTGACGCTGCGCAGAGCGCATTATGGTCTCAGGAGACTTCGCTTTGCCGATCGAAATTCAATCGCCGAGGGCGGTGGCCTCCCGCACGCTGGGCCCGCATGAACCGTGTCCCGGCGCCTCACTCAACGCGGCGCAGGCATCGACGCTCAGAATCTCCCCGGCCGGTGATGCCACGCGGCGCGCACTGCGCAGCAGCAGGCCGCGCACCTCGTTCACCGTGAGATGGGGCCGCTCGGCCAGCATCAGGGCGACGATGCCCGAGATTTCCGCAGCCGCCAGCGAGCTGCCCGAGACGAAATCATAGTGGCCATCGGGCACCAGCGTCAGAACATCCCGGCCTGGCGCAAGCAGATGACGTGGGTTGCCGGATGCTTCCTCGGCCGCGTCCACCGCCAGCACCTGATCGAGGTCCGCGGGAAAACTCTCGCCCGTCGCGGCGCGTCCGGCAGCGCCCACGAAAATCATGCCCTGTTCGGCGCCGCGCTCAACCAGGCGACTGAGCAGCGGATCCGCCGGTCCCGCCAGACTCATGTTGACGATATCGGCATGCGCGACGATCGCCGCCTCGAGCGCCTGCGCCAGCGTGAAGCTGTTGCACACCGCGGAGGTGCCGAGCACGGCTTGCCAGCAGGCCTTCAGGGCGATCACGTGCGCATCCGGGGCGATCCCGACGATGCCGATGCCGTTGTCAGCGATCGCCGCGATCACGCCGCTGACCTCCGTGCCGTGCAGATCGCGTTGGAACTTCAGATCATCCGCATCGACGAAGTTGCGGTGCTTGATCACCTGTCCCTGCAGGTCCGGATGGCCGAAGTCGACACCGGTGTCGATCACGGCGACCTGTATGCCCGCACCGCGCGAACGGCGCTGCGCCGTCATCACCGCGAGTTCCCGCAACGACACCTGCAGTTTTGCATAGGGATCGTTGTACGGGGCCTGCACCGGCACCACGTCAGCGGTGGCGATTGCGGTTTCCGGTTCGGATGCCGTCGTGAATTCATTCAGCGGCTGTACGGACTCCACACGGCGATCCGCCGTGAGCTGCGCCACCATGGCCTCGCGCGTCGTGGCGCCCGGCAACTCGAACATGATGCAGTGAACGTGCAGCGTGGCGATCGGCCACGCGGATACTTCCCGCAGCCCGTACTGACGTTCCAGCTCCCGGGCCTGCAGGCTGGCGCTGCCGGTGACACCATAGCGGCCGGCAGAATCGTACCCGCGCGGGGTTGAGCCCGGATGTTCGGCCAGCGAGCGCGAATCGTTGCGCAGCGTGACCACGATGTAGCGACTGACATCGGTGCGCGCGCGCTCGGGAATGGGCTTCGCGGCCTGAATGCTCGCCGTCGTGCAGGCGCTGCTCAGCCCCCCGATGACCAGCGCGAGCGCGGCGATGGGAAGCGCCCGCTTCATCTGGGTTCGCTGGATTCGCTGACAGGCTCGGCAAAGAGCACATCGGCATTGGCGCGCAGCGCCGCGACGCGCCGCTCGAGGACCCCCGAGGTCATCTCGGTCCCCGTAAAGCCCAGCGTGTAGACATTCGAGTCCGTCGGTCCGTCGATGATGTGCGCACCCGTGTCGTGCAGTATCAGACCCAGGCCCCGCACCGACAGTCCCGCTCGAAAGACAACGCGAATGCGCGGGCTGCCGCGATAGGACGCGGCCGGCGTGCTGAGCGTGACGTAGGAGGAGCGCGGCGGGGCATCATGGGCGTGCCAGGCCCAGCCGCCGTAGCCCAGCACCAGCGCCTCGAGCACCACCGCGGCCGTCAGCCAGTGCAGGACTCGGCCCGCAGGGCGCGCGCTCGCCGACACCACCGGCTTGGGCGCCCTGGGTTCCGGGCGCCTCGCGGCCACGACTCCGGCGTCCTCCTGAGTCCCGAGGCGCGCCATCAATTTTCGAAAGGAGGGCTCGGCGGCAAACACCAGGCTGGTGTCGGCCCGCATGGCGTCAAACAGTCGCACCTGCGCGTCATATTCGTCGCGGCACGTACGGCACTGCGCCAGGTGCGCGCCGAGCTTCGCCGCCGCACCGGATGCCAGGGTTCCATTCACGTACCACGGAATCTCCTCGGCGGGACAGGTGTTCGGTTCGACATCAGTGGATTCTGGATTCACGTTCGCATCTCCCGCTTACAGGGCGCCGCCCAATGTGGTCAGCAAGCCCTTGAGCTTGCGTCGCGCATGGAACATCCGGGTTTTAACGGTGTTGGTCGGGCACTGCATGATTTCGGCGATCTCCTCGCAGGAATGGCCGAGGTGATAGGCCAGCTCCAGCACCATGCGCTGCTCGTGGGGTAGCTTGCCCAACGCAGCGCCCAGCCACTCGCGCAGCTCCGACTGCTGAAACGGCTCCTCGCTCTGCTCCAGAACCTCCTCACCGTCCAGCGGCAGATCCGGTCGCACCCGCCGCAAGGTCTTCAGGGCGCGCCGGTAGGCAATGCCGAATACCCAGGTCGACAGCTGCGAGGCGCCGCGAAAGTCCGCGGCGTGCTGCCAGATCACCCAGAAGGTGTCATTGATGATTTCCTCGGCCAGATCGTACCGCGAGGTCAGCCGCATCAGGAACCGGGCCAGACGGCGATGGTAGAGGTGATACAGCTCATGCATCGCCTGCGCATCGTGCGCGATGATGCGGGCGAGTAACGCCAGTTCCAGCTTGTTTTGGTCGGCGGCCGGCAGGTCCGCTTGCCGATCGGAGGCTTGGTGCATGTACGTAGGTCCCGCTCCGGACGCCCTTGGTTCATAGTGGACCGCCCGAAAGGTGGATTTCTTTCCTAGAAGCGCCACACGGCCGACACGAAACCCCGGCTGCCGGCCACATAGGACCCGAACAGACGGTCGGCCCGGTCGCTCGTCCCCACATACTCGGCCTGCAGCTGTACCGGTCCGAGGGTGTACCCGAGGCCTGCATTCCAGAACCCGAAGCCGCTGCCGAAGGGGTCAGCGATCTCATCGTAGCCGACGCCCGCCGCGAGGGAGAGTCCCAGCGGCAGGGGCTGGTGCAGCTGCACACCATAGGAAAGCGCCGAGCGATCCCGGGCGACGGAGTAGTGGAGGTACCGCAGCGCATCGGGAGTCCACGCCACGGTCAAATAGACCTGGTCCTGCCAGGCCCACTGGGCCTCGAGCGCATCGTAGTCATAGCGATAGCCCGCGATGGGCCGCAGGGTGTAGGCGCCACCGGGATATTCGTAATGCGTATAGGTCAGTGTGGCGCTCGAATCCGGACCGACCGCGGCCGTGTACCCGGCATAGAGATTGAGTTCCCGGGCCTTGCCGCAGGTAGATTCGCCCAGACCGGCCGAACCCCAGATGCCGGCAAAGGCCTCCGTCGGGGCCTCGCCTCCCGAACTTCGATAGTGCAGGTCGCCCTGCGCCGCCGGATCACCGCAGGTTTGCGAAAGACCGTGGAAAACGTCATCGCTGGTCAGCGCCAGGGAGCCGCCGAGGTCATCCAGCGCCATCCCGGCGCACGCGACGCGCACCCCGAGCAGGCCACCGCCCACCAGCAGCGCTCGCAACGCAACCTTCATGAATCAGAAAAATCCATGCAGCTCGACGAAGTATTGCCGGGTGTTCTGCGTGTCACTTTGCGGGATACCGTCGTAGTAACGGACTCCTGCCCGGATCTGCGCAAACTGAATCGGCGTCATTTCGTATACCACGCTCCAGCGGGTTTCACCGTTATTGTGGACACTGCGATTGGGATCCAGGTACTCGCTGGTGATCTTGAGATTGTTACCGCGTGCGATCAGCCAGTTGCCCTCCACCAGCGTCGCGAGCATGCGCCCCTGGTCGGGTCCGAGGCTCTGGTCGTCGATGACATCGGCCTCGCTCAGCCAGCTGATGGGACCGGTGCGCAGTCCCGCGAAGAGCCCATAGGCAGCCCGGCTGCCCGCCAGCTTGTCGTTGTAGTTGGCCGCAGCACCGAGGCGCCAGAGCGAGTCCACCCAAATGAACTGGCTGCTGAACTGCTTGCGCGAGTCGGTCACCGGTCCGTCCGCCGTGCCATTGCTGACATCCAGCTGCACATCCCAATGGCCGCGCAACCAACCGAACTCTACACCCTGATCGGGGGTCGTCATATTGATGCCGCTGGCCTGCTGCACGAACGCAGTCTGGTCCTGCAGACGCCAGCCAAAGGGCAGATACATCTGGCCCGCCTTCAGATACCAATCGTGGCTGGCCCCCCAGTACAGCACGTAGGCCTCGCGATTGAGCGCGCCGCCCGGGGCAATCTGCTCATCCACATAGGCGATCAGGCGTTCGGGAATGACCTGAGCTTCGAGGTAGGTTCGCACCTGCTCGAGCTCAAACTGCGAAATGGTCTTGGAGTGCGGCACCTCGGTCGCCAGCGCCTCGGTACGCAGGTCCCCGCCGATCCGAAAGTACTTGCCGATATCCCCGGTCCACAGATCCGGACCGGTATCCAGGTGCTGGGCCGGCATTGCGGTCTGCGCGAACACATCGCCATAGACGCCGCGCAGTCCGCCCCCGGTCGGATTGACATGACACTGGCTGCATTTGAGGCCGGTCTGCACGGCAATATAAGGTTCGGCGAACGCATCACCGCCCGCCAGCCACAGGCTCAGCAGCAGGCAGCCCACGGCCCATCGCATCGCTCGCTTGCTCATCTAAGGCGCTTCCACGGTGAAGGTGAAGGAGTAATCGGCGGGTAACACCGCCCCGTCGATCGAGGTGAGCGCGTTGCCCTGCCCGCCATGCACCGTGACCTGGTACGCACCCGGACCCAGCGGCGCGAGCGGACTGAGGAGCACGGTCGATGGATTGCCGATCGCCTGGGTCACGACCAGCGGGATGTCGCCCGCCACCGGGCTCAGGTGCTGCAGGCGCAACGCCGCGTTCAGCACGGAGCGATCCGGCTGGCGGCTGAAACCGATCGCAATCGTCGCCACGGATGAATCCACGGCACTGTGATCCACCGGTGTGGTGGCAGCCACCGCGAACGAGGCGTCGGATTGCGAGCTGGCCGGTGGTGCGCCGTTGGTGATCCACTGCTGGATGACATCAATGGTCGCCTGCGGCAGATACGGGCCGCCGAACGGCATCTGCGCACCCACGATGCCACTGCTGTTCTCGAGTTTCTGGATCAGGTAGCTGTCGGTCGGATCACCCGGCTTGACGCGCAATGTGCTGGGGATCTCGGTGCTGGGAACGCCCACCAGCAAGGCGTAGCTGTGCGCCTCATCCAGCTGCAGGCCCTCGGGCGCATTCGCGCCGCTGTGGCAGCGAGTGCAGATCGGCGTGAAGACATTGTCCTGAATGGACTGAAAGTCCGCGGTCAGGGCGGCGGTTGGCGAACTGGAATCTGTGGCAATCGGATTGCCGTTGGCGTCCAGCCCCGAGCCACTGCCCACACAGGCTTCGAGCAGTCCCGAGGCGATGCAAAGCATCGCCACCGGAACGATGTCCGGTCTATGTAGTCGTCTCGCCATGGGCCGCCTCACGCTCGCTTTTCCGTCGTGCGTAAGTGATGCCACCACCGGTTTTGGTTTACCGCGGCAGCAAAATTTTTATTTGCGCGCGCTTTGAACCTTCACCCCGATGCAACCTGCTGCGCTGCGCCGAGTACTTACCCGTCGAGACACCAAACCCGCGGGGCCCGACATCATGCTCGTTCGACTTCTGATCTGTTCGGCGCTGGCGCTACTGAGCGCCTGTGGCGCGGGTACCGCATCCACCGGTGGGGTGAGCGGTTACGGTGGCGGCCCCGGTACGGCGCAGGCAGTCGGCGGCTATGCCATGAGCAAACTGGTGTCCGATGGACAGGTCGCGGCCTCTCTGACGGATATCAGTCTCAGCAAGCCACGGGGAATCGCCTTTGGCCCCGCCGCATCGGCATGGGTGACGAACAGCGGCACGCAGACTTCCACGGTCTACAACGGCATCGGACAGACACAGTTGGCCGCGGTGAGCATTCCCGCAGGCCCGCAGGGTGCTGCGGATCCCAGCGGCATCGTCTACAACGCGAGCTCCGACTTCGTCATCACCGCAGCCGGGAAGTCGGCGGCGGCGACCTTCATCTTCGACGGCGAGGGCGGCATGATTTGCGGATGGGCCGCTGGCGTCGATTCGCAAAAGGCCATCCTCATGTACGACGACGGCAACGGCGCTGCGGTATACAAGGGGCTGGCCATTGCGACGGACGAGCGCGGCACCACCCGTCTCTACGCGACCGACTTCCGCAACAACAAGGTCGATGTGTTCGCCGGCACTTTCGCCAAGACCACGACCGCGGGAGGCTTTGCGGACACCACGCTGCCCGCGGGCTACGCGCCCTTCGGCATCCGGGCGCTGACCGTCCGGAATCAAACGCTGATCTACGTGAGCTATGCGAAGCAGGACGCGGCGGCGCACGATGAAGTCGCAGGCGCGGGCCTCGGTCTGGTGGATGTATTCGACACGCAAGGCACCCTGAAGCGCCATCTCATCGCCGCCGGCGGCGCACTCAATGCGCCCTGGGGCATCGCCCTCGCCCCGGCGGGCTTCGGGCCCTTGAGCAGCGAACTGCTGATCGGCAATGCCGGCGACGGCCGGATCAACGCCTATGACCCCGCGACGGGCGCCTTCATCGCCACCCTGAGCGACTCGACCGGCACCCCCATCGCCATTTCGGGTCTGTGGGGCATTGCCTTCGGCAACGGTGGGCAAAGCCAGCCCGCCACGACTCTGTTCTTCGCGGCCGGGCCCGACAACGAGGCCGGGCTGTACGGCCGCATCGATCCGGGTGCCACCGCGCCGGATGTGATCGCCCCCACCGTCACCCTCACGGCGCCGGCCCAGGGCGCCACGGTCAGCGGTTCGGTTACCCTCACGGCAACCGCCAGTGACAACGTCGGCGTCGCTTCGGTGCAGTACTTTGCCGGCACCACCTCGATTGGTACGGCCACCGCCGCGCCCTATCCAGTGACCTGGGATACGACCACGGCGGCCGCCGGCGGCGTCTCGCTGACCGCGCAGGCGAAGGACGCAGCAGGCAATATCGGCACCTCCGCCGCCGTCTCGGTCACCGCCGCAACGCGAACCGCAGCTGTCTGGCAGGGAGCCGCGAACAACTAGGGCTGAGGACGCAGTGCCTGCTTGCGTTCTTCATGATCTCGGGCCCATACCGGCAACTCCAGGGCCGGCATGGCCTTGGCCATCAGCCAGCCCTGGACGAAGGTGCAGCCGTACTCCTGCAGCAGCCGCCAGTCCTGCAGCGACTCGACGCCTTCGGCGACGGTATTGAGGCCCAGTCGTTTCGCCATATCCAACGCCGAGCGCAACATGACCTGAACGGTCTCGCGCTCGTGCACACCGTGCACGAAGGAGCGATCGATCTTCAGTTCCGTAAACGGTATGCGCGCCAGCTGCTGCATCGAGGAAAAGCCGGTGCCGTAGTCATCCAGCGACAGGCCGAAGCCGCGCAGCCGCAGCCGGGTGAGGACGGCGAGCGCGACTGACAGATCGCGCATCAGCGAGGTTTCCGTAATCTCCAGTACCACCTGCTCGGCGCGCAGACCGAAGCACTGCTGCAGGCCGGCGATCTCCTGCAGCAGCTCCGGGCTTTCAAGCAGCACCGGTGAGAGGTTGATGGCAACCGAGAGGTCCATCCCTTCCGCATTCCACATCGACGTCTGCAGCATGGCCTGATTCATCACCTGCAAAGTGAGCCGGTGGATCAAGCCATGCTCTTCCGCAATCGGGATGAATTGGTCGGGATGCACCAGACCCAGGGTCGGATGATTCCAGCGTGCGAGCGCCTCGACGCCATGCACTTCACCGGAATGCACCGCGATCTGCGGCTGGTAGTGAACGACGATCTCGCCGCGGTCGATTCCGGCGCTCAGCGCATCGGGATCCACGGGCAGCGCGCGTGCGGCCTGCTTGCGCTTGTCGGTGACGGAATCCCAGTTGCGCAGGATGGCGCTCAGCGAGTCCAGGCGCATCGGCTTCTGTATCGCGCCGAGCAGACACAGGCCCATGCCGCCGCCCATGTCCTGAACGGAATGCAGCAGCGCCCGTTCCCGCGATGAGGCCACGATGATCGGTGACTCGACCCCACGCTCACCCAGGCGCGACAGCAGTTCCGGCCCGTCCATGGTCGGCATCTCCAGATCGATGATCAGCAGGTCCGGCGGTGGCGTCATGGCGGCGAGCATCGCCAGCGCCTCCTGGCCGTTGCTGGCCTCGCGCACGTCGGGGATCCCCAACTCGTGGCATAAGGCGGCGGCATAGGCGCGCTGCGCGGCGCTGTCGTCCACGAGCAGTACGGTGCGAATGGCGGGCGGACTGACTGACGAAGGCATCCTTGCGATCGACTCTGTCTCTTCAGGAGTTAGGGCAGATCCGTCCATGGCCCAGAATATGTCTCAGCTCTTTTTCCGTAATGGTGCAGAGCTTACCGGTCCCATCGTCCCGGACACTGGCTGCGGTTCACAATCCCTGCCGCAGGTAATCCGGGGCGCCACGCGACATTTGCTGCCAAGGTTCCGATGTGACCGATTTCGCAGGCGATGGCCACTGGCCGGATGCTGGGTAGAAGCAACAATACCAGCTTGCAGCCTTGCCTCATCCGATCCAAGGCGCGAAGCTTGAACGCAACCAATATGAAAGGGGGCGGCAAGGCTATGCAGGACCTGGCTGGCAGGATCGCGTTCGTGACGGGGGGCAGCAGCGGCATCGGATTGGGTCTGGTCAAGGTGCTCGCGACAGCGGGCATGAAGGTCGCCTTCACCTATCGGCAGGCGCGGCACCGCGATGCAGCGCTGGCACACCTGCAGCAGCAGCCGGGACTCCAGGTGCATGCCATCGCGCTGGACATCACCGACCGGGCCGGATTCAAGGTTGCGGCCGACGAAGCCGAGCGCGTGTTCAGCGCTCCGGTACAGGTCCTCATCAACAATGCCGGTGTCGGAATACTCGGCCCGATTGAACAGGCCACCTACGCTGACTGGGACTGGGTGATGAGTGTCAACGTCGGAGGGGTCATCAACGGATTGCAGACGTTCCTGCCGCGGATGCTCGCCTCGGGCCTGCCCGGCCACATCGTCAATGTCGCCTCCATTGGGGGGATCGCCGCATTGGGCTCGGCCGGGGTGTACGCCACGTCAAAGTTCGCGGTGGTCGGCCTCAGCGAAGCCCTGCGCACGGACATGCTCGGCCGGCCCATCGGCGTTTCGGTGTACTGCCCGGGACTCGTGAAGTCCAACATCGGCGACAGCGCCCGCAGCCGCCCGGCATCGCTGGCCGAGTCCGGCTACGCCGCGCCCACTCCGGAGCAGGGCGCGCCGCCCCCGCCGTTCATGCAACATGCGATGGACGCCGAGACCGCCGCCGGTTATGTGCTGGAGGGCATTCGTCACAATCGGCTCTTCATTCTCAGCCACCCCGAGTTTCGCGAGGTGCTCACCGCGCGCTGCGAACTACTGCTGGAATCCCTTCCCGATGAACCCCTCAACGAGGCGCGCGCGAACTCGGAACGCTGGCTTCTGTCGAACCCGGTCTACAATCAGAAAGCTTAAGGAGCCAGTCGCCCGATGCCATCCGCCATCTCGACCCCCGGCACCGCCGACATCGTCTTCCTGATCGATGTCGACAACACGCTGCTCGACAACGACCGGCTCATCGCCGATCTGATGAACCACATCGCCACCGAATACGGTGCGACCAACCGCGACCGCTACTCCCAGATACTCGAGGAAGTGCGCGCCAGACTCGGCTACGTCGATTACCTGGGCGCTCTGCAGCAGTACCGGCTCGAACATCTGGATGCGCAGGGCCTGCTGGGCATGTCGGGTTTCCTGATCGACTATCCCTTCACCGAGCGGCTGTACCCGAAGGCGCTGCAGGTGCTCGCGCATCTGCAGACCATGGGCGACACCGTGATCCTCTCCGACGGCGATGTCGTGTTCCAGCCGCGCAAGATTCAGCGCTCCGGTATCTGGGATGCGGTTCAGGGAAGGGTGCTCATCTATGTCCACAAGGAGCAGATGCTGCAATCGGTCGCGCAGCGGTATCCGGCCCGACACTACGTGATGATCGACGACAAGCTGCGCATCCTGGACTCCCTGCGCAGCCAGTGGCAGGACCGTGTCACGACCGTGTTTCCGCGTCAGGGACACTATGCACACGACACGGCCGCCATCGCCGGATTTGCACCGGCGGACGTGACCGTCGAGCGCATCGGCGATCTGCTCAACTACGACGCCCGCGACCTGTTTGGCGCTTAAGCGGGCCCTGCATCCTGCAGCGCCAGCGCCAGGTCTTCCGCCGTACCGATCAGCACGGGCTGCTTCCAGGCGGCCAGCGACGCCATGGCCTCCTTGGCAGGTGCCGTGAACCGCAGCAGCGGCGTCCAGCGCCCGTGCTCCCACGTCAGGGCGCTGCAACCCGCGGCCTGCAGCAGCGCGAGACCGGCCGCGGCATCCCATAGACCCGGTCGCGGCATGTGCGCAAGCCGCAGCAGCCCGCAGGCCACCCAGGCGAATTCCACCGCCGAAGTGCCCAGCACACGGGTGTCCCAGTGCGCGGCGTAGCGCGCCGTGCGGCCATGTTCGGCGGCGAGGCCGCGCCAGTTGCCCGGCTGACGGCGCGCCATGGAACGGCCGTTGAAGCACAGCGGGCCGCCGGCGTGCGCGTGATAGACGCCGGGACCCACCGCATGTGTCGCGGCACACCAGATGGCGCCCGCCACGGGCCAACCTTCGTGCAGCACGCCAATGGAACAGGCGTAGAGCGGTACGCCGTTGATGAAATTGCAGGTGCCATCCACCGGATCGATGACCCAGCTGAAGGGGGCGCCGGCCGGTCCGCCGGGCGCCTGTTCCTCGCCGATGATGGCGTGCTGCGGATGTGACTGCGCGAGCTGCGCACGGATGAACTGTTCCACCGCCTGATCCACCTGGCTGACCGGGTTGGAATTGGCGGCCCACTCCGGGCGCGTCTGCTTGAACTGCACGTCCAATTCACCGTTCACCGCTGCCGCGATGCGCACGCCCGCCTCCTGCGCGAGGCGCACGGCGGTCGCTTCCAGCTGCGCCGCTTCTGGTGGGGGAATGGCTTGCACCTATTGAACTATACTGCGCCCGATGCTCGCGCACAGACCCGATGCTGCTCAGCGCTGATGAATGGCAGGCCCTGCGCCTGAGCCTCGAGGTCGCGCTGTGGAGCCTGGTGTGGAACCTGCCCGTGGCGATCAGCGTGGCCTGGGTGCTGGTGCGGCGGCGCTTTCCCGGGCGCACCCTGCTCGATGCCTTCGTGCACCTGCCGCTGGTGCTGCCGCCGGTGCTGACCGGGTATCTGCTGTTGGTGCTGTTCGGCAGCCGTGGTCCGATCGGCGGCTGGCTGCAGCGCACCTTCGGTGTCCATCTGATCTTCACCACCGCCGGCACGGTGCTGGCGGTCGCGGTGATGACGTTCCCGCTGATGGTTCGCGCCATCCGCCTGACGCTGGAGGGCGTCGATGCGGGACTCGAGGAAGCGGCCCGAACGCTCGGCGCGGGCTCGCTCGACCGCTTCCTCAGCATCACGCTGCCGCTGATGTTGCCGGGAATACTCGCCGGCGCCGTCACCGCGTTCGCCGCGGGCCTGGGCGAATTTGGCGCGGTGATCACCTTCGTTTCAAACATCCCGGGCGTCACCCGCACACTGCCGCTGGCACTGTACACGGCACTGCAGACACCCAATGGCGATGCCACCGCAGCGCGCCTCGCCCTGACCTCCTTCACGCTCGGGCTTGCGGGCCTGGTGCTTTCCGAATGGCTGTCGCGCACCCTGCGCCGTCAGCTCGGCCGCGGAATCATCTGAATGCTCGACATCGAAGTGCGCAAACAGCGCGGCACCTTCACCGCGCAGGTGGCCTTCAGCAGCGCGACGCCGGGCGTCACCGCACTGTTCGGTCGCTCCGGCTGCGGCAAGACCACGACGATTCACATGATCGCGGGGCTGCTGCGCCCGGACCGCGGCCATATCCGCATCGATGACACCGTGCTGTTTGATGCCGCGCAGGGCATCGATGTGCCGGCCGAGCAGCGCGGCATCGGTTATGTGTTCCAGGACGCGCGCCTGTTTCCGCATCTGTCGGTGCGCGACAACCTGCGCTACGGCGCACGGCGCGCACGCGGTCGTGCGCAGCGCATTCCGTTCGCGGAGGTCGTGGAGCTGCTGGGCCTCATGCCCCTGCTGGCGCGCCGTCCGGCGGGGCTTTCGGGCGGCGAGCGCCAGCGGGTCGCGATCGGACGCGCGCTGCTCGCGCAGCCGCGCCTGCTGCTGCTGGATGAGCCGCTGGCCGCCATCGATGTGGCGCGGCGCGGCGAGCTGCTGCCCTACCTGGAGAAGCTGCGCGATCAGTTCAGTCTGCCGATGGTGTTCGTCAGCCACCAGTTCGAAGAGGTGTTGCGGCTCGCGGGCAGCGTGATCGTGCTGGAACACGGCGCGGTGGTCGGGCAAGGCGATGTCATCAGCATGAGTCAGTCCTCGGCACTGCGGGCCATCATCGGTGCCGAATCGCAGGGCGCCGTGGTCGAAGGCATCACCGAACATGTCGACACCGCCTCGGGGCTCGCGCAGATCCGCATCGGCGAGGGGCAATTACGGGTTGCAGCGGGGGATCTCACCGCTGGCCAGCGGGTGCGCATACAACTGCTGGCGCGCGATCTGATTCTGGCAGTGGCGCCGCCGTCGGGACTGAGCGTGCGCAACAGCCTTCCCGGAATTCTCACGCGCCTGGAGCCCGATGGCGCGCGCGCCTGGTTGGTCTTCGCCGATATCGGTGGCGCCACGCTGATGGTGCGGGTGACGGATGATGCACGCCAGGCGCTGGCGCTGGCGCTGGGTCAGCCGGTGTGGGTGCTGGTCAAGACTGTCTCACTGCAGGGCCACGTTTTTTCGGGGCCGAGGTGAGCGCGCGCGCCACGGCCCGGCGCGGCGCCACCGGGGTTCCCGGCGCTGCCCCGGATTGCAGCAGCCAGTCGAGCTTCTCGGCCGCCGCGTTCGCGGCGAGACTCTCGATCTCACGAAACGTCGCGGTGACCTGCTGACCGAAGGGGGTGATTTTCGCCCCGCCGCCGCCGGCCCCGCCGACGCTCGCCGTGGTGACACGCTGTCCCAGCGTCTGATTCAGATCCTCCAGCAACAGCCAGGCCCGGCGGTAGCTCATCTTCAGGGTACGCGCCGCCTTGGACAGCGATCCGCTGCGCTCGATCTGTTCCAGAAGCGCGATCTTGCCGGGCCCGATGGAACAGTCGGGACCGATATCCACGCGCAGCCGCACGGCAACGGTCGGTGCAGAGGTATTCATGGCGCCATTCTATCGCGCAGCTTGCCTCGGAGCGGCGCGCACCCTATCGTTATATTCGAAGCGCTACAACGTGTGCCGCACCGCGATAATCATCATGAGAAAAATCCTGTCACCGACCCGCCGCGCGTTCCTGTCCGGCGCGCTGCTCGTCGCGACGCTGCTGCTGGCAGTGCCCGGCCGCAGCTGGGCGCAGACGACCGCCGCGGCGGAGGGGAAGCCGGACCTGATCGTCCTGGCGGCCTCCTCGCTCACCGACGCGCTCAATGAAATCGGGCCCGCCTACACCGCCGCCGTGCATCGTGGTGTCAAACTCTCCTATGCGGCGAGCTCCGCACTGGCGCGCCAGATCGAGGCCGGTGCACCGGCGGATGTGTTCATGTCGGCGGATACGGACTGGATGGACTATCTGCAGACGCGCAATCTCATCGACACGGCCAGCCGCCACAACGTCCTGGGCAACCGCCTGGTGCTGATCAGTCCCGCGGACAGCACCATCAGGATCAGAATCACCCCCCACTTCGCGTTGGCGAAGCTCCTGGGCGAGGGTCGGCTGGCGACCGGCAACCCGGACTCCGTGCCGGTGGGCAAGTACGCGAAGATCGCCCTGACCAACCTTAAGGTCTGGAGCGAGGTGCAGGACAGGATCGCCCCCGCGGACAACGTCCGCGCCGCGCTGGCCCTGGTGGCCCGTGGCGAGGCGCCGCTGGGCATCGTGTACCGCACCGACGCACTGGTGGAAAAGAAGGTGCGGATCGTGGCCGAATTCCCGGCCAGCTCCCACGACCCCATCGTTTACCCCGTGGCGATCACCGCCAAGGCCCAGGACGGCGCGGCGGATTTCGTCAAATTCCTGCGCTCGGCCACCGCCCAGGCCGTTTTCGCCAAGTACGGATTCGATCCCGCCCCAAAATAGTGCAGATTCGGTATTTTTGTCCCTTTGGCTTGCGGCAAGGCTCGTAGCTGGCCCTTGGTTCGGCTACACTTGCGACCCCTTGCAGGGGGACCGCAGGAGAATTCCGGCAATGGCAATCCATCACGCGCGAGTTTGTGGAGCATGCGAACGCGAGTGTCCGTCGTGGGCCAATCGCTGTCCTGCATGCGGCAGCACCGCTATTTCGTTTCAGATGATCGTCTCGGCGCCCAGTGGCACCAGCATCCGCCAGCTTGCGGATAACAGTGCCGCACGACTGCGACGCAGCCGGGTCCGTGTCGCCGCGACGCAGGAGCCTGGCGTCACCGTCAGATCCAGCGCCTGACGTGTTCTTGAACACCAACAAGTCGACGAAGTCACTCAAAGCGCCCACCGCGGGGTGCTGCGGGTAGTCGGACGCTTTTGCATACGACCTCTCGAGCAGGCCCCGCCGTAAGCGACGGGGCCTTTTCATTTCTGGAGACCCTTTATGCCGCCTTCCTTGTCCCCCGTGCCATCCGCCCCATCCTTCGTCGTCGCCGTGGTCGGCGCGACCGGCGCAGTCGGTGTCGAAATGGCACGCTGCCTCGAGGAGCGCAATTTTCCGGTGCGGGAACTGCGCCTTCTGGCATCGCAACGCTCGGTTGGCAAGACCCAGAAATTCCGGGGTCAGGACGTTGCCGTCACCGAGCTCACGGAAGCGAGCTTCGCGGGCGTTGACATCGCGCTGTTCTCGGCCGGCGGCAGCATCTCCAGGCGTTTCGCACCGCTCGCCGTGCGCGCGGGCGCCATCGTCATCGACAACTCCTCCGCCTTTCGCATGCAGGAGGATGTGCCGCTGGTCGTGCCGGAGATCAACGCCGGCGACATCGGCCGGCACCACGGCATCATCGCGAACCCGAACTGCTCGGCCATCATCTCCATCCTGCCGCTGTGGCCCATCCATCAGAAGAATCCCATCCAGCGCCTGCAACTGGCGACCTATCAGGCGGCCTCGGGTGCGGGCGCGGCGGCGATGGAGGAGCTGCGCGAGTCCACGCGCGCGCATCTCGAGGGTCGCGAGTACCGGCACACGGTGCTGCCCCATCCGTATGCCTTCAACGTGTTCAGCCACAACAGCCGCATCGATCCGGGCACGGGCTACAACGAGGAGGAGACCAAGGTGATGCAGGAGGCGCGCAAGATCTTCAACGAGCCGAACCTGCGGGTGAGCGCGACCTGCGTGCGGGTGCCGGTGCTGCGCGCGCACTGTGTTGCCGCGACCCTCGAGTGCCGCGATCCGATCACGCCCAAACAGGTGCGCGAGTGGCTCGACGGCGCCCCGGGCGTGCGCCTGGTCGATGATGTGGCGAACAATTACTTTCCGATGCCCAAGGATGCCTCGGGACAGGGAGATGTTCTGGTCGGACGGATCCGCCAGGATCTGAGTGATCCGTCGGGGCGCTCGATCGCCCTGTTCTGTGCGGGCGATCAGCTGCTCAAGGGCGCGGCACTCAATGCAGTGCAGATCGCCGAACAGTGGCTGCCGAAACGGGCCGCCGGACGCTAGGCCGCGGCGGCACCGGTGGTTTCGTCGGTCCCGATGATCAGTTGACCGGGCGTCGGATAGGAATAAGGCGGAATCACCAGGTTCACCGAGGCCGGCGAGCCATCGAACACCCGGCCCGCCATGTCGAAGCGCGAACCATGGCAGGGGCACAGCCAGCCGCCCGGCCAGGTCGCTCCCAGCTGCGCATCGCCGGCATCGAAGCGCTGCTTGGGCAGACAGCCCAGGTGCGTGCAGATGCCCCGCAGTACCAGGTACTCGGCGCTGCGCGAGCGCATCGCATTCTTGCAGTAGGCCGGCTGATCGGAATATTGCGAAGTGGCATCCTTGAGCCGATCGTCATGATTGCCCAGCAGGTTCATCATCTCGGGCGTGCGATGGATGACGTAGATCGGCTGCCGGCGCCAGATGGTGATGATCATCTGGCCGGCGTCGATCTTGGTGAGATCCACCTCCGTGGGTCCCCCCAGCGCGCGTGCCCGTTCCGAGGGCATCCAGGACTCGATGAACGGTGTCGCGACGAAGGCAGCGCCGACGACCCCCATGCCAATCGTGGATCGCAACAGAAACTTGCGTCGGCTGTCGTCCACTTCCCCGGTTTCGGGAATCGAGTCTGCAGTACCGTGAGCCGTCAAATCCGCCATGAGATCATCCGAATAGCTAGCAGCAGCGGTTAATACTACCCCACCTGCGCCGCTGCTCGTCAACGTAAAACGCCTTTCGTGACATCAGTGGCACATCCGGATGGGCGAGCAGATGGTGGCTGCGGTAACGGTCATAGGCGTCATCGCCCGAGAGGGCCCGCAGCGCGCGCCAGCAGGCACGCCAGGCGGTCACGATGGCGATCGTCATGAGCGCGCCACGTGCGGTGCCTCGGAGCTCGCCAGGGTCGGCAGCCCGCGCACCGAGCGCAGCGCCACGCGCAGCATGTCGGCGATCACCAGCCAGACGATCACGGAGAACAGGATCGTGAGCCAGCCATCGAGCTGTTGATTGAAGATCAGCTTCGGCGCGACGGCTGCGCGCGCCGCCGGCAGCGCCCCGCTCGCGAGCTTACCGGCCAGATCCGCCGCTCCGGAGAAGAAGCCCAGCGCCGGATCCGGACTCGTGATCTTCTGCCATGCCGCGACCGTCGTCACGATGGCGAGCCAGGCGAGCGGTCCGCCCGTCACCCAGGCGTATTTGAGCTTGCCGCTCTTGATCAGAATGCCGGTCGCGATACTGAGGGCGATGGCCGCGAGCATCTGATTCGCGATGCCGAACAGCGGCCAGAGGATGTTGATGCCGCCGTTGGGATCGATGACCCCGACGTAGAGGAAGTAGCCCCAGCCCGCGACGATCAGGGCGCTGGTCAGGAGCACCGACGGGTACCAGGAGGTGCGGCCGAGCGGCTTCCAGAAGTGCCCGAGGAAGTCCTGCAGCATGAAGCGGCCGACGCGCGTGCCCGCATCGATGGTCGTGAGTATGAAGACCGCCTCGAACATCAGCGCGAAGTGATACCAGGCCGCGAGCAGCTTGTTGCCGAAGGTCGAACTGAAGATGCTCGCCATGCCCACCGCCAGCGATGGCGCGCCGCCGGTGCGGGCAAAGAGCGTCCGCTCGCCCATGCGGTGCGCGAGCTGCTGCATCTGTTCGACCGTCACGGGGAAGCCCCAGCCCGAGATGGTCGCGACCGCGGTGTGCGCATCGGCGCCGACGACACCCGCGCCGGTGTTGATCGCGAAGTACACGCCCGGGTCCAGCAGAGTCGCGGCGATCACCGCCATGATCGCGACGAAGGACTCGAGCGCCATGCTGCCATAGCCGACCAGTCGCACGTCGGCCTCGCTGCCGATGAGCTTCGGCGTCGTGCCGCTGGAGACCAGCGCATGAAAGCCCGAGACCGCCCCGCAGGCGATGGTGATGAAGACGAACGGGAACACCTTGCCGGCGAAGATCGGCCCGTTGCCCAGCGTAAAGCGCGTCAGCGCCGGCATTTTCAGCTCGGGGTGGATGACGATGATCGAAATCGCGAGCAGCGCGATCACGCCGAGCTTCAGGAACGTGGAAAGATAGCCGCGCGGCGCGAGCAACAGCCACACCGGAATGATCGCCGCGAGCCAGCCGTAACCGATCACGAAGGCAGCCAGCTGCGGGCCCGAGTAATCGAATATCTCGCGCAGGCCCGAACTCTGGTCGATCCAGCCGCCCCCGGCGACCCCCACCAGCAGCAGGATCATGCCGATGATCGAGGCCTCGAGCACCCGGCCCGGCCGCAGGCTGCGCACATAGATCCCGATGGCGAGTGCGATCGGAATGGTCGCGAACACCGAGAACGTCGCCCAGGGGCTGCCCTTCATCGCATTCACCACGACCAGCGCGAGCACCGCGATCAGGATGATCATGATCATCAGCGTGCCGGCCAGCGCGGCGAAGCCACCGAAGGGTCCGAGTTCATCGCGCGCCATCTGCCCTAAGCTGCGGCCGTCGCGGCGCGTGGACATGAAGAGGATCGTCATGTCCTGGACGCACCCGCCGAGCACCGAGCCGAACAGGATCCACAGCGTTCCCGGCAGATAGCCGAACTGCGCCGCGAGCGTCGGCCCGACCAGCGGCCCAGGGCCGGCGATGGCCGCGAAATGGTGTCCGAAGGTGATCCAGCGATGCGTCGGTACGAAGTCGCGGCCGTCGTTGAGGCGCTCGGCCGGGGTCGCGCGGGTGGCGTCCACGGTCAGGACGCGGGCGGTGATCCAGGCGGCGTAGAACCGGTACCCGATGACATAAACACAGATGCCCGCGGTCACCAGCCACAACGCATTGATGGGCTCGTTGCGGTGCAGTGCGATACCACCGATGGCGAAGGCCCCGATGATCGCCAGGACGACGCCGACTACGCCTTTGAGCATGATGTCCCCCCCGAGACTGTTCTCGGGGGGGATTATGGGGCTTGGGGTCTCAGTAGCGGTAGTGATCCGACTTATAGGGTCCCTTGACGGAAACGCCGATATAGGCCGCCTGTTCGGGGGTCAGCTCGCTCAGCTGGGCGTTGAGGGTGGTCAGCTGCAGGCGGGCCACCTTCTCGTCCAGGTGCTTGGGCAACGTATAGACCCCGACCGGGTACTTGCCGGTGTTGGCGAACAGCTCGATCTGCGCGATGGTCTGGTTGGCGAACGAGGAACTCATGACGTAGGACGGGTGCCCCGTTCCGCAGCCCAGGTTCACCAGACGGCCCTTGGCCAGCAGGATGATGCGCTTACCGTCCGGGTAGATCACATGGTCCACCTGCGGCTTGATCTCCTCCCACTTGAGCTTCTCCAGCGCCGCCACGTCGATCTCATTGTCGAAGTGACCGATGTTGCAGACGATGGCGTTGTTCTTCATCTTCGCCAGGTGTGCGCCGGTGATCACGTGGTAGTTGCCGGTGCAGGTCACGAAGATGTCGGCCTTGTCGGCCGCATAATCCATGGTGACCACGCGGTAGCCTTCCATCGCGGCCTGCAGCGCGCAGATCGGATCGATCTCGGTCACCCACACCTGGGCTGAGAGCGCCCGCAGCGCCTGGGCCGAGCCCTTGCCGACATCGCCGTAACCGGCGACCACGGCGATCTTGCCGGCCACCATCACATCGGTGGCGCGCTTGATGCCATCCACCAGCGATTCGCGGCAGCCGTAGAGATTGTCGAACTTGCTCTTGGTCACCGAGTCATTGACGTTGATGGCCGGGAACATCAGCCGCTGTTCCTTGTGCATCTGATAGAGCCGGTGCACGCCGGTCGTGGTCTCTTCGGTGACGCCGCGGATCTCCTTCGACATGCGTGAATACCAGCCCGGGGAAGCGGCCAGCTTCTTCTTGATGGCCGCGAACAGGAAGGTTTCCTCCTCGCTGCTCGGCTTGGCGAGGAGCGAGGCATCTTTTTCGGCCCGTACGCCCAGGTGCATGAGCAGCGTGGCATCCCCACCGTCATCCAGGATCATGTTCGGGCCTTTGCCCTCGGCGAACTCGAAAATGCGGTGCGTGTAGTCCCAATACTCCTCGAGCGTCTCGCCCTTGGTGGCGAACACCGGCGTACCGGAGGCGGCAATGGCCGCCGCCGCATGGTCCTG
>DATHMT010000054.1:0-25296 GCA_035486855.1 Steroidobacteraceae bacterium
CGACGCGCGCATCAGCGTGAAGCTGGTGGCCGAAGTGGGCGTCGGCACCATCGCCGCCGGTGTCGCGAAGGCGCATGCGGAAGTGGTGCTGATCAGCGGCTATGACGGCGGCACCGGCGCCTCGCCGCAGACCTCGATCACCCACGCGGGCCTGCCCTGGGAGCTGGGTCTGGCCGAGACGCACCAGACCCTGGTGTTGAACAATCTGCGCAGCCGTATCACGGTGGAGACCGACGGTCAGCTGAAGACCGGCCGCGACGTGGCGATCGCAGCGTTACTCGGCGCCGAGGAATTCGGTTTTGCGACCGCACCCCTGGTGTCCGTCGGCTGCATCATGATGCGCGTGTGTCACTTGAACACCTGTCCGGCAGGGGTGGCGACCCAGGATCCGAAGCTGCGCGAGCGGTTCGCGGGATCGCCGGACCATGTCGTCAATTTCATGCACTTCATCGCGCAGGATCTGCGGCAGATCATGGCGCAGCTGGGCTTCCGCACCCTGAATGAGATGGTCGGTCGGGTGGATCGGCTGGAGCCGCGCAAGGCCATCGCGCACTGGAAGGCCCGCGGTTTCGACTTCTCGAGCATCCTGTATCAGCCGGACCTGGGTCCGGAGATCGGCCGCTACTGCACAGACACTCAGGATCATGGGCTGGAGAAGTCACTGGACGTGACCACGCTCCTGGAGCTGTGCAAGCCGGCCATCGAGCGCGGTGAGAAGGTGACGGGCGAGGTCAACATCCGCAACGTGAACCGGGTCGCCGGCACCATCACCGGCAGCGCGATCACGCGCCGCTGGGGTGCGCAGGGACTGCCACAGGACACGGTGCAGATCCTGTTCAAGGGGTCGGCCGGTCAGAGCTTCGGCGCCTTCATCCCGCCGGGTATGACGTTTCGTCTCGAGGGCGATGCCAATGACTACGTCGGCAAGGGACTCTCGGGAGGCCGCCTCATCGTCGTGCCGTCGCCGGCCGCGACCTTCATACCCGAAGAGAACATCATCATCGGCAACGTCGCGCTGTATGGCGCGACCAGCGGTGAGGCGTACTTCCGTGGCATGGCCGGGGAGCGCTTCGCGGTGCGCAACAGTGGCGTCAGAACCGTCGTCGAGGGCGTGGGCGATCACGGTTGCGAGTACATGACCGGCGGGCGGGTCGTGGTGCTGGGTGCCACCGGTCGCAACTTCGCTGCCGGCATGTCCGGCGGCGTGGCCTACGTGCTTGATGAGAAGGGCGACTGCCGCAGTCACGTCAACAAGCAGATGGTCGGAATCACCGGTGTCGATGAGGAAGCGGACATCGCCGAGCTGCGTGATCTGATCGAGCGGCATTGGCAGCACACGCGCAGCGGCCGTGCCCGGCGGATACTGGATTCATGGGACTTGAGCGTCACGAAATTCGTGAAGGTCATGCCCAAGGACTATCAGCGCGTGCTGGCCTGCATCAAGAAGGCGCACGACCAGGGACTGACGGGTGACGAGGCCATCATGGCCGCGTTCGAAGAGAACGCGCGTGACCTGGCGCGCGTCGGCGGGAATTGAGTTTCAGATAATGGGAAAGCCGACCGGATTCATCGAATATCTGCGGGAACTGCCCGTGGATCGCACGCCGCTGGAGCGCATCCAGGACTGGCGTGAGTTTCACTTCCATATGGAAGACAAGCGCCTGCGCCAGCAGGGCGCCCGCTGCATGGACTGCGGTGTGCCCTTCTGTCACACCGGCAAGCTGTTGAATGGCGGTGCCTCGGGCTGTCCGGTCAACAACCTCATCCCCGAGTGGAACGATCTGGTGTACCGCGGCCTGTGGCGCGAGGCGCTGGAGCGGCTGCACAAGACCAACAATTTCCCGGAATTCACCGGGCGCGTGTGTCCGGCGCCGTGCGAGGGATCCTGTGTGCTCGGGATCAACGCGCCGCCGGTGACCATCAAGAACATCGAAAACGCCATCATCGACAAGGGCTGGGATGAGGGCTGGGTGTTTCCGCTGGCGCCCGTCGAGCGCACCGGCAAGACGGTCGCGGTCGTGGGCTCGGGACCGGCGGGGCTGGCGGCAGCCGCGCAGTTGAATCACGCGGGCCATCTGGTCACGGTGTTTGAGCGCGCGGATCGTCCGGGGGGGCTCCTGATGTACGGCATTCCGAACATGAAGCTCGATAAGCGCGAAGTCGTGATGCGCCGAATCAAGCTCATGGAGGACTCGGGCGTCAGATTTCAGTGTGGCGCCAATGTCGGCACCAATGTTGAGCCGCAGACTCTGCGCAAGGACTTCGATGCAGTCGTGCTGTGCACCGGCGCCACCGTGCCGCGCGACCTGAACGTCGATGGCCGCCATCTGAATGGCGTGCATTTCGCCATGGACTATCTCACCGGCAGCACCAGGGCTTTGCTGAATGGCGGCGCGGATCACGCGCCCATTCATGCCAGGGACAAGGATGTGATCGTGGTCGGCGGTGGTGATACCGGTACCGACTGTGTCGGCACGGCCATGCGCCAGGGCTGCCGCAGCGTGACTCAGTTTGAGATCATGCCGGAGCCTCCGCAGGATCGCGCCGCGGACAATCCCTGGCCGGAGTGGCCGAAGATCTATCGCATGGATTACGGCCAGGAAGAGGCCGCCGCGCGCTTCGGCAGCGACCCGCGAGTGTTCCTGACCACCGTCAGGAAGTTCGTCAGTGACGGCAAGGGCGGCGTCGCGCAGCTGTCGACCGTGAAAATTGGCTGGGATGCGGCAGCGGACGGCCGCATCCGCCCGGTGGAGGTCGCGGGGAGCGAGGAGACCCGGCCGGCGCAGCTGGTGCTGCTGGCCATGGGATTCCTGGGGCCCGAGTCCCAGCTGGTCACCGACCTGGGTTTGCAGATCGATGCGCGCACCAACGTCGAGGCGCCGTATGGCAAGTTCACGACCAGCGTGCCCGGCGTGTTCGCCGCGGGCGATTGCCGGCGTGGTCAGAGCCTGGTGGTGTGGGCGATCAATGAGGGTCGCGGCGCCGCGCGCGAGTGCGACCGTTTCCTGATGGGTGCTACGGATTTGCCCTGAGTTTTTGCACGAGCTTGAGCCGCCAGTCATCCTTGAGTAATTGAATGCCCGGCGGCAGCAGATCCTGTGCGCGCTCGGGCTTCAGTTTCAGGCGCGCCCGAAAAGCCACGAAGTCCGCGCTGAAGGCTTGATTAGCCTTCAGGGCCTCATCCGGGTTCAAGCGCGCCCAGAACGTCCACCACTGCTTATCCTGCAGCATGGCATCATCCACGGATACCGCGCCGCTCTTGCAGACGGCGGGAGTCGGTGCGCTGTCCGGAACGGCGTGGCTGCTCTTCCATTGGCACAGAAACAGGGCGCGCTCGAGCGTCTGCTGGTCGATCGCATCAGGACCCGGCAGATCGGCAGCCGACGCCCCGACATAGGCGCACGCGGTTGCCAGAATTGCCGCGACCAGGACTTTGGATTTCACTCGACGCGAGTCCACATCTGAGTGCGGTAGAACGGTCCGAGATAGCCGCGCACCTCGAGTGCCTTGCCACCGTCCACCGGTTGCAATCGCACCGTATAAATCTTACCGTTCTCGGGGTCCAGGATCTTGCCGCCGTCCCAGACATCACCGTCCTGCCTGAGTCCTTCGATGATCGACAGACCGACGATGGGTTTGCCCTGCCGAGCGTCGCGGCACTTGTCGCACGTCGGATTGGGCCTCGAGGGATGGAAGAGCTTTTCCACTCTGCCGCTCAGCACGCCGCCGGAATCGCTGATGCGCACCAGTGACTTATCCTGGCCCGTCTTCTCGTCGACCGATTTCCACAGTCCGACGGGGGTGCCTTGGGCATGTGCCGCGGTGCAGGCCGCGACCAGCAGCAACGCAGCGAGTAATCTCATGGGATCACCATATAAGAAAAATGTCGCCGTTTGAACTTCCCGCGCACAGGGGAGTCGGATCAGCCAAAAAGGGGAGCACTATGCGACTTGCAGTATCGAACCTGGCCCTGCGAGCGTCCATCGGACTTTTCACCACCGGCGTCCTGGCGGCCGGAGTATCCCCCGATCCGTCCGGTCGCTGGGAGGTGACGACGACCGTTGCCAGCGGATCTTACGTGGCCGGTCTCAACCTGACCCGCAATGACAGCGGGTATGAGGGCGAAGGCGGCTATCTCGTCCCGAGTGGAGACTTCCCATTCCGCTATACCGGATCCGAACGCAGCGATGGCCTGCATCTTCAGATTCTCGGGCCGACCGGTAACACTCCGATCGGTGAGCTGCTGTTGACGGAAAAGCCCGACGGCCTCAAGGGCGCGGGCCACTTGTACGGGCTGCCGATTGCCGTGAGCGCGCGGCGACCCCTGCTGCGCCCAGCGTCGGCACCCCGGCTGCATGTCTTCGAGCCGCAGCAGTTCTACGGCAACTTCTCCGGGGCAATACCGCCGGCGCTGCACATATTCCCGGGAGACACCGTCCAGACCAAAACTGTGGACTGCAACGGCGACGATGAGCACGGCGTCCACCGCACGCTCGCTTCGAACAATCCACAAACCGGCCCGTTCTACATCGAAGGCGCCATGGTCGGGGACACCATTGCCGTTCATTTCACGAAGATCAGGCCCAACCGTGACACCGCGGTGCAATGGCGCGGCAGCATCAATGCCCACGCCATGCCGTCGGACTACCGCCAGCACGCAACGGAGGACTGGAGCATGATCTGGGATCTCGATCGTGAGCATGGTACCGCAAGGCCCGAGCGACCTTCGGAGAAGCTCAAGGGCCTGGTGATCAAACTGTCACCGATGCTCGGTACGGTCGCGGTGGCTCCGGACCATTTCGAGTCGTACGAGTCCGGTCATTCCGGTCGCTATGGCGGCAACATGGATTACCATCAGATTCGAGAAGGCGTGACGCTCTATCTCCCGGTGCTGCAGGCCGGGGCGCTCTTGACGTTTGGGGACGGACACGCGGTTCAAGGAGACGGCGAGATCACCGGCCAGGGTCTGGAGACCTCGATGGACGTCGAATTCAGCGTGGAGTTGCTCAAGGACAAGCTGTTCGTCCAGCCCTGGGCGGAAGACGACGAATACGTCATGGTCTCGGGGATCAGCCAGTCGCTGCAGGAGGCCCTGCAGTTCGCGACCGGCGGTCTTGCCAACTGGTTGAAGACCACCTATCAGCTGGACTCGTCCGAGGCCGCCACGGTGCTGGCCAATTCAATCCACTACGACATCGCCGAAGTCGTGGACTGGGATCTGCATGTGGTGGCAAAGATCCCCAAGGCACAGCTGGCGCAGCTTCAGAAGCCAGAATCCCCCGCGACCCTGGTGTGCTTTGCGACTATCAACTGCACCGGCAACTGAAAATTCATGAGCTCAACCCTGGAACCACGGCAGGTCGAGAAGCCCTTCGTGAAGCGGTGGCTGCGGATGACGTGGCAACTTTTCGTCCGCTCTCCGATCCGGTTCGGCATCCTGATTGCGCTCTTCGGCTGGGTCGATTACTCAGCCGTCAAAGTGGCCGACGGCCTGGTCTTTCCACGGATCTGGGTCAGCCGCTGCGGAATGTTGCTGTTGCCGCTGCTGTGGGTCGTCGTGGGCGCCGTGGCCAAGGGTGCCGACGACAGCCGCCAAAGCTGGGCCGCGCTGCATGAATTGACGCACGTTCGCCTGTGGAAAAAGGCCCTGATTCCGGGGGCGGTGCTGATCGCATGGAGCGTCGCGGTCTACATCGTTCTCGAGGCCTTTTTTGGCACTCCAGCTTCTCCCCAGGTGCGGGCACCCCTTCATGAACCGGGGAGGTTGCTGCAGACGGTTGCCGCGCAAAGCTGGCTGGTCGCTTCAGTGTTTGGGATTTGCTACGCGCCGCTACTGGTTTTTTGGCCGCAGCTTTCATTCAGGGAAACCGAGAAACTGTCGCGATCGGCATCGGCCATTAATGGCAGCTCGCAGATCAGCTGGCTTTTTGTCGGCGTTCTTTGTGTTGGCGCGCCGCTGGACCTGGTTCCTACGTACGGCCTGGGGGATGCCGCATTGATAGTGTTCATGGGTGCCTTGAACTATGTTGCCTATCGGGACATTTTCGAACGTCGCGACGAAAACCTGCCGGTTATCGTGGCGTCGGCGCCGACCTTTCAGGCCGCCGAGTCCTGATGGCGCAACTTGTATGTCGAAATTCATCGGCGTCGTTCGTCGTATTGTTTCCAGGCCGATGCGGCCGCCTGATGCTTGAAAGGATTCCGGTGACAATCCCGACGATTACGGCCTTTGAGCGCTCCCCCGATCGTGGCAGAGGACTGGCACGTGACTTGCGCGTTCGCTGGGCGCTTGAGGAAGTGGGCCGGCGCTACGATGTGCGCCTGGTTTCGTTCCGCGCCATGAAGGAGCCGGCGCATCGGGCCCTGCAGCCCTTCGGACAGATTCCGACTTATGAGGAAGGCGATCTCAGGCTGTTCGAGTCGGGGGCGATCGTATTGCATGTCGCTGAGCGCCACGCGGGACTGCTGCCGGACGATCCGAATGCACGCGGTAGGGCGATTGCATGGATGTTTGCCGCGCTCAACACCGTGGAACCGCCGCTCGTCGAGCTCGGGACCGCGATGCGCGTGGAGCGCGAGAAGCCCTGGTACGAAGAGCGCCTGAGTATCCTCCAGGACCGCGCCAGAAGGACGCTGAGTGAACTCTCCGCTCGCCTTGGCGGTGCCGATTGGCTCGACGGTGCGTTCAGCGCGGGTGACCTGATGATGGTCGCGGTGCTGTTCAGGTCGAAGGTAACCGGAATACTGGACCAATATCCGAGCCTCAGCGCCTATGTCGCCCGCGGGGAAGCGCGGTCCGCCTTCCGGCGTGCGTTCGCCGCCCAACTGGAAGTGTTCACCGCCAGCCAACAGCCGGCTGACAAAGACCGGTGCTGATGATGGCATCTCTGACTGCCCGTTGCCGTTGCGGCAGCGTCGAACTGGAGGCGAGCGGGGCGCCGATCACCAGCGTCGTTTGCTACTGCGATGACTGCCAGGCCGGAGCACGACAGCTTGAAGCGCTTCCGAACGCCGGACCTGTTCGAGAACCCGATGGGGGTGTCGGCTATCTCCCATACCGTAAAGATCGCGTCCGGATTCGAAGCGGCGCCGAGCTCTTGAGAGGCTATAAACTGCGGCCGAAATCAGCGACCAATCGAATGGTGGCATCCTGTTGCAACACCGCCGTGCTGGTCACGTTCGATGACAGCAGGCACTGGGCGAATGTCTATCGCGCGCGCGTCATTGGTCATGCACCGCCTCTGCAGATGCGAATCTGCACCAGGCATCGACAGGCCGGCGGCGTCTCCGACACGGTCCGCGAATCCTCCGGGTACCCCTTTCGATTGCTGGCAAAGCTCGCCGCGGCAAGGATTGCCATGCTGTTTGGTGTGCTTGCAAAGTAAGTTGCCTGTCGGCTAGATTGAGGCCATGGATCTTCGCACGCACACTGCTCGATTTACCGGCCCCGACCCGTTCCAGGTGTCGCGGCGTCCGGTCGCGTGCTGTTGCTGCTTCGTTTAGCTCCTCTGGTACCACCGTTGCGTCGCTGACCACCTGAAATCGGTCGGGTTCCGTTTCGTCCGCTGCTACGCGCAGCGCCTGAACCCAACGCGCTATGAAGGTGTGTCATGCCAAAGCAATTATTGGATCCGCGCGCTTACCGGCGCTCCCTGGCGGTCCGCGATCTAACTGATGCCGCGCTGGGGCCGCATGCGATGCAGCGGCTGCTGCAAAGTGTGGTCGAATCCCTCAAGCAGACGTGGGGGTGCCCCGCGATTGTTTACCGCGCACCTCCGGTCGTATCCGTGACAGAAAACTATGACGACCTGCGCTATCCGGCACAGGGTGCTGCTCGCGAGGCACGTTATACCAGATACGTCACCGACGACCTGCTGTTACGCACCCAGACCTCCGCGTCGATTCCGCGCGCATTGCGCATGATTGCTCCGGCGGTCTACGAAGACGTGTTGCTGGTGTGTCCCGGCCTGACTTATCGACGCGACGCCATCGATCGGCTCCATGTCGGCGAGCCCCATCAACTGGATCTATGGCGCATAAGGCGCGGCAAGCTGCTGCGCGAAGATCTCGAACGGATGATCGAGATAGTTGCCGCGGCAATGCTTCCTGGGGTGCCGCTGCGACTTGATCCGGCTTCACATCCCTACACGCTCGACGGACGCGAAGTACATGGCTGGGTGGATGACACCTGGATGGAGGTCCTCGAATGCGGCCTCGCGCACCCCGGCATCCTGGAGACCGCGGGATTGAATGCGACGCAGTATTGCGGCCTTGCGATGGGAATCGGCCTGGACCGAATGCTGATGCTGCGCAAGGGAATCAACGACATCAGGGTTCTACGTTCGAGTGATCCGCGCATTGCGCGCCAGATGCTCGACCTGGAGCCTTATCGTGCCGTCTCGCTGCAGCCGCCGATCAACCGCGACTTGTCGATTGCCGTGAGCGCCGAAGTCACGGCAGAGGAGTTGGGCGATCGCATCCGCTCGGCGCTGGGTGCGGCAAGCCAGAGCGTCGAACAGATCGCCATAGTGTCCGAAACCGGCTATGAGGAGCTGTCGGAAGTGGCGCGACAGCGTCTGGGGATGTCACCTTCCCAGAAGAACGTCCTCGTTCGAATCGTGATACGGGATCTGGATCGGACCTTGACCGCAACCGAAGGGAATCAATTGCGCGACGCGATCTACGAGGCGATTCACGAAGGCCTCGTGAAGACCTGGGCGGCGAGGCGTTAGCAAAAAAAAAGCCCCGCATAGCGGGGCTTCATTTGGCAGGTCCTCACCGACCGGGTCAATCGCTGTCAGCTCCGGCAGTGCGCAAAAATCGCGCGCTTCGCGTCGCGTCGACACAGGCCTCAAATCACAACGGTTTGGCGGTGGAGCTAACCAACTCCGGTCTGTCAAATGCAGACTGCGTGTCAAGTCACGCTACCCGCCCATGGCCGTCGCACAATTGGCGAGGGCCCTCCGCGCCTGTGTTAATCGCCCGAGTTTCTAACTTCTTTCTCACCGTAATTTGTTCTCTCTGCGCATCACGTGCCGTTAAGAATTAGTAATTCTCGACGCCCGAAGTGACATCCAGAGCAACAAAACCAGCCTAAAACAAATACTTATGTGGATCCATCCATCACTCAACGGCGGGATGGTACCGGAATATGTTCACCGCGCACATGTGGGAATATTGCGACAGGTGCGGCACCGCTTTAACTGGAACGTGACAATAAGATGCGGAACCGAGCGCCGCTGGCGTCAGGCAGATTGAACGCAGCGGCGCTACCGCCGTGGAACTCCGCAATCAACCGCACGATATAGAGCCCCAGGCCGAAATGCGGGCGGCTTTCGGCTCCGGAACGCGATTGCCAGAGCGATTCGAACAGGTGGCTATGGCTCGGGTCGGACGGGTGCGGCGCCGATAGCGGCGGTCCCGGGTTGTCGACCTCGATGATCGCCTGGTCCGCGTCCACCCGCAGCCGGATCGTAATGAGTGCCTGCTCGGGACTGAAGTCCACGGCGTTGTCGATGAGCTTGTCGAGCATCTGCAGGATGAGATCCGGCGCCCCCACGAGCATCACAACTTCGGACGGCAACTCGGCCGCGAATTGCCGCTGCGGAAATCCAGTCCGGTAGGCGCCCGCCGCACTGTCCACCAGCGCCCGCAGATCGAACTGGGAGCGCTCGGCACTCTGGATCGCCTCTTCGACCCGGGTCGCGGCACCCATGGCGAGCAGTATCGCGCTCAAGCGCTCGCTGCCTTCGCGCGCGCGGTTCAGGTAAGTGCGCGCGGCCGGCGTGACCGGCTCCGACTCAAGATTGTCCAGCGAGGAGCGCACGATGGTCAGCGGCGTGCGGATTTCATGGGCGAGCTTGCCGGCGAGGGTCCGCAGGTACCCGGTGTATTCGTTCAGCCTGCCCAGCAGCATCGAAAAGCTGCGCGCCACGTCCCCGAGCTCATCCGCTGCCGCCGTATCCGGGAAGGTGGTCACCAGGCCTTCGCGTGTCAGGGCCGTCTCACTCGCCCGCTGCAGCCGGGCCAGTCGCCAGGACAGCCAGGCGGTGAACGTAAACATCAGGATCACGACCAGGGCGCTCGTGATGAGTGTGAAATCGAGCAGCTGGGTCAGCGCCTTGTCGCGCAGGGTCAAGGAGGGCTCGGCGGTCTCGACGATCTGCACCGAACCCATCGTCTGGTGCCGGTCGAGGGCGGCGATCGGAGCCTGCGCCTGTACCACTTTGCGGTCATCCGGGCGTTCGAGCATCCGGCGGTACAGCTGCGGCAGCAGACCCCGGTCGGTGCTGCTCCCGGTCGGTACCGCCAGCGCATCGACCTGGCTCAGGACGGCGTGGTCGGCCCCCAGCACAGTCAGTCGCAGCCCCGGCTGGATGAACTGTCCGAGGTAGTTCGACAGTTCCGGCGACGGAATCAGCAGTCGACCCTGCGGCGCGAGGCTGTCGTGGTCCAGGGTGCCGAAACTCGTCGCTTCGGCGCCGCGGCGCGCGCGTTCATCGACCAGGACTCCCAGGCGTGCGCCGAGCATCGAGAGCGGAATCCGCAGCTCGACGCGATAGCCGCCGCTCATGAGCTGCCAGCCACCGACGATGCGCGGCTCCTCGATCGCGACCTGCCTCCCCAGGTCCTGGGTCTCGATCCGGCGGGCATAGACCCGCCCTGGCTCGGCGGTCGCAAACAGGTACTGGTGCTGAGCGCCGGCCGCATCCGTGAATGCCACCCAGATCCGATCGCCGAAGCTCGCCGGATCGAGTACGTCCAGTCCCGGCGCATCCCACACCACGTGGCTGTCGTGCACCTCGATCAGCAGGTACGCCATGCGTTCGTGCACACCGGCGAGCAGTGCCAGCTGGCGGGGTCCGTCCGTGAACAGGCGCCGGAACGGCGAGGCCTTCGGCCACTCATCGCCGTAGCCGTCCAGGAAGGGTGCAGCCACGAGCGGCACGGCCTGCAGATCCTGGGGTCCGGGCGGCGTCAGCCCGGAGTCCGGGGTCATGCGATAGAGAAGATCGGTGCGGCCCTGCAGCGAGGTCGCGATGGTCTGAGCGATGGCCTGCAGAGATTGCTGCTCGCCATCGCGCAGCGCCGCTTCCATCTCACGGGCGTACTCGTACCCGGCCAACGGCAGTACCAGTGTGGCGAGCCCCAGCAGCAGCAACTTGGCGCGCAGCGACATGCTTGGCGCCCGTCACTCCACCCAGCGATAGCCCATGCCGTAGACAGTCTGGATGGCATCGAATTTCGGATCGAGGACCTGAAACTTGCGGCGGATGCGCTTTACGTGCGAAGTGATCGTGTTGTCATCGAGCACCACGTTGGCCGCGTCCATCAGCTGCTGGCGATTTCTGACATGTCCGGGATGACGCGCGAGCGCGTGCACGATCCAGAATTCGGTGAGCGACAGCAGCACGACCTGGCCTTCCCACTGCACCTGCATGCGCTCGCCGTCGAGCAGCAGGGGGCCGCGCTGAACGATCTGGCCGGTGCTCTGCGGCTTGCGCAGCGCCTCGATGCGGCGGAACAGCGCGTTCACGCGCGCGATCAGATGCGGAATGCTCAGATCCTTGGTCAGAAAATCATCCGCGCCCAGACGCAAACCCGACACCGCATCCAGTTCACTGTCGCGCGCGGTGAGAAAGATGATGGGCAGTTCAGCCGACATCGACCGCAGCGCACGGCACAGCTCAAAGCCGCCTTCCGGTTCGTCCTCCAGGGAAATGTCGATCACGGCCAGATCCGGCAGGCGCGCCGCGCAGGCCGTCATGGCCTGTTTGCGATTGCCGTAGGTGCGCACCGCATAGCCCTCGCGGGTGAAGGCGGCCGCGTAGTTGTCGCGGATGGCAGGTTCGTCTTCGATGATCGCGATGAGTTTCATAGCCTAAGCCTACTGCAACCGTCGGCGCCGCGGCAGGGCCACTCGGCGATTGCCATGATCCGCCACGATTCGCCGGCCGGCCGCCCGAATCGCGCCCCGGCCGCCGCCCGCTTCCTGGCGTCCAATCGATCCCACGGTCGAATGAGGCGTGAGGAGTGAATAGCATGACGGTACTGGTTGACGTTCCCATCTGGCTGCCGCGGCTGCTCAACTGGCTCGCGGTCCTGGTGCTGCTGTCGCTGGGCGTGCTGGCGTGAGCACCGCGCGACTGCTTCAGAACGCGCTGATGCCGGTGAGCGCGCGTCCCACGGCGAGCTGATGAATGGTCTGAGTGCCTTCGTAGGTGACCACGCTCTCCAGGTTCAGCATATGCCGCACGGGGCCGAATTCGGCGCTGATGCCGGCCGCACCCAAAAGGTCGCGGCAGTCACGGGCGATATCCAGCGCCATGCGCGCGTTGTTCCACTTGGCGAGCGAAACCTGCGTGGGACTCACCTGTCCCGCATCCTTGAGGCGTCCGAGCTGCAGCGACAGCAACTGCGCGGCGGTGATCTGCCGGGCCATCTGCGCCAACCGGATCTGCACGCTCTGGGTCGCCGCCAACGGCCGGCCAAAGAGCTCCCGTGACTTGGTGTACTCGATCACCGTATTCAGACAGTCCTGGGCGGCGCCAATCACGCCCCAGGTGATGCCGTAACGGGCCTGATTAAGGCAGGACAGCGGCGCCTTCAGGCCCTGCGCTTGCGGCAGCTGCGCGTCCGCGGGTAGCTGCACGTCATTCAGATAGAGCGCCGCCGTGTCCGAGGCGCGCAGCGACATCTTGTTCTCGATTTCGGTGGCTTCAAATCCCGGCAGGCGGGTGTCCACCACGAAGCCCCGCATGCCCTGCTCGGTGCTGGCCCAGATCACGGCGATATCCGCGATGCTGCCATTGGTGATCCAGATCTTCGAGCCGTTGAGCACCCAGTCATCGCCATTGCGACGGGCGTGGGTGCGCAGGTTCGCCGGATCCGAGCCACCCTGCGCCTCGGTAAGACCGAAACAGCCGATGAGTTCGCCGCGGGCCATGCGCGGCAGATACTGCAGCCGCTGGGCATCGCTGCCATAGGCATAGATGGCATGCATCGCCAGTGAGGACTGCACGGAGACGAAACTGCGCAGCGCCGAATCGCCGCGCTCCAGTTCCTGGCAGATCAGGCCATAGCTGATGGCATTGAGGCCGGCGCAGTCATAGCCTTGAATGCTGGCGCCCAGCAGCCCGAGGTTCGCCAGTCCCGGGATCAATTCACGTGGAAAGCGGTGCTGCTCGAAGCACTCGCGGATCAGTGGTGTGACTTCAGCATTGACGAAGCGCGCGACACTGTCCTGCACCAGGCGTTCCTCATCAGTCAGGCTGCCGCGGACATCGAACAGATCGAGCGGATCGAGGGAATCTTTTGTCATTCCGGAAGCGTAGCCTTCGGACGGGAGCTGTGCCAGTTCTGTAGAATCGCAACCCTCATGAAGATCCCCGAAATCATCATCGTCGACGTGCTGCACCAGCCCGGGAGCCTCGCCAAGGTGCTGCAGGTCATCGCCGAGGAAGGGTTGGTGCTGGAGAACCTCACCGCATTGCGGCGCGAAAACGGCCGGACCCTGTGGGAGATCACCCTCGAGATGGACGAGGACGCGAATCGCTCGCTGTACGAGCGCATCGACCAGCTGCCGAATGCGCGCTTCGTGGGAAAGTCCGATCGCGTCTTCAACCGCCATCGCGGCGGCAAGATCCGCACCGTCTCCCGGGTCAGCATCAGCACGCCGAACATACTGCGCGACGTCTATACCCCAGGCGTGGCGCGTGTGTGTCTCGCCATCAAGGCGGACCCGCGCAAGATCCATGACTACACCGCGATCGACAACACCGTGGCGATCATCACCAACGGCACCGCCATCCTCGGGCTCGGCGACATCGGCGCGGCCGCTGGACTGCCGGTCATGGAGGGCAAGGCGGCGCTGTTTTCGGAGCTGGTCGACATCAGCGGCGTGCCCATTCTGCTGAAGACGCGCGACGTGGAAAGCGTGGTGGCGACGATCCTCGCCATCGAGCAGTCCTTCGGCGCGATTCAGCTGGAGGATTTCGCGGCGCCCGAGTGCTTCGAAATCGAAGAGCGCCTGACCCGCATGCTCGATAAGCCGGTGTTGCACGATGACCAGCACGGCACGGCCGTCGTGACGCTCGCGGCGTTGCTGACCGCGACCCGGCGATTGGGGCGCAGCCTGCGCGCCTGCACCGTCGGCCAGATCGGCCTGGGCGCCGCCGGCACCGGAATCGTCCGCCTGCTGCGCGCCTACGGCGTGAGCAAAGTGCTCGGCGCGGACCGCAATCCCGCCGCCATCGAACGCATCGAGTCCATGGGCGCCGAGCGCGCGAGCCTGGCGGACATCATGGCCCGCTGTGACATCGTGATCGCTACCACCGGCGTCAAGAACCTGATTCCGGCGGCCAGCGTGCGCCCGGGCCAGATCATTTTCGCGCTCTCGAACCCCGAAAGCGAGATCGATCCGCTGCAGGCCATGGAACGCGGCGCCGCCTACGCTGCGGATGGCAAGGGGATCAACAATGTGCTGGCCTTTCCCGGCCTGTTTCGCGGCGCACTCGCCGCCCATGCGCCGCGCTTCACGGATGCGATGCTGATGGCAGCTGCCGATGCCATTGCGCAGGCGGCCGGTGAGGACCTGGTCCCCAATCCGCTCGACAAGCAGGTGCACGAGCGCGTGGCGGCAGCGGTGATGTCCGCCGCCACGCTGGCAGACTAGATCCCCCTCAAGCGGGCGCCATCATGCCTTTGAGCTTGCCCATCGCCTGGGTCTCGATCTGGCGGATGCGCTCCGCCGAGACTTTGTAGCGATCCGCGAGCTCATGCAGCGTGGACTTGCCTTCGCCCGTCCAGCGGCTGATCAGGATGTCGCGACTGCGCGCATCCAGTCGGCCGAGCGCCGCCTGCAGATTCGCGTGGGTCACGTCGTCCCATTCCTCCGCTTCGACCGCTTCGGCCGGATCCGCGGCCGGTGCCGGCAGATAGGAGGCCGGACTGTACGAGGCATCGTCCTCATCGCCGTCCGGAGTCGGGTCAAAAGACATGTCGCGAGCCGAGAGGCGCTGCTCCATTTCGCTGACTTCGGCGGTGGTGACCCCGAGATCGCGGGCCACCGCGGCCGTCTCCTCGTGCGACAGCCAGGAGAGGTTCTTCTTCATGCGCCGCAGATTGAAGAACAGTTTGCGCTGCGCCTTGGTGGTGGCCACCTTGACCAGCCGCCAGTTGCGCAGCACGTATTCGTGGATCTCGGCGCGTACCCAGTGCACGGCAAACGACACCAAGCGCACATTGACCGCCGGGTCAAAGCGCTTCACGGCCTTCATCAGGCCGACGTTGCCTTCCTGGATGAGATCGCCCATGGGCAGCCCGTAGCCGGTGTAGCCGCGGGCAATATGGACGACGAAACGCAGGTGCGCGAGCACCAGTTTGCGGGCCGCATCCAGATCGTCTTCCGAGCGATATTTGACGGCCAGGTCATGCTCTTCCTCGCGCGAGAGGACAGGGATGCGGCTGACGCGATCCATGTACGCATCAAGGCTCCCGAGCGGCCCCGCGAGGGCGAGGTCGGTCTGAGGAGCGACCAGTGCGGTGGTAGTAGTCATCTAGGCTCCCGGTTCGAACTTTCAACTGGAAAAGAATATTAGCACTCAGGGTATTTGAGTGCTAAGACCTTCCGGAGTTCAACTTTGATCTTGCCGTTATAATCAATTAAAACATCAAGTTACTTACTGCTAAGCTCGTGGCTCAATGCCTCGGAGGTGGCGCGTCGCCGCCAGCCAGGCCCCGCTCCAGCCCAAGCCTAAACCGGCCGCGAGGACGGCTCCCAGGGCCTGCCCATCCGGCCCATTCAAGGCGTAGTGGCTGCCATAGAGCTGCGCCAAGGTCGCTACCGGCCCGCGTAGCACCTCGACTGCAATTGCGACCAGCGCCGCGGCGAGCAAGGCGCCGCCAAGTCCATACAGCATTCCGGTGTACAGGAACGGCCTGCGGACATAGCCCGTCGAGCCGCCCACCAGCCGAACCACCTCGATCTCGGGACGCCGCCCCTGAATTTCAAGGCGGATGGTATTACCGATCACCGCGAGCACTCCGACGCCGATCAGCAGGGCGGCGATCCCCATTACCCGACGCAGCAGCTGCAGGATGGCGTTGAAGCGCAGCACCCAGTCGGAGTCCAGCTGTACCAGATCCACCTCGGGCCAGGCCGCCAGATAGTGTCGCAGGGCCTCCAGATCCGCGGGGCCGCTGGCCTCGAGTGTCGGATGCACGTGCAAGACATTCGGGAGAGGATTGTTTCCCAGGGCACTCAATGCAGCGCCAAATCCCGAGTATTGTTTGAAATCCTTAAGACCCTCCTCGGCGCTGATCACCTGGACGGTCGCGACGCCGGCTCGGGATCGCACGCTCTGTGCCAGTTGCTGAACCTTTGTCAGGGCGGCATCCGGTTTGAAATACACTGAGACATCCACCACCCCCGTGAAGCCGCCAGTGGCAGCGACGGCGTTGCTGATCAGCAGCGCGAGGGCCAGCGGCAGGGCCAGGGCGAGTCCAATGACCAGGACCGTCAGCAGCGTCGCGAAGGGCGCCCGGGCCAGGCGGCCGAGGGCTCCGACCAGCGACTGGGCGTGATGACTCAGATAACCGCGCATTCAGCGCGTCGCCGTCATGCTGGGCAGCGGCGCGTCGGCGCCGCCCTTGATTTCGCCGTCGTCGAGGATGATTGTGCGCTGGCCGAACTCATGCACCACGTGCAGGTCATGGGTGGCCACGATGACCGTGACGCCGACGTCCTGGAAGCGCCTGAAGAGCTTCATCACTTCCAGCGACAGGTCCGGATCGAGGTTGCCCGTGGGTTCATCGGCAATCAGCACCGCGGGTTTGGCGACCACCGCGCGTGCGATACCCACGCGCTGCTGTTCGCCGACCGAAAGCTCCTGGGGGAGCATGCGCTCCTTGCTCAGGAGCCCGACCTGATCCAGCGCCGCGCGCACGCGCTTGCCCATTTCCGTCGCGCTCGCGCCGGCCACCGCCAGCGGCAGCGCCACGTTGTCGAAGACCGGACGATCATCGAGCAGCCGGTGCTCCTGGAACACCACCCCCAGCGAGCGGCGGTAGGCCGGCAGGTGCCGTGATTTGAGTGCGCCCAGGTTCTGGCCATTGACCACGACCGTGCCGCGAGTCGGGCGCTCGAGCATCGCGATGAGCTTGAGCACCGTGCTCTTGCCGGCACCGGAGCGCCCGGTCAGGAATACCATCTCGCCCTTGTCGATGCTGAAGGATGCCGCGCGCAATGCCTCCCGGCCGTTCGGATAGCGCTTCGTGACGCGCTCGAACAGGATCACGCCGCGCCGCCCACGCCGTCGACTAGGGCGGTCGCGAACGCCTCCGCGTTGAACTCGCCGAAGTCTGCGGCCTGTTCGCCGATGCCGATGAAGCGGATCGGCAGATTGAGCCTGCGGGCGATGGCCAGCACGATGCCGCCCTTCGCCGTGCCATCGAGTTTGGTCAGCACCAGACCCGTCACGCCGATCGCCTGGTGGAACTGGACGGCCTGCGACAGGGCGTTCTGCCCCTGGTTGGCATCGAGTACCAGCAGCACCTCATGCGGCGCGGTCGCATCGACCCGCTGGATCACGCGGCGGACCTTCTTCAGCTCCTCCATCAGATGCGTCTGGCTCTGCAGCCGGCCGGCGGTATCGGCGATCAGCACGTCCGTGCCGCGCGAGCGCGCCGACTGCGCAGCATCAAACACGACGGCTGCCGGATCGGCCCCGGCCTGTTGTGCCACCACCGCGGAGCCGGTGCGCGTCGCCCACACCTGCAGCTGCTCGATCGCCGCGGCGCGGAAGGTGTCCCCGGCCGCGAGCATGACGCTTTGACCTGACTCCGACAGACGCTGGGCGAGCTTGCCGATGGTGGTGGTCTTGCCCGATCCATTCACGCCGACCACCAGTATCACAAAGGGTCGGTGTGCGGAGTCGATCTGCAGCGGCTGCGCGCAGGGTTTGAGGATGTCGGCGACCGACTGACGCAGCGCCGCGATCAGCGCCTCGACATCGTCGAGCTCGTGGCGGGCGACGCGCTTACGCAGATTCTCGAGAATGTACTGTGTGGCCTCGACGCCGACATCGGCCGTGAGCAGTCGGGTCTCCAGCTCCTCGAGGATTTCGGCATCGATCTTGCGGCCCCGGAACAGGGTCCCGAGGTCCATGGTCAGCCAGGAGTTGCCGCGATTGAGTTTTTGGCGCAGGCGCTCGAAGAAAGAAGGCATGACCCTATTGTATGATGAACCGTGACTGCTAAGGCCGATAAGCGCAGGGCGCGCACGCTCCGGATCATCGGTGGCAGCTGGCGCAGTCGCACCTGGCGCTTTCCCGAAGGCGGAATAAGGCCGACCCCGGATCGGGTGCGCGAGACCCTCTTCAACTGGCTCGGTCCTGCGATCGCCGGGGCGCGCTGTCTCGATCTGTTCGCCGGCAGCGGCGCGCTCGGGCTCGAGGCGCTGTCGCGCGGCGCCGCCCGCGCGGTGTTCGTCGAACAGGCCGCAGCCCCGGCGCGTGAACTCAAGCAGACCTTGGCACTGTGGGGCGGCGAGCAGGCCGCGGCGGCGCAGATCCAGGTCGCCGATGCGCTGCGCTTCCTGACCGGAAAACCTGAAGCCTTCGATGTCGTATTCCTGGACCCGCCGTTTGCGGCGGGGTTGCTGGGACGGGCCGCGGCCGCTCTCGAGGCCGGCCACTGGCTGGCGCCCGCCGCGCAGATTTACGCCGAGCGCCCGGCGCGTGAGCCGTTGCCGGCCTTTCCCGAACGGTGGTGCATCACCAGGTCTGGGCGTGCCGGTGAGGTCGGGTATCATCTGCTGCGGAGAACACCTTGAACACCAATCGACACGCGCTGTATCCGGGGACCTTTGATCCGATCACCAACGGGCATGCCGACCTGGTACGGCGCGCCTGCACCCTGTTCGACCGGGTGGTCGTGGCCATCGCCTCGAATGCCGGCAAGGCGCCGCTGTTTACGCAGGAGAAGCGCGTCGAGCTCGCACGCCAGGTGCTCGCCGATCTGCCCAATGTCGAAGTGATCGGTTATTCCGAACTCACCGTGGAGGTCGCGCGGCGGCACAAGCTGTCGGTGATCATCCGTGGCCTGCGCGCGGTGTCGGATTTTGAATTCGAGTTCCAGCTGGCGAACATGAATCGGCATCTGTGTCGCGATATCGAGACCGTGTTCCTGACGCCGCAGGAACAGTTCACCTTCATTTCTTCTTCGTTGGTGCGCGAGATCGCCGTGCTGGGGGGCGACGTGCACGAGTTCGTGCACCCGACCGTGCTGACCGAGTTGCAGAAGCTGCGACGCGCTTAGATTTGCGCGCCGTCTGGCTGCGGGCGAGCTTGCGGCGCTTGCGCGGCAGTCGCGGCAGCCTCGTGATCTCAATCGGAGTCGGCAGCTGACCTGCCCGATGCAGATCCACCGCACGCCACAGGTACCAGGCCGCCGCGCTGCGATGCGGAGCCCAGCGCTCGCCGAACAGCGCCAGCACCTTCGGCTCCGGCATCTGCTTCAGGCCATAGGCGAGGCGAAAGCCGTGGCGCACGCCGAAATCATCGACCGGGAGCACATCGGGCCGGCGCAGCCGGAACATCAGCAGCATCTCCACGGTCCAGCGCCCGATGCCGCGCACTGCCGTAAGCCGCTCGATGATTTCCAGATCGGTCAGGGCATGCAGGGCGTCGTGTGCCGGGACGATGCCGGCCATGGTCTTGGTCGCCAGATCCCGCAGCGCCGCGATCTTCGAGAACGAGAAACCTGAGGCGCGCAGCGCCACGTCTTTCAACAGCAACAGACTCTCGGGGGTGGGGAAAACCCCCTGGCCGCAGGTCGTCACGAAGCGATTGAGGATGGACTGTGCGGCTTTGCCGTTGAGTTGCTGGTGCGCGATCGCGCGCGCCAGCGCTTCATAGGGGGAATGCGCTTCGGGCTCGGGAATCGCCAGCGGGCCGGCCGCAGCGATGAGCCGCTTCATGACCGGATCGGCAGCGCTCAAGTGGGTGATGATGGCTTGAGTCACGGTGCTATCTCTGACAGGTGGGGCAGTAATAGGTCGAGCGCTGGCCCTGCGTGAAGCTGCGGATCAGCGTGCCGCAGTTGCGACAGGGCTCAGCGGCGCGCTCATAGACAAAGAGCTTCTGACGGAAGTATCCGGGATTGCCTTGCGGATTCACATAGTCGCGCAGCGTCGTGCCGCCGACCCGGATGGCTTGTTTCAACACCTTGCGGATGGCGGCAACCAGCCGCATGGTCTCATCGCGCTGGAGGCTGCGGCTCTGCCGGCGCGGCCGGATGCCGGCCCGGAACAGCACTTCACTGGCGTAGATGTTCCCGACTCCGGTGACGACCTGGCCGTTCATGATCAACTGTTTGACGGACACCCTGCGCCGTCGCGAGATCCGCCACAGATACTGCGCATCGAAGGCCGGATCGAAAGGTTCGGGGGCAAGCTTCGCCAGCAACGGGTGGGCCTGCGGATCGCCCGTGACATAAATGACGCTGCCGAAGCGGCGCGGGTCGTTGAAGCGCACCGTGTGCCCAGAGGTGAGGATCAGATCGATGTGGTCATGGAGGTCGACCGGCAGATCGCTCGGTACGATGCGCAGGCTTCCGGACATGCCCAAGTGCCACAACACCGTCCCGTGGGTCAGGCGCAGCAGCAGGTACTTCGCGCGTCGCTCGACCGACTTGACGTGCTGGCCCGCCAGCGTCTGCGGCAGGCGGGCATCGACCGGCCAGCGCAGGCGATGGTCGTGGACCGTCAGTCGCAGAATGGTCTGACCCGCCAGGTGCGGCTCGAGACCGCGGCGGGTGGTTTCGACTTCGGGAAGTTCGGGCATGGCCGCCAAGGATAGCCGGCCACAACGGAAAACGCCCGCGACTGCGGGCGTATCCTCGAGTGGAGTGCTTCAGACAGTCAGCTGGCGCGGCGGCGACCGAAGATCCCCAGCCCGCCGAGGCCGCTGAGCAGCAGCCACGCGGCGGCCGGCAGCGGAACCGGCGCCAGGTCGACGCCGCGATACACCTGGCCGAGGGCGGCGGTGTCGAGCACCTTGAAATTTTCGCCCGCAGCCGAAGTTGGACAGGGTGTCGGTGATTTCGACGATCTGGTTGGGATCCGCTCCCGAACCTCCGAGCACGCTGCCCTCGGTCGAGGTCACCGCGTACAGCGTGACCGAGCCGTTGGCATTCACCTTGCCGGTGAGGTTGCGCAGCCCGTCGGTCGTCGTCGTCAGCGAGTAGCCTGCGAGGGAACCCGGGGTATTGGAGTAAAAAATATCCAGCTGTCCCGGGGTCGCGTTATAGCCCATGAAGGTCAGCGATGTGCCGTCGAGCGAGGTGTTGATGGCCAGTTCGGATTTCGAGGAGAAACTGGTGGTCAGGTCGATGCCCGCCGCAGCCGCGATCGATGTGACGTTGACCGTGTTGTCAACAGCGCCGGTCGTCGTATTGACGTTCTGCAGAATGATGTCGGCCGTGATGCCGAAGTTCGGATCAACGTTCGACAGCACGTTGTTCCAGCGCCTGCTGCGCCTGGACGGGTGACCCCGCAAGGAACACGGCGATGGCCAAGGCGGCTGCCCCTTGGTAAATCGCGCGGCAAGCCGATCCCGTTCGCGGCGTGACGGCACGTTGCATGTGTCCCATTGAATTCCCCAGTCAAGCCACAGTAAAGGTGTCGAATCTTCCCAGACTCTTCACCGTTGCGTGCAGCGCGGCGCGGACTTTACGGCGCCAAGCTCCGTGGGGCGGTAGAAAATTTAGATAACAGTTCGATTACAGATATGTGACCCGAGACTCATTCGGACTTCGCGGCACGCAGTCGGCGGGCTTCAAGCCATTGCCAGGACAGCAGCGGTGGTACCCCGCACAGTACCTCGCGCACGCGCTTGACGGCGGAAACGCCCAACGCCAGCTCGGTGCTGATTCCCAAAGTGTGTCCAAACAGCACCAGCGCGGCCTCCTGCACGCCGAGGCCCGCCGGCACGATGAAGGCGAGGTGTCGCACCGCCTGGGTCAGTCCCTCGAGCATGACCGATGAGGTCAGACTGATCGGATGGTCGAACAGCCGCATCGCCCACCAGATTTCAAAAGACGCGGTGATGAGCGCCAGCAGCTGCAGCGCACCCGCGAGCAGCAGAGTTCCGAGCCGAGCGAGGCAGGCTCGCAGATCCGCATCCAGTGATGCGGCGGTCTCGCCGCGCTCGAGGCCGACCATCGGGCCCAGGAAACGCTCGAGGCGCGCAAAGACCGCGCCGTAGCGCAGCAGCAGCAGCGAGCCGAGCGGAATCGGCAGGCTCAGGGCCAGTACCGCGAGCACTTCGCGATGTTCGCCGCTGGCGCCGCTTCCCAGCAGAATCAGTGTCGCCAGCGCCCCGAACACGTACAGCGCGAACAGCGTCAGCAGGATTTCCACGATGATGGTCGCGCTCACCGGCGCGATGCCAAGACCGGTCCAGCGCATGAGGCGCACGCCGACGACGCTGCCCCCGACGCTTGCGACCGGCAATAGCCGGTCCACGGCCTCGCGCACCGTGGTCACCCACAGCACGTAGCCGTAGCCGGCTTTCGCGCTCGGATCAAAGGGCCGCAGCATCGCGCGCCAGCCCACCGCGTAGAGCACGAAGAAGAGCAGGCGATAGGGAACGAGCCACAACAGCGCGGCGCCGGCGAGTCGCCAGGCGCGCAGCATCGCCGGCACGTCGGCGTGAATGACCAGCACCGTGAGCAGCGCGAGCCCGAGCAGACCCGCGATGTACGCCGCGGCTTTCATCGTCCGAAGATCAGACGACGCGCCGCATCACGCCGGTGTTGTCGACTTCGAATTCGGTGCCGCGCCAGGTGACCCGTTTGTGAAAGAAACTCTGGCACCAGACGTACAGCATCAGCACTTCGCGTACCGGCACCAGATACAGGTCTTCGAACAGCGGCTGCCCGGTTCGCAACCGCTGCACCAGGTGCAGCGCCAGTCGCGCCAGAACGGTTACTCCGAGCAGCAGCCAGCCGAGCGTGTGGCGCGGCAATCCGGCGGTGAGGGTCACGCCAATGACCGCGAGCGGGACACTGAAGGTGAGGAAAATCATCTTGAAAGACAAGGGACGCAGGATATGCAGGGTGCGCATCCAGCGCAGCTCGTGGTGATTGAGAGCCGCAAAATCCGGCTCGTGATGCTCGGTCTGGACCTCCAACGGAGACAGCACGATGCGCAGACCCTGGGCGCGGATGAGTTCGCCCAGGCGGTAGTCGTCGGCCAGGTGATCCGCAAAGGAACGCAAGCCCCCGATGGCTTCGAGGGTGCTGCGCCGCAGACACAGGGTCTGACCCGATGCGTAGCATTGATTGCCGAACAGCCACGCGAGCATCACCGTTGGAAAGTACCACTCGTTGACGTACATCGCGCCCAGGTGTGACCACAGAGGCGGGGTTGGCCAGTCATGTGACAGGCAGGTCACCAGGCCCACGCCGTCATCGAGGATGGGGCCGATCAAGGTGGACAGATAGTCCGGCCGCACCCAGGTATCACTGTCCGAAATCACCAGGATCGGGTGGCGGGCTCGGGTCAGCATGTTGATCAGGTTGTTGCTCTTGTTGTTATGGCCGTGACGCTGTCCGTTCACGACGATCGTGATCGGCAACTGCGCAAACTCATCCTGCAGCCGCTGCGCGACCGGGATGGCCGGATCGGACGGGTCGAGCACGCCGAAGATGATTTCGTATTCCGGGTAATCCTGTTGGCAGAAGGAGCGCAGATGCGTGTAGAGCTCAGGCTCCGCGCCGCACAGCGGTTTGAGGATGGTGACCGGCGGCTGCTGCTGATGCTGTTGGCGCGGGCGCGACACGTAGGCCCGCCAGACCAGGACCGCCACCAAAACGGCCAGCGAATAGCCGGCGGCTATGGCGAGGATGGCGTATCCGGCAAGCCCGTAAATTAAATGTGCCACCACCATCGCAGTCCACGCGTTATGCCTGGTGCGCCCTCAGGAAGCGGAAGAACTCCACGCCCTCACGCAGACGGCGCTTCATCATCTCCCAGCTGCCCAACATTTCGCGGACGATCTCCCAGATCTTCCCGGGTCGGAAATAGAAGCGTTTGTAGAACACTTCCATGCTGTGGAAGATCTGCTCCTTCGACAGGTGCGGATAACTGATCGCGGCCAGCTGCACGCCGCGGTCATTGACCAGATTGACCGCGTCATTTTCCTGCAGCCAGCCATTGTCGACCGCCTGCCGGTACAGGGTCGTGCCGGGATAGGGCGCCGCGAGGGAAACCTGAATTGTGTGCGGATTGATCTCTTTCGCGAATCTGATGGTCTTCTCGATGGTCTCCGTGGTCTCGCCCGGCAGCCCGAGGATGAAGGTGCCATGGATCAGAATGCCGAGCTTGCGGCAGTCCTCGGTGAAGCGTCGCGCGATGTCGGTGCGCAGGCCCTTCTTGATGTTCAGCAGGATCTGATCATCGCCGGATTCGTAGCCGACGAGCAGCAGCCGCAGCCCGTTCTCCTTCATCACCTTGAGCGTCTTGTAGGGAACATTGGCCTTGGCGTTGCAGCTCCAGGTCATGCCGAGCTCACCCATGCCCCGCGCGATGGCCTCGACGCGCGGCAGGGCCGAGCTGTCCGTGAAGGTGTCATCGTCGAACATGATCTCCTTCACTTCGGGCATGTTCTCCTTGATCCAGCGCACTTCGGCGATGACATTCTCGGCGGAGCGCACCCGGTAGCGATGGCCACCCACCGTCTGGGGCCACAGGCAGAACGTGCACTTGGAGCGGCAGCCGCGCCCGGTATAGAAGCTCACGTACGGATGCTTCAGATAGCCGATGAAGTAATTGCGGATGTTCAGATCACGCTGGTACACGGGTGCCACGAACGGCAGGGCGTCCATGTCCTCGATCATCGCGCGCGGCAGGTTGTGCACGATGCGGCCGGCGGCGTCGCGATAGGACAGGCCCTTGATGTTCTCCAACGGCGCGCCGGTGGCGACTTCCTGACAGGTGTAGTCGAATTCCTCGCGACACACGAAGTCGATGGCGGTCGTGGCTTTCAGCGAGCCTTCGGGATCGACCATTGGCTTGGCGCCGACCATCCCGATGCGAATCTGCGGGTTGTCTTCCTTCAGCAGTTCGGCAAAGCGCGCATCCGTCGGGAACGACGGCGTGCTGGTGTGCATGATGACCAGGTCGTAGCCGCGCGCGATGGCGCGGGTCTGCTCGACATTGAGTTCGTCGGCGGGAGCATCCAGCACCCGCGAACCCGGCACGAGGGCCGCGGGCTGGGCCAGCCAGGTCGGGAA
>DATHMT010000055.1:0-6764 GCA_035486855.1 Steroidobacteraceae bacterium
TCCGGTATCCTGCATTCGACACCTGCTGCGATTGAGGTCGAGCCGTCCGCCGATTCCCGTGGAAGAGGTCGAGTCGGAGACCTCCATCCTGACGCGCTTCGACAGCGCGGGGATGTCCCTGGGTGCGCTGTCTCCCGAGGCGCACGAGGCACTCGCCATCGCCATGAACCGCTTGGGTGCGCGCTCGAACTCCGGCGAGGGCGGCGAGGACCCCGCGCGCTACGGTACCGAGAAGAACTCCAAGATCAAGCAGGTGGCGTCGGGACGCTTCGGCGTGACGCCCGAATACCTGGTCAATGCCGAGGTGCTGCAGATCAAGATCGCGCAGGGCGCGAAGCCGGGCGAGGGCGGCCAGCTTCCCGGGCACAAGGTGAACGAGATGATCGCGCGGCTGCGCTTCGCGCGTCCGGGCGTCGGCCTCATCTCCCCGCCGCCGCACCACGACATCTACTCCATCGAGGATCTCGCGCAGCTGATCTTCGATCTGAAGCAGGTCAATCCCACGGCGCTCGTGTCGGTGAAGCTGGTGGCGGAGCCTGGGGTCGGCACCGTCGCGGCGGGAGTCGCCAAGGCCTACGCCGATCTGATCACGATCTCCGGGCACGACGGGGGCACCGGGGCCAGCCCCATTTCTTCGATCAAGTACGCCGGCACGCCCTGGGAGCTGGGACTGGCCGAGGCGCATCAGACGCTGCGGGCCAATGATCTGCGGCATCGGGTCCGGGTACAGACCGATGGGGGCCTTAAGACCGGCCTCGATGTGATCAAGGCCGCGATCCTTGGAGCGGAGAGTTTCGGCTTCGGTACGGCGCCGATGGTGGCGCTGGGCTGCAAGTACCTGCGCATCTGTCACCTGAACAACTGCGCCACCGGGGTTGCGACCCAGCACAACGTGCTGCGGTCGAAGTACTTCATCGGCCTGCCCGAGATGGTCATCAATTACTTCCGCTTCCTGGTGCGCGAGGTGCGGGAGCTGTTGGCACAGATGGGCGTGCGGCGCATCGAGGACCTGATCGGCCAGACCCAGTACCTCGAGATCCTGCCGGGGCAGACGCAGCGCCAGCGGCGGCTGGATCTGACGCCGCTGCTGTCGCAGGACGGGCTGGCCGCCGCCGGTCCGCAGTTCTGTACCGCGCCTTCCAATGCGCCCTTCGACAAGGGTGAGCTGGCCGAGACCATGCTCGCCGACATGCGCGAGGCGATCGTGGCCGGATCGGGCGGGAAGTGGCACTACGAGGTCAAGAACTTCAATCGTTCCATTGGCGCACGTATCTCCGGAGAGATCGCGCGGCGCTGGGGGAACTACGGCATGCGCGACCAGCCGATCGCGGTGCACCTGACGGGTAATGTCGGCCAGAGTTTCGGCGCCTGGAATGCCGGCGGCCTGCACCTGTACCTGGAAGGCGATGCCAACGATTACGTCGGCAAGGGCATGGCTGCCGGGCGCATCGTGGTGAGGCCGCCGCGCGCTGCGACCTACCTCGCCCGGGAAACCACCATCATGGGCAATACCTGCCTGTACGGGGCAACCGGCGGCACGCTCTACGCCGCCGGCACGGCCGGGGAGCGCTTCGCGGTGCGCAACTCCGGCGCGATCGCCGTCGTCGAGGGCGTCGGGGACCATTGCTGTGAATACATGACCGGTGGCGTGGTGTGCGTGCTGGGCCGCACCGGGGTCAACTTCGGCGCCGGCTTCACGGGCGGCTTCGCCTATGTGCTGGACCTGGAACGCGACTTCGTCGATCGCTACAACCACGAGCTCATCGACATCAGCCGGATTCATTCCGAGGCCATGCAGACGCATCAACTCCATCTCACCGGCCTGCTCGAACGGCACGTGGCGGAAACGGGCAGCCTCTGGGGCGAGGAGATCCTCAATGATTTCCGCAGTTTTGCCGGCAAGTTCTGGCTGGTGAAGCCGAAGGCCGCATCCATCGATTCGCTGATCGAAAACCTGCGCCGGGCTGCCTGAAGGACACCATGGCTGACAAGAACCTGCAATTCCTCGAGATCCCGCGCACCGACCCGGAGAAGCTGGCCGTCGAGGTGCGGATCGCGGGCTACTCCGAGATCTACTCCTCATTCAGCGCCGATGGGGCCGGTCAGCAGGCGGCTCGTTGTCTGGGCTGCGGCAATCCCTTCTGCGAATGGAAGTGCCCGGTGCACAACTACATCCCCAACTGGCTGAAGCTGATCCAGCAGGGCAAGCTGTTTGAAGCCGCCGAACTGTCGCACAAGACCAATTCGCTCCCCGAAGTGTGCGGACGGATCTGCCCGCAGGACCGGTTGTGCGAGGGCGCCTGCACGCTGAACGACGGCCTCGGCGCCGTCACCATCGGCTCGATCGAAAAGTACATCACCGACGAGGCGGTCAGGCAGGGTTGGAAGCCGGATATGTCCCATGTACGGGACACCGGCAAGCGCGTGGCGATCATCGGCGCGGGGCCCGCCGGCCTGGGGTGCGCGGACATCCTCGCGCGCAATGGCGTGAAGCCGGTGGTCTTCGATCGCTACCCGCGCATCGGGGGCCTTCTGACCTTCGGCATTCCACCCTTCAAACTCGAAAAGGAAATCGTCGAGGCGCGGCGCGCACTCATGGAGGGCATGGGCGTGGAGTTCCGTCTGGGTATCGAGGTCGGACGCGACCTGCCGCTGGCCGAGCTGACCGAGCAGTTCGATGCGGTGTTCCTGGGGATGGGGACCTACCAATATGTCAAAGGTGGGTTCCCCGGCGAGGATCTGCCGGGTGTCCACGAGGCGCTGCCCTATCTCATTTCCAATATCAATCACGAACTCGGATTGCCGGGCGACGGCTGGGTGAGCCTGCGGGGGCGTCGGGTCGTGGTACTCGGCGGCGGTGATACCGGCATGGACTGTAATCGCACGGCCATCCGCCAGGGCGCCGCCTCGGTCACCTGCACCTACCGTCGGGATGAGGACAACATGCCTGGATCGCGCCGGGACTATAAGAACAGCAGGGAGGAAGGGGTCGAGTTCCTGTTCAACCGCCAGCCCATCGAAATCGTCGGGGCCGAGCACGTCGAGGGCGTGAAGATGGTCCAAACGCGCCTCGGGCCCCCCGGTCCGCGCGGCCGACGGATACCGGAAACCATCCCCGGCTCCGAGGAGGTCATTGCGGCGGATGCCGTGATCGTGGCCTTCGGATTCCTGCCCAGCCCCCCCACCTGGCTCGAGGCGCAGGGCGTCAAACTCCACCCCAACGGCCGGGTGCGGGTCTCCGCCTCCCGGGACCTGCCCTTTCAAACTACAAATCCCAAGATCTTCGCCGGTGGTGATATGGTTAGAGGTTCGGACCTCGTCGTGACGGCCGTGTTCGAAGGCCGCGAGGCGGCCCGAGGGATACTCGGGTATGTAGGAGTGAACCAGGCCGAACGGGCCGCCTGAGGGCGGTCGACAACGCGCCATAGCCTTCCCAAGGCCGTGGCGCGCAGCTGGGCGTCGACGGGCGCCGCTTGGGTTTTGGGGGAAAGCATGAGCAAGTCAGGCAGGACCGCGCCGGGGCCACGCACCGGTGCTCAAAAGGTGTCGGCAACGACCCGGAACGCACCGCACCTGCGTCCTGGCAAACAGGGCCTTTACGATCCGCAGTTCGAGCACGACGCCTGCGGCGTCGGCTTCGTGGTCGACATCAAAGGGCGCCGTTCGCACAAGATCCTGCAGCAGGCCATCACGGTGTTGCGCAACCTGGATCATCGCGGCGCCAGTGGCAGCGAGACCAATACCGGTGATGGCGCCGGGGTCCTGCTGCAGATGCCCCATGCCTTTCTCAAGGAGGTCGCACGTAAGGCGCGCCTGAACCTGCCGGCGCCCGGCGCCTATGGCAGCGGCATCATTTTCCTGCCGCGCAATCCCACCCGGCGGCGGCGCCTCGAGGAGCACTTCGAGCAGATCGTGCAGTCCGAAGGTCAGACCGTGATCGGCTGGCGCACTCTGCCCACCGACAACTCGATGCTCGGTGAGACCGCCAAGTCGAGCGAGCCGTTCATGCGCCAGATTTTCATCGGCCGCGATCCCTCGCTGACCGACGAGGCGCTATTCGAGCGCAAGCTGTATCTGATCCGCAAGCGCGCCTACAGCGAAATCCGTGCCTCCACCATGGACGGCGCGGAGTACTGGTATGTGCCGAGCCTCTCGCACAAGACCTTTGTGTACAAGGGCATGCTGCTCACCGGACAGCTGTCCCAGTACTTCAAGGATCTGAACGATCCGGCCATGGAGACGGCACTCGCGCTGGTGCACTCGCGCTTCAGCACCAACACCTTTCCGAGCTGGGATCGCGCGCATCCGTATCGCTACATCGCGCACAACGGCGAAATCAACACCCTGCGTGGCAATCTCAACTGGATGAATGCCCGCGAGGCGCTGTTTGAAAGCGACATGTTCGGCGATGACGTGAAGAAAATCCTGCCGATCATCAATCCCAACGGCAGCGATTCGGCGATGTTCGACAACACGCTCGAGCTGCTGGTGCTGGCCGGGCGGTCGCTGCCGCACGCCGTGATGATGATGATTCCGGAGCCGTGGTCGAACCACGAGCAGATGGATGATTCGCTGCGCGCCTTCTACGAATATCACTCCAGTCTCATGGAGCCGTGGGACGGGCCGGCCTGTATCGCCTTCACCGATGGCCGCCAGATCGGCGCGGTGCTCGACCGCAACGGGCTGCGTCCCTCGCGCTACTACGTGACCAAGGATGACATGGTGGTCATGGCCTCCGAGGCCGGCGTGCTCGATGTGCCGCCGGAAGATGTGCTCATGAAGGGCCGCCTGCAGCCCGGGCGCATGTTCCTGGTCGATACCGAGGCCGGGCGCATCGTCGAGGATGAGGAGATCAAGCGCCAGGTCGCAGGCCAGAGGCCGTATCGCCAGTGGCTGGATGAGCACCTGCTGCACCTGAAGGACCTGCCGGCGGCGCCCGAGGTGCCGGTGCCGGATCACGACACTCTGGTGCAGCGCCAGATCGCCTTCGGTTACACCTTCGAGGACCTGCGGGTGCTGCTGGCGCCGATGGCCAAGAGTGGCGTCGAGGCGGTCGGTTCGATGGGCAATGATGCGGCGCTCGCGGCCCTGTCCGCCAAGCCCCGCCTGCTCTACGACTATTTCAAGCAGCTGTTCGCCCAGGTGACCAATCCGCCGATCGACTGCATCCGTGAGGAGCTCATCACCGCCTCCGAGGTGTGGCTGGGTTCGGAGGGCAACCTGCTGATGCCGCAGCGCGCCGATTGCCGGCGTCTGGAACTGTCCGCGCCGATCCTCACCAACGAGGAGTTCGCCAAGGTGCGACGGCTACACGCACCGGGACTCAAGGTCGGCGTGCTGTCGATCCTGTTCCGCGCCACGCGCGGCGAGCGCGGGCTGGTGAAGTCGATCGAGGAGTTGCGCCTGGCGGCGCGGCGCATGGTGGAGGACGAGGAGGTCAACATCCTCATCCTGAGCGATCGCGGAGTGAACCGCGAGTTCGCCGCCGTGCCGGCTCTGCTCGCGGTCTCGGCGCTGCACCACTACCTGATCCGCGAAGGCCTGCGTACGCGCGTGAGCCTGGTGCTCGAGACCGGCGAGGCGCGCGAGGTGCATCACTTCTCACTGATCATCGGCTACGGCTGCAGTGCGATCAATCCGTACCTGGCGTTTGAGACGCTCGACGGCATGATCCGTGACGAGTTCCTGCAGGACATCGATCACGCAAAGGCCTGCCGGAACTTCTCGAAGGCCGCGACCAAGGGCGTCATCAAGGTGATGTCCAAGATGGGCATTTCCGCGGTGCAGAGCTACCACGGCGCCCAGGTGTTCGAGGCCGTCGGATTGCGCCAGGATGTGATCGACGAGTACTTCACCTGGACCTCCTCGCGCATCGGTGGCATCGGCATGGATGTCGTCGCCCAGGAAGTCATGCTGCGGCATCGGGCCGCGTTCCCGGCGCGCGGCACGCACAGTGGTGCGCTGACCGCCGGAGGCCAGTACCAGTGGCGCAGTGATGGCGAGACGCATCTGTTCAGCCCGGAGGCCATCCATCGCCTGCAGAAGGCCGTGCGCACCGGAAGCTTTTCGACCTACAAGTCCTACGCGCAGCTGATTGATGATCAGTCGACGAACCTGTGCACCCTGCGCGGGCTCCTGGAGTTCAAGGCGGGGGATGCGATTGCGCTCGAGGAAGTCGAATCCGTCGAGAGCCTCGTCAAACGCTTCAAGACCGGCGCCATGTCCTATGGGTCCATCAGCAAGGAAGCGCACGAGACACTCGCGATCGCCATGAACCGCATCGGCGGCAAGAGCAACACCGGCGAGGGGGGCGAGGATCCGGAGCGCTACCTGCCGCTGCCCAACGGCGATCTGCGCAGCTCGGCCATCAAGCAGGTGGCCTCGGGCCGCTTTGGTGTGACCAGCGAATACCTCGTCAATGCACGCGAACTGCAGATCAAGATGGCGCAGGGGGCGAAGCCCGGGGAAGGCGGTCAGCTGCCGGGCAGCAAGGTCTATCCGTGGGTGGCCAAGACCCGTCACACCACCGCCGGGGTCGGCCTGATCTCCCCGCCGCCGCACCATGACATCTACTCCATCGAGGATCTGGCCGAACTCATCCACGATCTGAAGAACAGTAACCGCGACGCGCGCATCAGCGTGAAGCTGGTGGCCGAAGTGGGCGTCGGCACCATCGCCGCCGGTGTCGCGAAGGCGCATGCGGAAGTGGTGCTGATCAGCGGCTATGACGGCGGCACCGGCGCCTCGCCGCAGACCTCGATCAC
>DATHMT010000056.1:0-21499 GCA_035486855.1 Steroidobacteraceae bacterium
GATCGTCCTGACCGCGGCATCGTTCTGGGCTTCCTCCACACCCCTGGTGTATGCGCGCTCCCTGCCGATTCTGATCGCGGTACTGGCCGTCGCGCAGATGGGCGTCCATGTGGCCTTCTTTCTGCATGTCTCCAGCGCGCCGGATCAGGCGAACAATTTCCTTGCGCTGGCATTTGGTGTCTTCATCACCGCGCTCGTGGTGTTCGGGACCATGCTCATCATGGCGAATCTGAATCACAACATGGTCTCCATGGACCAGCTGATGCAGATGCAGCGCTGACCCGGACCCGAGGCGAAGGAGCTCCCGGACTCCATGCGTCGCCGCATCGCAATGTACTTCGCGTGGGATCGCGCGGCCGAGGCCGCGGCGCCTCTGGGCATCCTCGACAATCGATTCCCGGCTTTGTTTGAGGTGCGGCGCCTGTTCTGGCCGCGGTATGAGCCATTGGCGGACCCGCTTTGCTATGACCAGGGCATCGAGGGCTTCCTGGAACAGATCTTCCTGGCGAATTTCAGGCAGTTCACGCAGCGCGCACAGAGTTGGACCGGCTATCCGGTGCAGATGGTGCATCGGCGCTCGCAGGCGCAGGTGGCGCTGCTGGATGCGAAGTGGCTGTCGCGGATCGACACACTGATCATCATCAGCTTCGACGGCCCCCAGTCCTGTCAGCGGGCGACGACTTCGGAGCTGCGGACGATCGAGGAATTCCTCGATGATCCCGCCCACACCCTGTTCGTGTGCCCCCATCACGACATCGGCGACACCCACGACATGTCGGAGGACCAGGCGAATGCGCGCAAGCAAAGCGAGTTCGAACATCACGGGGACAAGGCGGTGCCGGGTCAGCAGCGTTTCGGAGGCTTTGCGCTGTCGTTGATGCGGGGCCTCGATCTGCCGATTCGGAATCGATTCGGACTGCGACCGGCACAGGCGCCGGATGGAACGCCGGCGCCGCTGGAACTGGCCGCCTTCGACCGGCGCGGCCTGCTGACGGGCGTGCGGACATTGAACGGGCACCCCCATCTGCCGCATTTCGAGCGCCTGGAAGGCAGCCGTGAGCTGCTCGAGGTATTGGTTCGGCAGACCATTGATCCGGGGGCGCCCCTGCACCCCTTCTCAGCGGCCGGCCACACGCAGTTCGATGCGATGCTTCAGGCGACGCCCGCCGCCGCGGCGGGGAGCCTCATCGTCGCCGATGCCACGGTGTGGAGTTCGGCGGCCGGGGGCCTGGAGTCGCTCGAAAGGCTGTGGTGCAACGTGGCGCTGGCGCCCTCGGTCAACTAGGGATTCTGGCCGTTTGGGTTCGCGCTGCGGCCCACGGCAAAGGCCAGGGCCGCCGCCGCCGAATGGGCCGCGGCGTGCGCATCCTCAACCTGTCGCTCGGCATCCGCCACGGCGTTCTCTTCGGTGGCCAGATCCGTATAGGTTCCCACTCCCTGCTGGTAGGAGGACAGTGCGGCCGAGTAGGAGGTATTGGCCGCCTGGCGCAGGGCTTCAGCGGCGTCATATTCGGCGAGGCCGGTGAGCAACTCGTCATAGGCCCGAACCACCTGCTGCGCCACGCCGTCCCGGGTCAACTCCAGATTGGCCTGCGACTCGCGCAGGCGCGCCCGCGCGATGGAGATGTGGTCGGCTCGCTCCCCGCCGTCATAGATCGGCAGGCTGAAGGAGAGCAGAAAAGTCTCCCCGGTACGGTCCACGGAGGAGGTCGGACCGCCGTCCGAACTCAAGGAGCCGATATTCTGGAAGACACTGGCGCTGAATCCAATGCTGGGACGGTAGGCGCGCTCCGCAGCCTTCAGCGACGCCTGCGCGGCATCGACGCTCCCCAGTGCGGCAATGATGTCCGGCCGATGCGCCAGGGCCGCATTCACGGTGGCCGCGATGCTCTCCTGGGGTGTACCGGGCAAGGTCAACGGCGACCCGTCGACGACCTCGAGTGGCGTTGCGGCGGGAATGCCGACGGCGGCGATGAGATCGGCGAGCGCCGTGCGCGCGGCTCCCTCGGCTGCGGCGACGGCGTAGCGCGCCTGCGCGGACTGGCGCTGGGCCTGATTCAACGCGACCACCGTCGCCAGTCCGCGCTCGCGTTTGGCGGAGGTCGCGGTCTCGACGGTCTGGGCCGTGGCGAGCGACTTCTGGGCCGCCCGCAGGCGCCCGCGCGCCGCTCCGAGGGCAAAGTAGGCCTGCGACACGTCCAGGACCAGTTTGTGATGCACGGCGGTGAAACCGGCATTGGCCACGAAGGAGTCGGCCCGCGCCGCCGCAAGGTTCGCATCGCGACGGCCAAAGTCGAACAGCAGCCACTTGAGGGCGAGCGAAGGGATGATCTCGCGTGAATCGGAAATGAAATATCCCTTGCGAACGAGATTCTCGGGCACCGGCAGCGGCGTCTGCTCGAAGCCGCCGAGCGCCTCCATCGAGAGCTGCGGCAGATAGGCGCTCTCGGCCAGCCCGACTTCCGCGGCGGCGGCGCGGGCGGCTTCCCAGGCCACGCGGGTCTCGGCGTTCGAGCGTTGTGCGAGATCGATGAGTCCCGGCAGGTCGTAGGGTTTTGGGATCCACGGACTGCTGTCCGCCTGCAGCGAGGCCGCACGCTGAATCGCCGCCTCCGGGATCGACCACGGCTGCTCCGGTGCGGGGGGCGCCTGCGCGTGCAAGACACTCGCGGCGAGGCTGATCGCCAGCGCCACGGGTCCTGATACCGCTCTAATGCGCCGTCGCCGCGACACGCTCGATCTCCGTATACAGTTTGGAAGTGGCGGTCCCAGGCGTGGGCGCGAAGGCAGGCAGCGGCGGCGGGGCGCTGGCTTCGGCGGTCGCCCGACCCGCAGCGTCCAGCCAGTCGGCCAGCTTCGATGCTCTGCCTGCCTCTGCCTCATGCGCCCAAGGATCGCTGGTCACGATGAAGGTGGCGGCGGCCACGCGCTCCACACTGCCCAGGGCAGGCAGATGGACCTGCCCCGGCAGCATCGCCAACTCGAACTGACTGAGCGATTCGAACTCGTCGGCCTGCGCCAAAGCGCCCAGGGCGTGGCGTCTGTTCGCGGCCCGCTGCGCCGGCGATCGCAGCAGCGCCGCAGCGGCCCGCAGTACCTCGGCCAGCGCCGCGCGCAGCCGGGTCAGCGCCGATTCGGGCCACAGTGTGCTGAATATCAGCGTGATGACGACGTTGCCCAACACGATTCCCACGACCCGGTCGCGCAGTACCGTCAGATCGGTCGCGGGCGCGTCCGTCTGCAGCAAGCCGAGAAAGAAGGCGAACGCGATCTGCAATCCGGCGTAGGAGAGACGCTCACTGCTGGTTGCCACCCAACCGGCGAACGATGCGACCACGGCCGTGAGCACACACAGCTGGCCGATATCCGTAAAGTGCGGCAGCACGAAAACGATGCACAGCCCGGCGATCAATCCCCCGACCACGGCTCCGGAGAGACGCAGCGACAACTTGTGGATGGTCTCGCCCAGGCTGCCCAGGGCCACGAAGAAGCACGTCACGATCGAGGTTCGAAGCCCGGGCCAGTCGAGCATGCTGTACACCGCATAGACGATCATCACCGCCAGTGTGGTTTTGAGCGCGAACTGCCAGTGCGCGGGGTTGCTCATGGCATCGGCAACGATCAACGGCCGACCCTGATGTTCGGCCTCGCCGCCGGTATGCGCGGGCTCCTGGTGCATTTCGCGCTGCAGAGCTTGCAGGGCATCGGTCGCGGCCAATCGCGCCGGCAGCTCAGAATCCGCAGCCGCGGGTACCGAGGGCAAGGTCGTGGCGATCGGTGCCGGGTCCGCCGGCACGGTCGGTTGCTCCAAGGATCTCAGGCACTGCCTGACCAGGATCGACAGACGATCACGCTCCGGCGCCGCAATGGGATCCGGATACTGTTCGAGAATCACCAGCAGCTCAAGCAGACGACAGATCGCAGCGGGGCTGCGAGCCTTCTCGATGAGCGGCTGCAGGATCGCCCGCCACTGCGACAATTGCCGGGCAACGTCCCCGTGCATGAGTCCGGCGTCGAGCTCCGTGAGCACCTTGCGCAGGCCGCGCTGGGCCACCGTGTTTTCACCGGGGCCGAAGAACAGATTGATCAGCACGGTGATGATGACGGGAATCACGACCACGACCCACAGCCACAGTGCGGTGCGCGTGAATTCCTCGGTGACGGGCAGCTCATCGATGACCGACTGCATGGTGACGACGATGAACCCGGCGAGGAATGACACCGGTCCGAGGGCAAAGGTGCGCACGCTGAACATCGCGAGAAAGGTGACGAGGGCCATCGCCGGCAGCCGGATCGCCGGCTCACCCAGGTCGATGAGCGAGAGTCCGATCGTGAACAGGACCGCCAGGGTGACGGCAATCACGCCCCCGAGCGCGGTAATGATGGTGGCCCTGCGGTCGTCCTTGCTCACGAGGAAGACCAGGTAGGCCATGTAGGCGGCCAGCGGGATGCGAAACACCATCGCAATCGCCACGGTCAGGGTGGTCGCGGCGGCGATTTGCGCGACCGCGAGACTGCGGCCTTCTCGTGGCGCGAGTTCCTGCGCAAGGAAGGTCGTGAAGGGGATGCGGCGGCCCGCCTCGCTAACGAGCGTCGCCATGATGAACCTTGACGGAGGCCGTCATGCCGACATGCATGGCCTCAGGGGGAGGGTGGTCAAGGTGAACCCAGACGGGAAATCGCTGCGCCACGACCACCCAGTCCAGGTCGCGTCCCACCTGCGGCAGGCCGGGTCCATCCTGATCCGTCGATTGAACGCCTGATCCCAGACTTTCGACACGCCCGCCGATGGCATGCCCGCTGTCCGCCATGGTCCACACCGTTGCCGTATCGCCCACCGCAATGCGCGGCAGTTCGGTCTCGCGAAAATCGGCGATGGCATACCAGGCATCGGACTTGATCAGACTGAAGAGCGGATGCCCGGGGAGCGCAAAGGTCCCTGCGGCGATCTGCAGGCCGACGACCACGCCGTCAAAGGGCGCACGCAGTGTCGTCAGCTCGAGGTTGCGCGCCGCCAGCGCCTCGGAGGCCTCGGCTCCCTGCAGCTGCGCTTCGAGGCTGAGCGTGTCACCGATTGCCTGGTGGGCCTGCTTTGCATCCTTGGTGAGCGCATTCAGGGCCGCAAGTGCCGAAGACTCATTGGTTCGCGCCTCATCCAGCTGTTGCTGCGTGACGTACCCCGGGCTCACGAGCGGCTCCAGGCGCTGACGGGTGTCCTGGGCGTACTTGAGCTGCTCGGTCGCCCGCTGCACCTGGCTGTCGGCCGCGAGCGCGCCGGAGTTCTGCGACTGCACCTGGCGCCCGGTCAGGCCAATTTGCGCCTTCAGTGCCGCGACCTGCGCGCGCGCCTGCTCCAGCTGCATCTGGTAAGGCGCCGGATCAATCAGAATCAGCGGGCTACCCTTGGCGACCGGTTGATCGTTGCTGACGTAGACCCGCAGGATGCGGCCGCTGATCTCGGACGCCATGGCGGCGCTGTAGGCGAACAGGCGCGCATCATGCGTGCGCGGGCTGCGGTCGATCGCGAATACGACCCCGATCGCGAGGACCAGCGCCAGGATGATCGCGACGGCCGCGATGATCTTGCCACGGAGCGTAACGCCGCCGGGATGCGCGGTAGTCATGCGAGCCACAGCAGCCACAGGCCGAAGGTCGCGGCGCAGCCAATCGACAGCAGCACCAGGGGCGGCGCGGGAAGCTCGCCCAGCAGGCCGGTGGCTTTCAGCACGGCTCTCGCCAGCAGCGCCACCCCGAGCCCCACCAATGCGCAGATCATCCATGACGGGAAATACGAGCCCAGGATGTTGCGCGAGGGCGAGCCGCTGCACGCACACAGGCTGAACGCCAGCAGCAGTGAAATGAGGGGGCGTTGAAGAGGGCGCTCGGTCACGCCACCAGTGTGCGCAGTCCCCGGGACGCTATGAACTCCCCCTTTTGGGGGGACTTACAAAATGCCCAGGGCGCGCGCCCGAACCATGGCCCCGGCCCGATTGCGGACCTCGAGTTTGCTGTAGACGTTGTGCAGGTGCCATTTCAGGGTGCCCTCCGAGACGAAAATCGCCTCGGCGATCTCCCGATTGCTCAGACCCGAATCCAGGCGCTTGAGAATCGAGATCTCACGTTTGGTCAGAGTCTCCTGGCCCGCGGCGACCGCCGGGCGTGCACTGTGGGCGTCCTGTTTGCTCAACGTCTGTTGCAGCTGCCGCGCCAGCGGGGCGGCCTCGGACCCCTGCAGGCGTTCCGGATCCATCCGATCGATCATCGCCGCGAACCCGGGACCCTCATCCAGGAACACGCGCAGGTACTGGCGGGGGGCCGCGAGGGTCAGGGCCTCCAGCAAGTCTTTCAGTGCACCGGGCCCATCGCCGCCGCGCTGGTGCGCCAGCGCCCGCAGCAGCAGCAGCTCCACCAGGCGGTGTGCCAGGCCGAGGTGTCGGGAACGCTCGATCGCGTCGCTGACCGCTTCGATGACGCGTTTCGGTGCCTGCTGCCACAGGTACCGCGATGCCGCGCGGACGGCCTTGTCCGACAGCAGCTCGGGCTCGTGGTCTGGGGCGGGCAGTTCACTGAACCCAAAGCGGGTGGCGACCAGTCGTGCTTCGTCAAAGCGCCCGGCGCGCGCCAGGCCGGCGCACTCCTCGGCGGCGAGCGTAACCGTGACCCGTCGCAGCACCCGATGCTCGCCCACCTCCTGGCCTTCCCTGAGAATCGCGATCGCGCTGGCTTCATCGCCGCGCAGGCGCTGCAGTCGCGCCTGCGTCAAATAGGCGACGATGACCGCGTCGGCGTGGCCGTACTCATTGACGCCGTTCATGGCGAGTTCAATCTGCTCGACGGCACGCCCGATGTCATCGGACTCGTAGGCGATGCCGGCCAGCAGGGCGTGGAACAGGCTGGCATGAGCCGGGTGGCCGTGCAGTTCGCGCTCCACCAGTTCCAGACCCTTGTTGCAGGCAAATCTGGCCTCGAGGTAACTGCCGCGTTTCAGGAGCAGGACGGCCTCGAGATAGTTGGTCCAGGCCAATGCGTAGAAGCCGTCGGCGCGCTCGAGCCATTGGCGGGTTTCATCGATGACCGCAAGACCGCGGGCGATCTGGGCCGTTGATTTGTGGCCGAAGGCGAGCACATTGCCCATCACGCCCCTGCGTACCAGCGAGGCCTGCGGCCAGCTCGCAAGCCACGCCGCCGCCAGTTCGCCGCCGCGCTTGCCTTCATCGCGCAGGCCCGTGGCCATGGCCGTCTGCAGCTCGACCGCACACTGCAATTCCGTGATCACGGGGGTCGCGCAGGCCGACTGCGCCACCAGGTTTTCCAGCAGCTGCTGCAGACGGTAGATCTGTGCCTCGTATTCGCGATGGCGGGAGTAGAACGAGAGCGCGAAGGCGTACTGAATGCGGATCACCGGATAGCGATCGACGAAGGCTTCCGGCAGGGCGTTCATCCAGCGCAGGATGGTCTGATGATAGCCGCGACGGAACACCAGTTCCTCGACGCTGTCTGCGACCCACTTCGTCGCCTGCTCCCAGTCGCGCGCGCGGATCATGCAGTTGACGGCTTCCTCGAGATGGCCGTTGGCGTGCAGCCAGTTTGCTCCGCGCAGCAGACAGTCACTGGCCTGGGCCGGTGCCGAGTGCACAAAGCGCTCACGAAAGAACTCGCCCACGAGGTGGTGGAAGCGCACCCAGGTCGCGGATCGATCCAGGGGGATCAGGAACAGGTTTTGCGTCCGCACGGCCCGCAGCTGCTCATCGGCGTCATCGGTTTCGGTCGCGGCGGCGGCCAGCGGCGCGCAGATGCGATCGAACATCGCGATGCGAAACACAAAGGCTCGCGTTCGATCATCCATCCGCGCCAGGACCACGTCGCCCAGATAATCCACCAGGCTGCTGTCGGTGCCGGCGAGGTGCTCGATGAAGGCGGCCTGTTTGGCCGTGTCCGCCAGCGCCATCGCGACCAGTTCCAGCGCCGCCGGCCAGCCCTCGGTCTTTCTGAGCAGTCGTTGCAGGTCCTTTGCGGAAAGGTCGCGTCCCAGCCGGCTGCGACAAAACTGCATGACCTCCTGATTGTCGAATTGCAGCTGGTGGATCCCAAGCTCCAGCAATTGCCGTCGTATCCGCAGCCCGCTCAACCGCAGATGCGGGTCTTCGCGACTGCCGATCACGATCTGGAACGAGGCCGGTGCGTAGTTGACCAGCCAGTCGAGACTCTTCAGGACCTCCGGCTCGTCGACCGATTGCAGGTCGTCGAGGAACAGCACAATGCGGTGCTGGAGCCGCGCGACATCGGCGGCGAGTGATTCCAGCAGCGGCCCTGAGGCATCGCCATCGATCCTTGCGCCGGCATGCTGCAGGGCAGCAATCAGATGACGCATGAAGCGTGCCGCGTCGTTGTCGTCCTCATCCATGGAGAGCCAGGCGCAGGCGATGCCCCGCTGCGACAGCTGGTCGTGCCAGCGGGTCATGAGCGTCGACTTGCCGTATCCGGCCGGCGCGACGACGGCCACGACCCGATAGCTGTCGTCCAGCGCTGCGAGATAGGAATCGAGTCGGGATCGGGCCAGCGGGCTGCGGGTGCCACTGGCCGGATACAGCTTGCTGTCGAGAATTGGCGCGGCGCGTTCTTCGGCGCTCATGAGTGCCCCTGCTTCCCTGACGGATGTTACGGAAATCCCAACCCAAGTCCTAACTTCCGGTAGGGGAAACTCGCCCGGCCGATGTCTAGGTTAGAGGTGCCGCCATCGACGATTCAAGGAGATGCCATGGCACGCGAAGACAGTGGTGCCGCCCGATCGGCCGTCAGCGCAGCGGTACCGGTGACCGAGGAGCAGTCACCGGCATCGGGTACCGTCGTGTTCGGGCCGTATACGCTGCGGGTGAGCCTGCGGCGGTTGGAACGCAACGGCATTCCCGTTCGTGTGGGGGATCGTGCCTTCGACCTTCTTTGCGTCCTGACCGAGCGCGCCGGCGAGATTGTGACCAATCGGGAGCTGATGGCCCGAGTCTGGGGCAACGTCGTCGTAGGCGCCGGCAGTCTGCGCTTTCACATCAACGCGCTGCGCCGGGTCCTGTCGCAGGATGGCAGGCGGGCGCCCTACATCAAGAACGTCACCCGGCGCGGATACACGTTCATTGCGCCCGTGCGCAGCGTCGCAACGGGAACGGTGGAGACTCAAGAAATTGCGAAACTGCTGAGCCAGCCGCGCTTCATCTCGCTGATGGGTGCGGAAGGGGTGCAAGCCTTGCGGGAACAGCTCGCGATCCGCTGCGGCGAGTCAGTCACGCTGATTGCGATAGTCCTGGGAAATCCCGCCATGAAGTAACCGACGCCCTAACCCACGAAGCGCATCGCGAAGAACTCCCGGATGCGGGTGAGAAATTCGCCGCGATTGTCCATCTGGACCGAAGCGCTGGCAGCCACCCGGCGATTGATCAGGTCCATGCCATGCCGCGCAGAGCGTTCGAACGCCGCCACCATTCCGGGGTTCGCGGCCAGCAGCGGTTGGATAGCGGCCCGCGACAGCTCGTGGACCTGGCAGTGGGTCCGCGCCCGCGCCGTCGCGGCATGCGGAGCACCGGTCAGCAGTCCGATTTCGCCGAGGTATTCGCCGGCGCCAAGCCGGCCCAAGGTCACAACGTCACCTGCGCCGCCGGATTTGGTCACATCTATGACTCCCGAGGCCACCACGTGGAGCGTGCAATCGGCGGTACCTTCACCGAAGAGGGTTTCGCCAGGCTCGACCAGCCGGGTCACGACCTGCTGTGCGAGGCTCTCCACGACATCCGGCTCCAGCGACTCGAACAGCACCAGCTCGCTCAATGCCTGCTGCGGCGACAGTCTTTGGCCGACGCGCCCGCGCCGCTTGCGGCCATCGGCCAGCAGTCCCGCATGGTAGAGCTGCCGGCGGCTGTGCCGCAGCAACAGGTTCTTCGTTGGCGCGAGGAACTGCGTATCGGTCACTGAGAATGAAATCGTGTAGCCGTGGCACACCGGCCCGAGCTGGGTCAGCGCCACGCCCGGGGCAGGGTCGTCGAGGACGTCGGGGCAGAGCAGTATGGCCTCGCTCAGCACCGCGATCACCTGATCTGCGTCCGCCGCCGGATGACACCACAGCCGCACCGAGTCGGAGCGGCTGCGGGTCGGCACGCTGCGGTTGATGATCTCCAGCTTCGAGACGACGCTGTTGGGCACGACCGCGATGTCGTTGCCATCGGTTTGAATGCGGACCGACCGCCAGTTCATCTCGATGACCTGGCCCTCCAGGTTCTTCCCGAGTGAGATCCGGTGACCGACTTCGAAGGGGGCTTCGACGCCGACCGCCATGCCGGCGAACACGTCCGCGAGCGTATTCTGCAGGGCAAGGCCCAGCACGATGGCGACGATTCCTGAGGTCGCGAGCAGTCCACTGATGGGCACCACCAGCACCGAGCGGATGACGATCAGCCCCGTACAGATGTAGAGGGCGGCGGCAATCAGGTCGAAGAACAGCCGGGTCTCGCGTGAGCGTCTGTTGTGCTGGAGCGCGAAATACATGACCGAGACGGTGACGCGCGCGCCCAGCAGCCACCAGGCGATGGCAATCGCACGCATCCACAGGGCCGACGGATCCGATGTCGGCGGCGGCTGATGGAACAGCGGTGTCACCCCGTCGCGGTACAGCACGGCGCTCAGACCCATCAGACACACGAGATCGAATGCCATCCGCACGCCCTTGGACAGGGAACGCAGGACGACAAAGCCAACGAGGACGACGGCGAGGATTAAAAAGGACCAGAGCATGGAATGGCTGCCCGTGTACGGCGGGCAGTATGTGCGGCAGGGCGGAGCTCATGAGAGCCCCCCATTCGGGGGGCGGCAAAGCGAAGTCAGATGCATTGAGATCGGACTCAAGGAAGGAACGCCTATGCGACTCATGGTCCTGGAGGCACTCGCCGCCGTTGCAACGCTCGCGTTACTCGTCATGCTGCGTGCCATCGCCCTGCACCGGACCGCGCCCAGCGCCGACGCCTCGTTGCCGGGGTCGGCATTTTCCGAGTATCTGTGGGCCCTGGTGCCCTGGCTGATGATGGCGGCCTGCGTGCTGCCCTCCGTGCGCCGGATCGTGGCACTCGGTTGAGTGCCGTGACCCCCACGGCGGACGATATCCAAGTGGTCCTGGAGGGTCGCATCACCGCTCATACGGCCGCGCCGATCTGGCAATCCGTGATCGAGACCCTGACCCGCCACCCGGATCGGCCGATCCGGGTCGATGCCTCGCGGCTCGAGTACGTGGACAATGTGGGAATCGCGCTGCTCTTCGACCTCATCCGGCAGGATCGATCTGCCGGCGCGCAGGTGCAGCTGCAGGCGCTGGCGCCCAATCTCGCGGCGATATTGAGCCACTACTCCCCGGCGGACTTCGCCACCCAGGCGACCGCGCGCCGGCACATGGGTACATTCGAAGAGATCGGCAGGGCAGCAAGTCACTACTTTGCGTATCTCCAGGAACTCATCGGCTTTCTCGGCGGTTGTCTGCGAGCGCTGCGGCAAGCCCGCGCACGCCCCGGTGGCGTGAACTGGGGTGACGTTCTGGATATCGCCACCGAAACCGGCGCCAATGCGGTACCGATCGTTCTGCTGATGGGCTTTCTGATGGGGGTCATCATTGCCTTCGAGGTGGGACTCGTCGCGCGCCAATTCGGCGCCGTGATCTTCGTGGTCAACGGGGTCGGCATCGCCATGCTGCGCGAGCTCGGTGCGCTGATGACCGCGATCGTGATTGCGGGCCGCACCGGCGCCGCCTTCGCGGCGCAGATCGGTACCCAGAAGGTCAACGAGGAACTCAATGCGATCTGCACCTTCGGCCTGGACCCGATCGAGTTTCTGGTCCTGCCGCGGATCCTGGCGGCCTTCATGGTCGTTCCGCTGCTCACGATGCTCGCCGATTTCGTCGGCCTGATCGGCGGCGCGCTGGTGATGACCACCTTCCATATCAGCCTGCTGCAATTCTATACACGGCTGCTCTCGGCCGTGACTCCGGGCGATCTGGCGCTCGGCATCATCAAGTCGGCCGTGTTCGGCATTACGATCGCGGCCGTGGGGTGCCATCGCGGTCTGGGCACGGGGGCCGGGGCCACCTCGGTGGGTCTTGCCGCGACCAGTGCGGTCGTGACCAGCATCGTCCTCATCGTCGTGCTGGACGGGGTCTTCGCCGTCCTCACCAGCTGAGGCGCGAACCGGATGCAGACCCAGGTTTCGCGCCCGGCCATCAGTGTCCAGCACCTGCGCATGGGTTATGGCGATCGCGTCCTGCTGGAGGATGTCTCGTTCGAGATTTACCGCCGCCAGATCGTCGTGATCCTGGGAGGCTCGGGAAGCGGCAAATCGAGCCTCATGAAAAACCTCATCGGGCTCTATCAGCCGATGCACGGTGAGATTCTGATCGACGGGGAGAGCCTGGTGGGCGCAAGCGCCGAGGACAAGGCGCGACTGCAACGCAAGCTCGGTGTGATGTACCAGAGCGGCGCCCTGTTCGGATCGCTGAATGTGCTGGAGAATGTTCGCTTCCCGCTCGATCGGTTCACGACCCTGACCCTCGAGGAGAAGAACCTGACCGCGCAGATGGTGCTGCATGCCGTGGAGATGAGGCACGCGGAGTCGCTGCTGCCGGCAGAACTGTCTGGCGGCATGCTCAAGCGCGCGGGCATTGCGCGTGCCATGGCCCTCGGGTGCGACATCCTGCTGCTCGATGAGCCCTCAGCCGGTCTTGATCCCATCACGGCGGCCAACCTCGACCGAACCATACTGTCCCTGCGCCGCAATCTGGGCGTCACCTTCATCGTCGTGACCCACGAACTGCAGAGCATCTTTGCGATCGCCGATCGGGCCATCATGCTGGATCCGGTGGCGCGCGCGATCATCGCCGATGACAAGCCCGCGACGCTGCGCGATTCCAGCACCGACCCGCGCGTGCGGCAGTTCTTCAACCGCCAACCCGATGAGTCGCGGGCGCGGCAGGGCGGTTAGGGTGGAAGACGGTAAACACTACCGGCGGCTGGGAATATTCATCGCGGTGAGCCTATCGCTGCTCGGTGCCGCGATCTTTGTGCTCGGCGGGCGCGAATGGTGGCAGTCGTCCTTTACCTTCGAGACCTATTTCAACAACTCCGTGGCCGGCCTGGACCTGGGTGCACCGGTGCGGTTTCGCGGCGTGCCGTTGGGGCAGGTCACACAGATCCTGACCTCCGCGGCGACTTACGAACGCGACGTGCCGCTGAATCGGCGCCGGGAGTACATCGTCGTACGCGTGAAGGTCAACGTGTCGGCAGCGGAGGCCGCGCAGATGCGGCGCGACGCGCTGGCGCTGTCCAGCCGCGGGCTTCGCGCCCAGACACAACTGGCGGGCATCACCGGGCAGCAGTATCTGGCGCTGGACTTCATGGATCCCAAGAAGTACCCCCCACTGGAATTCGAGTGGACGCCGAAGTACACGTACCTGCCCTCCGCACCCAGCTCCGTGGGAGAAATCGTGAGCAAGGCGCAGACGTTCCTGGCGAGCCTCAACGAGGCCGACATCAAGCAGCTGGGGCAGAATCTCAATCGCCTGGTGAGCGACGTGGACAGGAAACTCGCCGAACTGCCGGTCGCAGAACTGTCAGGAAGTGCTCAGGGGGTGCTGGCGAATGCCAATGCGACCCTGGTCAAGCTGGACTCGGTGGCGAACCGACTGGATTCCCTGGTCGGCAATCCGGCGCTCGGCCAGACACTGCAGAACGTGGCGGGGCTCAGCGCACGACTGCGGACGCTGGCGGACAATGGGGACCTGGACCGGCTGGTCAACGGCATGAACGAGGCGGCCGGCCGTATTGATGTGCTGCTCGGCGACAATCAATACGATGTACGGCTGATCGTTCAGGATCTGCGGATGACGGCCGCCAACCTGCGGGCACTGTCCAACAACATCAGGCGCGACCCGGCGGGCATCCTGCTGGGCGGCCCTCCCGAAAAAATCCAACTGCCCGCCGGTGCGCCATGAAGGCACGGCGTGGAGTTTGCGGCGCCCTCCTCACGCTGACGCTGGCGGCGTGCTCGATCGGCAGGCCGATGCGCGAGCCCACGACCTATATCATCGATCCCCCCATGGATGCCGCGCCTCAGGCGGTGGCGCGTCGGGCCGAGACGCTGCGCGTGGGCTTCTTGCGGGTTGCCGCGCCCTATTCGGGCAGCGCGCTCGTTTACCGTCTCGATGAGGTGCGCTATGCCACGGACCCCTATCATGCTTTCGCCGCCGATCCCGGCGCGATGCTCGACAGCCGCATTGCCGGGTGGCTCGAGCGCACCGGCCCCTTCCGCCAGGTCATCGGTCCGGGTAGCGGCCAATCCGCGCCCTACGTCCTGGAGATGACCGTCGCGGAGCTCTACGGCGACTTCCGCCGCGATCAGCCGCCCGCCGCGGTCATGTCCGTGCAGTTCTTGCTGATGGACCAGACGGCGGCACGCCCCAAGGTGATCTACGAGCGATCGATTGCCACCCGGGTCGCGCTCGCGACTGAATCGCCCGACGCCCTGGTGCGTGGCTACGGTGCCGCGTTGGCGGACATCCTGGGAAAGCTCGCAATGGATCTTGGCGCTGCGACCGCGAAATAGATCCCCGCTGCGAGTATCTAACCGCACTTAACAACAGATCGAGCTACCTTCGGTGCCTGACTCCCCCAATTGAGGGAGCCTGCGGCCACTGCAATTCGTGATCCACATCCGGCACCGGGATTGTTACGGTCTGACCCATGCAAACTCAATTCCACGAGCAGCAGCACGGTTCCCCCCTCGGTCAGCGGGCATCGCCCGGCTGGGTGCATCACGTCATCGCGCTGCTGAACGCCGCCATGGGTGAGCTGCATCAGGAACAGGCCGCGCACGATGCGATACTGCAGGCCACCTCTCTACTGCGCCGACAGGCGTATCCGCAGGCCACGGAAGATTCCGGAGAGGAGGCAAAGGAGCGCTTACTGGCGTGGCAGGCACGCAAGGTGATCGAGCATATCGACCGCTGCATCACCAGTCGGGTCCTCGTGGCGGATCTGTGCGCCCTGGTGCAGCGCAGTGAGGCACACTTCTCGCGCTCCTTCAGGCGCACCTTCGGGCACTCGCCCCATGCCTTCGTGGTCCGTCGCCGGGTCGAATTGGCGGCTCAATACATGCTGCAAACCGATGCGCCCCTGAGCGACATCGCGCTGCGCTGCGGATTCGTCGATCAGGCCCATCTATGCAAGCACTTTCGAAAGGTGACCGCGGAAACGCCCGCTGCGTGGCGCCGGGCGCGACGGGCGCCCTAAAGCAGGCCGATCGACTCCGCCCGTGCGACCGCCTGAGCGCGGGTGCGTGTGTCCAACTTGACGAAGATGCTCTTGGCGTGTGACTTGACGGTTTCGGGCGTGATGCCGAGGGCCTGCGCGATGTGCTTGTTGGACATTCCGCGGGCGATCATTTCCAGAATCGCCGTTTCGCGACGCGACAGCGGACGGTAAGTGGGCGGTTCGGCCTCGTCCGATCCAGGCGGAATCGCATGACGCAGGAGCGTTGCGATGTAGGGCCGCAGCGGAGCGAGCCGCGCATCGGTCGTCGCCAGCGCGTCGTAGATCCGTTCGAGCGCAGCCACCAGCGGCGGTCCCGAATCGACAAAGACCATCCGCAGGCCGCGCGCCGCGCCGATACGCAGCCACTGGATGAGCGCTCCGTAGCAATCATCGAGGCGACCGTCAGCCGCTGCCGAGTATGCCCGGCGCAGCGAGGCCTCGATGAGGGAGAAGCTCTGGGCTTCGGTGTAGCACGCGCTTTCTTCACTGCCCGGCAGGCGACGCAGGCGTGAGCTCAATTCCAGCAGCGCCCCGGTGCGCGGGAAATGGCCGGACTCGCCGGCCCGTCCTTCTTCGTTGCGGATGATGGACAGTATTCGGCTGTATTCCGCCGAGGCGACCGACACCAGTCTCGGCCAGCGTCTGACGTGACCAATCGTTTCCGCTTCGCGCAGCGTGGCGAGCGCGGCGCGTCGCTGGCCACGGTGCAGCGACAGTCTTGCCAGTAACAGGCTCGCCCGTGCGACGCATTCGAGCATTCCCGAGGTACGTATCAGCGAGATACGCGGCCGCAGCAGTGACTCGGCCTCATCGAGCCGGCCCTGTTCATACGCCACCTGGGCGAGCAGCGTCGCAGGCAGCAGGCTCAAGGCGGAGTGACTGCCGAATCGCTCGCGGGCCAGCTGCAGTGCTTCGAAGGCCAAACCCGAAGACACCGTCAGATGCAGACGGTCGAATGACAGGGCAGCACTGACGCAGAGGCCGAAAATCCGCGCGACGGCGCCGCCCCCGATGGGTGGCACGAGATAGTCCACATTGTCCAGCACGGTCCCCTCATCGCATCCGCCTCGCTTCCAGTCCAGGTACTGGAGCAGGGGGGCGACCATGGGATCCGTCGTGAAGGCCGGGAGTGCCGTCAACAGCTTGCGCGCGGCGACGAGCTCATCCGAAGCCGCGTGCAGCGAGGCTTCGAGTATGCGCAACGTGGGGAGATAGCGCTCGCGCCGGGCACGCGCAAGCGGGCACAAAAGACGATTGAGTTGTCCGATCGCCTTGGAGGCTTCCTCGAGTCGCATCGCAACCAGGGCGGCGCGGGCGCGGGCGATGGCCCGCCGAACGGCCCAGGTCCCGGTAGTGGCGGGCGGGCGGGGATCTTCCGCGGGTCGATCCGGAATGACCGTCCAATCCGGCGCGATGACCGCACTGTGATCAAGAGTCGACGCAGGTGTCTGATCGAGTGGCGACATGTGCCGCAGGGTAGGCCGCGCGGTGCAGTGCGCGCTTGTAGATAGCGGGGCGTGGATTGTGGAATCCTGCGAGGTCTTTCGAGGATGCAGGCACTACACGGGCGGCGTAGCATTGATGTGTGATCCGAATTCTCTGCGTCGACGACCATCCGTTGTTGCGGTCCGGGATTGGCGCCCTGCTTGGCACCCAGCCGGACATGCAGCTGGTGGGCGAGGCTGCCAACGGGAAGGAAGCGGTGCAACTGCATCGGGAGCTCAATCCTGATGTCACCCTGATGGATCTGCAGATGCCCGATATGAATGGGCTGGATGCCATCATCGCCATCAGAGGCCAGCAGCCGGCGGCGCGCATCATCGTTCTCACGACCTATTCAGGAGATGTGCTGGCGCAGCGGGCATTGAAGGCCGGCGCGCAGGCTTACGTTCTGAAGAGTCTGGTTCGCACGGAGATACTCGACACCATTCGACTGGTGTGCGGCGGAGAAAAGCGCATCCAGGCCGATGTGGCCACCGAGATCGCGAAGCACGCCGCAGATGTCGCCTTGACGGCCCGAGAGATCGAAGTACTCCAACTGGTGGCATCGGGGTATGCCAACAAGGCGATCTCCGCACGCCTGGACATCAATGAAGAAACGACCAAGACGCACGTCAAGAGTATTCTGGAGAAGCTCGGGGCCCGGGATCGAACGCACGCCACGAGTCTGGGACTCAAGCGCGGGATAATTTCCCTCTAGCCGCGCGGGGTGAGGTGGGCGTCACCCTTTTGAGGGTTTCCGTCGCCGTCCACTCAGGTCCGATAATGGGCTGTGCAGCGGCTATTCTCAACGTTCCCCAATTCATGGCCGGGACTGGGGCTGTTGATCCTGCGACTTGCGACCGGTTTCGCATTGGCGGCGGCCACCCATGAAACCGGAGATCTTGCGCCGGCGGCCCGCGTGCTCGAGCGCTGCCTGGTCGACAGCGCGGTGGTGTTGCTCTGGATCGGGCTCTGGACGCCGTTTGCCGCCGTGGTCGCGACGGTGATCCAGGTAGCCACGATCAGCCTGGCGCGGCGCATCGATCCATCGTTGGCGGTCGCCGCGGCACTCGGCCTGTCGCTCGCAATGTTGGGGCCGGGTGCGTGGTCCTTGGACGCACGCCTGTTTGGCCGCAAGCGAATCGTCTGATTCGAAGGCACTAGCGGCGCACGCGAAGATACGCAACCTCGGCCGGTATGCGTAACTCGACCTCGGTGCCCGCGTTGCCGTCACTCCAGACCTGCAGCCGGCCGCCAAGACTCTCACTGCGCTCCCGCATTCCCGGCAGCCCCCAGTGACCGGCCCGCTGACCTTGCGTGAGGATCTGGCTGTCGACGCCAATCCCGTCGTCGCGCACCCGAATGGAGAAATTCATTTCACCAAAAGTGACGTCCGTTTCGATGTTGCGAGCCCGGGCATGCTGGTAAGCGTTTCGTACCGCTTCGCGTACGATCCGATAGGCATCGTCACGGACATTTGCGGTCAGTTCACGGGTCTGACCCTCGACCACCACGCGAAACTCGGGCCTTGACTGAGAGGGGATGGCACCGCCGAGCTCCGCGCCCAATCTCCCGAGCGCCGCACTCAAATCGGTTTCGCCCAACCAGGTGGAACGCAGGTTTTCGACGGCTTCGCGTCCCTCGACGATCGCCTCATCACCCAGGCGCATTGCGCCATCGAGAGCGTCCCGCGCGTCCCGCGGACGATCCGGCAGCAGTTGCCTGACCGCTTCCAATCGAAACATCAGGGCATGGAAGCCCTGCAGGAGGGAATCGTGCAGCTCGCGAGCGATCCGGGTGCGTTCATTGAGTCGATCATCCAGGCGCTGTTCGAGACGCCTGCGCTGAGTCTCGGTAATCTGCCGCACCCGACCGAAGAGCAGGGCGGCGAGCAGCAGGACTGCCACTGCCGTGACCAGGATTCGAAACGACAGGGTCTGGTAGAAAAGTGGCGGCACCGTCAGGGCGACCGAGGCGCCTCGGGCATTCCAGGTCCCGCTCCCATTGGCAGCCGTCACGTGGAAGACATAGTGCCCGGGAGGCAGGTTGTTGTAGTAAGCCGTGCGCCGCGTCCCCACCTCCTGCCAACTCCTGTCGAAATTCTCCAACCAATACTTGAATCGAACATGGCTGGGGATGGCAAGGCTGGTTGCGGTGTAATCGATCGCGACATTGCGGACATTCGAAGACAATGCCAGCGAGGCGGCGGGTTCTCGCTGGCGGCCGTCATCGGTGATGTCTCCCATGATGACGTCAGGGGCTGGCGATGCATCGGGGTGCTCGTTGGCGTCAAGCGAAGCAAAACGGTCGGCCGCTTCGAACCAGATGCGGCCGTCGTCGCCCTGCATGACGGTCGGCTCGGGGCGGCCGCCGATCGGCACGCCGGGCATCCCGTCGAATTCATCGAACCGCTCAGCCGCAGGCGTCGCCGAAGCGTCGCCTTCGAGGCGCCTGAGCTCCTGACGGGCGACATGCAGGGCCCCCGTGGCGGTGTCCAGCCACAGGTCGCCGTTCCTGGCCTGCAGCAGACCGGTCACACTGCTGCGAATGTCCAGTCCGGGCAGCGGATCGAAGTGGCCATCGCGCAGGCGCTGCACGCCTCGCTCACCGCCAATCCACAGCTGATCGTCAATCCGCTCCAGCACCTGAACGGCGGCCAGATGAATACCGTCCTTCTCGGTATACAGATGCCACCCATCACGGGTCAGCGACGCCAGACGGCCCAATGCATAACCCAACCACACCGAGCCGTCCCGATCGGGGTATATCGCCATGGGATACTCGGTCGCCGGAATTCCGGGCACCGTGACACGCTCCCACTGGTCATTCCGCAATCTGAAGAGGCCCTGTCTGACGACTGAGAGCCACAAGTCCCCTCGTGTATCCCGGCCGATCGCTTGCGTCCGACGCAGCACGCCCAGATCCGTGCCCACCAGCGAGGGAGGAGGGGCAGGGATCTCTTCCCAGGTGCTGTCAGTCAGCTTCCACAAGCGGCCGTACCCGCCCATCCACAGGACCCCGGTAGCGTCGCGGTACGAGGCGGTCAGCATGGTAGGTCCGCCGCGGTAGGGCACCATGCTGCCATCCTTCAGCTGGAAGAAGTCATCGCCGGGGGAGGCCCGATAGTGAGACGTCCCCACCCACAGGGTGTTGTGATTGCCGGCCCCGAGTACGATGGTCTCCTCGAATGGCCCGTAGCGTCGCAGGCGTGGCACGCGAAGTTGCTCCAGGCCTGCGGTGGTGCCGAACCAGGCATTTCCCTCGCGATCGAGAAACGCGGATAGCGGCTCGATCCCATCATTGAAGGATCGGGTGCGCGACAATGGCGGAGCGGCGGCTTCCTGCGCCTGGGCAGGAAGATCAGTGGGAACGGCGGGCGTCGGTAGGATGACGAGACGACCTTCGTCACCCTCGAGCCACACATTTCCAGCCCGGTCGATGATCCAGATGTCCCTGTACTCTTTGGGCATGCGGCGGCACGGCGGGACATCGTCGCGGGAAGGGTCAAGGAGATAGAGGCAGCCGCCCACCAGATTCCAGATGCGGCCCGCAGCATCCCGCTCAAAGGAGCGGTAGGACGGCAGATCATAAACGTGCACCCGGCTGGAGCCCCGGCGCAGCACGGTGAGCATGTCGGCTGATTCAATCCAAAGATTGCCGGAATCGTCAGCCTTGATGTAACTCGCATTGGGAGACGGCAACCCCAAGGTGGGCGTGACATCGATCCAACGATCACCGCTGAGCCGCGCAATTCCTCGGGAAGTGCCGGCCCAAACGACGCCGTCGCGATCGACGGCAAAGGAGCCCACGGAGCCGAAGGGCAAACCACCGCTCTGTGGCCGGAAATTCCTGAGTTGCCCCCCGTTCAGGAAGCTCGCCCCACCATACTGGTAGCCGATCCACAGGCCACCGGAGCGGGGAGCCTCCAACGCCGTGATGAACTCGCCGAGCAGCGGGACACCTCCCACGGTTTCGATGCGCTGAAAGCGGACCCCGTCGAACCGGTAGACTCCGGTCGCGGTGCCCAGCCAGAGAAAGCCATCGGTCGTCTGCGCAATGACTCCCACGATGGCCGGGGCACCCTGGGCCGGACCGAACGAAGTGCGCAAATACTCAGTGATGTCGGGCTGCGGCGATGCGGCAACGGCGCAGCCGATGAATCCGAGTGCCACGCAGGCCAGGTACAGGACGCGCATTCGGGTTAGATTATCGCGCGCCGCACCCCTGCGTGTAATTTCACCCTATTGATCCACGATCACGGTCAGTGACCGCACCCCTTGCGCGCCGTGAAACAGCACACCTTCGATGTCTGCGCTCGCCGAGGGCCCGGTGTGATAGACCGCGTAGTGGGCAGTCCGAAAAGCCGGGTTTTCGTAGGCCTGCTGGAGACCCTCGACAATGGCATCGGCATGCAGCAATACGACCAGATGCTGTGACAGATAGGCGAGGGTGTTGACCTTGAGTTCCGCTTCCGTAAAGAGCACCGAGCCGCTTTCCGCAACACCCAGGACAGCCCGGACTACACCGATGTCTACGTCCGCAAGATCCTGCGGTTGGCGCACCTGCGAGCGGGGCCGGTCACCCGGTACTTCAGGTACCGCCGAGCAAACCACTTTGGCGCCCGGGAACTGCTCCCGAATCCATGCCTGCACTGAGGGAATCGAATCTGATCGAACCAGTTGTCCACC
>DATHMT010000057.1:0-81655 GCA_035486855.1 Steroidobacteraceae bacterium
CCGGCGCTGCTCGATGTCGACATGATTCATCGCTACCTGGCGCAGGACTCCTATTGGGCCGCGGGCATCAGCCGTGCAGTCCTGGAGCGCTCCATCGCCCACTCGCTGTGCTTCGGGGGCTATCTCGCGGATCGGCAGGTGGCATTCGCCCGTGTCGTCACGGACCGTGCCACCACCGCTCATTTGAAGGATGTCTTCGTGCACCCTGATTTCAGGGGACGAGGATATGGCGTCGCTATCGTCGCGGCGGTCGTTGCACATCCCGATCTGCGGCGCGCGACCTTCACACTCGGTACGGCCGATGCCCATGGTCTGTATGCACGATTCGGGTTCGGCCCGGTGGTTGAAACGCACCGCCTGATGGTGAAGCCGGGAACCTTTCTCACCTAGCCACGCAAGAACTGCAGGAAAAAGTGCAGCGCCAGCCCCAGCGCGATCAGCGCAATCAGGACGTTGAGCGTGACCGCGAGGCCCAGCCGGTGACCGGGCGCCGGAACATCCAGCGTGCGGGCGATATTCGCGAAGTGTCGGGCCGACACGAGGGCCACTACCGCACCCAGCATCAACAGCAGTACGCCGAGCCCCAGCGAAAACACACGCTGCGTGCCCGCGGGCGCCTCATGCGTCGTCATCTGCAGAAACAGTCCGAAGCGCTCGACGACGAAGCCGAATCCCATCAACGCGATGGCGTTGCGCTGCCAGGCCAGCAAGGTTCGCTCGGCGGCAAATAGAACCTGGATGTCTGAGCCCACGGGACCTTCCTATCAGTCACACCCGTCCAGATACTTCTCCATCTGAATGTTGCAACGCTTGTAGGGCGAGGCACCGCCCTTGATTTCCTTGAAGCCCAATTTCCGGTACAGGCGCAGCGCCGGCTCCAGGCGCGTATTGCTTTCCAGATAGACTCGCCTGGCGCCCGCGTCCCGTGCCTTCTGCAGGGTCGCCTGCGCGATCAGACGGCCGATGCCCTGGCCGCGGGCCTTCGCGGCCACCGCCATTTTGGCGAGCTCGAAGCAGCCTTCACTGTGGCTGATCAAAGCGCATGATGCAATCGGCTCGCCATTCAGGAGCGCCATCAGAATGTGTCCGCCGCGCTTGAGAATGTATTCTTCAGGGTCATCCAGCGCGCGACTGTCCGCCGCTTCGATCTCGAAGTAGCTGCTGATCCATTCCTCATTGAGGGACTTGAAGGCTGCGGCGTACTTCGGGCCGTACGGAACGATCCTGACGGGTCCATTTTCCCGTTCCTGCTTCTCATGCAGCACACGCGCAAAGAGATTCTCGCGCGCGAGCGCCTGCTCGCAGGCCGCCAGCGCTCCCCACAGATCCGCGCCCGAGTCCTGCTGGAGTTTCTCCACCACCTGGCCGACATCCCTGATCTGAACGTCCATGGCGGCCATGGCCGCTCTGCCCTTGGGCGAAAGGCTCACCGAAGTCTTGCGTCCGTCGCGCTTCTGTTTCCTCTGGCGCGCATACCCCTGCTTCACCATTTCCGACACGATCTGGCTCACGGAGACATGTGAGTGACCGATTTCCTCGGCAATCGCCGTGACGGTCTCCTCGCCGCGCTCGGCCAGGACATAGATCACGGGGAACCATCGGGGCTGCAGGTCGACCCCGTACAGCGCGCAGATTCGCGCCGCTTCATCGGCCAGCTGATCACCCAGCCGCCGCAGCCTGCTCCCCAGTGCCACGGGGCCGACTCGGGTGTAGAAATCCATCGGCCGAAAATATACGTAAGGGCTTACGGATGTCAACTGGCTATTGGGCGGCGACCCCTACCGCGGCGCCCGCCATCACGGTCCCGGAAGTGCGGTTAAGCCATTTCAGCGCCCGCTCATTTCTGAAAATCCGCCGTGCCCGGGCCGCCGCGACCGCGTACGCCAGCAGCACCCCCGACAGGATGACGAAAATCACCAGCGCCACCTGCGCAAAGACCGCGAAGGTCATGGACTGCAGGTCAATGACCGTGGGCAGCAGCGCCAGGTAAAAGACCATCGCCTTTGGATTGCCCAGGGTCAGCGCCAGGGACCCTGCGAACACGCGCAGCGCACCCTCGCGGCGGACCACTTCCGTCTCGGTGGCAAGCGCATGGACCGGAGTCGTCCACATCCGAAATGCCAGGTACAGCAGATAAAGGGCGCCGATGTACTTCACGGCCGTGAACACCCCGTGCGCGGCGTGCGCCAGTGCGGCCATGCCGGTTGCCGCGAACGTAAACCAGGTCAAATCGCCCACCACGAATCCGGCGATGAACGCGGGGAGACCCTGGGTGCCACGCGCCAGGGCGCGCGCTACGGTGGCCGCAATGCCGGGGCCCGGCGTTGCGACCGCAATCAGGTAAATGACACAAAACGCCGTGAGTCCATGCATGTTGAGGCCGATCATGGGGCCTCAGGCAGCGCCGGTTCAAGGGGCTGCGGGTATGGGCTCCGACAGGCTGAAGAGAAAGGCCTTCAGATCCCCGCGCTCAGTGTCGGTGAGCGTGAAGCGCCTCAACCGCGGGTCGCGCTGTCCGCCATGGACACTGTCGAGAGCGCGACCCACGCGCTGGTAGTGATCCAGCACCGCATCCAGGGTGGCAAAGCGACCATCGTGCATGTACGGGGCGGTGAGGGCGATATTGCGCAGCGTCGGCACGCGCACCGCACCGACGCCCAGGCCATCATCGGCGAAGCTCGGCTTGCCGGTCGGTCCCTGGCGGTCGCGCCAGTTGCCCGAAAAATTGAATCCCGAGTGACAACCCGCACAGCCCACCCGGGCGGAGAAGAACAGCGCCATGCCGCGCTTCGCGCTCGGTGACAGTGCAGCGTGCTGACCCTCGAACACATAGGCGTCGAAGGCCGAGTGCCCATCGATGAGTGTCCGTTCGAAAGCGGCAATGGCCTTGATGATTCGGGCCACGCTGGGTCCGGCACCGAAGACCTCGAGAAACTGGCGCGAATAACCCGGGTCCGCGGCGAGCATGGCGACGACGCTTCGTTCGCGGCCGCCGAGACCCACCTCCACCGGGTGACGATTGAACAGCGGCTGGCGCATCTGTGCTTCGAGCGATCGAAGTTCCGGGTGCTGCCAGCCATAGGTGAGGTTGTAGGCCACGTTCACCAGCGCCATCGCACTGCGGGGCATGCGCCCACCCTGCGAGCCCACCGCCAGAGCCCGGCCGTCGCTGTAGCTGCGGGCGGGGTCATGGCAGCTGGCACAGCTGTAGCGACCATTCGCAGAGAGTTTCGTCTCAAAGAACAACCGCTTGCCGAGCGCGACTTTCGCCGCTGACATCGGGTTGTCGGCCGGGACGAACGGCGGCGGAAACCCGCGGGGCAGATGCCATTCGAAAGTCCCGGTCGTCTGCGCCGGCGCCGGTGACAGAACGGCGATCAGTGCGACCCAGAAAACTCGCCGTACTAGCGCCAACTGGCGGCGGCACCCTGGCGCGTGAGCGCCGCAGTCTGGGCCGCAATCTGCGCGCGCTCCCGCACCCATTGCTGAAGATCCGTCACCTCACTGGCGTCGACCGTATGCGCGCTCTGCTGGGTTTTGATCCAGGCCTTCATCGACTCGAGCAGCGTCGCCGCGATGGTGCGGTTCTTGGCAAAGATATCGAGGTAGGCCTGCTTCGCATCGTGGATTCGGTTCAGGCGCAGGTAGGCTTCGCCCCGATATTCCAAAGCTTCCGGATAACCGGGTCTCAGCTCCAGCGCTTTCGCATACGAGGCCAAGGCATCGTCATAGGCACCGAGTTTGCGCTGCGTATAGCCGAGGGCGTTCCACGCTTCCGCCAATTGCGGGGAGCGTCCGACCAGCGACTGCAGCCTGGCACGCGCGCTGCCGTAGGCATCCTTCGCTCCCGGCTGTCCTGCCAGGGCGTCGCCCTTCTTCATCAGGGCCAGCGCATCGGCGTAGGCGGCGCTGTCCTGCGGTGAGGCCGCGGCGGCGCCCGGTGCGCTGCCAGCCTCCAGTGTGGCGTCGGGAATCGACCAGGCCACGGGCGCCGCCAGCAGGCCGGTGGCACTTAGAATCAGCAGGGCTCGGGTGCGCATCGAGGGATCTCCGAAACGGTGCGAAGCTACCAGGCATTGCGCAGTTCGCGCAGTTTCAAGAATACGGCCCTGGCGTCCGGGTTGTCCCCCAGATCCGGGAAGCGCTCGCGCAGGCGCGCGATGATGCGCGGATTCTGCAGCCGAAAGAAAGTGTTGACGCGCTTCTCCTGGCCGAGCGTCGTGACCGGCACCGCGACGGGGGCGGTATTCTTCGCCGTGTCGAGCAGCTGCGCGGCCTCCTGATTGTCCGGCTCACGGTCCAGCGTGAATTCCAGATTCCGGGCCAGATATTCGTGGCCGGGATAAAGCCGGGTCGAATTAGGCAGTCGCGCGAGCTGCGTGACGAAGGTCTCGTAGAGCAGGTCCGGTCGTCCGGTGCTGCGGCAGTGCCCGGCCCCGGCGTTGAACAGCGTGTCGCCGGAGAACAGCGCCGGCGCATCGCCCTCGGCGTACAGGCAGATGTGCGCCAGGGTATGCCCCGGTGTGTCGAGGCAGGTCAATTCGACCGTGCGCCCGACGCGGATGACATCGCCGCGGTTCAGTCCGACATCGACTGCGCCGATGCGGCTCGCGGCCTGCGCGTGCGCCAGCACCTTCGCATGCGTCGCGCCCACGAGGCCGGCGTTGCCTCCGGTGTGATCCGCATGTTCGTGCGTGTTCAGGATCTGCGTGATCGTCCAGCCGCGCTCCCGCGCGGCGCTCAGGCACAGCTGCCACTCCAGAGGGTCGATGGCCAGCGCCTCGCCGGTTTGCGGGCAGGCGATCAGGTAGTGGAAGTTGCGGTACTCGTTGGCCGACCAGATGCGTTCGATGATCATGGTGTCGGTGACTCTAGAGCAGATGCTGGGTCGTGGGCAGATAATGATCCACCAGGAGCGCGGCGAACATCCACATCAGATAGTTGACCGAAAAGCGAAACACCTTCATGGGCAGCTCCTGGCGATCCGAGGTCTTGAGGACCCAGGCGTGGTAGAGGAACAGGCCGTCCAGCAGCAGCGCCGCCGCCAGGTAGATCAGCCCGCTCATGCGGGTCATGAAGGGCAGCAGTGTCACCAGCACCAGCAGCACCGTGTACAGCAGCACCTGCAATCGCGTGTGGGCGATGCCGTGCGTGACCGGCAGCATTGGAATTCCGGCGCGGGCGTATTCGTCGCGGCGCGCGATTGCCAGCGCCCAGAAGTGCGGCGGTGTCCAGGCAAAAATGATCAGGAACAGCAGCAACGCATCGGCATCGACATGACCCGTGACGGCGGTCCAGCCCAGCACCGGCGGCGCCGCCCCGGCCGCCCCGCCGATCACGATGTTCTGCGAGGTGGCACGCTTCAGCCAGGCCGTGTAGATGATGGCATAGCCGATCAGTGACGCGAACGTCAGCACGGCGGTGAGCAGGTTGACGAGCAGGCCGAGCACGGCCATCGAGACGAATCCCAGCACCGCGGCAAAAATCAGTGCCTCGCGTTCGCTCAAGCTTCCGGTCGGCAGCGGCCGGCCGCGGGTCCGCGACATCTGCGCATCGATGCGCCGGTCGAGCACGTGATTGATGGCGGCGGCGCTGCCCGAGGCCAGCGCGATGCCGATATTCCCCCACAGCAGGGCATACAGCGGCGGCAGTCCCGGCGTCGACATCAACGTGCCGACGATGGCCGTGAAGACGATCAGCGCGACGACCCGCGGTTTGGTCAGCGCCAGGTACAGGCGCCAGCGCGCCTGCGGCAGTGCATATCCGGTGGTGGCCATGACCTCAGCGCCCCATCAGCCGCGCGGCCCGGTGGAACCGAGCCGGTGATTGAGTGCCAGAGTCGCCAGCAGCAGCAGGGCCGCGCCACCATTGTGGGCGGTGGCGAGCCACAGCGGAAAACCCTTCATGACCATGCTGATGCCGATGATGAGCTGCAGGCACAGTGCGGCCACGACCGCGATGGCCGCCGGACGCGCGCGCGCCAGGAGTCCCGCGCGCAAGGTCCAGATCGCCGCGAGCAGCAAGGCCGCGCTTGCCACCAGCGCCCCCAGTCGGTGAGTGAAGTGAATGGCGATGCGCGCGGGGCTGCTGAGTACCCCACCCTCGTAGTTCATCGTGGGGGCGTGCCACAGCACGAAGGCATTGCCGAAATCCATCTGCGGCCACCACGCGGCCTGGCAGGTCGGAAAATCCGGACAGGCAATGGCCGCATAGTTGGTGCTGGTCCAGCCGCCGAGGGCGATCTGCACGGCCAGCGCGATCAGGCCGAGCAGCGCGAGCCTGCTGCTGATGAGATTCGAGGGCGCCCAGCGCACCGGTGGACTGCGGCCCAGGGCCGGCAGTGCGGTCCGCGGCACACGTGCATCAAGCGTGAGCCATAGCCACCACAACAGCCCCAGGGTCGTCATCCCGAACAGCAGATGCAGCGTGACGATCTGCGGTGCGACCTGCCAGGTCACGGTCAGCATGCCCAGCAGCGCCTGCACGACGATCGTGCCGACGATCGCGAGCACGAAGGGCACGCTGGCGCGCTCCGCGCGCTTCTTCTGCGCGAACGCCAACACGGCCAGAATCAGCGTGAGCACCACCAGCGAGAGGGCGAAATAGCGGTGGATCATCTCGCGCCAGGCTTTGCCGACATCCACCGCTTCCTGGGTCGGGGTCATGTGGCCATAGCAGCCCGGCCAGTCCGGACACCCCAGGCCCGCCGTCGTCAGGCGCACGTAGGCGCCGAGGACGACCACGCCGAACGCCAGCAGCACCGCGACGAAGGCGATGCGGCGCATCCAGGCAACGGTGGTGTCGGCGTCCTGAAGCATGGGTTCAGCCAATGTGAGAAAGCTGCAGCAGCCGCTTCAGATCCTCGAGCAATCCCTTCGGCGGCAGGCGTGCATCGTAGCGCATCATGAGATTTCCCAATGGATCGACCACGAACAGTGACTGCGCGCGCGCCCGCTGTGGAAACTGCGCAAGCAGTGGCTGTGCCGCCGGCTGCGAGGCATCGAACACACGCAGTCCCGGGTGCTGACTCGCCAGATACGCGCGATCACAGCAATCCGCGCTCGCCAGGAACACGCGCTGCACGCGCGTCATTTCGTTGTTCAGGGACAGCCGCGTCTGGCGCATGAAGACGAGCGTGGTGCGGCAGTCCGCATCGCAGCTGCCATTGCCGACGTAGACCAGGGTCCATTTGTCCGCAAAGATGTGACCGGTCGGCCGACCCGCGGCATCGGGGAGTGCGGCGTCAGGCAAGGCTCGCACGGGTGCAATGAGCTCGCCGTGATTGGTGCTGCCGTGCGGTCGCCAATGCAGGCCGTAGTACAGCCAGAACGACAGCACCAGCGGCAACAGGAACAGGCCGGCCAGCGCAAACACGGTGCGGAAATTGCGGCGATGCAATTCGGGGTCGATGACGGTGCTCATGATTTAAGAAGGCTGCTGCGGTCGCCGGGCGCTCATGATCCCCCAGATGATCGTGAGCGTCACGGCGAATCCCCACCATTGGATGGCATAGGCCCAATGACGCAGCGGCGGCAGGCCCGGGGGCTGCCAGTCGCGCAGATAACCGTCCGCGCTCGCCGGGTCGAGCAGCAGCATCCACGGCTCCACGTGTTGGTTCAGGGCCGTCGACAATTCGCCGAGACTGGGAAAGCTCGTGACCTTGGGCCAGCGCGCATCGCCGGTAGGCGCCGCGTGACCCAGGGCCAGTCCGCCCACCGGCAGATTATCCAACCGTCCCGTCAATGAGACGGTCCGGGTGTCGTGCAACGTGATCGGCGGCAGTCGCGCGCGCGAGCCGCTGAAGGGTACCCAGCCGCGATCCACCAGCAGCACCCGGCCATCCGGCAGATCGAGCGGCGTCAGCACTTCATAGCCCGGCAGGCCGCCGTGCGAGCGATTGTCGAGCAGGAACTGATGCACGCCATCCCAGCTCCCCGCCACCGTGATGCGCTTGAAGCGCGGTAACGAACTCAACGTCTGCGCACCCAGCGTCACGGGAGCGTCGGCGCCGCGCGCGAAGGCATCCCACTCCGCCTGGCGATGCACGCCGCGGTCCCACTGCCATTCGCCCAGCCGCACGAACAGCACGCACAGCGCGATCGTCAGCAGCGTCATCACCCAGGAGGGCGCGAAGCGGCGTTTGCCGATGGGAAAACTGACGATAGCCATGGGGTCTTTCGGATCTATAATCGTCCGATGGCGCTCAAGATTCTGATCATCCTGATCTTCGTGGCCATCGTCGCGAGCCTCGGCTCAGCGCTGTTTCATCTCTCGAAGAGCGGCGGCGACTCGCAAAAGATGTTCCGGTCGCTGGCACTGCGGGTCGGCCTGTCCATTGGCCTGTTCATTCTGCTGATGGCGGCCTGGGCGCTGGGGCTGATCAAGCCCCACGGCCTGTAGAGGCGCGGCGAGCCCCTACAGCCAGTACACGAACACGAACAGGCCCAGCCACACCACGTCGACGAAGTGCCAGTACCAGGCGACGGCCTCGAAGGCGAAGTGTTTCTCGGGCGTGAAGTGTCCGCGCAGCACCCGCAGCCAGATCACCGTGAGCATGATTGCGCCGATGGTGACGTGCAGGCCGTGGAAACCGGTCAGCATGAAGAAGGTCGAGCCGTAAATGCCGGTGCTGAGCCGCAGACCGAGTTCACGATAGGCCTCGCCGTATTCGTGGGCCTGCAGGCCCACGAAGCTGAATCCCAGGATGAAGGTGAGCGCCAGGAATATCGCGAGCACGCCGCGCTTGCCCGAGCGCAGCGCGTGATGGGCGATGGTGACGGTCACGCCGCTGGTCAACAGGATCAGCGTGTTGATGGCCGGCAGACTGAACGCCGGAACGGTTTCGAAAGTGCCGTCGGCCTTGCCGCCGACATGCCCCGGGCCATTGGTCGGCCAGGTCCCGTCGTAATGAGGCCACAGCAGGATGTTCGTGAAGATGTGCACCGAGCGGCCGCCGAGCCAGGCCGTGGACAGCACCCGGGCATAGAACAGCGCGCCGAAGAAGGCGGCGAAGAACATCACCTCGGAGAAGATGAACCACATCATGCCCATGCGGAACGAGCGATCCACCTGATTGTTGAACACCCCCTGCTGGTTCTCGCCGATGACCGAGTAGAACCAGCCGAAGAAGGTGCAGGCGATCAACGTGAATCCCGGAATCAGCGCCCAGGGGCCGGCCCAGTCGTTGAAGTACGTCACGGTGCCCAGCATGATCGTGAACAGCGAAATGGAGCCGACGATGGGCCAGAGGCTGGCATGCGGGACGTAGTAGTGGCTGGTGTCCGGGGCGTGAGCCTGTGACATGGTCATTTCTCGGGTTTAATCATGGTCGTGGAATCGTAGAACGTGTACGTCAGCGTCACACGGTCAATGTACCTGGGCAACGCGGGATCAACGAAGAACCGCACGGGCATCACCCGTTCCTGGTTGACGTTGAAGTGTTGCGGGGAAAAACAGAAACACTCGGTCTTGCGAAACCAGGCCACCGCCTTCGAGGGCGAGATGTCCGGTACCGCCTGGGCCACGGTGTCATGACCCATGAGGTTGTGCGCATAGAATTGCGCTGAATACAGCTGCCCGGGATGCACCTGCATGGTCTTCACCATCGGGTGAAAGACCCAGTTGCCGTTCGCCGGCACATCCGTCAGGAAATCGACGGTCACCCAGCGGTTCAGGTCCGGGTGTTCGGTGACGGTGGCGGCACGCGCCAGCGAGGACTGGTCCCCCTGGCCGGTGACCGCGCACAGCACGTTGTACAGCGGCACCAGCGCGAACCCGAAACCAAAGCTGCCGAGGGCGAAGATCAGCAGCTTCGCGGTCAGCGAGCGGTTGGTCTTGCCGCGTGCTTCGCGTTCGAGCTTCATCGCGTGGCACGCCAGACCATCATGACGATGAAGCCGAAGTAGAAGATCGCCGCCACGATGCCCAGCAGCCACGCGGTACGACGCACGCCACGCTGGCGTTGACGGCTGTCAGACACGGCGGGTGTCGCGGCGGACATCAATGCGCGGCGCCGCGCTGGATCAGGGCATCAGACGGCGGATCCGTCCAGGAATGGAACGGCGGCGGCGAGGGCAGCTCCCACTCCAGACCATGCGCGCCTTCCCAGGCACGGTTGCCGATGCGCTGTCCGCCGCGTACGCACTTCCAGATGATGTAGGGGAACAGAAACTGCGACAGACCGAAGGCGAAGCCGCCGATCGAGGAGACCTGATTCCAGTCGGTGAATTGCACGGCGTAATCCGGAATGCGGCGCGGCATGCCGGCGAGACCCAGGAAATGCTGCGGGAAGAACAGCACGTTCACGAAGATGGTCGACAGCCAGAAGTGCCACTTGGCGAGCGTCTGGTCATACATGTTGCCGGTCCACTTCGGCAGCCAGTAATAGACGCCGCCCATGATCGCGAAGATCGCGCCGGGCACCAGCACGTAGTGGAAGTGCGCCACCACGAAGTAGGTGTCCTGGTACTGGTAGTCCGCCGGCACGATGGCCAGCATCAGTCCGGACAGACCGCCGATGGTGAACAGGAACAGGAACGACAGGGCGAACAGCATCGGCGGCTCGAAGCTGAGCGAGCCCCGGTACATGGTCGCCGTCCAGTTGAAGACCTTCACGCCGGTCGGGATCGCGATCAGCATGGTCGAGAGCATGAAGAACAGCTGCCCGGCCAGCGGCATGCCCACCGTGAACATGTGGTGGGCCCACACGATGAAGGACAGGAAGGCGATGGAGGCGGTGGCGTACACCATGGCCTCGTAGCCGAACAGCGGCTTGCGCGAGAAGGTCGGGATGATTTCCGAGACGATGCCGAAGGCCGGCAGAATCAGGATGTACACCTCGGGGTGCCCGAAGAACCAGAAGATGTGCTGGAACATCACCGGATCGCCACCGCCGGCCGCGGTGAAGAAGGTGGTGCCGAAGAAATGGTCGGTGAGCAGCATCGTGACGGCGCCCGCGAGCACCGGCATCACGGCGATCAGCAGGTAGGCGGTGATCAGCCAGGTCCACACGAACAGCGGCATGCGCAGCAGCGTCATGCCGGGCGCGCGCAGGTTCATGATGGTCACGACGACGTTGATCGCGCCCAGGATGGAGGAAATACCCATCATGTGGATCGCGAAGATCGTCATCGGGAATCCCGCGCCACCCTGCAGCATCAGCGGCGGATACATGGTCCAGCCGCCCGCCGGTCCGCCGCCGGGCACGAACAGCGTCGCCAGGAGCAGCGTGAAGGCGAAGGGCAGGATCCAGAAGCTGAAATTGTTCAGCCGCGGCAGTGCCATGTCGGGCGCGCCGACCTGCATCGGGATCATCCAGTTCGCGAGCCCCGTCCAGGCGGGCATCACGGCGCCGAAGATCATCTCCAGCGCATGCATCGTGGTCATGCTGTTGAAGAACTGCGGATCCAGGAACTGCATGCCGGGCTTGAACAGCTCCAGGCGGATGAGCATCGCCATGCTGCCGCCGATGAAGAAGCTGATGCCGGCGAACACCAGGTACATCGTGCCGATGTCCTTGTGATTGGTCGCGTATACCCAGCGGCGCCAGCCATGCGGCTTGTGATCGTGCGCGTCGTGGTCGTGGTCGGTGGCAGCGTGATCGTTGTAAGCCATGTGCGTATCTCTATCTATTACTTGGCGGCCGCGGCGGGCGCAGACGATGGAGCCGAGGCGTCGGCGGGCGCCGGCGGATGCTGCTCGAGCTGTTTGGCCTTCAGCCAGGTCTCGAAATCTTCCTTGCTGCGGGCATCGACCACGATGGGCATGAAGCCATGGTCTCGTCCGCACAGTTCCGCGCAGTTGCCGCGATACAGACCGGGCTTGTCGGCGTCGATGTTGAACCAGGTCTCATTGACGAAGCCCGGGATGGCGTCCTTCTTGACGCCGAAGGCCGGCACCCACCAGGAGTGAATCACGTCGTTCGCCGTGACCAGCAGGCGCACCTTGACGCCCGTGGGCACCACCAGCGGTTTGTCGACGTTCAGCAGGTAGTGCGGAACCGTCGTCACATCGATGCCCGACCCCAGTTGCCGGGCGGCATCGCTCTCACGGTCCAGGCGCGAGAAGAAATTCACGCCGTTGTTGAGGTACTCGTAGTTCCAGCCCCACTGGAAGCCCGTCACCCGGATGGTCAGCTGTGAATTGCGCAGATCCTCGGTCTTGATCAGCGTGGTCGCGGCCGGGACGGCGGTGGCGACCAGGATCGCGATCGGCAGGATGGTCCAGATGATCTCGACCGTGGTGCTGTGAACCAGCGAGGTATCGGCCACTGCGCCACGGGACTTGCGGAAGGCGAAAATCGAATAGGCCATCACGCCGAAGACCACCACCGCGATGCCCACGCACAGCCAGAACATCAGCATGTGCAGGCCATAGATCTGACGTGACATCGCGGTCACGCCCGGCGTCATGTTCAGCTGGGCCCAGCCGGACTCGGCATGAGCCGACAGACTGAAGGCCAGGGCCGCAGCAGTGCCGAGCCGGGAAAGGAGTTTGCGCATCATGTTTATATGTATCTCAGGGCCTGCGGCCATCAAAAACCTCGAGCCTCACCTGCAAAACCTATAGTCGGCGACTCGTTGACACGGCCGATCAGCTTGCTGAGCTTACCGTAGAGGCCGCGCCTTTCTTCGTCGGTCAGAAAGTCACCAACTGCGCACTGTCGACCATGCGATTCGATAACCAGGCGGCTCGGATGCAGGCGCGACGTAGAGCGGCGCAGTTTAACCTGTGCCCAGTGCCGCGGAAACACAACCTCGCTTTCGATCTTGCCGAGCCTCGTCTGCACGGCCACGTCCGACTCGGACACGACAATGGTCTGCCGATGATGCCGACGCCTCAGGCTGATGCGCAGGGCCGCACCCAGAATCAGCATTTCCAGCCCGGCAAAGGGCAGGACCGGCCAGAACCCGAGGAAAGTCAGGATGCCCGCGATGCCAAAACACGGTGCTGAGGCGGTGAGGAAAAAAAGTAACGCACCCCGCACGCTGAGCGAGCAGTTGGGAGCAATCACGATTCTGGCGTGCGCTGTCTCCACCGCATGGGCTCCGTGGCAGAGCAGTGCATGTTACAGGGTGAAATTATTTATTCAAGTCAATCGCTTACGCATGGCTGCCGCGATCAGGGTGACGGCGGCCGCGGGCAGTCGCGCGGTCGTCAGTGCCGCCGGATCGTGCGCGACCAGCGCCAGCGGCGGCATGCCCAAATGCGCTTCGAGGGTCGCGAGGTTGTCCGGCACGCGGGCGAAGCCCGGGTCGATGCGATTGGCGATCCAGCCCGCCAATTCCAGGCCTCGCTGTCGAATGGCCGCCGCGGTAAGCAGCGCGTGATTCAGGCAGCCGAGGCGCAGACCCACCACCAGCAGCACCGGCACAGCGAATGTTGCGGCCAGATCCGCGATGAACTGGTGATCGTTGAGCGGGGCGAGCCAGCCGCCGGCGCCTTCGACGATCACGCAGTCCGCGGCTGCGCTCAGCGTTGCGAACTGCCGCTTGAGGTGGCCGAGCTCGATCGTGAGGCTCGCATCGCGGGCCGCAAGATGCGGTGAAACCGGCGCCTCAAGGCAGTAGGGATTCACCGTGGCGTAGGGCATGACGACATTGCTGTCGGCGATCAGACCCAGGGCATCTTCGTTGCGTGGCCCGCCGGGTGTGTCGATGCTGCCCGCAGCCACGGGTTTCATGACCGCTACGCGAACACCGGTGGCCACCAGCGAGCGCACGATGAGTCGCGCGATGACCGTCTTGCCCACCGCGGTGTCGGTGCCGGTCACGAACAGTGCGCCGGACATCTAGGGATTGCGCCGGCGGATGGCGTGGACCGGGATCTGCACCTCGCCCTGCACGACGGGCACGCCGGGACGACCGCGTGCACCCCAGGCCGCGCCGTAGACCACTTCATAGGTGGCCGGCAGCTGGCCCTCATGCCGATGGGTCTCGTAGGCTTCGGTCATGGTGCGCCAGCGGCCCTTGCCGGTGAGCCCGCGGGCGCGCGCCGCGGTGGCGTTGTGCGCGCCAATGACTTTCAGGTCGCGGGTGATGGCGGCGACGTTCGGATAGACCATGGTCAGCCGCTCAACGTCCATCACCGGCTCCGACAATCCGGCGCGCGTGAGCGCATCGCCGATGTCGTGCATGTCGCGAAAGCCGCTGACATGACTGCCGCCGTCGGCCGCCGCCCAGGCGCCGCGCAGCTCGCGCAAGGTATCCGGACCAAAGGTCGTGAAGGCGAAAAAGCCGTCCGGAACCAGCACGCGGCGAATCTCACCCAGGGCGCCGTCCAGATCGTCACACCATTGCAGCATCAGGTTGCTGAACATCAGGTTGACCGAGCGGTCGCGAAACGGCAGCTGCATCACATCGGCGCCCACCGTGCGCAGCGGGCGCAGCCAGCCGCTGCGACGGCGAGTTTCGCGCAGCATGCCGAGCGCGGGATCCAGCCCGATCACGAGCGCCGCGCGGTAGCGATCCTTCAGGCGCCGGGTACCGTCCCCGGTACCGCAGCCCAGATCCACGACCACCTCGGGTGCGACCTTGATCAGATCCAGCCGTGACAGCAGCTCCTCGCGCACGCGCGACTGCAGAACCGCCGCCGCATCGTAGGTGGCACTGGCGCGATCGAAGGCCGCGCGCACCGCACGCCGGTCGAGGATGAAGGGATCAGGCGGCTGCATCTGACGTGTCGCGCAGCGCCCGCACGAGTGCCTCGATGAGCGCGTCGACCTGCGCTTCGCTGTGCGCCGCGCACAGCGTGATGCGCAGCCGCGCCGAGCCCTTCGGTACCGTCGGCTCGCGGATCGCGGCCACCCAGAACCCGGCCGCAAACAGCTGCTCACTCACTGCCAGGGTCCGGGCCGAAGAACCGAGCACGACCGGTTGGATGGGCGAGATCGACGGCAGCAACGTGATCCCGGCGTCCGTCGCGCCCCGCCGCAGCCGCGCGGCGAGTTGCAGCACCCGTTCGCGGCGCCAACCTTCACTCACCGCAACCTGCAACGCCGCGCGCGCGGCGGCGGCGACCGGCTGGGGCAGCGCCGTCGTATAGATGTAGCTGCGCGCCGTCTGCAGCAGCCATTCGATGTAATCCTCATCGCCCGCGACGAAGGCACCGAAGCAGCCGAAGGCCTTGCCGAGCGTTCCCACCAGGATCGGCACGGCGGCGCTGTCGAGCTGAAAGTGCTCGAGCGTACCGCGGCCGGTCGGGCCCATGACCCCCAGGCCGTGGGCGTCATCGACGATGAGACAGGCAGCGTTGGCGGCGGCGAGTTGCGCCAGCTGCGGCAGGGGTGCCAGATCTCCGTCCATGCTGAAGACCCCGTCGGACACGAGCAGATCGGCGCCGGTTCCCCCGCGTTCGAACATCACACCGGCCGCTACGTAATCCGCATGGGCAAAGCGTTTCAGCTGCGCGCCGGACAGTCGCGCGGCATCGATCAGCGAGGCGTGGCAGAGCCGGTCCATGACGACGCGCCCATCTCGCTCCGCGAGGCAGGTGATGGCCGCAAGATTGGCCATGTAGCCGGTCGAGAACAGCAGTGCCCGGGCGCGGCCGGTGAATTGTGCCAGCTCCGCTTCCAGTCGCTCATGTTCGAGACCATGGCCGGTGATGAGGTGGGAGGCGCCGCTGCCCGCGCCGGCGATCGCGGCGCTTCGCGTCAGCGCCGTCGTCAGGGCAGGATGTGAGTTCAGGCCGAGGTAGTCGTTGCCGCAGAAATTGATCAACCGCCGCCCGTCGACGACGACCGCAGGTCCGGCGTCGGATTCGATCGCGGTGACGGTTCGCCGCCGACGCTGCAGGTGCCGCGCAGCGAGCTGCGCCAGGCCGGCCCGCAGTGCTTCGCGTTTCATGCGGCGGCGTGCGCCTGGGCCGGCGCGAGCAGCGGGGGCGCTTCGGGCGTGAGCCCCAGGCGCACGAGCAGGCTGCGATCCTTCTCGACATCCGGATTGCCGGTGGTCAAAAGCCTCTCGCCGTAGAAAATCGAGTTTGCGCCGGCCATGAAGCACAGCGCCTGCATTTCATCGCTCATCTGGGTGCGCCCGGCGGACAGCCGCACGTGGGAGCGCGGCAGCACGATGCGCGCCACGGCGATCGTGCGGATGAAATCGAAGGGATCGACCGGGGCGGCACCGTGCAGCGGCGTGCCCGGCACCTGGACCAGCTCGTTGATGGGCACGCTCTCGGGGTGCTGCGGCAGTCCGGCCAGCGTCGCCAGCATCGAGGCACGATCGCGGGTGGACTCACCCATGCCGACGATGCCGCCGCAGCAGACCTTCAGACCGGCATCGCGCACCGCCGACAAGGTGTCCAACCGGTCCTGAAAGGTGCGGGTGGTGATGATTTCCCCGTAGAACTCTGCGGAGGTGTCCAGATTGTGGTTGTAGAAGTCCAGACCCGCGGCCTTCAGCTGCTGCGCCTGGGCGGGCTCGAGCATGCCCAAGGTCGCGCAGGTCTCCAGGCCGAGCGCGCGGACCTCACTTACCATGGCGCAGATCACATCGAGGTCACGCGCCTTCGGCGAGCGGTAGGCGGCGCCCATGCAGAAGCGGGTGGCGCCGGCGGCCTTGGCACGCTCGGCACTGTCCCTCACGGCCGCCACTTCCATCAGTGCCTCGCGCGACAGGCCGGTGTCGTAGCGGATGCTTTGCGGACAGTAGGCGCAGTCCTCGGGACAGGCGCCGGTCTTGATCGACAGCAGCGTGCTCATCTGGACCGTGTTCGGAGCGAAATGCTGCCGATGGACCCTCTGGGCGTCGAGCAGCAGATCGAGGAAGGGCCGGGCGAACAGGCCTTCGATTTCAGCAACGGACCAGTCGTGGCGAGGGGCGCTGTTCATGGGTACTTCCAAAGCGGCAGAATTGGCTGGATCCGGGTCCGGGATGTTCCCGGCCGGGATTCGCGCTGTCAACTCAGGATTACCCCTGCGGGTGACAATTGATCAATTATTGACCATTGTCCCTGGAAAACTCGACCGTGCAGGGACGGCCTTCGACGCGGTGACCCTTGCCGGCCTTATCGCCGAATTCAGTATCGATGTGATAGCCATATTGAGTACCCGGCGGGCGGTGGCCCACGGCGGCCTCGGCCGCCCCCACCAACCCGCTGGCATACAAACTGGCGTGTCCATCGGCGCCGATGCGCCCGTCGATCTGCAGCCAGCCCGGCTCCCCCTTCGCCCCTTTTTCGGCATGCAAGACGCCGTCCTTCACCACCGCCGGGAACATGAACGAGTAGCCGAGGGCGCCGTTGGAGTTCGGGCACGACACGACCGTCTCCCAGCTCCCATCGAAACGCTTTGCGGCATTGTCGGCCTGGGCAGCCGCGGCGGCGCCGGCAATCAGAATCAGGCAGGAGCGACGTAAGAGCATTGTTTTGCCGCCTCGATATCCCAGTAGTACCATCATCCGCCGTTTAACGAGGGATCACCGACATGAGCTCAAAGCCGCCCGTCAACGATGATTCTGCAAGCTCGGTGTCCTTCAGTCGCCGCAGCTTCATGGGCGCCGTGGCCGGTGCCGGCGCGGGGGCGGCGGCCGCCGTCGGTGGCCTGGTATTGCCGGGCACCGCCGCAGCCGAAGTCCAGTTCCCGAAGGACCGCAGCGGCTTCGGCGGTGGCGGCAGTGCCATGGGCGCGGTCTACCGGTCCGAAAATGACCTCTATGACTGCGAAGTCGAAGGCACCTTGCCGAAGGACCTCGACGGTATCTTCTTTCGGGTGGGCCCCGATCCGCAATACCCGAAGCCGGAAATTTACGCGCACGACATCCCCTTCGATGGGGAGGGCACGATCGGCGCCTTTCGCATCAAGGATGGGCACGTCGACTTTCGCAGCCGCTACGTGCGCACGCAGCGCTGGAAGGCGCAGCACGCCGCCCGCCGTTCGCTGTTCGGCATGTACCGCAATCCGACCACCGATGATCCGAGCGTCGCGGGCTTGAGCCGCGGCACGGCGAACACGCAGATTTTCTATCACCACCAGCGCCTGCTGGCGATGAAGGAAGACAGCCCGCCGGTCGCGCTCAATCCGCTGACCCTCGAGACCGTCGATGATTACTACACCTTCAACGGCGGGCTGCAGGGCAAGACTTTCACGGCGCATCCGAAGATCGATCCGCACACCGGTGAACTGGTGGCCTTCGGTTACGAGGCCAAGGGGCTGGGCACGGATGATGTGTTCGTGTTCTCGGCCGATCCGAAGGGCGCGGTGAACTGGTCGGCCTGGGTCAAGGTGCCCTATGCGGGGATGATCCATGACTTCGGGGTGACGCAGAAGTACATCATCCTGTATGTGAGCCCGATGGCCACCAACATGGAGCTCATCAAGAACGCCGGTCCGCACTTCGCCTGGGACTCGACGCTCCCGAGCTGGCTCGGCATCTTTCGCCGCGGCGGCGATGGCAAGGACCTGCGCTGGTTCAAGGGCCCGGGCTACATGGCCACGCACACCATGGGCTGCTGGAACGAAGGCGAGAAGGTCTACTTCGACGTCGATGGCGCTGATTCCAACCAGTTTCCGTTCTTCCCGCAGCTGCACGAGAAGTTCGATCCGGTGAAGGCCGCCGGCCGGGTCATGCGCTACAGCGTCAACCTCGCGAACAAGAAGGCGACCTCCTACGAAATCGAGAACATGTATGACGGCGTCTCCGGCGCGCTGTCACGGCAGGATGATCGATATCACACCGTGCCGTACCGCTACGGATTCCTGTTGAGCAGCGATCCGGCGGTCGGCAGCCGCTGGGCGATGTTCGATCACATGACCCGCACCGCGAAGTTCTTCTCGCTGGGCAAGGAGGCGAGCCTCGCCGAGATGACCTTCGTACCGCGGCGCAAAGGCGCGGCCGAGGGTGATGGCTACCTGATTGGCGTGGCCACCCATCCGCGTGAAGGGGGCCGGGCGGACCTGGTGCTGGTGGACACCCAGCATCTGGAAGACGGTCCGATCGCCACGGTCAAAATGCCATACCGGATCGCCGGCCAGATTCATGGCTTCTGGGTGCCGGGAGATCAGCTGCCGAGCGCATAAGGCTCCTCACCCGCTGCATCCAATTGGCCCCCGCCTGCATCTTAGGGTGCAGGCGGACAATAATATTCTCGCCAAGGAGCAAAGATGGGCGCTGCAGCATTCTGGATCAGCCTCGCACTCGTAGTCATCGCCGCCATGTTCTTCAGATGGCGCAGCGAACAGACCAAACACGAGACCCTGCGACAGATCGTAGAGAAGACGGGTCAGGTCAACGAGGCGCAACTCAAATCCGTATTCGAACCGGCGCCGAGCGTGTTCAACCGGGTTCCCCCGCCCGGCGGTGGTTCACGCGCCATGCGAATCATCGGTCTGCTGATGATTTTCATCGCGGCCGGTACCGTCATTCAGTTCACCGTCCTGGGGTGGACCGGCGTCCAACCCTGGAGCCGAGCGTTGGTCGGCTGTGGCTCCGCGAGCATCGTGGCGCTGATCGGCCTCGGACTGATCCTCGGCTCGCGAATCCTGCCGCAACCGCAAAGGTGAAGGGTACCGCGTCGGCCGCCGATCTCAGACAGGCGGCCGATCCCCTGATCGTGGCGCTGGCCTGCGCGGGCGATGAGAGCGCCTTTACGGAACTCATCCGACGCCGGCACGAGCGTGTGCGCAAGTTCATGTACCACCTTTGCCGACAACCGAGCCTGGGCGATGATCTCGCGCAGCTGGTATTCATCACGGCCTGGCAGTCGCTGCACCAACTGCGAACGGCCGCGGCCTTCGACGGCTGGCTCAAGCGCATCATGGTGACGACCTGGCTTGCGGAGGTACGGCGTCGCAAGCTCCTCAGCGGGCAGGTCGACACCGAAATACCGGTCGACACCGGGGGCGCAATTGAGAAGCGCCTGGACCTGGATGCCGCCCTGGCCCGCCTGTCGACGGACGCGCGCCTGTGCGTGGTGCTCGCCTATGAGGAAGGTCTGACGCATCCTGAAATCGTCGCGCTGACGGGCATGCCGCCCGGGACCGTGAAATCCCATATCACTCGCGGTGCGACGCAGCTGCGCTGCCTGCTCGCCGGCTACGCGGAGAACGATCGATGAACACATCGCCCGATGATCTGGACCCGCAACTGCTCGCCCATTTTCGGCAGCCAGGCGGATCATTGCCTCACGATCCATTCGTTGCAGTCACCGCGCGCCGCATTGCCGCGGCGCGCCGGTCCCGGCAATACCGCAGACAAGGCCTGTGGGCCGCGGGGGTTGCTGCGCTGATCCTCGGCTCCCGCTGGCTGATAGCAGCCGCCTCCCTCGCGTCGAGGCAGCTGGACACCTGGTTCACCGTCGGCGTCGACTGGCTCCTCACCCCGTTCGGCACGGCGATCGTCCTGGCGGGACTGCTGGCCGTGGTGGTCGCGGCGCTGCGATGCAGAGCTCTCAGACTGCGCTGACACCTCACCCCGTCCGTGCCAGACGCCGTATCGCGAGGCCCCCGAACAGTACCGAGATGCTCACCAGCACCGCACTCGTGATCACTGGGCTCACTCCCACCTTCATGCCGCCCGCGGCGAGCGCCGTCATGTTCAGGTGGAAGGCAGGCCAGATGACGGACCAGGGCTGCATGAACTTCGGCAGCGGGAAAAACATTCCCGACAGCCAGATGCCGGGCAGATAGATCAGATTCGCGTAAGCGGGCGCCGCGCTCGCGCTGGCGAAGGCGCCGATGAAGAGCCCGATGGCGCAGAAGGGGATGGCGCCGAGGATCAGCACGGCGTCCATCGCGAGCAGTCCGCCCGGCGACAGGGTGAGTTTGCCGGCGGCCAGTGCGGCGATGGTCACGAGGCCCACGGAGATCGCCGCGAAGGCCAGCGACATGAGCATTTTCGCGATCAGGTACGAGCCCGGTGGCAGCGGCATTGCCCGCTTGAGCTTCAGCAGGTTGGCGTCGCGGTCCATCGCGAGGCCGATGCCGATGCCGAAGATCGCAGGTCCCATGACGGCCATGGAGCACCAGCCCGAGAACGAATAGTTCATCAACACGGGGTTGGCCGCGATTTCCTTGGAGCCCGCCGCCATGAGGACGCCGAAGAACAGGTAAAGCGGCACCGGCATCAGCAGAAAGGGAAAGGCGAACGCCGGGGCGCGCAGTGCCTGAATGAACTGAAACCGCGATTCAATCAGGTATGCGCGCAGCAGCCGGCGCAGCGGCATCAGCGGGCCGGCCGCGTCGGGCACGAGGGTTGTTGCCAACGTGTTCATAGATCCTCCTAAGCAGCTTGTTTCGTGAGCTCGGTAAAGGCATCCGCGAGGTCCGCCTGACGCACTTCCAGCTGGCGCACACTCGCATCAGCCGCGAGCAGCCGACGAACCACCGACTCGGCATCGGCCGTGGTGATGACGAGCTTGTGTGCCTCCCGGATGGCTTCGATCACGCCCGGCCAGAGTCGTACCTCATCGGCGCTGAGGGCGCCGGTACAGCTGATGTGGCTGCGGCTGACCGTCGAGCGAACCTCCGCAACGCTGCCCGATGCGATCACCCTGCCCTTCGCCAGCACGACCACCCGATCGGCCAGCGCCTCGGCCTCCTCCAGGTAGTGCGTCGTGAGTACCACCGAGCAGCCGTCTTTGATCAGCCGGCGGATCGCGCGCCACATGTGCTCGCGCGCCTGCACGTCGAGGCCAACGGTCGGCTCATCGAGGAACAGCAGTCTGGGCTGTCCCACGACCGCCATCGCAAACTGCGCCTGCCGTTTCTGGCCCGCTGACAGTTTGGCGTAGCGCTGGCCGGCGAGCGGCCTCGTGCCGGTCAGCTCCAGGGTCGCCTCGATCGAAAGCGGCTGCGGATAGTAGCTCGCAGCCAGTTCGATGAGTTCGCGGACGCTCAGCAGCGGTTCGAGGGCAACCTCCTGCATCATCACGCCGATCTCGCGGCGACTTTCGACTTCGAGCGGCGAGCGTCCCATCAGGCGCACTTGCCCTTCGTCCGCCTGCAGCAGGCCGAGCCACAGCGATATCGCCGTCGATTTGCCGGCTCCATTCGGTCCGAGCAGCGCCAGCAGCTCACCCCGGCGCACCTCGATTGCCACGCCATCGAGCGCCTGGCTCTTGCCATAGGACTTGCGCGCATCGATGAGCTCGGCGAGCGGCTGCGCCGCGAGTGGCATCGGCATCGGCACCGGTTCCGGGGCGCGGCTTTCGAATGAGGCCCGGCGCTTGCCGCGCGGATACCTGCGGCCATTGAGGATCTCGCCGAGCCAGGTCGGGCGCACGAGGTAGTGGTAGCTCGCGAGCAGCACGGTCATCGTGATCGCAAGGATCAGCGGAAACTTGATGGCCCAGTGCCACGGCAGCTTCGCGAACGCCGCCGCCAGGAAGAACACCAGCGGCAGATGCGCGAGATACAGCCAGTACGAGGCATCCGCCAGATAGCGACGCACCGCACTCTCGCCGTCGCAGAAGCGCAGCGCGGCGCCGATGATGCCGAAGCTCCAGTACCACGAGGAGAGCAGATAGCAGCCAGCATAGAGGGGTGTCGCCGTGGGACCGAGTTTGATGCCGGGCACCGTTTGACACGCGACGCTCAGCGCGACGCCTGCGACGAGGTGCCCGAGCCAGCGTTGGCGCAGTTCGTCGAGCAGATCGAGCTGGCGGTGCAACAGCCAGCCGAACACGAATGCCGTGCCGAATCCCACCAGCGCGGGCATTTGCGGGACCAGGCTGCTGTCGGGTGTGGGGATGCCACCGAGCACGGCGATCCGCTGGTCAAAGCCGAGCACTGCGAAAATCGGCGCCGCGAGCAGCAGCGGTGCGGCATAGCTGCACAGCAGTGCGCGCGTACCGCGGTCAAGCAGCATGCTCAAATGCCCCGCCGCATCGATCCTGAGGGCGGCGCCGCGGACGGCGAGCAGGGCGACGTAGAAGATGCACAAGTAGTACAGGAACCACAGATGCGCCAGCGGGAACGCGCCCGCCGGAACCACCGTGGGCTGCGTCACGGCGGCCACCGTCGTCGGATCCGCACTGCGCGTCACCCCCCAGATCAGTGCCCCGATGGTGAGCGGCACGAGAATGATCCAGCCAACCAGCAGCGGTACGAGGATCCGCTGGGCGCGATCGGCGATGAAGCCGCGGGTGCCGCGGCGCGCGATCACCAGCCGCGCGAACAGCCCGGCGACGATGAAGAAGGTCGTCATGCGCCAGGTGTGGATCAGGAAAAACAGGACATTGAGCGTCGCGCTCTGCGAGACATGCGGGGGGATCGGCAGGAAGAACGACATCGTTGTGTGCAGCACGATCCCCGAGAGGAGTGCGAAGGCGCGGACGGCATCGAGTGCATGCAGACGTTCATGGCTTGACATGGCGGTTCCTTATAGAAAGTCTTTCTTGCGAAGAATGGTCACCACGGCCGCACCGAGGGCGAGCAGACATCCCAGCGTCTCAACGGCCAGGGTGGCGAGGATCTCCGGGGCCCAGACCGCCGCCGCGGCTTTCGAAGCATGGGCAACCGACGGGCGATTCAGCAGCCAGGCGATCAGGAAGTTGAGCAGCACATTGCCGCAGACGATCACCACGGTGTTCCACCCCGCAGAATCCACTGCGAGCGCGACCGTGAGGAAGATGCAGAAATACAGGCACACATACATCATCACGGCCAGCGTCAGCGGAATCAGGCCGTGAGGAATCGGCGTGAGGGCAATCACCAGCACTGCGGCCGCGCCCAGCAGGCAGAACGGGATCAGAAACGCGAGCAGGCTCGAGACCAGCTTGGCGAGCGCATACTGGGTCGTCGAGACCGGCAGGCTCAGTACGAACAGAATGACCCGGTCCTTCTTCTCCTGCGCGACGATGCTGCCGACGAGCAGCACGTTCAGCAGGATCAGCACGCAGATGAAGGAGACACTGCCGACGTAGAAAGTGACTGGGCTGCCGCCACCGAACAGCGCCAGTGCCAGCGTCGCGAATCCGAGCACCAGAGAGCCGGTGAGGGTCGGCCATTGAAGGTAGAAATCCTTCAATATCAGCCGCGTGACGATCGATCGGCTCATGATGCACGCTCCCTGCGGCTCGCCATGACGTTCGCGACGAAAATCTCCTCGAGTGTCATCCGCTGCACCTCGTGCAGGGTGGCACCGGCATTCACGTACGCGCGCTCCAGCTCATCCGAATGCGCGTTGGTCGTCACCGTCGCGAGGTGGCCGCTGACATCGAGATCCACGACACCGGCAACGCCGGGCAGCGTGACACCGGCGGGCACCTCGAGCTTCAGACGCCGCCAGCGCTCGATGAAAGATTCCTTGTCGCTCGAATCGATGATGCGACCGCGATCGATGAAGGTGATCTGATCGGAGATCTGCTCCACATCCTGCGTGTTGTGCGAGGAGAACAGAATGGCGCGACGCTCATCGCGCAGCACGTCCATCAGTTCGACCAGCAGCTCGTGGCGTGCGACGGGGTCGAGGCCGGTGGTCGGTTCATCGAGCAGCAGCAATCGCGGTCGGCGCGCGAGCATCAGCAGCAGTGTCGCCTTCGCGCGCTCCCCGTGGGAGAGATGCCGGATCTGCTGCTCGGTGCGCAGGTTGAAGCGCTTGAGCAGGGTCTGTGCGTACGGCGCATCCCAGCCGGGATAGATGGAGGCGACGAAGCGCATGTGCCAACCGAGAGTCCCGAAGCCGTAGAGGCGCATGTCGTCGGAGACGTAGCCCACCTGCCACTTTGCCGCCACTTGCTCCTCGGGCATCGAGTGCCCGAGGACACGCACCTGTCCCTGGTCCTGGTGTATCAGCGACATCAGGATCCGGATGAGGGTCGACTTACCGGCGCCATTCGGGCCGACGAGGCCCATGATCTGTCCGCAGGGCAGCGTCAGTTTCACGTCGCTGAGCGCGAAGAAGCGATACGCCTTTGCGACGCCCTCGACTTCGATTGCCAGGTCCGTCATGATTTCTTTCTTCCTTCCGTCATCCGCATGCGCAGCCGCTCGATCAGCTCCTCGGGCGTCAGCGCGAGTTCGCGCCCGATCTGCGCGGCCGCCGCGAGGTGCTGATCCAGCTCCTCGCGGCGCAGCTGGCCGCCCAGGTCCACGTTCTCCGCCACGAACGAGGCTTTACCCTGCCGCGTCACGATCACGCCCTCGCGTTCGAGCTCGAGATAGGCCCGCTTCACCGTGATCACGCTCACCTGGGTGGCCACCGCGAGGGCCCGGATCGACGGCAGCTCATCGCCCGCCTTCCAGTCCCCGACGGCGATCCGGTGGCGAATCTGCTCGATGATCTGCAGATACATGGGCCGCCGGTCGGCGTGGGAGATCGTGATGAAGCTGTGCATATGAGTATGCACAGTATATACAGAAATAACAGTCGCGCAATCGGCCGCCGGATCAGCGGCTCAGATGGCTCACAACATCATGTATTTATTGAGAATAACTACCGTACAGGTATTGCAGCATGAGCCCGACGAAAATCGCCATGCCGGTGTAGTTGTTGTTCAGAAAGGCCTGCAGGCACCGCTGCGGGTCGCGCGCGCGGATCAACCACTGCTGATAGACGAAGGTGGCGGCCGCCACGATGAGCCCGCCGAAGTACCAGCTGCCGAAATGCAGGTCGTGCCCAACCAGGGCCAGCGCCGCCAGCATCAGCAGCTGCAGAATACCGATCATCGCCCGATCCATGTCGGCGAAGGTGATGGCCGTGGAGTGCACACCGATCTTCAGGTCATCCTCGCGGTCCACCATCGCGTACTCGGTGTCGTAGATCACCGCCCAGACCACCGCGGCCATGAAGATCACCCAGCCGATGCGCGGGATCTGGCCGAGCTGCGCGGTGAAGACCATCGGCACTCCCCAGCCGCCGAAGGAAACTCCCAGATACAGCTGCGGCAGGGGAAAGAAGCGTTTGACGAACGGGTAGCTCACGGTGAGCGCGGCCCCGATCAGCGAGAGTCGGAAGGTCAGGGCGTTGAGTTGCAACACCAGCCACAATGCCGCCGCGGACAGCAGCACGAACAGCAGCAGGGCCTCGTGAGGGGTGACCCGCCGCGCCGCCAGCGGCCGCTGCCGGGTACGGCGGATACGCGGATCGATGTTGCGATCGGCGAGATCATTGATGACGCAGCCCGCGGCGCGCATCGCCAATACACCCGCCGCGAACACGAGCAGCACCTTCGAGGCCGGTCGCCCGGAACCCGCGATCCACAGCGCCCACAGCACCGGCCACAGCAGCAGCCAGATGCCGATGGGTCGATCGAGGCGGGTCAGACGTGCGTATTCGTGGAGCCGGCGGCCGAGGCGATAGCGGAGAGGCGCCTCCTTTGTTTTTGGCGGCCGTTCCAGCGTTTCCAACGCGAGCTCTTCAGCCAACGGTTCCGTAGCGTTCACCTTCACCAATCCAGCGTGCGGTCAGCGGCGTAATGTTATCCGGATAATCGCGCAGCATCAGCTCGGCGGTCTTCTGCACCACCGGCAGCAGATCCGTATCGCGAGCGAGATCCGCCACGCGCAGCTGCGCGAGGCCGGTCTGCCGTGTGCCGAGCAGTTCGCCGGGTCCGCGCAGTTCCAGATCGCGGCGCGCGATCTCGAATCCATCGGTCGTCTGTCGGATGGTCTGCAGCCGCGCGCGCGCCAGCGGTGACAGCGGTGCGCGATACAGCAGCACGCACATCGAGGCGTCCGCGCCGCGTCCGACCCGGCCGCGCAGCTGGTGCAGCTGCGCCAGCCCCATGCGCTCGGCGTTCTCGATCACCATGAGGGTCGCATTGGGTACATCGACGCCGACTTCGATCACCGTGGTGGCCACCAGCAGCTGGATGCGGTTGGCCTGGAAGGCCGCCATGGTGGCCTCCTTCTGCGCGGGCGGTTGACGGCCGTGCACCAGTTCCACGGTCAGCTCCGGCAGCGCCTCGCGCAGCGCAATCGCGGTTTCCTCGGCGGCCTGATACCGCAGCTCCTCGTTCTCATCGATCACAGGACAGACCCAGTAGGCCTGGCGACCCGCGCGACAGGCCAGCAGGATGCGCTGCACGACCTCGTGCCGTCGCTGATCGGCCATGACGACCGTCACGACCGGCGTGCGCCCCGGCGGCAGTTCATCGATCACCGAAATGTCGAGGTCCGCGTAGGCCGTCATCGCGAGCGTTCGCGGGATGGGGGTGGCGGTCATGATCAGCTGGTGCGGCATGAGGCCCCCGGCGCGGCCCTTTTCCTGCAAAGTCATGCGCTGCTGGACGCCGAAGCGATGCTGTTCATCCACGATGATCAAAGCCAGGTTCGAAAAATTGATTCCCTTTTGGAACAATGCGTGTGTTCCCACCACAATCTGAATCTCTCCTGCGGCAATTGTGGCTTCGGCGCTGCGCCGCGTGCGTGCCGGCTGCGACCCCGTCAGGAGCGCGACCGGCACCTCGAGTGGGTGCAACCAGCCACTGAGATTGCGCCAGTGCTGCTCGGCCAGCAGTTCCGTCGGTGCCATCAGTGCCACCTGCTGGCCACTGCCGACGGCGCGCGCGGCGGCGAGGGCGGCGATCACGGTCTTGCCGCAGCCCACGTCTCCCTGCAGCAGTCGCAGCATCGGGTGCTGGCCCGTCAGGTCGCGGTCGATTTCGCCGCAGACGCGCGTCTGGGCGGCGGTGAGTGTGAAGGGCAGCGCCGCGAGCAGGCGGCGCTCGAGTGCCGCGGCGTCGTGCAGCGGCAGACCCGAGTCGGCCGCGGTGCGCAGTTTGCGCAAGCGCAGGCTCAGCTGGTGCGCAAGCAGTTCCTCGAAAGCGAGCCGGCGCTGCGCCGGGTGGTGTCCCGTCAGCAGCTCGGTGTGATCCTGATCGCGTGGCGGCCGGTGCAACAGCTCCAGCGCCTCGCGCAGGGCGGGCAGCTTCAGCTCGCGCTGTACCGGACCGGGCACCCAGTCGCTGACGGCAATCCTGCCGCCGGGCTCGCCGAGCGCCTGCCCGATGAGCATGCGCAGCCGCGGTTGCGTCAGGCCCTCGGTGGCCGGATACATCGGTGTCAGGGATTCCTCCAGGCCTTCCGGGTCCTGGCTCACGCGCCGGTATTCGGGGTGGACGATCTCCAGGCCCGTCGGTCCCCGGCGCACTTCGCCATAACAGCGCAATCGCAGACCGCGAGTCAGGGCCTTGTGCTGCGCCTCGGTGAAGTAGAAAAACCGCAGCGTCAGAAAGCCGGTGCCGTCGCTGAGCCGGCACAGCAGCTGCCGGCGTCGGCGATAGGTGACCTCGGTGAGCTGCACCTCGCCCTCGACCACGGCATGCGCACCGGGCCGCAGCTCGCCGAGCGCCACGACCCGGGTGCGATCCTCGTAGCGCGTCGGCAGCCAGAACAGCAGGTCCTGCACCTGCCGGATACCGAGTCTGGCGAGGCGCTCGGCGAGGGCCGCGCCCACGCCGCGCAGCGTGGTGACCGGTCGCTGTTCGCCCGCCTCAATCAAGACAGACGATGCATTCGATTTCCACGCGCGCGCCCTTCGGCAGTTGCGAGACTCCGAGGGCCGCGCGTGCCGGATAGGGCTGGCGGAAATAGGTCGCCATGATCTCGTTGACCTTGGCGAAATTGGCGAGGTCCGTGAGGAATACCGTGACCTTCGCGACCTGCGAGAAGGTCGCATCGGCGGCCGTCACGATCGCCAGCAGATTGTCGAACGAACGGCGGATCTCCGCCTCGATGTCGCCGGTCACGAGTTCCTGGGTCTTCGGATCGATCGGGATCTGTCCCGAGACGTATACGGTCTTGCCCACGCGCACCGCCTGTGAGTAGGTGCCGATGGCCTTCGGTGCGCTGTCGGTATGGATCACTGAACGGGTCATCAAGATTTCTCCTCGGGCGACTTGCGTGAGTGCGCTGCCAGCGTGCGTGTGACGCGCAGGATGTCCGGCATGCGCCGTATGGTACGGATCACGACCGCCAGTTGCGCGCGATCGCGGACCCGCAGTTCAAAATCGAGCACCGAGGTCTCGGACTCACGTTCCTCGACCGACACCCGTTCGATATTGGTTTCGGTCGACGCGATGGAGGCGGCGACGGCCGCGAGAATGCCCATGCGGTTGGGTACGTCGACCCGGATCTGGGAGCTGAAGACCCGATCGGGGGTAGCCTGCCAGGTCACCGGCAGCCACTTCTCCGGATGCTTGCGATAGTCCTCGACGTTCACGCAGGTCTCGCGGTGCACGACCACGCCGCGCCCGCTCGACAGGAAGGCGATGACCGGATCGTTCGGAATCGGAAAACAGCAGCGCGCGTAGGCGACCAGGAGACCCTCAGTGCCGGCGATGGCCATGGCCCCGGGCGCCGCGACCTCGCCCCCTTCCTCCTGCGGCACCACCGGCAACAGCCGGCGCGCGACCAGCGGCGCCAGGCGCTCGCCCATGCCGATGCGCTCGAAGAGTTCGTCGATGTCCTTCATGCCGAACTCGCCGACCGCCGCCTGCATGTGCGTCTCGGTCACATCCTCGAGCGCCAGATGGAACTCGCTCAGCGACTGGTTCAGCAGCCGCTTGCCCAGCGCGATAGCCTCCGAACGGCGCAGCCCTTTCAGATAATGCCGGATGGCATTGCGCGCCTTGGCCGTGACCACGAAGTTGACCCACGATGGATTGGGCATCGCGCCCTTCGCCGTGATGATCTCCACCGTCTGGCCGTTGCGCAGCACCGTGCGCAGCGGCGTCAGGCGGCGGTCGACCTTGGCGGCGACGCAGCGATTGCCGATGTCGGTGTGCACCGAGTAGGCGAAGTCGACCACGGTCCCGCCGCTGGGCAGGCGCAGGATCTCGCCCTTCGGCGTGAACACGTACACCTTGTCCGGGAACAGATCCACCTTGACGCTTTCCAGGAACTCCTCGGAGCTGCTGCCACCGTCCTGCAGCTCGACCAGTCGCGACAGCCACTCGCGCGCGCGCTCCTGCTGCGAGGAGCCGATGCTCTCGCCGGTCTTGTAACGCCAGTGCGCCGCGATGCCGGACTGCGCCACGCTGTTCATGTCCTCGGTGCGGATCTGAACCTCGATGGGCACGCCGTTCGGACCGAACAGGGTCGTGTGCAGCGACTGGTAGCCGTTGACGCGCGGAATCGCGATGTAGTCCTTGAAGCGTCCCGGCATGGGTTTGAACACACTGTGCACGGCGCCGAGCGCGCGGTAACAGGTGTCGGCCTTGTCGACCACGATCCGCAGGCCGTAGACGTCGACGATCTCATTGAGCGTGGAGCGCTTGCGCTGCATCTTGCGGTAGATGCTGTACAGGTGCTTCTCGCGCGCCGCGACCCGCCCGACGATCTCGTTCTTCATCAAGGCGGCGGTCAGCTGCTGCTCGATCTTCTTCAGGAATTCCTTCTGGTTGCCGCGGGCGCGCTTGAGCGCACGCTCGAGCACCCGGTAGCGCTGCGGATAAAGCGCCGCGAATCCCAGATCCTCCAACTCCAGCTTCAGGTCATACAGGCCGAGGCGTTCGGCGATCGGCGCATAGATCTCCAGCGTCTCGCGCGCGATGGCGCGCCGCCGCGTGACGGCCATGGCCTCGATGGTGCGCATGTTGTGGGTGCGGTCCGCGAGCTTCACCAGCACCACGCGCAGGTCGCGCACCATCGCCAGCAGCATCTTGCGGAAGCTCTCCGCCTGGGCTTCCTCGCGGCTCTTGAATTTGATCTGGTCGAGCTTGGTGACGCCGTCGACGATTTCGGCTACGTCGGCGCCGAAGCGCTGCGCCAGCTGATCCTTCGGAGTCGGCGTGTCCTCGATGACGTCATGGAGGATGGCCGCGATGATGGTGTCGGTGTCGAGATGCAGGTCGGCGAGGATCGCCGCTGCGGCCACCGGATGGGCGATATAGGGCTCACCACTCAGCCGCGTCTGGCCCTTGTGCGCCGAGGCGCCGAATTCGGCGGCCTCCCGGATGCGCTCGACCTGCTCGGACGGCAGGTAGGTGCCCACCGTGGCCAGCAGTTCTTTCAGCCCCGGTGTGGCGCGCCTTGCACCGGGGATCAGTCCCAGGAGCGAAGACGCATAGTCCATAGGTCACGCCTCGGAGTCAGTCTCCAAGACCGAATTGGGGGGCCCGGAAGGCCATCGATTCGGCATCGGGCATCGGGGCTTCGACCGGCGGCGGCTCCGGTTCGCGCAGCATTTCGGCCGTGATCGAGCCTTCGGCGATTTCGCGCAGGGCAACAACCGTGGGCTTGTCGTTTTCCCAGGCCACGGTGGGCTCGGCGCCATTGGCCAGGCGGCGGGCGCGCTGGGAGGCCAGCAGGACCAGCTGGAACAGGTTATCGACATTCTGGAGACAGTCTTCGACGGTGATTCGGGCCATATCCTGCTAACTTTGGTGACGGCCGCCGGAGCGGCGGAAGAGGTTCAGAAGTCTACGGCAAAGAGCGCTGTTTTGGCCAGACCGGCATCACGGTGTGCCAAGCAGGTCCTGCAGCAGGGGCCCGAGTTCGGGGCGATCGCTGGCCAGCGCCTGACCGGCGCCCGCCAGGATGCGCTCCAGCTGCTCGCAGGCCGTGTCGAAGTCGTCATTGACCACTACGTAACCGAACTCACGGTAATGCGACATGTCGCCGACGGCGTCCTGCAGACGACGCGCGATCACCGCGTCGGAATCGGTCCGTCGGTTGCGCAGGCGCTGCTCCAGGGAGGCCCGCGACGGCGGCAGGATGAAAATGGTGGTACAGCCGGGAGCAGACTGGCGGACCTGCCGTGCGCCCTGCCAGTCGATTTCGAGAATCACGTCCCGGCCCGTGGCGAGGAGCGCCTCGACGGTCGCCCGACCGGTGCCATAGAAGTTGTCAAACACCCGGGCGTGCTCCAGAAACTCGCCCCGTGCCAGCAGCTCCTGAAACTGCGCCGTTGTTACGAACCAATACTCGCGCCCCTCCACCTCGGTGGCGCGTCGCGGGCGTGTGGTATGGGACACTGATACGGTGAGCGCCGGATTGCGTGCCAGCAGGGCCTGCACCAGCGAGGTCTTGCCGGCCCCGGAGGGCGCTGAGATCACAAATAGGCCGCCGGCGCGCGAGCTCTGTTTCCCGGGAGTCATGACTGCATGCTGCTGCACCCCGGCATTGTAGCGAAACCGTGCTTTTTAGCTTTTATCTGTATTGCGCCAATGTGCCCGAGTGCTCATTCTGGCGCGCACCAAGAACCATAAAGACCGCTCTTCAGGATTTCCGCGTATGAGCCGGCAGCGAACAGGGATGTTGATCGCGTTGTGCGCCCTGGCGGCCGGACCGGCCGCACGGGCCGCCGACGTCCAGCCTGCACCACCGTGCGATCCGAGCGTCCCCGGCTGTGATGAAGCCTTCAATGCCCCGGGTTTCTTCCATAATGAGAAGTTGGACGCCGTGGTCGTCACCGCGACGCGCGTCGCGCACGAGAGCCTGACGCTGCCGATGTCCGTGGACCGCGTCGGCAGGGCCGAGATCCACGACGGTCAATCGCAGGTGAACCTGTCGGAATCCCTGGAGACCGTGCCGGGCGTCTCGGTGCAGAGCCGCGACAACTACGCGCAAGACCTGCAGATCTCATCGCGCGGCTTCGGCGCGCGCTCGAGCTTCGGGGTACGCGGAGTGCGTCTGTATTCGGACGGCATTCCGGGCACCATGCCCGATGGCCAGGGGCAGTTCTCGCAATTTGACCTGGGTTCCGCGGATCACATCGAAGTGCTGCGCGGGCCGTTCTCGGCGCTGTACGGCAACTCCTCCGGTGGTGTCATCGCGATCTTCACCGAGGATGCGCCGCCGGGATTCGAGCTCGGCTCATCGCTCGAATACGGGTCCTTGAACACCCAGCGCTATGGCGCATACGTGGGTGGCGACACGGGTCCCGTCAACTACATCATGGATGTCTCGCATTTTCAGACCGATGGCTACCGCTATCACAGCGAGGCACAACGCAATCTGCTCAACGGCAAGGTGCGCTTCAAGCTCGATGAGGTCTCGCAGCTGACCTTCATCGCCAACGCCATCGAGACCCCCTTCGTGCAGGATCCGCTGGGGCTGACCAGCGCGCAGCTGGCCGCTAATCCCATGCAGGCGGGCACCGGCGCCGATCAGTTCAATACCCGCAAGTCACTGGCCCAGGAACAGTTGGGTCTCAACTACGAACGCCGGCTCACCGACAACGACACGCTGGTTGCGATGGTATACGGCGGCCATCGACAGACCACCCAGTTCCAGTCCATTCCCCTGAGCACCCAGGCCGCGCCGACCAGCCCGGGTGGTGTCATCGATCTGGCGCGCGAGTACGAGGGCACCGATGTGCACTTCAGCGATCATCGCGACCTCTGGGGCACGACGCTGACGACGACGGCGGGCATCAGCTACGATGACCTGGACGAGCACCGCCGCGGCTACCTCAGCTACAGCGGCACGGACCTGGGTGTCGAAGGAGCGCTGCGGCGCTATGAGACCAATCTGGTGCATGACCTCGATGAATATTTCCAGGCGCAGTGGGACCTGACGCAAAAACTGCACGCCACGGCCGGCATCCGCAACAGCGTCGTGGACATAACCGATCACAGCCATCTGTCCGTCAGTGGCGCACTGCCCCTGAGCGGCACGCGCTACTCGGCCACCAATCCCGTCGCCGGATTGAGCTACAGCATCACCAACGGTCTGAGCACGTACGTCTCCTTCGGCCGCGGATTCGAGACGCCGACCCTGAATGAACTGGCGTACCGTTCGATCAACGGCAGCCTTCCGGGCATGAACTTCGGACTGCAGCCGGCGCACAGCAGCGACTACGAGGTCGGCGTGAAGAGCCGCGGTCGGATGTTCCGGACCGACGCGGCGCTGTTCTTCATTCGCACGATCGATGAGCTGGGCGTGTTGCAGAGCTCCGGCGGCCGGTCCGTGTACGAGAACATCGGTGCGACCCAGCGCGAAGGCGCAGAACTGGGTGTGACGGCGGATCTGCCGGGGAACTTCGCGGCGCGAGTCGCCTATTCCTACCTCAAGGCCGTGGTCGCGGATGCCTATGCCGGCTGCGCCGGGACCCCGTGCCTGGCCACGATCATCCCGGCCGGCAATTTCCTGCCCGCGATACCGCAGAACATCCTGTACGCGGGCTTCACCTGGCGCTACCCGCAAACCGGCTTCTTCATCACGGCCGAAACCCTGGCGCGCTCCCGCATCTACGGCGATGACCGCAATACCGGGTACGCCGGTGGTTACTGGACGCAGAACCTGCGCACCGGTTTCGAACAGCAGCGCACCGGCTGGCAGACCAGCGAATTCGTGCGCATCGAGAACATGTTCAACAAGGCCTACGTCGGCTCGGTGATCGTCAACGACGCGAACTCGCGGTTCTTCGAACCGGAGCCGGGCTTTGGCGTGTTCGTGATGTTCGAGGCGAAGTACCTGGATCCGCGCCGGTAGAACCTTTCGCTGCGTGCCGGGCACTCACCGGAAATGGTGGTCCTGCGCAATGTAATCGTCGCCTGCGTGGACGATGGCAGCGTCGTCGTGCGCGACCTGTGTCTGGCAGCCGCAAGTCGCGCCGAACCGTCGTTCGAGAAGGACCTGCCGGATCATGTGGTGTGGCCCGCGCTGGTCAACCCCCACGAGCACCTGCACCAGAACTGCGTGCCGCCGCTGCCCCAGTCGGCGCCGTTTCGCAACAGCTACGAATGGGCCGCGGCCTTTCAGGATCACTTCCAGGATGCGGCCGTGCAGGCGGCGCTGTCCACTCCGCTCAAACTGCGTCTGTGGCACGGGGCGCTCAAGAATGCGCTGAGCGGCGTCACCACCGTCATGCACCACGATCCCGCACATGATCTGTTCGCATCCGGGACCTTCCCGGTGCACGTCTCCCGGCCGTGCGCCTGGGCGCACTCGCTGCATTGGCGTTACGGCCCGCAAGTCGCCGCCAGTTTTCGTGCCGCACCCGCCGCAGTTCCCTGGTTCATACACCTTGCCGAAGGAGTCGATGAGCTTGCCGCCGCGGAGCTGCGCGAACTGCGCCGTCTCGAATGCCTCGCCGGCAACAGCGTGCTGATCCATGCCGTCGGCCTGGATGATGATGACATCGCCGACATCCTGCGTGCCGGGGCCGCGGTGATCTGGTGCCCGTCCAGCAATCTGTCGATGCTGGGGCGGACGATCGCACCGCATCGGCTGCGGGCGCTCTTCGATGCGGGTCGCCTGGCACTGGGCACGGACTCGCGCCTGACCGGCTCGCGGGATCTGCTCGCCGAGCTCGCCGTCGCGGCGGCCCACAGTGACTTCTCGTCCCGCGAGCTGCTGCAGCTGGTGACGGGACATGCGCGTCGCTTGCTGCGCGCGCCACACAGTGATGACCGCATCATCATCCGTGACCGTACTTCCGACCCGTTCCGCGGCCGCGGCGCCCTGCAGCGCGCGCAGTTGCGCGCCGTCGTACGCAATGGCGAGCCCTTGATCGCGGACCCGGATTTCGAGGACTGGTTCGCAGCGCTCGCGATCCCGTGCACCGCCGTCACGCTCGATGGACGGCCGAAGCTGTGTCGAACCGATGCGTTGTGGCTCGATGGATCCGCCACCTGGATTCATGAGCCGGGGCTGACCGTGCAATGAGCGATGCGCAGGAACTTGATCCGGTCGCGGGCTACGCGCTGTGGGCGGCGCACTATCCACCGCATTCCCACAACCCGTTCATGCTGGCCGAAGAGCGCGCGATGCTCGCCCTGATGCCACCCGTGCTCATCGGCGCGCGCGTGCTGGACGTGGGCTGCGGCAGCGGTCGTTACCTGCTGCATGCGCGCCGGCGAGGCGCGGCGCCCATCGGTGTCGATCGTTCGCCGGAAATGCTGGCATTGGCAAGAGCCGAGGGCCTCGAGGTCATGCAAGGCAGCCTCACTGAGGTACCCGTGATCGATGGCTGGGCGGATGTCCTCGTGTGCGCGCTGACCTTGGGTCATATCGAAGATCTCAGGTCCGGCCTGCGCGAGCTTGCGCGCGTGCTCGGGCCTGGCGGCAGCCTGCTCTGCAGCGACTTTCATCCCGGCGGCGCCGCCCTGGGCTGGAAACGAAGCTTCGTCCACGACCAGCAGCGCTACGCCGTGCGTTATGCGACGCATCACTATTCGGACTGGCATGCCGCGAGCAAAGCGGCCGGACTTTGCATCGAGCAGGTGATCGAGCCGCGGCTGTGCCCGGCGGACATCCGCGCCGGCCAGCGCTTCGATGCTCGCGCGCTTGAAGTCCCGGTGGCCATCGTCTTCAGGATGAGCAAGGGGCGCTGATGCTGCCGACACCGGAGATCATCGGCGCGAGCCTGGTCCGGGCCACCGAGCGTTTTGCCCTCGAGCTGACCGAGCCGCAACCGCGGGCTCCCGACTGGACCGATTTCGAATGGCGCATGGCGCGCGGCGCGGCGGTGATGCACGGGGTGAGTGCCTTGCTCGCGGGCCGACTGCGCTGGGCCGGGCCGACAGATTGGCGGGATTTCCTGCAGACGCAGCGCCAGCAGACCTTGCTGCGACATCGGCGCATCGCAGTGGTGCTACATGACATGGACCGCCACGCGCGTGCGCAGGGTCTTGCGGGGGTCGCGCTCAAAGGGGCGGCGCTGCATGCCCTGGCCATATATTCGGCCGGCGAGCGCCCGATGGCGGATATCGATCTGCTGGTGCAGGAGGCCGATGTCGAGCGCGCGGCGGCCTCCTTGACATCATTGGGCTTCGTCGAAACCGGAGCGAACTGGAAGCATCGGATCTTTGAACCGAAACAGTTGTCCGCACAGGCGCTCGCCTGGAAGTCCGCCGCGTCGGCCCCGCCGTTCGGCGAGCACGAGGACTACCCGATCAAGGTAGAGCTGCATACCCGGATCGCCGAACGCCTGCCGGTGACGGCGGTGGACATCACGGCGCAGATCTTCCCGCTCGACGCCGCGGCGGGTCTCAATCCCTACCCTTCGCGCGGCGCGCTAATGCTGCACCTGCTGCTGCATGCCGCCGGCAACATGTGCAACCGCTCGCTGCGGCTGATGCATCTGCACGATATTGCGCGGCTCGCCGCAGCCACCACTGCCGCGGAGTGGGGACAACTCTCAAACACGCTGAGCGCAGCAAAGGGATGGTGGTGGGTATATCCGCCGCTTGCATTGATCGATCGCTATCAAACAGGGCTCATACCTGCGCAGGTGTTGGCCGAAGCGCGACGCGCTTGCCCACGGCCGCTGCGCCGGCTGTGTCAACGTTCGAACCTTTCGAGCGTGTCATATGCCTCGGTATCAATTCCCGCCTTTCCGGGGCTGGCGTGGTGTTCGACCCTGACGGAACGTGTGCGCTATCTGCGCGAGCGCATCCTCCCGGATTCGACGCAGGCCGCGACACGAAAAGTCGCGGCCGCCGAGCTGTGGGCGCTCAGCAGTCCCTGGACGCACATGCCGCAGTGGCGCCGCGTGCTTCATTGGCTGTTTCGCCGCCCCAGGCGTCAGGCTCCGCTGTACATCGCACAGGCGGCACTGCAGCGGCCACCGCGCTGAACCTTCCGCCCATCACGGGGTACTCATCAAGTGGCCCCCGTTTGGTGAAGGTTTTCCGATGCTGTCGGTGCTGGTCTGTCATTCCTATTTTCTGCGCTTCGATCCGAAGCAATTCCAGCGCGCGAAACCGTATCCACCGCTGGCGACACTGCAGGTGGCGGCGATGCTGCGGCGTGCGGGTCATGAGGTGGCGCTGTTCGACGCGATGCTGGCAGGGGGTCTGGAGGAATACCAGCACTGCCTGCAGCAGCAATCGCCACAACTGCTGGTCATCTACGAGGACAATTTCAACTTCCTGAGCAAGATGTGTCTGTCCGCGATGCGCGTCGCCGCCTGCACCATGATTCGCGCCGCCCGGCAACGCGGGGTACGGGTCGTGGTCGCCGGCTCCGATGCCACCGATGCGCCAGAGCCGTATCGCAGCGCCGGCGCCGACGCGGTCCTGGCTGGTGAAGGCCTCCACGCGCTGCGGCAGCTGGTGAGCCGCCTCGACGCCAATCCCGCGCTTGACGCGGCGGAGCTGGTGGCCGGAATCGAGGTAGCCGCGCGCACTGCGGACAAAGGCCAGCCCGAGCTTCCGGCATGGGACCTCGTCGATATCGACCGCTATCGACGGGTGTGGCAGGACGCGCACGGGTATTTCAGTCTCAACATGGCGTCCTCGCGCGGCTGTTCGTTCCGCTGCGCCTGGTGCGCAAAGCCGATCTGGGGCAATCGCTACCTGCAGCGCGAGCCGGATGCGGTCGCCGCGGAGATGCTGCATCTCAAGCGGCAGTTCGCGCCGGACCATGTGTGGTTTGCGGATGACATCTTCGGCTTTCGCGCAGATTGGGTGCAGGCTTTCGCGGCGACGCTCCACGCCGGCGGCGGCGGCATCCCTTTCACCATTCAGACGCGCGCCGATCTGATGACTCCCGCCATGGCCGCGGCACTGCGACTCGCCGGATGTCAGGAAGCGTGGCTGGGCGCCGAAAGCGGCAGCCAGCGCGTCCTGGATGCCATGAACAAGGGCGTGAAGGTGGCCGAGATCCATACCGCGCGTGCGCGTCTGAAGGCGCAGGGTATCCGTGTCGGATTCTTCATCCAGCTTGGGTACATCGGCGAACAGCTCGAGGACATCCTCGCCACCCGTGAACTCATCGACACCGCCTGCCCGGATGATATCGGCATCAGCGTCTCCTATCCGCTGCCCGGCACCGCCTTTTATGAGCGGGTCAAGGAGCAGTTGGGGACCAAGACTCACTGGCAGGACAGCAACGATCTGGCGATGATGTTCCGCGGCACGTACGACTCGGATTTCTATCGGGTCGTGCGCGACCTGTTGCACGAGCAGGTCAAGCTGCAGTCCACCGCCTGCGACGTTCCCGCGGCAGAGCCCGCGCGCGCGCAGTTGGGCCGCTCCTGGCAGAATCTCATTGCGCGGGCGGACCAGTGTCGAACCTAGCGCAGGTCCTGCTCGTCAATCCGACGATTACCTCGCGCCGCAGCGCGCGCTTTCCGCTGGCCGCACTCACTCTGTCGGCCGCCCTGGAGGGTCGCTACCGGTCGACCATTCTGGACGGCAACATCGACCGGGATTTCGTGTCCACCGCGCTGAACAGACTCGCAACCGGAACGATCGATGCGGTCGGCGTCAGCGTCATGGGCGGCCCGCAGCTGCGCACCGCGATCGCCCTGTCACAGGCCGTTCGGGCGCGCTTTCCGCAAGTGCCGATCATCTGGGGAGGGCACTTTCCGACCATCTGCGCCGCGGCCTGTCTTGCCGAAGGTTTCGTCGACTATGCCATCCGCGGTCAGGGCGAGGAGACCCTGGTGGAGCTGCTCGATGCGCTGTTCGCGCAGCGCCTGGATCGCCTGCCGGGCATCGCCGGACTGTCATGGCGTGGAGAGGATCAGGTCATCCACAATCGCAACCGGCCGTTCTCGGCGGCGGGTGTAACCCGTGAACTGCCATTCGAGCGCCTGGGGGATCCGCGCCGTTATCTCGGTCGGACCTACCTGGGGCAGCGCACCACGGGTTATCAGGCGGCGCTCGGCTGCCGTTTCCGCTGCACCTTCTGCGGCGTGGCCGCGATGTTCCGCGGACGCACCGCGCTGCCGCCGGCGCAGCGTCTGCGCCAGGACCTGCTCTATCTGCGCGATGAGTTGGGCGCCGACTCCATCCAGTTCTACGATCACAATTTCTTCGATCGCGAAGCGGACACGCTGCCACTGCTCGAAGTCCTCGCCGACATTCAGCTCCCCTGGTGGTGTTTCGCCCGTTCGGATGCGCTGGTAAATCTCTCGCCACAGGGCTGGGCACAGGTCCGCAAGAGTCGACTGAGCATGGCCTATATCGGCGCGGAGTCGCCGAGCAACTGGCTGTTGCACGACATCCGCAAGGGAACCAAGACCGACCAGACCCTGGAGGTGGTCGAAAAGTGCCGCAGCAACGGCGTCATTCCGGAACTGTCGTTCATGCTGGCCCCGCCCGAGGACCCGCAGGGCGAAACCGAGCGGACCTTCGAGTTCATCCGCCGGATCAAGCGGGTGCATCCGCGCACGGAGATCATGCTGTACATCTATGCACCGCTGCCGCCCGCTCCGGGCAGCAGCAATCCCCATGTCGAGCGCTCGGTCGCCCGGCTGCGCGGCTCCGATGGACAACCGCTGCGCTTTCCGACCACGGCACGGGGCTGGGCCGAGCCTGAGTGGATCGAATACTGGTGCCATACGAACACTCCCTGGATCTCTGCGCAGCTGCGGCGGCGAATCAAGGATTTCACCACGGTACTCGGCTGCCGTTTCCCCACCATCACTGATGTGCGCTCGCCCACGTGGGGCAAGTCCGCGCTGAGTGCACTGGCTTCCTGGCGCTATCGCTTCCGCCGCTACGGGCAGCCCTGGGAGCTGGATGCGTCGCGACGGTTCATACGCCTGTGGGACCCGCGGGTCTCGGGTCTGTAGTGAGCGCAGACCCGCATCCCGATCCGTTCGCGGAGCGCGCGCGGCCGCCGAGGCGGGTATCGCGCCAACTGCTCGGCGGGCGCTTTCATTTCGCGAGCGCCAGCGCCGAGCTGCTGCGGCTGGTGCACTGGGCCTATGCCGATCTTCCAGCCCACGCGTTTTCGGCGCAGCCGCCGATCTTCAACGTCCATCTGGCGCTGACCGGCGCCGCTGCGTGCCGGGCGCCGCGTCGGGCACCCCCGCAGCCGAGTTTCCTGGGCGGAGCCGGACTGCTGGGCGCGGTGAGCGGGTCGTCGAGCTGCGTCGCGCTGTCGCCGGAGCACGGCGCGGCGCTCGTCGCCGTCTCACCCGAGTCACTCAGGGATCCCTACCATGCGCGCTATGAGCTGATCGAATTCGCGGTGTTCACGCTCGCAGCGCGTGCGCAGCAGCTCCTGCCGCTGCACGCCGCCTGCGTCAGTCTGCATGACCGCGGCGCGCTGCTGGTGGGCGCGAGCGGTGCCGGCAAGTCGACCCTGGCCCTGCATTGTCTGCGCCGAGAGCTGGATTTCGTGTCCGAGGATGCCGTGTTCGTCACCGCGAACGGTCTGCGCGCAACCGGCGTCGCCAATTTCCTGCACGTCTGTGCCGACACGTTGCGCTGGCTGCCACGGCGGGAGGCCGGCGTGCTGCGCGCATCCCCGCAGATCAGGCGCCGCAGCGGCATGAGGAAGTTTGAGATTGATCTGCGCCGCCGGGATTTTCGGCTGGCCGCGAAGCCGCCGAGACTTCGCACCGTGGTGTTTCTGTCACCTCGAACCGGCCGCAGGGCGCTCCTCAGACCGCTTTCCGGCGCCGAGGTGTGCGCGCGACTGCTTGCGGCCCAACCCTACGCCGCGGCGCAGCCGCATTGGCGGCAGTTCGTCGCCAGCATGAAGGAGCTCGGCGGCTACGAGTTGCGCCGCGGGCGACATCCGCAGCAGGGGGCCGAGGCCTTGCACGAACTTCTGGCGGCCGGCCCATGAAGTCATTGCGCCATGTGAGCTGGGACGTCGGCAACTGGCTGTACCGCAAGGTGCGTCGGCCGCTGCCCGGCGAATTCCAGCCTTACTACTACACCCGGCCCGACCGGTATCCGTGGCTGTTTGGATTTGCAGCCGCGCGCATCGGAGCGCGTCACGACACGCGCATCCTGTCGTATGGCTGCTCCCGCGGCGATGAGGTCTTCAGCCTGCGCCGGTATTTCCCTGCGGCTGCCATCAAGGGCATCGACGTCAACCCGCGCAAGATCGCGCGTTGCGTGGCCCGCGCGCGCATGGCGAATGCCACCCGCGTGAGTTTCGAAGTGGCTGCCACCCCGGAAGGCGAGCCGAGCGCTTTTTATGATGCAATATTCTGTCTGGCGGTGCTGTGCAATGGCGACCTGACGACTTCGGCAGCGCAAAGCTGTGATCCGGTGCTGCAATTCGACTGCTTCGATCGGATCATCGGCGATTTCGCGCGCTGCCTGAAACCCGGTGGGCTGCTGATACTGCATACCACCAACTTTCGTTTTTGCGATACCGCGGTCGCCGCGGACTTCGATGTCGTCTACGAGGCTGAGCCGAAGGACCTCGCGCTCGATGTGCTGTTCGACCGCCACAACCGCCTGATGCGCGGTGAGCGCGAGCGCTACCGCGCCGTGGCGTTCGAGAAGCGGCGGCCGACGCCGCGGCCGGCATAGCTTGAACCAGCCCCTTCGCGTCCTCGTCATCGGTGCCGGTCCGGCCGCCGCTGCACTGCATTTGCCGCAACTCGCACGACTGCGCGACCGCGGCGAGGTCACGCTGGCGGTGGTGTGCGACATCCAGCCGGAGCGCGCGGCAGCCGCGCGGCGTAAATTCGGTTTTCAGGAGATCAGTGGTGATGCGGTCGCGACGCTGGCGCGCCCGGACCTTGATGCGGTGTACATTTTTGCCAGCGCCCAGTTGCACTATGAATACGGGCTGCTGGCGCTGCAGAGTGGCAAGCATCTGTTCGTCGAGAAGCCCGTGGCCCCCAGCTATGCGCAGACCCTGGAACTCGCGGCGCTCGCCGGCGCGAAAGGCCTCATTGCCGTCGGCGGCCTCAACAGACGCTTCACACAGGCTTTGACGGCCGTTCGTGAACGGGCGGGCGCTGCGCGGTGGCGGTTTGCGGAGGCCGTCTTTCACAAGCCGGAATTCGGCAATTCACCCGCCTTCGGGGCCCGCACCTGGCTGGGCGCGAACGGCATTCATGCCCTGGACGCGCTGCTCGACATGATGGGCGGCCTTCCCGAGCGGCTGCTGGCCCAGCACACACAACAACCGCGGCCGGCCGCCTTTTCCGCCATGATGACCTGGCGCGATGGCGCCCAGGGGGTCTTTCTCTGTAACAACAATTCCGGTTCGCGCCGTGAGGAGTATGTGTTTCATGCGCCGGACGAAACCTGCACGGTCGCGGCAGCCGGCCTCACGATCGAAAGGAAGGGTCAACCGACGACGCGGCGCGCGCTGCCGCTGCAAGGCGATGGATTTGCGGCAGAACACGCGGCCTTCCTCAAGTCGGTTCGGGACGGCGAGGAACCGCGACACAGCCTGGCGGCGATCGCGCCGTCGATGTTTGTTGCGCAGCTGATCGAAGCGGGTTTCAGCGGGCGCGTCCAGCTGCCCGGGCCCGACCCCGCGCCGCGCCCGCGACCTGCATTGGCCGGCGACTCGATTCTGGTCGTGCAGGCCGCTGAGATGCACACGGCGCTGACCCACTTGTTGCCCCGCTACCGGCTGCTCTCGATCGAAGACGTTCGCTCGAGCCCCGCCACGCGTCCCGATGTCGTCGCGGCCATTCTGGGCCGCGGCTCGGCCGCGCTGCCTGCCGACATCCTGCAGAAGCTTCCGCGCCTGGCCGTGGTCGGCATCGTGGCGCTGTCGCTCGCGCGACACGAACCCGAGGCCCTGCTGGCGCGCGGCGTCCGCCTGGTCAATGCCAGCGAGGCTTATGCGAAAAGCGTGGCGGAATTCGCGCTCGGATTGGCGATCCTCGGCCGTCGTCGTGCCTTTGTGTCGCACGGCGTCATGCGCGCCGGCGGCTGGGGCACCGAGCCGCGTCCGACCGGCTTGCGGGGCCACCTGAAACGGACCGCACGTCGCATCCGGCCCGCGATCGCCAGGGTCGGTCTCGAGCCCTTCTTGCGCAGCCGCTGCAGCGCGGTTGCCAGGTACGTCGATGGCTCCGCACCCAAAGCCGGACGGCCCCGCGATCTGCAGGGGGCTACGGTGGGACTGGTTGGCTGGGGCGCCAATGCCCGCGCCTTCGCCGGGCATCTAAGACGCATGCAGGCCCAGGTGCTGGTGTATTCCGAGCATGCGACGGAGGCTGACATCCGCGGCAGCGGTGCCCTCCCGGCGTCGTTGAGCCAGGTGCTGGCCGCCGACATCGTTTCACTGCATCGCGGCCTCACCGAACGCACCCGTCATTGCCTGGGCGCGGCGGAACTGGCGAAGCTGCGATCCGGCGCCGTGCTCATCAACGTCGCGCGCGGCGCGCTCATCGAACCCGACGCCCTGCTGGCGCGGCTGCGACGCGGCGATATCTTCGCGTGCCTGGATTCATTCGAAGACGAGCCGCTGCTCGGCTCGCATCCGCTGCGCGAGCTGCCCAATGTATTCCTCACGGCGCACATCGCCGGGGGTTCATCCGACAACTATGCAGCCGCGGCGCTCGAAGTCGTGCGCAACGTGGCGGGCCTGCTGGCTGGCGAGGGAGTGCCGCACGTCGGCGCGGATCGCTTGCAGACCATGTCATGAAGGAGCCAAAGCGAGCAGTTCGCTGAGCGCGGCGGACCTGATCGGCGCGACGTAGCGTTCACAGACACTCGCGGCGCGTCGCGCGGTGACCGCATCCAGGGTCGAATCGGCGGCATCAATGCGATCGATCAGCTCCTGCGGCGTAGCAACCGTCTCGCGCCACTCGTCCAGCTCGAAGAGGCAGTCGAACACCAGCTCACCCGGGACCTCGAGATAGAACGGCTTGATGCCGGCCCGCACCGCGTGCAGGGCGGCGGATGAACCACGGTAGAGGCAGTATCGCGTCTGCGCAAAATCCTGCTCCGGTGGCCCGCCTGCCGACAGCGACACATTGTCCGGCAGCCGCTGCCAGCGCGGGTGCCGGCGCTGCAGTGCGCCCCAGTCGACCATGGGATGCGGGCGCAACGCGAACCGGAGGGTCGGATCAAGCGCCGCGCAGCGCAATGCGAAGTCGAACAATCTCACGCACTCCTGCTCGCTGGCATCGGGCATCACGAGGCAGCAGCGGGGGCGCCTGCGCAATTCGGCCGGCATCGCCATGGCCGCGCGCCGATGCGAACCGTAGGCAATGAGTCGGACCGATTGCAGGCCCGCACTGGCGGCGAGTGTCGCGTGGGGCAGGTTGCCGAGAGTGAGAACTGCATCCGGATCGCAGTCGAGTCCGGGAGCCGCGACGCTGCGCCGGATCGCGTGGGCGCGCTTGAGCACCATGGCGTGCTGATAACCCGCGCACAGTGGCCGGCGCCGCGCCGTGCGTGCGCCCAGCCAGATCAATCTTTCGGCGACGGTGCCTTCATAAGTGGTCAGGACGACCTTCGGATTCACGGCTTGGCAGAGCCTTGCGATGGCGGCGTACATTCGCAGATTGCCAAGCGTTGCGGCGGAACAGGCCAGGCGGCTGGCGAGCAGGGCGAGCCGACGGTCGATGCCGTCCTGGAGTGCGGCGGCCTCGCGGCGCAGGGCACGCCCGGCCCTGGCGGACAGCCGCCAAATCCCAAGTTCCGTGGCTGCGGACACCGTCTCGGACAGTATCAGGCGCGGAAAGCGTGGCGAAGCATCAGGCAGTATCCGCACCTGCGGCAGATGGCTGATCAGCACCAGCAGTGACGTGGTGCCCTGCGCCGCAAGCTGGCTCTGCAGGGCACCAAAATAGAAGTCATCCCCGCGCTGCAGCTGCTCCGGCCTGATCAGGTGGGAGACGATGATGACATCGATGGGGCCGTGCGGCGCCGGGGCCACGGACCGCGCCGCGAGCGATCTCACGAGGCCGCGCGCCAGTCGCAGCGCCGTTCGGGGACGATCGTGAGGCGTGGTGCGGGCGAGCGGCACGAGCACCGGCGCGTACTGCGCGAGCCAGCTCGGGTGCTCGTTCAGCAGATGCAGTAGCGGAATCGCGAGGCGCGCCAGATCGGTGCCGGGGGCGCGCAACAACCGATCGCAGGCGGCGGCAACTTCGGCGTATTCCGCTTCGGTCACGGGCGCGGAACCGCCGGCAACGGGTGCCCGATGCGGCAGCGGAAGTGCTGGTAGATCCCGCTGGTGTGGAAAAACTGCGTGTCCTCGCTCGCCACCTGCTCCGAGGCAATTTGCGCGACGAAAAAGACATGCGAGCCGATGGTGTCGAAATCGAGGATTTCGAGTTCCCGGACCCGCAGTGCGGATGCCGGGCAGCGCAGGGAAAAATTCCGGGAGCGCTGGATCGCAAACGGCAGCCGTTCCCAGTCCACCTTCACGTTCTTGTGATGAATGCCCAACTTGTACGCGGTCGCAAAATCGCGGGCCGGCACATCCGACAGGGCAACCCGCCGCGCGCTTTTCATGGTGGCTATCGACGGGCTCGTACTGCGCAGCGCCAGCGTGAAGCGATTCGCGGCGACGGGGCCGATGAGGTCCATCGGAAACAGATTGCTGTGGTCGCCATCATCGACGGATACCAGCACCACCGGACGCGGACAGATGTAAAAGATCATCTGCTGCTGCACCGCTTCGGGCGCCATGAAGAAATTATTCGGATCGGTGTTCCGGCGCAGCACGCGGTTCTGCAGCCAGCGGTTCAACGGGCGCCGCGGCCAGCGCACGCAACTGTGCCTGCCGCGTTGAACTTCGAACAACCCGATGGCAGTCTGCGCCGCGAGCCAGTTGCGCACATGGCGCAATTCCAGCGCGCCGACCGCGCGTCCCGACTCGAGATCGATGAATTGCAGCGCAGGGGTGATCGCGCCTTCGATTGCCCGGAGCAGTGCGGGGTCCAGGCCCACGCCAATCGTCAGCGGCCGCAGCGAGGCGACCACTGCGGCGCGCGTGACGTCGAACTCGCCGTGAACCGTTACCAGTCGCACCTGAACGCCCTGCTGTGGCGCACGCAGTGCAATGGGCGGCCACTGCGGCAGGGGCTGCAGCCGGCGCTTCCACGCCTGTGGCAGAAGGATCGTCATGGTCCGGCGCTGCGTTCGAACAGCAGGAACAGGTAGCGGCACGCCGCAAGTTGCAGCGGCGCCAGGCGACCACCACGCCGCAGATCGCAGCCGTAAACACGACTGAGCTGAAAATGAGGCGCACTCGCCGCGCGATAGTGCCGCAGCAGTCGCCGGTAGTGCGGGGCCTGCGGTCCAGGCAGGAACAGCTCCCCGTCGCGCCACAGGCGTGGCGCACCCCGCCACCACCACCGGGAGCGCAGCTCGGCGATGAAACAGGGATTCAATACACTCGCGAGGACCTTGCCCTGCGGGGCCGTGAGTGCATGGAACTTCTCAAACAGCCCGCCCAGATCGTCGACCAGGTTGAGGGGCGCGAAATTCGATAGGACCAGATCGACGCACTGGCGGGGCTCAGGGGTCGTGCCGGTCAGGAAGTGCGCGTAGCTGCGGCCGTCGAGCCTCACGCGCCCGCCCGCCATGAGTTGCGCACAATGCTCGGCGAAGAACTTGCGCATTCGTGGATCGACGTCGTAGGCGTCCACCGTGAAGCCGCGCTCGCCGAAAAACCGTGCATCGATGCCGGGTCCGGCACCGAAGTCGAACAGCGCCGCGCCGGCCGGGACGGTGCGCAGGACGAGTTCCCGGTAGGCCGCGCGCGCGCGGCGGTCGGACTCCTGCGCGGTGATCTGGCTGACGTACTGCGCGCCGACGGGGGTGCGCTGCAGATGTCGCAGGTCCGGGTCCTCGTGCGCGGTGCCCATCAAACCCGCTCCAGCTCCAGCAGGTAATGGTCGGCCAGTTGCGGCAACGGCCAGCGGGCTTCCCAGCGCCGCTCCAGCCGCTCGAGTGCGGCGAGGAGGCGCGGAAAGCGGGCCAGGGTGTATTCGGTGTAGGGGGGTGGCAGCAGGGCGCCGATCGCGCCCGCGCGCAGCAGCCGAAAACCCGGCGTAAACGCCTTCGCGGTGGCGGCGATCGAGGGATAGTGGATGGGGATGCCGGACCAGTCACGGCGCCGCAGGCGGCGAAACGCAGCTCCCGGGCGGCCACGTGCCAGGAACCAGAGCCACTCCCAGGGCACCCGCGGCCCCATGATGCACAATATCGCTATCGCACCGGGTTTGAGTTTGCGGGCCAGATCCGCGGCGGCGCTGCGCAGATCGGCCACGCAGTTCAGGCCGCCGAAATTCGACAGCATGCCGTCAAAGGAATCGCCCGCCAGCGATTCCAGTTGCTCCCAGGCCAGCACCTGCAGCTGCACCGCCTGATTTTCGGGCAGGTAGGCCAGCTTGCGCCGCGACACTTCGATCATGCGCGCCGAAATGTCCGTCGCGACCACCTGCATGCCCTGTCCGGCGAGCCAGCGGGCATCCTCACCGGTGCCGCAGTTCATCTCCAGGATCCGAGAGCCGGGGCGGAAGCGCGCCGCACAGCGCGCCCAGACGGCCGCACGCATGGCTGAGCCGATGCGGGTGCGCGTGAACTGCCCGTCATACGCTTCCGCGAGCGCGTCGAACGCGTGGTCCGGCCTCGCCACTGCTAAACCTCCGTTTCTGCGGCGAGTCCCCGCATGGACTCGCGCGCCAGGCGCGCGGCGGCCCGCTTGAGGGTGGCCTCGGTCGGATCCTGCGCCGCGATCCGCTCGGCCTCCACTTCATTGCGCAGCCAGGCGTCGGCCTGTTTGTAGTACGCGCGGGAATGGCGCCCCCGGATCTGATAGTCCCGATCGGTCGCCGTCGCCCATTCCTTCTGCAGCACGACCGAGGGCGCCGCTTTGTCAAAGAACTTGGTGTTCTTGATGGGGTACGCCACCGTCGTCAGGTAGACATCCGGCTGGCACTGCTTCACGAGGTCGACCGTCGCGGCGATGTCTTCGATCTGTTCGCCGCTGTATCCCCACATGAGGAACATGCCGACCTGAATGCCATAGCGTTTCGCCGCCTTTGCCGCCCAGGTCACCTCCTCGACGGTGACGCCGCGCTCCATCGCATCCAGGATCCGCTGACTGCCACTCTCCGAGCCGATCCAGATGCGATAGCAGCCCATGTCGGCGAGGGTCTCGAGCACCTCGTCCTTCAGCATGCGGTCGGCGCGTGAAATGGTCTCGAACGGCACGCGCAGCCCGCGTCGCTTCAGTTCCTTGGCATAACCGAACAGCCATGGATGGCTGATCGTGAAGACATCATCCGCATACCACACCTGGTCAGGGCGCCAGGTCTGCATGATGTGGTCGAGCTCCGCGGCACAATCCAGGAAACTGCGGCGGCGGTGGGTATAGCCATAGACGGCGTGCGAACACCAGTTGCAGCGGTATGGGCAACCGCGGGCCGTGATCATGTTGACGCTGCCCATGCCATGCTTCTCGCGCCACACCCGGACATAGCGCGCCTGGTCGATGCGATCGCGGTCCGGCCAGGGCAGCGAGTCCAGGTCCGCGATCTTGGTTCGTTCGGGGTTCGTCAGCATCACGCCGTGCTCGTCCAGGAACGTGCAGCCCGCGATGCCGTGCAGACGATGCGGACCCCGCGCGGCGAGCGCCGGCAGCAGTTCCTCCATCGTGGTCTCGCCTTCGCCCGTGACGATCACATCCGCGCCGTGAGTCAGGAACTGGCGCGGATAGTTGGCGGACTCCGGGCCGCCCAGCACGACAATCCAGCCGTGGCGCTTGGCGACCTCGATGATGTCGAGTACCGCTCGGCGGGTCATGAGGTTGGTGTAGATGCCGAGCACGCCCCGCTCGGCGGCCAGGCGCGCGAAGAGTGCGCCGCGTTCGGCGAAGGTCGAATCGAAGATGTCGACCTCGAAGCCCGCCCGGCGCAGGTAGGCGGACAGGTAAAGAAGCCCGAGCGTGGGATAGGGGCGCATGATCTGCAGCTCCTTTTCGTCTTCGAAAAGGAAATAACCATGCGTCAGGAGCAGATTGCACACCCCCGTAGGTACCGGGCCCGCCCTGGCCGGTTCAACCGGCGCCAGGCCGCAATCAGATCGATTTCACCTCGCCGCCGTCCATCCTCAGGGTCGATCCGGTCATCCAGCGCGCGCCGGGTGACACGAGAAACGCCATCAGCTCGGCAATTTCCTCCGGCTGGCCGTAACGGGCAATGCCGGCCTCCTTCGGGAATTTCTCGCTCGCCTCGGCCGCCGTCATGGCGTGCAGCGGTGCCCAATGCTCGAGGTAGGATTGCCGCCGGCCGGTCATGACTGCGCCGGGAAGCACACTGTTCACCTGGACCCCATCGGCAATGCCGCGATCGGAGAATGCCTTGGCCAGCGCGATGATGGCGGCGTTGATGGTGCCGACGGCCGCATAGGGCGCCTTGGGGAACACCGCGGAATTGCCGGACATCAGCACCACGGCCCCCCGTGAAGTCTTGAGCGCCGGCCACGCTTCGATGGTCAGCCGCCGCGCGCCATGTAGCTTCAGGGCCAGGCCGGCATCCCACTGCTGATCGGTCATCTCGAACAGGTCAATCTGCGCTACGGCACCGGCGATATTCAGCAGCGCATCGATGCGGCCGAAGCGGGCGAGCGTCTGCTCGACCACTTTGCTCGCCGCATCCGGTTCTGACAGATCGAGGTCGAGGACCAGGGCGTCGGCGCCTGCCGCTGCCACCGCCGTGGCGGTTTCTTCGAGTTTCATTCGGTTGCGCGCGACCAGCACCACCGATGAGAAATCCTTCGCCAGTCTAATGGCCGTGGAGCGGCCGATTCCCTGACTGGCGCCCGTCACGACGGCGACGCCTTGCCTCACAGAAACTCCCTGATCGCTCCGGCAATCTGGACCGCATGGGTTTCCAGCGCGAAATGGCCGGTGTCAAAAAACCTGACCTGGGCCTGCGGAATATCGCGTTTGAAGGCCTCGGCGCCGGGCGGCAGGAAGAAGGGGTCATTCCTGCCCCACACCGCCAGCAGCCGCGGCTGATGCTGGCGCAAGTAGGCCTGAAAGGCCGGATACCGTGCAACGTTGCTCTGGTAGTCGCCGAACAGATCCAGCTGTACTTCGTCGGCGCCGGGGCGCGCGAGGTAGTAATTGTCGAGCGCGATGCCATCGGGGGACACCGCAGTCTCATCCGCCACCCCATGCGTGTACTGCCAGCGGGTGCTGGCGGGCGCCAGGAAGGCGCGCAGTGCCGTGCGATTCGTTTCGGACGCATCCTCCCAGTAGGCCCGGATGGGATTCCAGCCCTCGCTCAGTCCCTCCACGTAGGCGTTGCCGTTTTGAGAAATGATCGCGGTGATGCGTTCGGGATGTTTGGCCGCGATGCGCAGGCCCGTCGGCGCGCCGTAGTCGAAAACATAGATCGCGAAGCGATCGAAGCCGACGACCTCGGTGAAGCGGTCGATGACGCCGGCGATGTTGTCGAAGGTGTATTGGAAACCCGTCCGCGGCGGCATGTCCGACTGCCCGAACCCCGGCAGGTCCGGCGCGATGAGGTGGTAGCGATCCGCCAGCAGCGGAATCAGATCGCGGAACATGTGCCCGGCGCTCGGAAAGCCGTGTAGCAGCAGCAGTTTCGGGGCCTGGGCAGCGCCGGCTTCCCGGTAGAACACCTTGAATCCGTCGACATCGGCAGTGCGGTATTGGATCGCGTTCATCGTGTCGCTCCTTGCAGGGCTTCGGTGAGTACGCCGACGACAACGTCCGGCGCGGTAATGCTGGGGGTGTGGTCAACCGGGTGAGGGCGCAGCTGCGCCGTCATGCGCTCGGCCATGAAGCGCTGGGTCGGCGCGACGATCATGCGGTCCTGCTCGGCCACCAGGTACCAGCTCGGGATCTCCCGCCACAGCGGACGGCCGACCGGCACGGTGATGCAGGCCGGCGAGATCGGTCGCTGCACGGCCCGCAGCACCGCGAGATCCTCGGCCGAGGCGTTTGGCGCAAAGGCCGCGGGGAAGGCTTCATCCGGGAGCCAGATGAGGCCGTGATCGTCGGGCGCCAGTCCGGGTGCCTGCGGGTGCGGGGGGTTCATGTAGAAAACGTCGGCCACCGTCTGGCCTTCGGCCGGGGCCAGTGCCGCGACATACACCAGGGCTTGCACGGCCGCGTTCCGGATCGCGCCGATCACGGCGCCGGCATAGGCATGACCCGCCAACACCACCGGGCCCTCGATGCGCTCCAGGGCCCGATCCAGCGCCGACACGTCATCCGCAAACGAGGTCAGCGGCAATGGAGCCGTAACCGCCTTGATGCCCTTGGTATGAAGCGCTGTGATGACCTTGCTCCAGCTCGAGCCATCGGCCCAGGCGCCATGCACCAAGGCCACCGTTGCCACTTTCTGGGCCATTTCGCTACCTCATTGGTTGCGTTACGCGTAACCACCTCAACATTGTCTTGGAGGTTATTCAGGGACCAATAACTTGTCAAGTGCCAATACGCTGGTTATGGTCGGGCTCTTCGAGGAATCCATGACTCCCCAGGTCCCCGCGCTATTCGTTGCCGACGCTCCCGCGCTCGATTTCCTGAACTCGATCGCGACCCCGGTCGATGTCCCGGTGGAGTGGATCGATGGCGGCGCGGGGCTTCTGGCCTGGCTTGCTCAGGCGCAGCTGGTGCCGCGCCCCACACTGGATGAGATCCGCCAGCGGGCAATACCGGGAGAACTCGACAAAGTCGCCGGCCAGGCGCGCAATCTGCGCGAATGGTTTCGGACGTTCGTGCTGAAGTACCGGGGGACCCGCCTGAGCGAGGCGGTGCTGGGCGAACTGGATCCGTTGAACCTGCTGCTCGAGCGCGATGAGAAGTACTCGAAAGTGACAGCCAGACCGGACGCCGAGGCTGCGGGGCTGGAATTCAGGTCGCTGCGCCGCTGGCGATCACCCGAGTCGCTGCTGCAGCCGCTGGGTGAGGTGATGGCGAAACTCGTGACCGACGAAGACTTCGAACACATCAAGGCGTGCGAGGGTCCGACCTGCACGCTCTTGTTCGCGGATCACACGCGCGGCCACTCGCGTCGCTGGTGCAGTATGGAAATCTGCGGCAACCGCGCGAAGCAGGCGGCGCACCGCAATCGTCTCAAAGGACAGCAGTGACGGTGCCGGGACTCATCGGCTTGGCCACGATCACGGCCGCACTGTGCCTGTCGCCGGCGCGGGCGCAGGTAAGCACGGGACGCGGCGCGCCGGATCCCCTGCCCGCGCAGGTCATCGTGGGTTCCGAGGGCAAGGGCCTGTTCACGAGCGCCGGAGTACCGCCCGGGAACACGCCGATTTTCGCGACGCGTGACGGCGCGGTGCCAACCGGCATCAAGCCCCTGGCGACCGACATCTTCTCGACCAAGGACTTCTACCAGGACCGGGCCCTGTGGCTGGACCGGCGCTACTACCGCTGCAATTCGCCGGTGGGCATCGAGCAGATCTGGGGCGCCTATGAAGTGCCGTTGATCGGCAATGATCCGCCGCGGACGGCCGCCTGGGGATTCTGCGACCGGGACTATCCGCGCGCGCAGATCGTCAGTCCCTATCCGTTCCGTACGGCGAAGGCGCATTTCGATGCGCTGCGCCAGGCGGCCCGCGCGCGCGGCGGCCCGACGCTGTACACGCAGGCCACGCTGCCCGACTGGAGCGGGCACTATGTTCGCGAACAGGCCAAGACGTCCACTTGGTACTACGGTGCGATCCTGCAGGTCCCGACCTATCTGTCGCTGCTCACGCCGAAATACCAGCAGCGCTTCGTGCAGCAGATGTATCACGATGCCAGCAACGATCCGCAGTGGCCCGGCGGCTATTGCTGGCCCGAGGGCTTCATGCGGCGCTTCGCGCAGTACGGCGGCCACACGATGAATCTCGTGGTCACGCGCGACCTGGTGCTCGACATGCGCAACGCCGCCGAGACCCTGATCACGCAGATCCAGATCGGCCGCGAGTTCAACGAGACGGGCGCGGTGCCACGCCTGGGGCCGGACATCGCCCGCTGGTTCGGCGAAACCGTGGGCTTCTGGGACGGCGAGGCACTGATCACCTGGACCGCGAACATCGAAGGCTGGATTTCGCACGGCGGCGCGGAGTTCAGCCACCAGCTGCAGACCATCGAGATCTACACCCCGCGCCGTGATGGCGGCGGCGGATTTATCGGCCTGCGCCATGAGGCGATTCTGTACGACGACGAGGCCCTGGTGGATCCGGTGCGGATCGTGGAGAACTGGACCAGGGCCGGAAACCTCAATCAGGGCGACCCGTTCGAGATCCTCGAATGCGTCCCGGCTGCCTACCCGGTGAAAGGGGTCGCGACGCCGAAGCTCCCCGGACAGACCTTCGAATACACGATTCCGGATGTCTTCGCCCGCCCCTGGGCACAGATCTGGGAGCAGTACCATGAGCAGGGCATGAAGAACCCCGATGGGCCCGATGATCTGTTCAATTTCGACAAGGGCAAGGAAAAATGAAAAAGCTTCTCGGCGCGCTGATCACTGTGCTGATGCTTCCCGGGATCGTGCAGGCCGTCGAACCCAATGCCTTTCGCGGCGGCTGGGTGGCGCAGTCCGGCGGACACAACCAGATCTACATGCTCATCGTGCGGGGCGATGTCGTGACCGGAACGTACTGCGTCGACTGCGCGGATCCGCGCAATCTGTCGTTCATCGTCGATGGGCATATTGACGCGGCCGGAGTGCATTTCGTGATCCGTCACCAGGACAGCCACGGCAAAGTGGTGCTCGATGACGCACGCGGCGTGCTGCAGGACCGGGACCTGGTGCTGACCGTGCGGGGACACGAAGGTTCGCAGGCGTCCATCACCCAGAGATTGCACCGGCCGCCGCCCTCGCCGAATGTCCTGGCCGTGACCAATGACGAAGCCGAGACCGGCGCCTTGCCACCGCATACGCGTCCGCCGTACGTGCTGCCGGGTGTGCTCGAAGTGATCCGGGCCGAGCAGCTTCCCGGGCTGTGGCTGTGGGGTACGGGCCCCGGCAAGCAGTACTTCATGATTCAGCGCGTCGGCACGCAGCTGCTCGGAATGGTGTGTGGCCCCTGCGAGAACCCCAACAACATGGCGCCACTCGATGGCTTCGTCATCGACGGCACGGCGCTCACTTTCAATATCGTTCATGAGGACACGGGCGCGGCCGTACAACACGGACCGTTCAACAACGTCGCGCACGCGACGCTCGCCCGCAATGAATTGCACCTGAAAGTGGTACCGAGTTACGAGCCGCCGGACTCCAAGCCGTTCGAGATGACCCTGCTGGGTCCGGTGTCATATCTGCCGCAGGACTAACCCACGGCGGTGTTTCGGCGTCGCCGGCTGGTGATGGAAACGACGTTCCCGCGCCGCCGGGGTCGAGCCGAGCGCTCCGCGGAGGCCAGCATGTTGTCGATCAGGGCGATGAGATGCTGGCAGCGATGGCTGTCCCACGGCGGCTCCTGCTGCGCATCCAGCCGGTTCTGGGCCCATTCGCGTATGGCGGCGAGATCGTGGTCCATCTGCCCCCCATTATCGGCAGGGTACCGGGGTTCCTTGAACTACCTGCTGTCCCGGTTGTGGTGCAGGCGGATTCCTACAAACCCTCGCGCCCGGCGGGCTTGAAAAGCGCATAATCCGGATCATGCGGCTCCTGAGACTTTGGCGGCTGGTCAGTCACGATGTGCGGTGGATCGTCGCGGCATTGCGCCGATCGGACCGGCCCTGGTGGCTGCTGCCGGCGGTACTCACGATCCTGCTCTTCGCCTTTGATCCGCTCAATTTCGGCTTGCCGCCGCTCGGCATTTTCGATGATCTGATCGTGCTGCCGCTGTTGCTGCGCGCCGTGGTCAAGCTGGCGCAAGTCTCACGCCCGGTGCATGTCTCCGTCGATCGGTAGGATCTGACCGGAAATCGATTTGCCGGCGTCCGAGGCGAGGAACAGCGCCAGTGCGCCGATGTCCTTGGGGTCCACCAGTGCTTTCAATGACTGGTTGGCCAGCCCCAGGCTCTTTTCCTCTGCCACCGAGCGACCTGAGACCTCGGCGCGTGCCTGGTAGACACGTTCGGCGCGTTCGCCGGCGACCGCACCCGGAGCAATGGCGTTCACGCGAATGCCATGTTCGGCCAATTCCATGGACAGGGTCTTGGTGAAACCCGCCAGCGCCCACTTAGTGGCCGAATAGGCGCTGCGATTGGCATAGCCGAAGCGACCCGCGGCCGACGACAGGTTGATGATGACGCCGCAATCCGATTGGATCAGGTGCGGGATGGCAGCGTGCGTGACGTCGAAAGTGCCGGTCAGGTTGATCCGGACCACCGCATCCCAGTCGGCGGGATCAAGATCCCGCACCGACCTCGTCGGTCCGCCGATGCCCGCGCAATTGACGAGGACATCCAATCCCCCCAGGCGTTGCACGGCATCGGCGACCATGGTCGCGACCTGCGCCCGATCGCCCACCGTGCAGCGCTGCGCAATCAGTCCGGGCAGTGCCCCGGCCGCCCGCTCCAACGCGGCGGCGTCGATGTCACAGATATAGACCTGCGCGCCGCTGTGATGAAACGCCTGCGCGATCGCATAACCGATGCCGGCGGCCCCGGCGGTGATGAGCACTCTTTTCATGCGGGAGCACTGCCCGATGCCAGATGCCGCCCGATGAACTCGCTGACGGCCTCGTACCACGCAACGACGTTGCGCGGCTTGAGTATCCAGTGATTCTCGTCCGGAAAGATCAGCAGCTCGCTGGGCACGCCGTGGAACTGGAGCGCTTCGAACAGGTTCAGCGCCTCATTGATCGGGCAGCGGTAGTCCCTTTCACCGTGAATGATCAGCACCGGGCTTTTCCAGTTCTTCACGTAACGGATCGGGGCGTAGCGATCGAAGTGGTCTCGATCGGCATAGGGGTTCTCACCGCCCATCTCGAGGTACCACCAGCCCGGATGGTCCGTGGTGCCCGTGAACTGCGCCATCGTGGCGATGCTCGCGTGGGTGATCAGCGCCTTGAAGCGCGCGGTCTGGGTGCCGACCCAATTGGTCATGTAGCCGCCGAAGGATCCACCCATCGCGACCATACGGTCCGCATCGATATCGGGCCGTGCGCACAGCGCATCGGTGACAGACATCAGATCCTTGAAGCACTGGTCGCCCCAGACGTTCCCCCAGATCCCCTGGATGAACTCCTGGCCAAAGCCGGTCGAGCCGCGTGGATTGGGCAGCGCGACCGCGTACCCCTGCGCGACCAGCAGCAGCGCATTCCAGCGCCAGTGCCAGCCATCGTGGTTCGCGCCCATCGGGCCACCGTGGATGAACATCACCAGCGGCAGCCGCTGCGGGTTCTGCGTCTGCGCCGGCGTGGGGCGCACCAGAAATCCCTGGATGCCCGTGCCATCGGTCGAGGGAACGCTGAACTCCTGCACCTTCGCCCATTCGTGCGCGTCATCGAAGCCGGACAGCCGCGCGAGCGCTACGCGCGGATGCGGTGCCTCGCGCTCGAAGAGGCAACACTCCGGCGCACTCAGCAGGGTCGAGTGAATGGCGGCGAGGCGGCCATCGGGCAGCACCTGCGGGTGTTGGTATGCCCCCCGGTCCCCGGCTGCATTGACTCTCTGCACCACGCCGTTTGCGGTTTTGAGCCTGAATATCGGGGTTTCACCGCAATCGTCGGCGCAGAAGTAAAGCTCGTTTCCTGCCGCGCTCCACTGCGGTGCGGTCGGCCATCGATCCCAATCCTCGCCGAGCTTGCGCAAATCTCCGTTTTGCATGTCGATCAAGGCGAGGCGTGGCTGAATCGCGCGCGCAGCGCTGCGATGCGACCGGATGGCGGCAATCTGAGTGCCATCGGGAGAAAAGGCCGGCGCCTCGAAGGTGACGCCGTCGGCTGCGCCCAGCACGCGGCTGCCGCCGGTGTCGATGTCGATCACGAGCAATGCCGAGTCCTGCTCCCGGTCTATTCCCATGCGGACGCGCGTCGCGACCACGCGGGCGCCATCCGCCGAAATATCCAGTGCCGGCTCCACCGCAAACTCATCGCGCGCATCCGGGGTCAGATCGATCCGCGAGCCCCCTTCGGCATCACAGGCGATCACATGCAGTGAGGGAAGATCCGGGTTCTGATGCAGCCACGCGTCCCAGTGCCGCACCGGCTGACTGCGGAACCGGCGGGCGCTGGGGCCGTTCTTGCGGCGCTTCGCCGCGCTCTCGCGCTGCTTGTCCTGCGCCATACCCGCCAACACCGGCGCGAACATCACGAGGCGCGCGGCGCGCTTCGCGAAGCGGAAGGCACTGACGCCGAGGGCCTCATCGGTCAGCTGCCGCGGCTCACCGCCGTGCGCCGGCAGGATCCAGATCTGCATGCGCTCCGCGGCGTCCTCGTCCGGCTTGACCTCATTCGGGGTGCGATTCGAGAGGAAGCCCAGCGCGCCGTCCGGGCGAAAGCAGGGCGCGTGATCCTTGCTCTCCCCACGTGTCAGCTGGATCGCAGGACCGCCATCGGTGGGTACTCGCCACAGGTCGCTGAGATATTTGGCGCCATCGCGGTCCAGACGTTGCACTGTGACGGCGAGCCAGGTTCCGCAGGGCGATGCTGCGATTTCCGAAACACGCCTCAGCGCGACATGTTGTTCGACGGTATAGCGCATGACGACTTACTCAGCATACCGAGCAAAAATACTCAATCTCGCGAGTATAAAGAAAGAAGCCGGCCAGGCAGGGCCGCTATATCCTCGCTGCGCCGATCGGCTAAAGTGTCGGCACCCGGTACAGCCCGGCGGGCATGAACGAGGGGGGGAACCTATGCGCAGCATTGCATTGGCGATCTTGGCCATATTCTGTGTGTCAGCGGCGCATGCAGAGATTACCGCGGCCACGGTCACCGGGGGCGCAGTCAGCGGGACCGCCCAGGACGGCATCTCGATTTTCAAGGGCATTCCCTTTGCGGCGCCGCCGGTTGGTGCGCTGCGCTGGAAGGCCCCGGCGCCCGTCATACCCTGGTCGGGTGTGAAGCAGGCCGATGCCTTCGCGCCGGCCTGCATGCAGGCCCCGCACTCGCAGGGCAACACTGCGCCGGTGAGCGAAGACTGCCTGTACCTGAACGTGTGGACACCGGCCCGGGCGGCCCGTGACAAGCTACCCGTCATCGTGTGGATTCACGGCGGCGGCTATGTCGGTGGTTCCACCAGCATCCCGTTGTATGACGGAACCGGCTATGCCCACAAAGGCGTCGTGTTCGTCAGTCTCGCCTATCGACTCGGCCCCTATGGCTTTCTGGCGCACCCGGAACTGAGTCGCGAGAGCGGCCACGGTTCGGGCGCCTATGGCATCGAGGACCTGATCGCGGGGCTGCAGTGGGTGCAGAAGAACATCGCGGCCTTTGGCGGTGACCCTAAATTGGTGACCATATTTGGCCACTCGGCGGGCTCCTCGGCGGTGAGCATTCTGGCCGCGAGCCCACGGGCCAAGGGACTGTTCGAGCGCGTCATTGCGATGAGCGGCAGTTCTTTCGCCCCCTTGCAAACTTCAGCGCTGGGCGCATCGGGGCTGAGTATCCCGTCGCTCAAGCTGGCCGAAGACACCGGCACTGCCTTCCTGTCCAAGCTCGGCGCGCCGAACATCGCCGCAGCCCGCAAGCTCAGTGCGGATACCATCCAGGCGGCCACCGGAGGGGGTCTGTCGTTCCGGCCCGCGGCCGATGGCTATGTTCTGCCGAAGGATCCCTACAGCCTCTACCAGGCGGGCCGCTTCAACGACACGCCCGTGCTCCTCGGTCATACCTCAGATGAAACCCTCGTCTTCGGCGGACCCAAGTCGGTCACGCCGGCCGACTTCGAAACGCAGATCCGGCAGCAATACGGCGCGCACGCCGACGCCGTACTGGGTGTCTACCCGCATACCACCGCTGCCGAAGCCGTCAGCGCTCTGCGGCACGTGCGCAACGATACGCAGTTCGGCTGGAACATGTGGACCTGGGCGCGCGAGCAATCCAAGCAGGGCAAAGGCAAGGTGTTCAGCTACTACTACAACAACCATCCGCCGCAGGCCGAAGGCTCGGGTCATGGCAGCGATGTGGGCTTCCACTTCCAGACACTGGCAGCAAGAGGCACGCCCGCCAAGCAGGACCTCGCGCTCTCCGACATGATCAGCTCCTATGATGTGAATTTCGCGAAGACCGGGGATCCCAACGACCAGGGGCTGCCGCAATGGCCCGCCTTCACCGAGCAGAACGAACTCGTGATGGTCTTCGATGCCACGCCGGGCGCCCGCCCCTATCCGCTGCTCGACCAGGCGAAAGTGCTCGACGGTTACTTTGACGGGTTGCGCAATGCGCACTAGGAGCGCCATGAAAAGCTTCGTCCGGTCAGTGCTGATCGCCGCCTCGCTGGCTGCCGCCGCATCGATGACCGTCCCCGCCGCGGCGCAGTCGGCGGCGGCCCCGCCCGACCCGATGGCCAATCCCTGCCAGCGCGCCTGCCTCGAGGGCTGGGTGAACAACTATCTCGAAGCCATGAAGGCGCACAACGTCGATCCGGCGCTGTTTGCGCGCGAGGCCAGGTTCACCGAGAACGGCATTCACCTGCCGCTGGGCGGCGAGGGTCTGTGGTTCGACATGACCGGCATCGGCGGCTATAAATTCTACGTGCCGGACATCGAGACCCAGCAGGTCGCCTTCTTCGGCACCGTGCAGATCGCCGGACGTGCCTCGACGCAGGGGCCCGCCAAACCCACCACCGTCGGCCTCGTGCTGCGCCTGAAGATCCGCAAGGGCAAGATCACCGAGATCGAGCAGCTCTCGATTCGCCCCGAGGTACAGCTCGGCGCTGCCACGGCGGCGGCGCCGCCGCGCTTCCCGCCGACCGGCGAGGCGGTCGAGGCGATGGGTGCGCCGCATCCGATCTTTGCGGAGGTGATTCCGCCGGCCGAGCGGATGAGTCGCGCGGACCTGATCCGCACCGCCAACTACTATTTCAGCGGCATGGCTCCCAATGACGGCAAGGGCTACTACCCGTTCACCGAGGATTGTCTGCGCCATGAGAACGGCATGATCACGGCCGGCCCGCAGGACGCCGCGGCGCCCAATCGTCAGGGCTGCAAGGAGCAGTTCGAGAAGAGCCTCAAGGGCGTCGTGAGCCGCATTCGCGACCGCCGCTTCGTCGCCGTGGACCGCGAGCGCGGCATCGTCTTCGCCTTCGCGTTCTTCGATCATCACAACATCAACTGGACGTGGCAGCTCGGCGAGCTCTTCAAGATCGAGAAGGGCAAGATCCGCCGCGTCGAGGCCATGTTCCAGAAGGCGCCCTTCGGTACCCCGTCGGGTTGGTCCACTTATGAGCAGGCGATGTCCGAGGACATTCAGGACGTCCGCTGACCTGCGCACCGGAAATTCACGAGACTCAGGGGGAAGACATGCTGAAGAAAACACTTTTGGTCGTGCTGCTGGGGTGCGCCGCCGCGCCCGTTCTTGCGCAACAGCAAGGCGCCGCAGGTCCGCCGCCCAGCCCCTATGCGCCTCTGCAGGATCACCCCAGCTGCACCCGCGATGAACTGAAGCGGCTTACCGCAGCCTATGTCGACGCCCAGGGGAAGGGCAGCCTTGCGGGGCTGCCGCTGGATCCCAAGGCGCATTATCTCGAGAACGGCAAGGACGTGGATGCCGCTGCGGGCATGTGGGCGAAGCCGCTGCAGGTCGCCCATGCCATGAGCCTGCATGATGACAAGCGCTGCAAGACCTTCACCGAAGTCATCGTGACCGGCCCGACGCCCTATGTGATCGGCACGCGGCTCTATGCGCACAATGGCAAGGTCATCCGCATCGACAGCCTCGTCACCAAGAAGGGGGACTGGCTGTTCAATGCCAACTCTTACCTCAAGTACGCGTCCAGGGAGGATTGGTCGCCGCTGTTCAAGTATCAGCTGACCGAGCCCAAGGAGATGATCCGCGGCGCGAATGCCTATCTGGACGGCTTCGCCGACAAGTTTACCGACATCCCCTGGGGCACGCCCTGCGCCCGTCTCGAGGGCGGCGCCTATACCAACGTCAAGGGCGATCCGCATGCGAGTTGCGAGGTTGGCCTGCCGGCGGGCGTGCTCTACATCACCCATCGCGATTACGTGGTCGACGAAGAGCTGGGCGTCATCAATGTGTTCTGCCGGTTCGGTGGACGGGCCGAGGCGCCGGATAGCCACACCTTCCGTTATATCGACAGCAAGATCCGCGCGGTACACACGCTGACGCCGATTCCCGGGCCGCAGGCCAATGATGATGGCGGCATGATCCGCGGTGCCGCCGACCCGAATGCACCGCGCCCGGCGAGCGGTTCGAGCGCGCCGCATTCCTGAGATGATGTTGCGGCGCCCCTCGCCGTACGGCGAGGGGCGCCAAGCTCCCCGACACTCAACGGCCGGACAATGCGTTCTGGAACTCGGCGCTTTGCAGCATCGAACTCACGGTATTGACGATCGCATCGGACAGCGTCTCCTGGTAATTCTCCAGTTTGTACGAGCGCCCAAACCGCGCCGCATCGCCGGTCGCCACTCCATTCCACAGGGTATTGCCACCACGTCCCACGACGGTGATGTGGACGGCGACTTCTGACCGATAGGTATTCGTCTCTCTCACGAAGAATTGTTTGACCTCGCCCCGGATCGTGACGTCGGCGTCGCCCTCCGTCGTCTTGAGGCCGGCCTGGTCAAACAGTTCGCGCATGTGGCGACTGACGAATGCCCCGACATCCTCGGATGTGGTAACCGGTTTCGGCCTGTCCTCCTCGAGGTTCTCGCCAACGGCGGCTTTGTTGTCGCGGACATCCTGAAAGGTCTCGAACCGGATCGAGGCGCCCGACATCGTTCTGGCCCCCAGCTGCAACTCCGAGGTCGGCCGCCACTGCAGTGGTACGTGCTCCAGCAGGGGGGTGCCCGATGCCGCGGCCGCGCTGAGCGCCAGCAGGATGACTAAGAGTCCGGTACGCATGTGGGTCTTCACCTCTGCTCATCATCAGGCCATGGGAGGTTCAGGTCCATACCCCGGCGCGGCTGCGGAGCGCCACAGCTCGGGCGTCAGGCGATACATGACGTGCAGCTGGCCCCAACGCGGCGTGTCCTCAGTTCCTGCCAATTGGGCGCCCAGTTTTTCCACGGCACGGCGCGAACGCAGGTTGCGCTCGGCGACCGTGAAGCGCACCTCCGGAACGTCCGTGAAGGCGTGCCGCAGCATCAGGCGTTTCATCTCTGCATTCGCAGCCCCGCCCCAGTGGCTTCGCGCCAGAAACGTATGGCCGATCGTCACGCGCTCGAGCGGTAAGTAGGTGTGGTATCGGGACCAGCCGATGGCGGTCTCCAGCTCGCTATCGACCGCGACCAGGCAGCCCTTGGAACGCAGGGCCTCCTCGAAGGCGAGCGCAAATCCTGCACGCGTGCCGCGGCTTGGATCGGGGTGCTGCGCCCACGCCAGAGGATCGGCCGCGGCGCTGGCCAGTGCGTCGAAATCGCTCAGCTCAAGAGGCCGCAGCGCGATGCGGCTGCCGTTCAGAACGGGTTGCAGGTCGAGCATCAGAAGCGTCCCATGTCGAAGCTATAGTGGAGCTTGATAGCTGAGGGCAGAAAATGGAATCACGGCAATTCGGCTCACGGCGCGTAGCGGAGATAGGCCAAGGAACCTGGGATATCGAACATGGATCGGCCGCCACGGCAGTGGAGGCGCTGCGCCGTGGGATCGACTTGGGTCTGACCCACATAGATACCGCGGAGATGTATGGGTCCGGAAAGGCCGAGCGACTGATCGCGAAAGCGATAACAGGGCGCCGGGAGGAGGTGTTCCTGGTTTCCAAGGTATTGCCCTCGAACGGATCGCGAAAAGGCGTCGTGCAGGCCTGCGAAGCCTCGCTCGCGAGGCTCAACACGGATCGGCTGGATTGCTATCTGTTGCACTGGCGCGGCAGTCATCCTCTTAGCGAAACGGTCGGCGCCTTCGAACAGCTGCTGCGTGATGGAAAAATCCTGTCATGGGGTGTCAGCAATTTCGACGTGGAAGATCTTGAAGAAGTCTACAAAATCTCTGTCGTACATCCGCCGGCATGCAATCAGGTCCTCTACCATCTGGAAGAGAGGGCCATTGAGCATGCAGTCATTCCCTGGTGTGCCTCCCGCGGCGTTGCCGTGGTTGCATACAGCCCGTTCGGCAGCAAATCCGGTTTTCCGGCTGCGAAATCGGCTGGCGGGCGAGTGCTGCAGCAGGTGGCGGAGCAACATGGCGCGACCGCACGCCAGGTTGCGCTGCGGTTCCTGCTGAGAAACCCATCGGTATTGGCGATTCCGAAGGCATCGACCCTTGAACATGTGGTCGATAACGCGCAGGCCGGGAACCTTGCACTCAGCGCTGCCGAAGTGGCGCGGATTGAGGCGGCGTTCCCGCGCGGACCTCGCCCGCGGTCATTGCCCACGATCTAGTCCCCAAAAGACAGCATCAGTTCAAGGCAGGCGAGGCGGCGAGCGCGCCTTTTGATACCCTACAGGTCCTAACGACAACCAGGGGAGGCACGCCAATGACAGGTCGATCGCGGCAATTTCCATTGCCGAGCATTTGGGCCGCAACACTGGCTGGTCTCACCGTCGCTGTCCTGTGTACTGCCTCCCGGGCCGCCACGCCGCCGCCGGACTTTACGGGCGTTTGGAGCACCTACGTCGAACCGGGAAGGACGGCGCCTCCGGGCGGCGGTGGCCGTCGCTCCATGGCACCTCTCCCCTTCACGCCGGAGGGAAAGCGACGCAACGATGAATACAAGCAGCTGCTGGGTCCCGAGCAGGCCAACCCGGGTGCCTACTGCGTCGACTACGGGATGCCCATGATGATGGAGATGGCCGGTGGCTATCCCCTTGAGTTCATCCAGAAAGGCGATCAACTGACGATCATCTTCGAGGTGGAAGGGGAGACGCGCAGAGTTTTCCTGGGCAAGCGGGGCGTTCCCGAGGAGAAGCGGATTCCGAGTCGGCAGGGCTACTCCGTGGGGCATTGGGAAGGCAAGACGTTGGTGGTGGAAACGGATAATCTCCTTGATGGTGAGGACCAGTCTCATCCCCACAGCGATCAGGCGCACATCACGGAAAGATTCTCGCTTGGAGCCGACCCCCGGGGCATCAAGGTCCTGAGCTATTCGATGAGCATGACGGACCCGGTGTACTACACCGCTCCCGTCACGGTCGACAAGAAGCTGGCTTTCGTACCCGATGGATATCTGTTCACCTACCGCTGTCCGGATGAGTTCTGGCTGAATCTGATCAAAGCCCGCAGAGATCAGCTGCATGCCGGTAAGCCGCCGGACGCAAAAATGAGTGACGTCTACAAAGCCTGGGAGGAGACGCAGAAATGAAATCCTACATCCAACGGCTTGCCGGTTATGGACTGATGGTCCTCGCAGCCGCCGCATTGACCTTCAGCCATTTGGCGCAGGCGCACCACTCCGCTGCGCCCTTTGACTTTGCGAAGACCACGATAATCGAGGGCACCGTCAAGTCATTTGAAGTAATGAATCCGCATACGCACGCGCTGGTCACGCTCGCCGATACAAACGGCACACGCGACGTCGATTTCGAAGGTCACAGCGCCAGTAACTTTTACCGCGCGGGATACGTCAGAGGTGCGGTGCAGCCGGGCGATCACATTCAGTTGCAGATTGCGCCGCGCCGTGATGGAAAGGACGGTGGCTTCATCGTTTGGTTCAAGACACAAAAGGGCCTCGAGGTTGGCTTCCGGTCGCTCGCTCCGACCGGCGCTCCCAAGGGATCCGGACAGTAATCGCGGCGAACGGGCTAATTCACCGCGGAGGGATCACCGGACGGCGGCGGAGCGAGGTCGTCGCGAGCCTTCGGGCCCAACTTTTCGCGCAGTGTGGGCTTGAGGGCATCGGCCCACAGTTGGTAGGCTTTTGCGGTGAGATGCAGCCCGTCACTGGTCATTCCTGGCTGTAGCACCCCGTGCCGGTCGGCCAGCTGCCGATTGATGTTGAGGTACCGGATCCCGTGGCCGTCAGCCAACTTTGCAATTCCCCGGTTGGCTGCCTCGACGATCGGCATGACCTGAAGGTTATCGTTGCGTGGCGTGATACCCATGAGCACGATCGTCGCATTCGGCGCGCGGGCGCGCAGCTGCGTCAGCACGGCCGCCACGCCGCGGACCGTCTCGGCAGCGCGGGCGGCCGTATCATCAGTGGGTGACATGTTGCCGATGTTATTGGTGCCGGCCATGAGCACGATGACCTTGGGATTCACGCCGTCGAGTTCGCCCTGCTGCAGCCGCCACAGCATATTCTGCGTCTTGTCCGCACCCCAACCAAAGTCGGCTGCATTCCAGCCTTTGAAGTTCTCGTTCCAATTCCTGAGCAGAGCAGCGTATTGCCGGTCACTGGTTCCCCAGCGCCGGGTGATCGAATCGCCCATGAAGTAGACATCGATCCTGCCCTGCGTGCGCTTCGCCATGAGTTGCTCATGCGCCTTGAGGGAATTGGCATCGGTCCGTGCCATCGGCTGGTCGGCGTGCTCAATCGGCGGCGAGGAGGCGTAGGCCGTCCCCACCGATCCAGTGATGCACGCGACCAACAGGTGAATCGCCAATAGTGGACCGAGCCGGCCTGACATGTGCACCGATCGCCGCCGAGCGACTATGCCATGGCCGGCGGCCCGAAGGCATTGGCCTGCGTTTTTCCCTTGCCGATGCAGCCCCAGAGGGCAAGTCCGACGAACACGATGAGCGCGGCGAGCGGCACGGCCATGTTGAGCTGAGTGCCCAGGTCGAGTCGATGGTCCCAGATCATCATGGCGGCGGCCGTCAGAACCGCTGGGACGATCAGCAGCCATCCGCTATGCCCCATGTCGTGCAGTCTGCGGGCATGCAGCACGATGGCGGGGAACAGCAGTACCAACAGACTCCACTGAGGGTACACGGTCGGATTCGCGCGCGCATACCACCAGACCACGATCGCGAGCGGAATCAGCGCGCCGATGAACTGATCGCGCGGGGTGCGGCCTTTGGAGTGCACGAACAGGCTATCCCAGGTCATGGCCTGCCCCGATTCGCCAAGCGTCAATGCGCAACGCTGCAACGCTCCCCGGTAGTAATCGAGGTACGCGAGCATCAGCAGGCCGTTGAGGGCAAAGGCGAGGAGCGCCAGCAGCAATGGCAGCGGCTGGTGCTCGAGCAGCGCCCAGTAGACGGCACAGGTTGAAGTCGGCATCACCACGCACAGCGCCGCCGGCGCGAAGACGCCGGTGAGCAGCAGCGCCCCCGTGACCAGTTCGATCAGAATGGCGACGGTCAACAAACCCGAGTGCGCAAAAGCGCCCATGAGTTCAACGGCGAGCGGCTCGTGGCCCGTCGGCAGCGCCCACAGTGAGAAGAAGAAGTAGTTGGCGCCGCTGATGAGCATCCAGGCGCCGAAAACCGTGCGGCCAACCAACACGAGCTGCCGCAGGGTCGGGCTCGTGGGGCGCAGCGGAAACATCGCACGAAAGCAGCCGATGAAAGCCACGCACAGGAGCACGTTGCTGGCCAGGACCCTTCCGCCCGCCAAGACACTGCCATAGTTCCACGTCGAAAGCGGCGCGTCCCACCAGAACACGCAGAAGGCGACCGGCATGCACACGAGCAGCATGAGCGGGGTGAAGAACCCCAGAAGGACAGCGATCCCGGTGAGCAGCTCCACGCCCTTGACGACGTCAAACAGATGGCTGTCGAGGAGGGCAAAGAGCATCTCGTGCGCCAGCGGTCGGGTGGTGTAGTACCCCGGCTGCGGGAAGATGTGAACGAAGTGCTCGAGACCGGCCGGAATCATCCAGGCCGCATACCAAAGTCGAATGAGCCAAACCACATATTTCATGATCGTATTCCCCCCCTGCACCTGCCTAGCATGTCGCGCGCCCGGTTGACAAAGCAAGTCCGCGGCCACCCGGCCGTTTTGTGCATGGCGGCAACTCAGCGACCGGTGAGTCGCGCGGCAGCGTAGGCTATGGAAACGGACTGCGCGGGGAGCCACGCCAGCGCCGCCAGGCTGGGAACGGAATCCCCGCACGAGAACTACACCACGGCGCGCCGGTCCGCAGTAGCACTGGCCTCGCTAAAGCCGTAGACCTTGCCGTCATCGCCCATGGCGATACGGTACTGATGAAGGTCGTTCTCATGCTGGACTTTGTAGATGTCCCATCCCTGATTGCTGACGCGCAGAAACTCGATCGATTCGATCGCACCAAGGTACTGACCCACAATTTGCCAATACGGCATCTGCGCACGTACGACCTGCGCGCACTCCGGACTCATCTGGCCGAAGTTGGGGTTGCCCGCTCTGCCTGTGTCGAGCATTTCGCGCAATGCCTCCCGGCTGCCCGGCGCAGGAATGCGACCCTGGATGCGGTCTGCGATGGTCTGCTTGATGGCCCTCGCGGTTTCCGCGTCCGTTCTCGCCAATCGAAGCGCGATGCCACGATGCCAGATCGCCAGCCGCTGCGCGGCACCCTCGTCGATCTGTTCAAAGTGCAGCACAAGATCGACCTTTGGGATGGCAAAATCAGCTTCGCCGGTCTGCTCGAGTTCCAGCACCGGCTGACCAGTGGGCTCCAGCAACAGTGTGGTGTCCCTACGCGTGATCGTAGACACCCCCAGTGCGCGGTTGCGGAAGTAGCAGCCTACATAGCGATCCAGCGTTGAGACGTCGGGCGTGACCTCTTCATCGACAGTTGGGATCGGGGCTTCGGCGGTGGATGTGGCCATTTCAAAACTCCTAATAAGCGAGCACAGCGACTCCACGGACAATGAGCGGCCCGCCCGCAGTTGCAGCAGTGCGGCCTCGGCAACACTCTGGCCGCGTTCGGCCTCGGTGCGGCGATGTTTCCAAGAGTCCAATTGCAGCTCCAAAAGCTGACGCAACATCGGGCTCGATGGCCGCCGCGTCAGATCGCGAATCTGATTCAGTGTCAATCCGAGGACTTTGAGCAGACCGATTTCATTGAGCTTGGTCAGCTCCTGGGCGCCGTAGCGGCGCCACCCGGCTGCGGATCGCCCCGGTGTGATCAGTCCGTAGTTCTCATATACCCGAAGTGCCCGCACCGTGAGTCCGGTGCGCAGCGCGCACTGCGCCGCGGTCAGCCATTCCGAAGTCGCTTCGTCCATTGTTGATATCGTTTACTGTTGAGACTCCCAAAGCCACTGTACGGTGTGACCTTAGGTACGTTGCAAGGGTGTGGCGTTATGTCCGCCCGCATCGCTTGGGTATCTCATTCCGGTTGTTCGTAGCGGCCTGAGTGCAGTTCATTCAGAACCGGGCAAATTTGCGCAGGGCATTGGCTACTCTGCATTATTCGCTCAGACAACTTATGGGGAGCATCAGGGAATGGGGTCATGGGTCTGACACGCAAGCTCGCAGCCGCCGTTGTGGCCGCAGTTCTGCTGATGTCGACCGGCATCGCGGCCGGAGCGGACGCCCCGGAATCGCGACCGGATGGCAGCACACCGCTGCAGTGGGCGGTATTCGAAGGCAACATCGCCGAAGTGAAGCGCCTGCTCGCAGGGGGTGCTGATCCCAACGTGATGAATCACTACGGCGTCGATGCGATGCAGCTGGCTGCGGATGAGAGCGACACCGAGCTCCTTCGGCTGCTGCTCAAGGCCGGGGCAAATCCCAACTCTGTGAATCCGGATGGCGAAACCGTGCTGCACCTGGTGGCGCGCAGCGGCAATCTCGATGCTGCAAAACTGCTCGTGAATGCAGGTGCCCAGGTCGATCCGCGCGAGCGCTTCGGCGGTCAGACCCCGCTGATGTGGGCGACCGCCCGGCGCCATCCCGAGCTCGTGCAGTTCCTCGCTTCGAAAGGAGCAGACGTGAATGCGCGCTCGGCGGTGCGCGACTACCGTCGCGTCGTCACGGCCGAGAGTCGCGCCAAGCAGCTCGACTCGGGCGGCTTCACGCCGCTGATGTATGCGGCGCGCGAAAACTGCCGTGAGTGCGTGCCGATCCTGCTGAAGCACGGCGCCGATGTGGCGTTGCCCGATCCCGGCGGCATGCCGCCGTTGTCCATCGCTCTGATGAACGGCACTTGGGACATCGCCAAGCGCCTGATCGAAGCGGGCGCCGATGTCAACCAGTGGGACATCTACGGGCAGGGGCCGCTGAACGTGGCTATCGTGAACCTGACCGTGCGCGGCAACGGCAACCCGCTGGACCAGGATGCGCCGGACCGCACCACTCCCCGCGAAGTGGTGAGGATGCTCGTGGAGCACGGCGCGAATCCGAACCAGCAGCTCTACTACCACGCGGTGGCGCGCACGATCCTTGGCGCCGACACCGGTCGTGGCACCACCCCGTTCCTCACGGCCTGCGCCATCGGCGATATCGAGATCGTGAAACTGCTGCTGGCCCACGGCGCCAATCCGCGGCTCGCCACCTCCGACGGCCAGGGCCCCATCATCCTTGCGACCGCCGCGCGCACCGGCGGCACCGGCTTTCCGAATTCGCGCATCGCAGGGGTCGCGGCGCCGCGGCGCGAGGCGATTGATGACGGCTCGGAAGGACAGAGAGACGGCAAGGGTCCGCGACTCAATCCCACGGTCGAACTCATCCGGCTGTTGGCCGCCAGCGGTGCGGATGTGAATCTCATGTCGAAGCGCCATTTCCTGCAGCGCACGCGCGGCGGCTCGGCACTTCACTATGCCACCCGGGCCGGCAACAAAGAAGCGATGGCGGCGCTCGTCGACCTCGGCATCGACGTCAATGCGAAGGATGAAGACGGACTGACTGCACTCGACTACGCGATGGGGCGCGGTTACGTGCCGTTCCTGCAATTGGCACAGGCCCCGCGCAAGGATCTCGCAGACCTGCTGCGCAGCCGGGGTGCGAAGGTGGAGCTCGACAGGACGCCGGACTGGCCGCCGCAGGGCGCTGCCGTCGGCACCGTCGTCTACGACGCTGTCATCTGGCCCGTGGACCCCGTTGGACCTTGAGAAGCATTGCAATACTGGGTGTCATACTGTTGGCGGCTCCGGCAGCCGCACCTGCAACTCCAAAAGAGCGGATCGTATGGATGCAGGCCATCAATCACTCGTTTGGCCTTTATCTATCGAATGCCGATGGGAGCGGCGAGCGCCCACTTCTCGCCGGTTCGGGCTCGAACTATAACCCTTCATTTTCGTCAGATGGCGCCTGGATCGTATTCACATCTGAACGCTACGGCTCGGCCGATATTTTTCGGGTGCACCCGAATGGCTCGGGATTGGAGCGCTTGACCGATGACCCGGCATTCGATGATCAAGGCTCCCTGTCCCCGGACGGACGGACTCTCGCCTTCGTTTCGACTCGAGACGGCGGCACCGCCAACATCTGGTTGCTCGATATTGCGAGTCGTCATCTGCGCAACCTCACACGAAATAAGGCCGGCAACTTTCGTCCCAGCTGGTCTCCCAATGGCAAGTGGCTGGCGTTTTCCTCGGACCGTGACGTTCCCCGTGCCCGTTTCACCCGGGATAAGGGGCCTGTCGCCTGGGAACTGATGCAGAAGACTGCCGTTTACCTCGTGCATCCGGACGGCACGGGACTGAAGCGTCTCACGGCTCTTGAGGGAAGCGCGGGAAGCCCCCGATGGTCACGCGATGGCCGGCGCCTTCTCTTTGCCCGCGTCGCGGACGTCGAAGCGATGCGACACTTTCAACTACGCACTGAACTGATAGCAATCAACCTGAACACGGGTATCCAGGAAGTGCTCACCGACGCAATGCAATTTGTCTGGGCGCCAGCGTACATCGATGACACCCACATCGGTTACGGACTCCACGCTCCTACCGACCAAGTGACTTCGATAATGTACTCATCCGAGTCGAAGGGACCCGATGGTGCGAAGGATCCGTCGTGGTCACCGGGCGGCACCTCTTTGGTGTACGACAAAGAAGTGCCCGCTGACTTCAACTGGATGGATGTTCATCAGAGCCGGGATCCGCGGTATGAGCTGCTCAGCGGCAAAGCATTTACTCTGTCAGACGGCCCTATCCCCTTCAGCCGTTTAGATGGAACGTTTCTATTTGTCGACAACACGCATGAAACCGATCTCTTCAACCCCCTCCCACTCCCATTCAAGCACCGATCCAACGACTTACCGAGAGAACAGTTGCGGCTGGCACAATTGAACGGCACCGTCTCATCGGTCATCTTCGACGGCGGACCAGACAATCTTGAAATTCGAATTGCTTCTAAGTCGCAGGATAATCTGACTGTAGCGCTGGAACTGTGGAACCCACGCACGAAAGAGGGGCCCCGGATCGCGGTGATGCGAAGCGACGGATCGCACTTTCGCTACTTAACGGCGCAAGGGGACAAGAATTACTTCCCCAGTCTGTCTCCGGACGGCAAGCGGGTGGTCTATCAGGTTCGAGGTGCCGAGAATGGATTGCGGATCAAGTCACAGATAGACGGGAGTGTCAGCAAGCTGACCGAGGGTATGGACAATTTCCCGGTTTGGTCACCGAGGGGCGACCGCATTGTATTTACGGGCTTCGAGACCGGCGATTTTGAGATCTATTCAGTTCGCCCTGATGGAACCGAGATGCGCCAGTTGACCCATTCGCACGGAAACGACGCGCACGCGTTATGGTCACCGGACGGACGATGGCTTGCGTTTACCAGTTCCAGAATGGGATGGAAGGATGAGATGTTGCGTCCCTGGCACGGGCCGCAGTCCTACGGCGAGATATTTGTTATGCGCGCCGATGGCACAGATGTGAGGCAGCTAACCGACAATCAGTGGGAGGAGGGTGTGGTCGGCTGGGTACCGGACGTTCATAGTCGCTGAATGCGGTGGTAGTCTTGATCCTTCTGGGCCGGCTGGAGTGCGGCGGAGGAATTCGATGTCAACGCGTCTAATTCTTATGCGCGCACTCGCGTATGTCGTTCTCTTAGCCAGCGGCGCAGCAACAGCTGGCCCAGGCTGCGCAATGATCTCCGGGTTCGACCAGTATGTTTCACATGCGCGCGGAGTCATTGTCGGTGATATGCATGGAACAATCGAGGCACCGGCGTTTCTAACTGATCTCGTGTGCAATTTCACACACACGGGCCGCGCCATCGCCTTGGGCCTAGAGTACCCGAGCAGCGAACAACATTTCATCGACGAGTATTTGCGCGAGAGTAAAGACAGTCCACGGCCGGCGCTGCTTTCGACACCATTTTGGACCCGCCCAACCCAGGACGGACGCACGTCCCAGGCAATGCTCAAGCTCCTGTATTCTATCCGGGAGCAAATTCGATCTGGCGCACATATCAGGGTAATTGCATTCGATGCCTCTTCGGCGGACACAGCTGCGACGCGACCGAGAGATGGCGCCGCACTATTCGATTGGCGCGATGCGGCGATGGCCGAATATCTACGCCACGAGTTATCCAATCTCAATGCCACAGACATCCCGATCATCTTTGCCGGAAACGTGCACGCGCGGAAGACGAAGGGCCTACACGCGCAAAACGCGCCGCCGGGTATGGTAAATGCCGAGCCGCTTGGTTACCGGCTGAGAGATTTAGGATTTCTGGATATCGACATTGACTATCGGGGCGGAACTCTTTGGACCTGCTTCTCGCCATCAGACTGTGGCGTGCACGACGGTGGAGAAAGGGGACGTCCAGTAAGACCCTTTGCAATTGCCCCATCCGCGGATTCAGCATACGACCTCAAGTATCTGGTCGGAAGCCTGACCGCTTCACCGCCTGCCGCAACCAAGAAATAGTGGCCGTGATTTTAGGAGAAGACCGTTGATCGAACAGGCGTGGGCAAACGAATTTGCCAGGGAATGGATCGAGGCCTGGAACGCTCACGATCTCGATCGGATTCTTTCGCACTATGTGGACGATTTTGAGATGTCGTCGCCGCTCATCATTGAGCGCAAAAAGGATCCGAGCGGGGTCCTACGCGGAAAATCTGCGATTCGAGATTACTGGGCAATGGGCCTCGCAATGAAGCCACCCCTCCAATTCGAACTGATCGACGTTCATCTCGGCGTGAACACAATTGGAATCCTGTATCGAAGCGTCGGCCGACGCCGTGTAATCGAGCTGCTCACGTTCAACCAGAATAGGGAAGTGATTCGCGGCAGCGGCCTATATGGAGGCCCGGCCTGACAACCCTTTGCCTGGAGCTGACGCGACGATAGCGGCCGTCAGCATTAGATGCCATTGGATGCCGACGGCCACCCGGTCAGTGTAATACGTGTTCCAGGAAGGTCACCTCATCGGCCCACTCCGCGGCTTCATCGTTCAACGAGTCGTTGAAATGCCCCGCATCGCCATTGGTTCTAAACCAGACGGGTCTATCGCTCGTGGTGGCCGCGCGAAGCCGCGCACCGAACTTCCCACTTTCCCAGGTCGACACCCTGCTGTCATTCAGTCCCACCGCCAGCATGACCGCTGGATAGGGCACGCCGTTGCGGAGCCGTTGATACGGATCCATGGCTGCCATGGTCTGCAATCCCTCCGATGTGCGCGGATCGCCCACCTCGGCGATCTGATTGGCGCCATTCTGCCCAGCCAGCAATCGCACAGGATTGAGCATACCTGCATGGATGATGGCCGCACCGAACTGGCCGGGTGCCCGGGTGATCGCACCCCCGATGAGGAGTCCGCCCATGCTTGCCCCATACGCCGCCGTGAGTCCGGGTGTCGTCAACTTCATTTTTGATAGTTGCGCGGCGCAGGCAACGAAATCCTCGACGCCCCGCTCTTTGTGCGGAGGCTTGCCCGCAAGCCACCACGCATTGCCGTTCTCACCGCCGCCTCGCACATGAGCAATCGCGTAGACGTGTCCGGCTTTCACCCACTCGAGAAGCATTGGGTCAAATGAGGGCTGTTCGCTATCTCCATAGCCGCCGTAGCCGTCGAGGATGGCGAGATGTGACCCATCCTTGGCGGCGTCGGTTCGAGCGATGACCGTCAACGGCACCCTTGTGCCATCGGCGCTTACGGCCTCGGTTTCGGTAGCTACGATATCGCGGTAGTCCCCCGCCGAATTTTCACCGAGTTTCAGGTCCGTCAACGTGTGCGTCGCAGGATCAAACGCAAAGGCTTTCCGCGGCACTGTCCAACCCTGCAGCGTAAAGACCAGTCCCTGCTCCGTCGGTTGCGTGCTCATAAGGTAGGTGGCGCCGGCGAAGGGCATCCTGATCCGCTCGGCCCCACCGTTGCCGTGCGGTAAGCGCACAAGAGAATCGACGCCGGCCTTCATCTGGCGCAAATACAACGCATCGCGGGCCGAGGACAGCCCGGTGAGTACCGCTTCCTTGGATTCCGGGACCAGCGTCCTGGCCCGCCCCAGACCCGTTGGACTTATTGACAGGTCCAACGCCAGTATTCGCCCATTCGGCGCGCCCTTCATCGACAGGAGATATAGCGTTCTGCCGTGCAGCGCGTAATCCCGCACTTCGTCGTCATAGTCCACAATGCATCGCCAGTGCGCGTCGGCGGACAGCGCGGTGGATTTTGGCGTGAAACAGATGCGCCCTTCGGGCCGGGCGCCGCCGGCTATCGCGAGAGCATAATCCGAGTCGGCACTCGCTTTGATAAATGGAAACTCATGGGCAAGCAGGGGAACGGCCGTATTGGATCCCGCGCGCAGAAGTACCGGGTCATCCTTGACGGGATGCCCGAGGCGATGCACGCGCACCCGCATATTTGTCAGTGGGTCGTTCCCGGCGATCTCATCTTTCGGCGCCATCTGCGTGTACGTATAGCCGCTTCCATCGCTCAGCCAAGACACCGGGAATTCACCCCAGATCGTTTCGAGCACGTCGTGCAAGGCGGCGCCGGTTCGAACGTCCAAGACGCTGACCTCGGTGACCTCATTGCCGCCATGGTCTACATTCACGGCAACGAGACTGCCATCGGGGGATGGACTGTATTCCGTAATCGTCGCCGAACTCGACTGCGTAGCAGGCGGGTTCGGATCCAAAAGGACGCGCTCGGTTCCCTGTGCATCTCGGACCATCAGTACACCCGACCGTCCGCCGCTGATGCGCAAGAAGAACATTTGACCTGCAACCCGGCGCTGCAACCGATTGATGGTGGCGGCACCACTCACGGCCCTGAGCTTCGCGCGCCAACCGGCAAGCGCCGGCAGCGCATCCAGCCGTGCCCGGGTGAATTCACCCTGTACCTTTAACCATGCCTGAAATTCCGGGTTCTTAGCTCCCTCCATCCAGCGATAAGGATCCGGAAGCGCCAAGCCGAACAAATGATCCACGTCTGAAACGGTGCGGGCAGGGGGTGCCGCCGCGCTTGCACTAAAAGCCATTCCGAGCAACAGCAATCCAACCGATAGTCGATTCATGTCGCGCCCGTCCTTGGATGAAGACGACAGATGGTATGAACGCCCGTGGACATCAGTCGATATTCTAGCCGAGCCGGATAGAGGGTCGGGCTAAAAAACGGGCATTAGGACCGTCCGCTACTGCGCCGCGATCTGTCGCATCATTTGGTCGTGGATGTCGTCACGCTCGATGTTGATGTTCTTCTGCAGGTCCGCCGAGTAAAGCGCCTTGAGATAGGCACGATCCGCGGCAGTGAGCGCATCGGCCACGGGTGCGGCACAGCCGATCGCCAACAGATCCGTGATGCTCGGCAGCGGTGCGCACTGAGTGAGCTGCGACACGTGGGTCAGCGAAAGTACCGCCAAGTAGTCAGCGACCGACTGAAGCGAGTAGCGGGCGATCTGCTCACCGTCGGCGATTATCAGCACGTGAACGAACTCGCTGCGCAAGTCTTGTCGAAAACGACTGGCCGTACCGGTTGGCGGAGTTGCCGTGGCATCCGAATCCAATGTCGCCCCGACGCAGGTGAAACAGATGGGGCCGTTGGCTTGCGGTGGTTGGTAATCGGTGGGTCGGGTACCGGTTTCATACCACGCCTGGATGGGACGGCTGAAGGTTGTCATCGACTTCCACCACTGTTTTTGCGTCTGCGATGCCGGATTGAAACCCAGCAACGCTCGGTAGGACCTCGCAACGTGATCCAGCAGCGCTTGCGGTTCACGAGTGAAGACAATCTCCACGGTGACGCATTTCTTACTCACCGACCCGGTGGGTGCACCCACCGTCCGTGCCACTTTCAGTATCTCGCGGGTGATGAAATCCCGGGCCGCAGGTTGCAATCCCGTGACCAACGGGCACACGTTCTCATACCAGCGACCAATCTGACTGGTCCGGGAAGCTTCCGGTGCCGAGTGTGAATCCACAAAACCACTGACGGCGCGGACCAGCTCGCGATGATCATGCAGACGCTCGGCGGTGACCGTCACCTCCTGAAGTGGCTGTTCCGAACTAGTCTGCGAATCGCGCTGCTGGGCACCAGCGATGCCGGGGTAAGTCGCGAAGGCACAGACCAACACAGTGGTCCAAGCGCTCCCATGAACTGAAGCTCGCCCAAAATGTCGCATCGGCTGCTCCTCCTACCTCCCCTCGATCTGCCGCATCATCTGTTCGTGGATGTCCCTCGCTCGAAAATGAGATTCTTCCTACTACCCGGCCATTTCTGGTGCAACGGGGCGATTCGTCCGGCGCCGCCGACTTTGCGCCGCAACACCTCTGTAGTGCAACGACGAACGTCCCCGGGGCCAGAACGCTTGCTACGCTCGTGTAACGGCGCATAACCTGATGAGACTTGGGAGGCCGCGGACAATGGGCGAAAGACTCGGAACAGGGGGTACCTAATGGCCGCATTCGCGAGCCGCCTAATCGCGGCCGCACTTGCCAGCCTATTGTCCGGGGTCGTCGCAGCACAGATGACCGCGGATAGCGGTCACGTTTCGCTGGGCGTTGTTGTGGGTGCTGCGGATCCGTGCAATATCAAGCCACGTCCCGAACCGGGCGCGCTTGTTTTGGGCGTGCGTCCTGGAGGCGGCGCCGACAGAGCAGGCATTAAGGCAAGCGATATCCTGCTTCGGTTCGGATCCACCGACATCAAGAGTTACACCGATTTGATGGCCGCGGTCCGCGAGGCCCACGTCGGTGATCGCGACGACATCGTTTTGAAACGCGGTGACAGAGAGCTAACTCAGCCATTCCAGTTCGCGCAAACCGATGTCCTTGCGCCAACGGCAGGGTGGTCCAGTGCTCCCGGACCAGGACCAACCCCCGCGGTCACTGCACCAGGCACGTCCCCTGTGCCCCCGATGACTGGCTGCCTGTCGGAGCCATATAGTGTATTGCCGCTTCCAGCAGACGCGGCCCGGCGCGCGGCCGCCCTGGTAACGGATTCCTCGATCAGCCTCGAGGACGAGGTGCTTACGATTGTCCATCGCGATAGTGCTGAGAAAGTGCAGCTGCTGGGATCGATACAACTGCCAATGACGCGGGTACCTGGAACACAAGTGTGGCTTACACAGCTAAAGATGGCTGGATGGCGACGCATGTTCTTCAGTTACCAGTTCATAACCGTCAATTCGCCGAACCAGCCGGCGGAGTTTGGCATCTTCCGCGGTGCGGACGCGCCTGAGCTCCTGACGCCCACCTCGCGGCTGAAGGGCCGGCTGATCCACACCCATCTACATAGCCAGCTGCTGAATGCGGATCGCGACGTAAGCCTTTATCTGCCGCCCGATATGGTCGATGGACTGCCAGTCCTGTTCATGACCGATGGGCAAAGTGTTGAGAGCTTCGCAAAAGTTCTCGAACCCCTGATGTTGAACCACCGAATCAGACAGTTTGCGATAGTCGGCGAGCTTGCGGCACAAAATCCTGATGCCTCGGCGGCCTTTGATCCACAAAAAGACATGCGCAGCCGCGAATATCTGCCTGAAATCGACAAGGATACTTTCGAGCGTCACTTGCGCTTTTTTACCGAAGAACTCATGCCGTGGGCCTCACATAAGTACGGTGTCTCAGCACGGCGCGCTGAACGCGCGCTGTTTGGGTTTTCCAGTGGAGGTGCCTTCGCGCTCCATATGGCGGTGGTCCATCCAGAGCTTTATGCGGCAGTGTTGCCATTCTCAGTCGGAGTTTCGATAGGAACGATCGCACCGACGCCAAATTGGCCACGAATCTATCTGGCCGCCGGCGAGTTGGAACCTCCGTTTCTGGCAACAACGCGCCAAGCCCAGGCGCAGTTACACGAAGCCGGCGCCGAGGCGACATTTACCAGCTATCCGAGTGGCCACGATATTGTGATGTGGGAGCTGGCGCTGGTTAATTATCTTCCCTCAGTATTTCCGCCGCAGCAGTGATGTGACAGGTTCATCTGCCCAACTGGAGGGAGAGGAATTGCATTAGGAAACCGCTGGCATCTATGAACACACGATCGCAAATCGTCATTGGAAAAAGAACCGCAGGTTGACCATTATACGAATTGCCACCTGCTGGTACGCTGTGGAGACCACGAACTATCCTCTAAGTGTATTTGTTGATGTTGACGTCACCTTTGATGAAGGGCGGTATTTTGTGGCCGGATACAGAATCGAGCGATTCACTAACGGCATTCCGCCTGAACTGCGGCGACCACAAGGTTAAAGAATGCTCTTGGTAGCTTCGGCTTTATCGCCACATAGCTGACCTTCGCTCCGCGCAGTAGACTGCGCCAGACGCATGGCCCAAGACAGGCCAAGCCGGGAACCTCATCACCTTTCGGCAAGAAACGGGTGTGAAGCAGGCAAGTGTAGAGAGAGGCCTTATGACGGTACGCAGTGCCCGAGCGTGCCTCTTTCTCGCAATCATTTTCGCTCATGCTGTGCTTTTTTATGAGCTTACTCACGCGCCTGCGCGGGCGACATCCGACGGGCCTCCGATGTTTGGTCCGGCGATTGCGAACAGGCCGGTAGCTGAGCAGGCCCGCCCGCTTCGGTCACGACCGTGGATACCGCCGGCGGTCGAAAAATCGACAGTCCGCGTCGGGCTTTGGCATTTTCCGAGAGTCGATATTTGGCCCTTGGCGGGCGAGAGTTGCCCGACTCCTTCGGAGTTCGGGCCTTTGATGGGCACACAGCCGGTAGCCGTAGGAGCATCGGCGCCAGCTAAACATCCTCCCCCACGGTCAATACCCGCAACTCAAAGTCCGCGAATGGTTCGGTGGCTGCGTCCCGCGTATCCGTTGGAGTGGGCCAAAACGGAAATGGAGGGCACCGTACAGCTCGGCTTTCGGATACTTCCGTCTGGGGAGACAGACGAGATCGCGATTGAGAGCAGCGCCGGATCCCAGAAGCTGGACCATTCAGCCGCCGAAGCCGCGAAGTCATGGAGGTTTGCGCCGGAACGGTGGAAGGGACAGCCGGTTGAAAGCAAAGCGACGGTGGCACTGACGTTCAGGTTTTTCGAGTTTAGCGCCTCTCGTATTGACGAGGACTCGATTACAACAGCTTCAAGCAGAGGCTTACACAGGGCCGCGCTTGTCGAACGAAGTGACACCGTGCGCAGGATAGTGGAGCAACTGCGCACGGGGACGACCAACGTGTTCCTGACTTCAGCGAATGCCGATGTGAAACCGTCATGGCCCATCTCGATGCGGGAATGGGGGCCAATATCAAACATTGAATACCTCGGTGCCATTGGTAGTCCGGAGTGGAGTCGCTATAAGGTAAAACTCAAGTATCGGTCAGCCGCACCATCCGACTTCGTTGTCGTGCGATGGGAACTGTACCGAGTCGTGCACGGGGATCACGCCGCGCTTTGGGAGGCAGGCCTCGACCGCGCAGGCGCTGTCTGGGCTTTGAAGGCGGAAACTCTGGAGTCGGTGGAGCAGGCCAACAAGCCGCCGGCAGTCTGCCTAGGAGCCTGTCCAGGTAATTGATTCGCAACTACAATCGAGGGCAGGTTTAGTGGCCGGATCAGGCAGCATGGCAAAGACCTTCCGCGATTGGAACGTAGAGCAGGCGTGGCTGTTGCCGCCTACGGTATTGGATTTTGTGCCGGCTGATCACCTGGCACATTTTATTCGCGACACGGTCCGCGAGGACCTGGATATGTCGGCGATCCTGGCGCCCTACGAGCAGGAAGAACGGGGTTATCCGCCGTATCACCCGGTGATGATGACGGCGTTGCTGCTGTACGGGTACAGCCAGGGCATCTACTCGTCGCGCCGCCTGGCCCGTGGGTGCGAGGAGCGGCTGGACTTCATGGCGGTGACCGGGATGAACCGGCCCGATTTTCGTACGATCAGTGAGTTTCGCAAGCGCCACCTGGCGGTATTGCGAGGACTTTTTGTGCAGGTACTGGAGCTGTGCCAGAAGACCGGCATGGTGAGCCTGGGACATGTCTCGCTGGATGGCACGAAGATCAAGGCCAATGCGAGCAAGCACAAGGCGATGAGCTACGGGCGAATGAGCGAGGCGGAGCGGCAACTGAAGCAGCAGGTGCGCGACTGGTTCAAGAAGGCTGCGGAGCTCGACGCGAACGAGGATCGCTTGCACGGCAAGCGGCGCGGTGACGAGACGCCCGACTGGATGGCCAGCAAGCAATTGCGGCTCGAGAAGATCCGCGAGGCGAAAGCCGCTCTGGAGGCAAAGGCGCGCGAGCAAGGCGAGCAGGCTCCACTTCCTAAGGAGCAGCGCAACTTTACCGATCCTGAGAGCCGGATCATGAAGACGGGCAAGGACTTCGTGCAGGGCTACAACGGCCAGGCGGCGGTGGACGCTGAGTCTCAAGTGATCGTTGCGCAGAGCCTCTCGAACGCGGCCACCGATGTGCAGCAGCTGCACTCGATCGTCAAACAGATCAAAACCAACACCGGGCGCCAGGCACGCGAGCTCTCTGCGGACGCCGGATACTGCTCCGAGGGTAACTTGGCGATCCTGGCCCGCCACAGGATCCGAGCCTATGTGGCAACGGGCCGTCAGCGTCATGGCGAGGCTTCCGCCAAAGGTCGGGCGGCCCGCGCGGGCAAACGGGTCAGTGCGATGCGTACCCAACTTGCACGCACGGCGCGGCGAAGTCGCTATCGCCTTCGAAAGCAAACTGTTGAACCCGTGTTCGGCCAGATCAAGCATGCCAGAGGCTTCAGGCAGTTCCTGCTGCGCGGCATCGAAAAGGTTCGCGGCGAATGGAGTCTGATTTGCACCGTTCATAACCTCCTGAAGCTGGCAAAGACGATGCGAACCCAATGAAGCTGACCGTAACTGCCCCTGCCCAGACGCGATCAATCTCCAATCGATAGGATTACTCTCATCCATGTCATCGTCCCCTGCCTTGTCCGTGTCGGTCATTACCGGGACGGGCTCCTAGG
>DATHMT010000058.1:0-35666 GCA_035486855.1 Steroidobacteraceae bacterium
GGCGATCGAAACGGCGAACACTGGATTGCCATGGAGGAAGTTCGTGGTGCCGTCCAGCGGATCGATGATCCACACGGTGTCACTGTTGCCGCTGGCGCCGCCTTCCTCCGCCAAAAATGCGTGATCCGGGTAGGACTTACGGATACTGGCGATAATCTCGCGCTCGGCGGCCTGATCGACTTCGGTCACGAAGTCATTGCGCCCCTTGGCCGTAATGGTGAGAGTGTCCGCCCGGTTGAGGCTGCGGACGATGATCTCCCCGGCACGGCGGGCCGCACGAACGGCGATATTGAGTAGTGGCTGCACGGCGTGCAAGGTTAGCAGATGGCACCTGATTCAACCTCAGACATCCGCATCGTCCTGGTCGAACCGGCTCATCCCGGCAATATCGGCGCGGTCGCGCGCGCGATGATGAACATGGATCTGAATCAGCTGGTCCTGGTCAAGCCGCGGGATTTTCCGCACCCGGAAGCTACAGCCCGGGCCGCGGGCGCCGACTCGGTCCTGGCCAATGCGCGCGTCGTGGCGACGGTTGCGGAGGCGATCGCCGACTGCGGTTATGTCGCTGCCACTACCTCGCGCAGTCGCGATCAGCATTTCCGGGTGCTGGAGGTGCGGCAGGCGGCGGCCAGGCTGGTCGTGCAGGCCGAACGATCGCCGGCGGCCGTGCTGTTCGGGGCCGAGCGCACGGGTCTCGAGAATGAGCATCTGGAAGCCAGTCATGTGCTGCTGCGGATTCCGGCGAGCAGTCGCTACGCCTCATTGAACCTCGCCATGGCCGTCCAGCTGGTCAGCTATGAGATATTCCGGGCCCGGGCTGCATCCGGCAGCGCCGTGGTCGACATGGACGGCGAGGCCGTGGTGCCGCTGGCAACGCCGCCGCAGATGCTGCAGCTGTACCGGCATCTGGAACAGGTGCTCGATGACATCAATTTCAAGGACCGCACCAAGAGCGGCACGCATCTCATGACCCGCATCCGGCGCTTTCTGCAGCGCGCGGAGCTGGATCAGAATGAGCTGAACATCCTGCGCGGCATCCTGACGGCGGTCCAGGGCCGGCGCCGCATCGCCGGTTCGCCGAAGTCATGATCCTCCATTACCTCGACAATGCTGCCAGTACGCCAGTCGACCCGGCGGTCATCGCGCAGATGCAGGAATGCCTGGGCGAGGCCGGAGCGTTTGCCAATCCCTCCGCCACCGCCCATGAGGCCGGGCGCGCCGCGGCGCAGCGGGTCGAGGGCGCGCGCGCCCAGGTGGCGCGGCTCATCGGTGCGTTGCCGCAGCAGATCATCTTCACCTCCGGTGCGACGGAAGCCGACAACCTGGCAGTGCTCGGCACGGCCCGCGCGTTGGCCCCGGACCGGCGGCATGTGATCAGCGCCCGCACCGAACACAAGGCGGTGCTCGACTCGGTGCGGCAGCTGACGCGCGAAGGCTTCAGCGTGACCTGGCTGCAGCCGGATGCGGACGGGCGGGTCAGTGCGCGCGCGGTTGCCGCGGCGTTGCGCGCCGATACCGCGCTCGTATCCCTGATGCACGTCAACAACGAGACCGGAGTCATCCAGGACATCCAGGCGATCGGTGAGGTGTGCCGGGCGCAAGCGGTGATGTTTCATGTCGATGCGGCGCAAAGCGCCGGGCGGCTGCCGCTGGATGTGTCACAGCTGGCCGTGGATCTGCTATCGCTGTCGGGCCACAAGATCTACGGCCCGAAGGGCGTCGGTGCGCTGTTCGTGCGCCAGGCCGGCAGGGCGCCACTGCGTCCGCTGATGTTCGGTGGGGGCCAGGAGTCGGCGCTGCGGCCCGGAACGCTGCCCACGCATCAGATTGTGGGTTTCGGCGTGGCCTGTGAACTCGCCGACGCGGCGCGGGAGCGGGAGGGGGCGCGGATCACCCGCTGGCGCGATCGACTCTGCTCGCTCCTTGAATCCTTGGGGGGCGTAGCCATCAATGGGGAGAGGGCACCGCGGGTGCCGCACATCCTGAATGTGTCCTTCGAAGGCGTGGATGGCGAAAGTCTGGTGAGCGCGTTACCGAGCCTTGCGGTGTCGACCGGCGCGGCCTGCAATTCCGCCGCGGCGGAGCCATCCTATGTGCTGCGCGCGCTCGGCCGCACGGTGCGGCAGGCCGAGAGCGCCCTGCGTTTCAGCTTCGGGCGCTTCAACACCGAGGAGGACATCGAGGCGGCAGCGGTGCAGGTCAGCCACGCCGTGCGCAGGTTGCGCGCCGTATCGCCCGCAGCGTCGGCCGCGCCCGACCCGACCCCGATGGCGGTGCAGGGCGAAGGCCTGAGTCCCGCGGTCCGCGAACTGTTCTCCCGCTTGAATGGTGCCGGGGCATTCCCCGACTCGGCGGGAACGGTGTTGCGCGGGGAAGCGGGGCAGGAGTCCGGCGAGGTCTGGGTGCGACTGCACCTGCTGGTACGTGATGACACTGTGATCGAAGCACGTTTCCAGGCGCTCGGCTGCCCGCATACTCTGGCTACCGCCAGCTGGCTTGTGATGCAGCTGGCGCGACGCAAGCGCTCGCAGGCCCAGCCGGGCACCCCGCAGGATTGGGCGAGAACGCTTGAGGTGCCTGTGGAAAAACTCGGTCGATTACTGTTGATCGAGGACGCATTGCATGCTGCACTTCAGCAATGGCCCTGAAATGGTCATAAGATGGGACACGCCATGCCAATCTCATTGACGGAATCCGCCGCCGACCGCGTCCGTAGCTTCCTCGCCTCGCGGGGTCGCGGGCTGGGGCTGCGGCTCGGAGTGCGCAAAACCGGCTGCTCCGGTTTCGCCTATGTCGTTAATTACGCAGATGATTCGCGGCCGGACGATGTGGTCTTCGAGGATCACGGCGTCAAGGTCTTCGTCGACCGGGAGAGCCTCATCCTGGTCAACGGTACCGTCGTGGACTTCGTCAAGCAGGGCCTCAACGAGGCCTTCAAGTTCAGCAATCCCAACGTCAAGGGCGAGTGCGGCTGCGGCGAAAGCTTCAGCGTTTAGAAAAGCCTTAACTTACCGCGACTTCCGATCCGGTCGCGAGTGGTCAATCCCAGCGGTCCGCGGTAGACTGCGCGCCCCGGATACTGGGCGCGGTTGCCGGCGACCACGATTTCTGGGCACTAAAATACAACGATTTCAATGACTTGCTGAAAGGCTGTCGGCAGCCCGACCCCGCAGGTCAGATCCATAGTCTGTGAGGAGATCTTCTCGAATGGCGCTCGAACGCACCCTGTCCATCGTCAAGCCCGACGGCGTATCCCGCAACCTGATCGGCGAGGTTTATCGTCGTTTCGAAACCGCGGGCCTGCGGGTCATCGCCGCGCGCATGATGCATCTGTCGCAGCTCGAGGCCGAGGGCTTTTATGCGGTGCACCGCGCCCGTCCGTTCTTCAGGGATCTGGTCACCTACATGACCTCCGGTCCGGTCATCGTGCAGGTGCTCGAAGGTGAGAATGCCATCGCCAAGAACCGCGAACTCATGGGCGCGACCGACCCGAAGAAGGCGGCGCCTGGCACGATCCGCGCGGATCTGGCCCTGAGCATTGAGCAGAACGTCGTGCATGGTTCGGATGCCGTGGAGACCGCCAATCAGGAAATTGCCTACTTCTTTGCCGGCACCCAGGTCTTTCCGCGCGCCTGATCCGCCTTTGGGACCAAATGCGACCCCATGTCAGCCTCGACCGAAACCGGACCCACCAATCTGCTGGGGCTGACGCGCCCGCAGCTTGAGGAGTACATCGCAGGCCTCGGCAGCAAACCATTCCGCGCCCGCCAGTTGATGAACTGGATCTACAAGCGTGGCGAGGACCGGATTGCCGAAATGACCGATCTGGCCAAGGATTTCCGTGCGCAGCTGGCACAGCACGCGCAAGTTCGGGTGCCCCGGATCACCGAACTGCAGCTGTCTGCCGATGGCACCCGTAAGTGGAAACTCGAAGCCGACGCGTCGCAGGCCTTCGAAATGGTGTACATCCCGGAGCCGGGTCGGGGCACCTTGTGCATTTCGTCCCAGGTCGGCTGCGCTCTGGACTGCTCCTTCTGTTCGACCGCCCAACAGGGGTTCAATCGCAATCTGACGACGGGCGAGATCATCGGCCAGGTGTGGCTCGCGGCGCGTGAGCTGCAGGCGGCCGTCGGCGCCGGCCCCAGCGATGAGGCCGAGGTCGATGCCGACGCCGACGCCGTCGCTCAATTGATCACCCCGCTGAGCGGCCGCATCATCAGCAATGTCGTGTTCATGGGCATGGGGGAACCCCTCGCCAATTTCCGCAACGTCGTGCCGGCGCTGTCGATCCTGCTCGATGACTTTGGCTTTGACCTGTCGCGCCGCCGGGTCACGCTGTCGACGTCGGGCCTGGTGCCGCAGATGTACAGGCTGGCCGAAGAGTCCAACGTCGCGCTCGCGGTATCGCTGCATGCGCCCAACGATGCGCTGCGCAATGAACTGGTGCCGATCAATCGCAAACACCCGATCAGTGAGCTGCTCGCGGCGTGCTGGCATTATCTTGACGAGCAGAATGGGCGCAGCGTCACCTTCGAGTACGTCATGCTGGACGGAGTCAACGACTCGCCGGGCCAGGCGCGCGAGCTGGTACGGCTGTTGCGCGGACATCCGGCGAAGCTCAATCTCATTCCGTTCAATCCCTTTCCAGGGACTCGCTACCGACGCTCGCCCATGCCCGTCATCCAGCGCTTTCGCGACGAACTCATCCGCGGCGGCGTGCTCGCCACCATCCGGCGCACGCGGGGCGATGACATCGATGCCGCGTGCGGACAGCTGGCCGGAAAAGTGATCGATCGCACGACGGTTCGTCTGGGTAACAAGACCATCGGCCTAATGGTGGAAACGACATGAAAATCACGCGTGGCACTGCTGTCGGGGTTGGCGTTGCTTCCATGCTGCTGGTGCTCGGTGGGTGTGTCACCACCAAGTCCAAACGACTGGCCGATCCGCACGCGCAGGCGGATGCCGCCGCGGACAACATTCAGTTGGCCATGGCCTACATGCAGGAAGGCAACCTCGCGCGCGCCAAGGAGAAACTTGATCGCGCGATTAAGGAGGATCCCACCAACCCGAATGTGCACAGCGTCTATGCGTTGTTCTACGAGCGCATCAATGATCAGAAGAACGCCGAGAACGAGTTCCACGAAGCGCTGCGCCTGGCCCCGAACGATCCGGGGCAGGTCAATTTCTACGGCGTCTACCTGTGCCGCCAGCATCGCGTGGATGAAGGCGTCACGAAGATGCTGCAGGTGGCCACCAATCCGCTTTATCGGACCCCCGAGGCTGCCTACACGAACATCGGCGTATGTCTGCTCACGGCCCATCGGGACGAGGAAGCCGAGTCGGCCTTCCGGCGGGCACTGGCCGCGCGCCCGGACTTTGCGGAAGCCGCCTACCAGCTGGCCGATCTGGAACTGGCCCATGGCCGCGCGCTCGAGGCACGCGAACGGGTCGAGAAGTTCCTGGCGCAGTTCACCCCGACACCGGAACTGCTGCTGGTGGCCCTGCGCGCCTCGCGCACCCTCGGCGATGCACACGGGGTCGCGCAATACACCAAGATCCTGCGCGTCGACTTCCCGAACTCCGAGCAGACGCGGTCCCTGAGCACCGACGCGCAGTCCAATCCGGGTTGACGTGCGATGAGTGAGCCCGGTCTCGGCATTGGCGCACGGCTGCGGGCAGCCCGGGAACGGGCCGAGCTGTCCGTGGTGCAGGTTACCGAGCTGCTGCACGTGGATCCGAGCGTGATCCAGGCCCTGGAAAGCGAGCGCTTCAGTCAGCTTGGCGCTTCCGTTTACGTGCGCGGGCACCTGCGTCATTACGCCGAACTGCTGCGTGAGTCGGCACCGGAATTGCTGGCGCTGTATGCGGCCAGTGTCAATGCGGGACCGCCGCCGGATCTCACGCTGATGCCGCATGCGCAGCAGACCGGATCACGGCGTCGCGCCCTGCTCACCACCGGCTTGGCGGTCGTGATTGGTGTGGGTCTGATCGGCGCCATCCACTCGATCTTTCTGGACGTGCGTCCCGGAAATCCGGCGGTTGCGGCCTCCGCACCGGCGGCCCTATCAGCGCCTGACTCGCCGGCTGTGCCTGCCACTGATTTGCCGGCAACCGCGACGGTGACGGGCGCCACGCCGGTGACATCGCCCGCCCCCGAGCGTGTTGTCAGCAGTGTCCCGAAGACGGTGGGTGCGGCGGTCGCAAGAGAGGTCCGGCCGCCGCACGTCGTTGCCGACGCCACGGTGACCCTGAAATTCAGGTCCGCCTGTTGGACTGAGGTTTTCGATGCGCGCGGCGGGCAGCTCTACCGCGCCATCGGCGCCGCGGGCGCCGTCGAAACCCTGCGCGGCGTGGCGCCGCTGAAAGTGGTGGTCGGCAATTTTTCCGAGGTCGACGTTGAAATCAACGGTCAGGCGCAGCTCGTCCCGGTGGATGCGCAGTCGGGTCGGTCAGCGGAGTTCCTGGTGACGCAGGAGGGCGAGCTGAAGCCCGTTCGCATCGTAACCACGGCGGGCAACAAATCTTGAGCATTCAACCCATCCGCGGCATGAACGACGTGCTGCCGGCGGAGACGGTACTTTGGCAGCACCTTGAAGGCGCGATGCGCGACATCCTCGTCGCCTATGGATACGAGGAGATCCGCGTTCCCGCGGTGGAACACACCGAGCTCTTCAAACGCGCCATCGGTGAATTCACCGATGTGGTCGAAAAGGAGATGTACACCTTCACCGATCAGGGCGGCGACAGCCTCACCTTGCGTCCCGAGATCACGGCGGGCGTCATTCGGGCGATGATTTCCAACGGCCTGCTGCGCGGCGCACGCCACAAGCTGTGGAGCATCGGTCCGGTGTTCCGTCACGAGAAGCCGCAGAAGGGTCGCTATCGGCAGTTTTATCAGGTGGACGTGGAGGCCATAGGTTTCGCCGGCCCCGACGTCGATGCGGAACTCATCGCGCTGACCGCGCGGTTGTGGCGGCGGCTGGGCATCTCGCGGGTGAAGCTGCAGATCAACTCGCTCGGCACTTCCGAGGCGCGGCGCAGCTATCGGGAGCAACTGGTCGAGTACCTCACGGCGCATCACGAGCGGCTCGATGAGGACAGTCGGCGGCGCCTGCACGGCAATCCGCTGCGCATCCTGGACAGCAAGAACCCGGATCTGCAGCAGCTGATCGGGGCGGCCCCGCTGCTGGCCGATTACCTCGATCCGGAATCCCAGGCACACTTTGCGGCGCTGCGGTCGATGCTGTCGGGCATGGGGGTGGAATACACCGTGAATCCGCGTCTGGTGCGCGGTCTCGATTACTACAGCCGGACGGTCTTTGAGTGGGTCACCGATGCCCTGGGCGCCCAGGACGCGGTCTGCGCCGGGGGTCGGTACGATGGGTTGATCACCCAGCTGGGTGGGGATGCCACCCCAGCCATCGGGTTCGCGATGGGTATCGAGCGGGTGGTGGAACTGCTGCGCCAGCTGCCCTCCCAACCGGCGCCGGCCGCAGCGGACGTTTATGTCGTGGTCAACGGTGAGCGGGCTGCGCTTGAAGGCAGCCGCATTGTCGAGTCGCTGCGGGATTCGCTGCCGCATCGGCGGTTCGAGCTGAACCTCGGTGGGGGGAACTTCAAGGCGCAGTTTCGGCGCGCCGATCGCAGCCGGGCCGCCCTGGCCCTGATCATCGGCGAGGACGAGCTTTCACGGGGCGTGGTGGCATTGAAACCTTTGCGCCTCGAGGCGGGTCAGACTGAGTGCCCGGTGGCGCAGCTGACCGAACAGATCGAGGCGGCGCTGCGGCTGCCGGACATGCAGGAGTAGGGCGGGTGGACGAGTACCTTTCGGAAAAAGAAAAACTGGAGCAGCTGACCGGGTGGCTGCGGGCCAATGTTCCCTGGATCGCGGTCGGCCTTGCCGTCGGCGGCCTGATTGTCGGCGGCTGGCGCTGGTACCAGGCCCGGATCGATCGCACGGGCGCGGAGGCCGCGCAAGCCTATGCGCAGATTCTGGACGCCTTTGATCGCGGCGATCGCACGGGCGGCCTCGACCAGGTGGCCCAGCTGGAAAAGAGCCATCCCGGCAGTCCCTACGTGGACCAGGCGGATCTGGCTGCGGCGCGGCTGCTCTTGGAAACGGGTCAGCTGGACCGCTCCGCCTCCTATCTGACCGTGGTGATGGATCATTCCCGGGATCCACAGCTCGCTCAGCTCGCCCGACTGCGCCTGGCGCGGGTGCAGTTGTCCCTGAATCATCCGGACCAGGCCCTCAGTACCCTCGGCAGGACCGATCAGGGTGCCTTCGAGGGTCGCTTCGCCGAAGTACGCGGCGATGCTTATTTCGCCAAGGGCGATCGGGCCTCGGCGTTGCGCGAGTACCGCGCGGCGCGCGCGGCGATCGGCCCGGCCCAGGCCAGCAACGATCTTCTGGACCTGAAAATCAACGACCTTGCCGGTGATGCGCCCAGCACGCCGGTGGCTGCCATTCCCAAGGGGAACTGATCCATCATGCGACGCATTCTGCCTGTTCTGCCGATTCTGCTGCTGGCCCTGGTGGGCGCTTGTTCCAAGAACAAGGATCCGGATCGTCCGGTCAAGCTGGTCGCCTTCCCGGAGACTCTGAAGATCCAGAAGGTCTGGAGCGAGAAGGTCGGTGGCACCAAGGTACCGCTGCGGCTCGGGTTGGCACTCGATGTCGAGGGTGACACCGTGTACGCCGCCGGCGAAAAGGGCGAAATTGCGGCATTCAATGTGCAGAACGGTCATCTGCAGTGGCAGACCCGTACCAAGCTGCCCCTGGGTGGCGCGGTGGGTTTCGGTGACGGCAAGATCGTCGTCGGATCCACCGACGGCGATGTGCTGGCACTGGACGCGCAGAGCGGCAAGAAGCTGTGGGCCGCGAACATCACCGCGGAGATCCTGTCGGCGCCGGCGGTGACCGCGAAGGTGGTGCTGGTCCGCGGCGTCGATGGAAAACTGCACGGTCTGTCGATGGCCGATGGCCATGAAGTGTGGCAGCAGCAGCAGACGGTACCGAAGCTGTCGCTGCGGGGCACTGCCACACCGACCGTGTCCGGCGATGTCGCCGTGACGGGATTCGACAATGGCCGCATCGTCGCCTCGTCGCTGACCGATGGTTCGAGCGTCTGGGAAACCCAGCTGCAGATCCCGACCGGCAAGACCGACATCGACCGTCTGGTCGATGTCGATTCGCGCGCGCAGATTGTCGGCAATGACGTCTACGTCGTGGGCTTCCAAGGCAAGGTCGCGATGCTGGCGCTCGACTCCGGCCAGATCTGGTGGTCGCATGAAACCTCCAGCTACCGCGGTGTCGCCGTCGATGAAGAGAATCTGTACGTCACGACCGCGGCCGGTGAGGTGGTCGCCATGAAGCGGCATACGGGCACGGAACTTTGGCGTCAGAAGGCCATCGCCCACCGCGGCCTGTCGGGACCGGCGGTGGCGGGCGATGCAATCGTCGTCGCGGACTATCAGGGTTATGTGCACTGGCTGGACAAGGCGACCGGAAAACTCATCGGTCGGGTGCGTGCCGGCAAGGTGCGCTACACCAATCCGCCGGTCTATGCTGATGGCGTGCTGATGCTGCTGAACGACCGCGGAGTGATCGATGCCTTCAGCGCCAGGCCCATTGCGACGCATGCCACTGCCGCGGTGGCACAGCCCGCCAGCCGGCAGGAAGCACCGTCCGGCGGCTGATTCATCGTGCTGCCGATCGTAGCGCTGGTCGGCCGACCCAACGTCGGCAAGTCCACGCTGTTCAATACGCTGACGCGGACGCGCGATGCCATCGTGGCGGACGTGCCCGGCGTCACGCGCGATCGCCAGTACGGCTACGGCCAGTTCGGTTCCTCGGCCTACGTCGTCATCGATACCGGTGGCCTGGTCATCGAAAATCCGTCGGTCATCGAAAGCCAGATGCGCATCCAGACCGAACGCGCGGTGGCGGAGGCGGATCGGCTGGTCTTCATCGTCGATGCGCGCGCCGGGCTGACACCCCAGGATGAGATCATCGCGCGCGAACTGCGCCGCTCCGGTAAGCCGATCATTCTGGCGGTCAACAAGATCGAGAGCCTGGATGCGCAGGTTGCCCTGAGCGAGTTCCACAAGCTCGGCCTGGGTACGCCGCTGCCGATCGCCGCCACTCATGGCCAGGGGATTCGCGAACTGATGTCCGAGGTGCTCGCCGGATTTGAAGACTCCGTCCGCGAGGACTCGATCGATGATGCCATCCGCATCGCCGTCATCGGCCGGCCCAATGTCGGCAAATCCACGCTGATCAATCGTCTGCTGGGCGAAGAGCGCGTCATCGCCAGCGATGAACCCGGCACCACGCGCGACAGCATCCTGGTGCCGTTCGAGCGCGACGGCCGGGACTTCGAGCTGATCGATACGGCCGGGATCAGGCGCAAGTCGAAGGTCGAGGACCTGATCGAGAAGGTCAGCATTGCGAAGACCCTGCAGGCCATTGACCACGCCCATGTCGTGGTGATGGTGCTGGATGCGCATGATGTCATCGGTGAACAGGACGCGAGTGTGCTGGGGATGGCGCTGGAGCGTGGCCGGGCGCTGCTGATCGCGATCAACAAATGGGACGGCATTCCCATGGAGCAGCGCGAGGAGATCCGGCGCCAGCTCGCCGTGAAGCTGGACTTCGTGCCGTATGCGCCGCTGCATTTCATCTCGGCGCGGCACGGCACGGGGGTGGGCGAACTGATGCAGTCGGCGGTGCGGGGCTTCGAGTCGGCGATGCGCGAAATGCCCACCCGAATGTTGAACCGGGCCCTCGAGGCCGCAATCCAGGCGCATCAGCCGCCATTGGTACACGGTCGGCGGATCAAACTGCGTTACGTTCACCAGGGCGGTCGCAATCCGCCCCGCGTCATCGTGCACGGCAGCCAGGGCGAGCGCGTGCCGGATGCCTACGCACGTTACCTGGCGAATGTCTTTCGCAAGACCTTTGATCTGTATGCGACGCCGGTCGTGGTCGAATTCCGATCGGACGCCAATCCCTACAGTGAGCGCAAGACCGAACACAAAGTCGGGCATCGGCCGCGTCGCAAGGGCACGGCGGGCACCGGACACATGGGGGCGAAGCTTGCCAAAATCGCCAGCATGAAGGCGGCGCGCAAAAAGAAGGCGGACGCCGCCGGTGGCAGCAAGCGGCCGGTCCGCGCCGCAGTGCGGCCGGCGCCCGCGCGCGGCGGCAAGGGGCGCGGCGGCAGTTCCCCGGGACGGGGCGCGAAGCGCCGCTAGTCACATGGCGGTTCAGCGCCGGCGCAGCATCGGCCGCGGCGGCGGCAGGAACAGTGCCGGATCCACGAATGACTGGTTGAGGACGACCGCGAAGTGCAGGTGCGGACCGGTCACCCGCCCGGTCATACCGACCCTGCCGATGACCTGGCCGCGTTTGATCGCATCGCCACTGCGCACACCGATCGCACTCAAATGGCAGTAGACCGTCAGCATGCCCTCGCCATGATCGATGATTACGGTATTGCCGTTGAAGAAATACTCGCCGGTGTCGACCACGGTGCCATCCGCGGCCGCCAGGATCGGTGTCCCGATCGGCGCCGCGATGTCCATGCCGGTATGAGGATTGCGTGCTTCGCCATTGAACACGCGCCGTAGTCCGAAAGAACTGGAACGCACGCCCGGCACGGGTTGCAGCAATCCCAGGGTGACCGGGGCGGCCGGACTGAAGGTTGCGATGGCGGCAAGGATGCGCGTGCGTTCCTGCGCGGCGCGAGCGGCATCCTGGGGCGACAGATCCACTTTGCTCGGGGCCACGGACAGACGTTGCACGGTGTAGGCCTTCGGGCCGATCGGAAAGGGATGGGACGGTTCGGCCTGCACTTGCAACGTCGCCGTGCCATTGGCCGCGTCCAGTGGAATGCCGATCACGGCCAGCCACCTGTCGTTGCGACGAATCACCATGACGCGATGGCGCTCGAAGCTCGCCATCGGGGCTGAGTCGGCCGCGCCGGGGAGAGCGAGCATGCGTACGCCGCCCGGAACACTCTCACTGCGTGGCAGGTCATTGGCGGGAACTGCGGCGGCAGAGGCGCGCGCAAGCGTCGCAGTCGCGATCAGCGCCGGGATCAGTTTCAAGATTCGCTGCCCGGATCGTGGCCCGTGACCCGCGCTCGCAGCATGCCGCGCGCGACGCGAGCCCGGATTTCATCACCGACCGACACCTTGAGGGCATCGGTGATGACACTGCCATCGATTCGCGTCACGACGGCGAAACCCCGCGCCAACGTGGCCAGAGGACTGACCGTGTGCAGTTTGTGCTGAGCGAGATGCAGGCGGTGGTCGCTGGCCTCGACACGACGCTGCAGGGCATGCCGCAGGCGGATGCGAAGTTCGGCATTGCGCGCCGCGAGCGCGGCCACGCGCTGCGCGGGCGTCGCGCGCATCAGCGAGGTGAGCGCATGGCTCAGGCGGATGTTCTGATGCTGGACCTGGGCACGCAGGGCCTTGCGCAGACGTTGCTCGAGTTCATCGAGCCGCTGCGCGCTTTGCTGCAGTCGCACGCCCGGATCGGTCCGCTGCAGGCGATGCTGCAGATGTGCCAGCCGTTGCAGCGCCGTACGCAGTTCGCGCCGTCCGGACTGCACCAGGCGCTGGCCGATCCGCCGCAGGGTGTTGAGCAGCGCCTGGCGATCGGGTACCACCAGCTCGGCCGCCCCCGAGGGAGTCGGTGCGCGCACATCGGCGACAAAGTCGGCAATCGTGAAGTCAATTTCGTGGCCGATGCCGCTGACGACCGGCACGGTGCAGGCGCGAATGGCGCGCGCCACCGCCTCGTCGTTGAAGGCCCACAGATCCTCGAGCGAGCCACCCCCGCGCGCCAGGATGAGCACGTCGCAATCCGCACGCGCGGACGCCAGTGTGAGCGCCTCGATCAGCGCCGGTACGGCCGCTGCCCCCTGCACCGGTGTGGGATAGATCAGCACCTGGGCCGGCGGATAGCGACGCTTGAGGATGTGCAGGACATCGCGTACCGCAGCGCCGCTGGGCGAGGTGATCACCCCGATGCGGCGCGGGAAGGCGGGCAGGGAGCGCTTGAGGTCGGCTGCGAACAGGCCTTCGGCCGCCAGCCGGGCCTTGAGACGCTCGAATTCGCGCTTCAGCGCACCAACGCCGGCTTCCTCCATATGATCGAGGATCATCTGGTAGTCGCCGCGCGGCTCGTACAGGCTGACGCGGCCGCGGACCAGCACCAGCTGTCCGGAACGGGGGGTGAATCCGACGTTCGAATTGCGCTGCCGGAACATGGCGCCGCGGATCTGCGCCTCCTGGTCCTTGAGCGTGAAATACCAGTGTCCGGAGGCCGGTTGGCTGAAATTCGACAGTTCGGCTTCCAGCCAGATCACCGCGAGGCCCCGTTCCAGCAGCAACCGCACCTCCCGGTTGAGCCGGGTGACGCTGTAGACATTGCGCTCGGGGGTCTCCGCCATAACCCAGTTTACCCGACCCCGGTGAGTGCGTAGAATGCGCCATGCGAATCCTCGAAGAAGCCCTGACTTTCGATGACGTCCTCCTGGTTCCAGCCCATTCCGCGGTGCTGCCACGTGAGGTCGACCTCTCCACGACTCTGACCCGCAGCATCCGACTCGGATTGCCGGTGCTGTCGGCTGCCATGGACACCGTGACCGAGGCGCGTCTCGCCATCACGATCGCCCAGGAAGGCGGGATGGGGATCATTCACAAGAACATGCCCATCGACGCTCAGGCGCGCGAAGTCGCTCGGGTGAAGAAATTCGAAAGCGGCGTGATCCGCGATCCGATCACCGTCCCACCGGGCATGTCCATCCGCGAGGTGCTGCAGCTGACGCGGGCGCGCGGCATCTCGGGCGTGCCGGTCGTCGATGGCAGCAAGGTCGTGGGTATCGTCACCCATCGCGACCTGCGCTTCGAAGAAAAACTCGATGCGCCGGTGTCCTCGGTCATGACGCCGCAGCAGCGCCTGATCACCGTGCGCGAAAACGCGCCGAAGGAAGAAGTGCTGGGCCTGCTGCACAAGCATCGTATCGAGAAGGTGCTGGTGGTCGGCGCGGACTCCGAGCTCAAGGGCATGATCACGGTGAAGGACTTCCAGAAGGCCACCGACTTTCCGCGCGCCAGCAAGGACGATACGGGCCGGCTGCGGGTGGGCGCGGCGGTGGGCACCGCGGCGGATACTCTGGAGCGGGTCGCCGAATTGAGCGGTGCCGGTGTGGATGTGGTGGTGGTCGATACCAGTCACGGGCACTCGCAGGGCGTCATCGACATGGTTCGCCACATCAAGAAGCGCTGGCCGCAGATGCAGGTGATCGCCGGCAATATCGTGACCGCTGAGGCGGCACGCGACCTGGTCGAAGCCGGCGCGGATGCGGTCAAGGTCGGGATTGGTCCAGGTTCGATCTGCACCACGCGCATCGTCGCAGGCGTCGGCGTGCCGCAGATCAGCGCGGTTTCAAATGTGTCGCGGGCGCTGGAGGGCACGGGAGTTCCGGTGATCGCCGACGGTGGCATCCGCTTCTCGGGCGATCTGGCCAAGGCCATCGCCGCGGGTGCCCACGCGGTCATGATCGGCGGCATGTTCGCCGGTACCGAGGAGTCCCCCGGCGAGGTCGAGCTGTACCAGGGCGCCTCCTACAAGGCCTATCGCGGCATGGGGTCGTTGGGCGCCATGGCCGACAAGCACGGCAGCGCTGACCGGTACTTCCAGGACGCCGCGGCGGAGCTCGAAAAGCTGGTGCCGGAGGGCATCGAAGGCCGGGTCGCCTACAAGGGCAGCCTGGTCTCCATTCTGCATCAGCTGGCCGGCGGTCTGCGCGCCGCGATGGGTTACACCGGCAGCGCGTCGATCGAAATCATGCGTACCCGACCGAAGTTCGTGCGCATCACCAATGCGGGCATCCGCGAGAGCCATGTGCACGATGTGACCATCACCAAGGAAGCGCCCAACTATCGCGTTTCCTAGATTTTCGATTTTCGAAAAATGCCGACACAAATCGCCGCGGACATTCACGCGCACCGGATTCTGATTCTCGATTTCGGCGCGCAGTACACCCAGCTGATAGCCCGCCGGGTGCGCGAGAGCGGCGTTTACTGCGAGATCCACCCCTGGGATATGACCGAGGCCGCGGTCCGCAGCTTCGCGCCGCGCGGCGTGATCCTGTCCGGCGGTCCGGAGTCGGTCACGGATTCGCAGCCGCCACGGGCGCCCACCGCAGTGTTCGAGTTGAAAGTGCCGGTGCTGGGCATCTGCTACGGCATGCAGACCATGGCGCAGCAATTGGGCGGCCAGGTAGTGGGGGGGCTGATACGCGAATTCGGTTATGCGGAGGTCGCAGTCACCGAAAAATGCCGGCTGCTCGATGGCCTGAGCGATCGTCGCGATCACGATGGCCGCGCGGTGCTCGATGTGTGGATGAGTCACGGCGACCGGGTCACGCAGCTGCCCGATGGTTTCATCGCCACCGCCGCTTCCGAGCACGCGCCCTACGCTGCCATGAGCGATGAGCGGCGCCGTTACTATGGCGTGCAGTTCCATCCCGAAGTGACGCACACGCTGCAGGGCGCGCGCATTCTCGAGCGTTTCGTACGCGAGATCTGCGGCTGCGATGCATTGTGGAGCGTCGGCAACATCATCGAGGACGGCGTGCGGCGTGTACGGGCGCAGGTCGGTGACGGCAAAGTACTGCTCGGGCTGTCCGGCGGCGTCGACTCCAGTGTGGTCGCGGCGCTGCTGCACCTGGCGATCGGTGACCGACTGGTGTGCGTGTTCGTCGATCACGGTCTGCTGCGCCTGGGGGAGGGCGACCAGGTCATGCGCACCTTCGCGCAGAACCTCGGCGTGAAGGTCATCCGCATCGATGCCGCGGAGCGCTTTCTGGGCGCGCTCAAGGGAGTCACCGATCCGGAGGCCAAGCGCAAGATCATCGGCGGGTTGTTCGTCGAGGTATTTGAAGAGGAATCGAACAAGCTCAAGGATGTCGGTTTCCTCGCCCAGGGCACCATATATCCGGACGTCATCGAATCCGCGGGTACCCAGACGGGCAAGGCACATGTCATCAAGTCCCACCACAATGTGGGTGGGCTGCCGGCCCGCATGCGGCTGCAGCTGGTGGAGCCGCTGCGCGAACTGTTCAAGGACGAAGTGCGGCGTCTCGGCACCGAGCTGGGGCTGCCCCATGCGATGGTCTATCGCCACCCGTTTCCGGGTCCCGGCCTCGGCGTGCGCATTCTGGGCGAGGTACGCAGGGAATACGCGGACCTGCTGCGACGTGCGGACGCCATATTCATCGAGGAGCTGCGCCGGCACGACCTGTACGACCGCACCAGCCAGGCGTTCGCCGTGTTTCTGCCGGTGCGTTCGGTGGGCGTCATGGGTGACGGGCGTCGCTATGATTACGTGGTCGCGCTGCGAGCGGTTGAGACCATCGATTTCATGACCGCGCACTGGGCGCGGCTGCCGTACGACTTCCTCGATGAAGTGTCGCGGCGCATCGTGAATGAGGTCCCGGGCATCTCGCGCGTCGTGTACGACATATCAGGGAAGCCGCCGGCGACCATCGAGTGGGAGTGACCCAAATCATATGCAAAACTCTTGACAGGGCCGCTGAGCTTCAGATCTCGTGCGCAAGCTCCCAGATATGGCCTGCGGGATCCGCAAAGGCCGCGGTGCGACGTCCCCACGGCCTGTCCAGGGGGCCATTCAAGAGCTGAACGCCCAGGGTCTTGAGCTTGCCGCAGACCTCGTCTACGTTGGGCACCCGTACCGTGAACATGAGCCGCTGTCCCGCGCTGCTGTCGGCGACCTTGGCCGGCACGATCAGGCCCGGTGCCTCCGAGATCCTCAGCAGATTGATCATCACGCTTTCAAGCTTGAAGACCACCGAGACCGGGTCTTCATACGCGATCTTTGCATCGAAGATCTCCAAGTAGAACTTCTTCGAACCCGCGAGGTCTTCGACAAAGAGGGTGATGCATTCGAGTTCCTTCATCTCCGTGATCGTCCCGGCTCCCATCATTTGGCCTTCTTGACGATGCGCACGTGAGCGACGGTCTTCGAGGGGATGTACTCGGCTACCTCGTGGCTATCTGCGAGCCCATCCAATCCCTCAAAGATCCTTTCGCCGCTGCCCAGCAACATCGGCACCAGTACGCAATGCAGCTCATCCACCAGGCCAGCCTTCAGATACTGGTTGACCGTGGAAGCTCCCCCTCCGATGCGAACGTCCTTGCCCTTAGCCGCCGCAAAGGCCTGCTTTAGAGCGGACTCGATGCCATCGTTGACGAAACTGAAGCTGGTGCCACCTTCCATCTCGAAGCTCGAGTGTTTGTGATGGCTGAGCACGAAGACAGGGTGGTGATAGGGCGGGTTCGGGCCCCACCAGCCTTTCCAGTCCTCGTTGGGCCACGCGCCGCGCTGCGGTCCGAACATGTTACGGCCCATGATGGTGGCGCCGATGTTGTCGAAAGAATGGACGAGGAAATCGTTGTCGAGGCCCTCGGCACCGCCCTCTTGACCAGTCATATTGGCGAAGTACCTGGTGGCAAAGGCCCACTCCATCAGGCGCAGGCCGTCCTTACCAAAGGGCGCATCGTGCGCTTGGCCCTTGGCGGCGGAGAATCCGTCTAACGAGATGGTGATACAACGGGCGACGAGCTTAGGCATGCTGGATCCTTGAATGAAGTTCAATCTTGGTCTTTTTGCAGTACCTGGCCCAGCAGGTCCAACTGCTTGCCGATGCCATGGACCCGCATCTGGGGGCCCTCAGAGCTGCCGTCAAAGTACGCGCCGTGCTCGGTCACGCGCAGCAAGGTTCCTGTCCCGTCGGGCAAGAACTCCACCGTGGAGAGCGAGACCGAGAAGCGCTCGCCGGCGGCGGCCAGGACGTAGCTGTTGATAATGCGCTCGCCTGGCACGATATCCAGGATGCGGCTGTCGTAGGTGATGAGTGGGCCACCCGGAGGCGCGCCTTGCTCCAGCTCCTGGCCTCCCACGCGGAAGTCGAGGCTGTGGGAACGCTGGCTCCAGTCATCGGTGGAACCGAACCAGCGCTTGCGGTACTTCGCCTCGGAGAAATAACGGTAGACCTTGGCCGGCGCTGACGGATAGCGGCGCTCCAGCGTGAAGGTGTCGTGGATCAGGGCATGCTTGGCTTTCATCGGTGCCTCCTCTTTTCTGCCGCCTCGTCCTCTTCCAGCAGCTCGCCCAGCCGGCCCAGGCGACTCTCCAACAGGGCCTTGCGCCCCTCGATCCATTTCGTCACTTGGTCCATGACCCCAATGCGCAGGCGGCAATGCCGCGTACGCCCCTGTTTGAAAGAGTGCACCAAACCGCTGGCCTCCAGGATGCGCAGGTGCTGGGTCACGGCGGTCAAGGTCATGTCCATGGGCTCCGCCAGTTCGCTGAGCGTGGCTGGACCCCTGGCCAAGCGTTCCACCATGGCCCGGCGGCCCGGCGCGGCCAGGGCATGGAAAAGATCATCAATCGGATACTGAAGCATATACTTCAGTATCATGACGGCCGCTTCCGCGTCAACTTCTTTCAAAAGACTTGCAGCGCAAGTTCACCCGGTGCGCACAACCGCGCGCTGCCATCTCTTGCCAACCATCGGCATCAAACAAAACTTGGGGACGGTATTGCCGACGGCATTGTCAGCACAGCTCTTCTGAATTTTCCCTTGCATCAACGAGTTACGACGCCTGGAGATTATTGAGTGGGAATGACGACAGTCAGCGCTCTGCCGCCTGCTGCAATTCAGCGTGCGTCTCGGGATTCTTCGCATAGTCGAGGGCGGTCATCCCCTCGGCGTCTTTTTCGCGCAGCTTGGCGCCGTGCTGCATGAGAAGCCTGCAAATCTCGGTGTGGCCGGCGGCAGCCGCATACATGAGGGCGGTGCGATGCCCGGTGCGCAGGGGCGGCGGATCCTCGGCGTAGCCGATGATGGCCGCTGAATTGAATACGGTCGGTGTCGACTGATCGACTTTGATCTGCGGTTGCGCGAGCAGTATTCGCACCGCATCGACATCGCCGTGATGGGCGGCAATCATCAAAGCGGTGAGCCCTCTTTGTGTCATGGAGTTCGGGCTGGCCCCACGGCGCAGCAGTTCCGCAAGTGTCCCCGCGGTACCGACTGATGCCGCATACAACGAGGCGGTACACGCCGTGTCGCCCTGAAGGCCGTCGCGCCTCAATAGCTGGGTGGCGAGATAGTCCTGGTGGTGCAGTATGGCCCGCAAGGTGGGCGCCACCGTCCCCACGGCGTCCCCAATGCCCATCACCCGCTGGTCGGAAAATGGCTGGCCGAGCTGGGCGTCATGCTTCAGAAGGACATCGATGAGTTCATGGTCCGTATCCGGCACGAGGTTGAGCGCAGTGGCGCCGTTGAGGTCAGCGCGGCTTGGGTCGGCCCCATGGTCGAGCAATCGCAGCGCCAGCTCATGGTCCTGAAGCGCATGATTCAGAGGCGGCCCGCCCACACAGTCGACAGCCGCATGCGCCCCGTGCTGCAGGAGCAGTAGCGCGAGCGACCGCGATGTTTCGCCTTGCATGACCGTTTCGCAAAGCAGTGGACGGCCATAGGAGTCGCGGGCGTCGGGGCTTGCTCCAGCTTCGAGGAGCCTTGAAACAAGCGTGGCATCGTACCGGCCAACCGCCGGAGCGAGCGCCGCACTAAGGGCTGAGGCATCGGGATGAGGCGCTGACAGCGCCAAGTCGACGAAGTCATCGCGCCCATTTGCGATCGCCATGGCAAGCGGCGACCCGCCCGGGGCTGCGGCGCCGATTTGCGCGCCGTGATCGAGCAGCATGCGCGCGATGCGCATATCCCCGTCGAATCGCGGCATCGTCAACAGCACGCCCAAGGCGCAGTCCGGATGAGTGGGGTCGAGCATGCCATCCGCATCGGCACCGGCGTCGAGCAGCTCGCGGATCGTCGCCTCGAAGTCCTGCGGCGAGCGTTCCGGACGCCAGGCGAATGCGCCGGGAGTGCCGTGGAGCTGGAGAGTGACCTTGAGATTCAAGATAGCCACCGCAATCGGGCGAACGTCGATCGCTGCCACGGGACCGCGCACCTGTGCGCCGTGCTCAATCAACGCCCGGATGATCAGGGGTTGCGCGCCGCCCGCAGCCGAATCGATCAGACTACTGCGCAAGTCGCTGCGTTCCGGAGCGTTCACGTCGACGCTCCGGGAGCGTAGCAGGCGCAGCACCACCGCGAGATCGCCGTCGTACACGGCGTTGAACAGGCGCTCCTGATCATTCTTAGGTTCCGGACGCGCAGGTTTGGGTGCGAATCTGGGTTGCGATCGCGGCGAGTTGACTTGCGGGTTCGGGAGGCCCTGCGTGCTTGCCGATACCGTGGAGCCCGCATGTTTGTGAATGGTGGTCACCCGCACCTGCGGCGCGGCCATCCCAACCGGACCGATGCCCAGGTACCTGGCGGGACCGTCGGGCACGCCGACGACCCCGTCACTGGCCGTGCACTGATTGGCCGCGGACCCAACTCCGGGCGCGATCGCCAGTAAGGCGAGTGCGAGACACCACGACGTCCGTCTCATTTTGAGCAGCCTCTGGTTCGCTGACACCTGGCAGTGAAGTATGCACAATGCCAGTGATCGTTGACCCGTGCACACTCGGCATCTCAGCTCAGACGCCCCCAATCAAGCGCTTCGAGCACGTAGGGTGCAAACAGGAAATCACGGATCGCCGTGATCTGCTCGTTTCGCCAGCCGACCAGCACGAAGTACGCAGGGCTTTGCATCGCGCCGGTGCTGTCGAAGACCAGCATGGCCGGCAGTCCTTCGACCGCGCCCAATGCGTACCGCCACTTCACCTCTTGCGCATAACGCGAGAAATACAGGCCGGTCTTGTCGCGCCCCTCGAGCTTGAGCCGGTTGACCAGGTCCAGCTTCACATCGTCGGCAAGCATGGCGCGGATCGCATCGAAATCGCCATTCTTGAACAGCTGCACATAAGCAGTCATCTTCCCTCGATCCGCATCCGACATCAGCGGCAAGTGGGTGTCCGGCGGTGTCTGCGCGAGTCGTCGCAGCGCCACGCGTGCGCGCTGCAGCGCTGATTTGGCCGCGGCCGGCGTGCACTCGGCGATGTGGGCGATGTCATCGATCGAATGGCCCAGGACATCCTTGAGGATCACTGCGCAGCGCGGCAGTTCAGGCAGCTGCAGAAACGTCCGAATGCCGACCGCGAGCATATCTGCCTCGGGAACAGGCGTCGCCTCGATGTCTTCGGTGAGCGGAACGACCGAGTTTCGGGTCCTGTGGCGCAGAAAGTCGAGACACGTATTGTGGGCAATGCGAATCAGCCAGCCCTCGAGATTCTCGATCTCGGCGCCTGCGGCGCGGGCGCGCAGAGCCTTGATGAGCGTTTCCTGCAATACATCCTCGCCATCGACCGCCGAGCCCGTCATACGAGCGCAGTAGCGGTGCAGGCGTGGCCGCAGCGCTTTCAGGCGATCTGAAAATTCGGTCTCGTTCATGTCAGTCCAATGAGGATCTTCGACAGGGCGTCCGGCTGCGACAGGAATGGCGAGTGACCGCTGGTCAACGTGTGGACGATGGTTCTGCCGCCGATGGCGGCATCCACCATCGCGATCATCTGATCCTGACACGCCAGCGGGATCGCGCAATCCTCGCTGCAGCGGATGTAGTGGCGCGGCACCGTGCCAAACCTCTCGGCTGTGATGTCCGACGGGGTCACGGCGGTGGCGACCGGTTCATCGCAATGGAGCTGCGACGCGACGTGCGCGAATTCCGCCTCCGACACGTCACCATAAAAAGTCGCCTTGAGCAGTGATCGGTAGGCATCGTCGAGCGACCCGACATTGATCCTGGTCGCGCCGATGGCGGCGGTCTCGCCCACGAACAGCCCGGACGACAGAGCCGAGGTCATGGATTCATGCTGAAGCATCGCGAGTAGCGGCATGCCCTTCGGCAGCATGAACCCGCTCAGGTACACCACCGCGCGCAGCAGTTCCGGAACCTGCTCGGCCACGGCCGAAATCGTGAGGCCACCAGCCGAGTGCCCGACCAGGATGACTTTGCCGTTGCCGAGAGCTGCCGCTTCCTGCACCAATGCGACGACCGCCGCGGTGCGCTCCGCCTGCGTAACGCCGGCTACGGGTGAGCGCTCAGCAGCAAACGCTGCAGGGTCAAACGGCCGACGCCCGAGCGATGCTGGCGCAATCGTGTTGATGCCCGCGCCAGGAAGATCGAGCGACAGGGCAGCGAGGCCCTGAGCTTCAAGTATCGATGCAACCCGGTTCCACACCGCATGGTTGTGCCAGGCACCGTGAACCAGGACATAGGCCGCTTTGAATCCGGACATCGCCAATCTCAAACTTCCCGGGTGTCGAACAGGAACATCTGAATCCCCGAGTCGTCAGGTGCATAGAGTCGGCGATCAGCTCCAGCCGCCTGGCCCTCGGGACTTGCGAATGCCGTTTTGATCGCGGCGAGATCATCGAAGTACACCGTCCCGATCCGATACACATCGGGATTTCCTACCGGCGTGACGATCGCGCCCTCGCTGATCTCATATTTTCTGAGACCCGGAATCTTCTTCGCCAGGGGCACGTGGGTTTCGAAATAGTGCCGGTCGAATGCCGCGGCATCCTTCGGCGTCCGATAGATCACGACCATGTGAGCCATTGTGATTCTCCTTTGTGGGACTCACCAAAGACGATCCGAACGCTCGAAACGGATCGCGATGTCGCGTCGATTCAAATGCCATCCGTCATCGAAAGGTGGCTGCAAGACTACGGCACTGCTTCTGCACCATCTTAAGACGTCGCGTTAGCGCAACGCACTTCCTGGTGGCCATCCTCGCTGATGGTTCGCTATGTCAGGTGCAAACCACAATGCATATGCTATGTTCCGGCCATCTGAGCGAGCCCGTGCGCGCGCTCAATAAATAACATCTACCAGGGGATCCAGATGCATCGTCTGTCAGCTAGTCGTAAGTTTGAAAAGGCACTGAAGTTCGTCGGCGTCGTGTGCGCCATCTCTGGAGTCTGCTTCGCAGAGGCCCTGGCGGCCGATGCCACCACCGATTCCGGCGACACTCTGCAGGAAGTGACGATCACTGCAACCAAGCGATTGTCGACGGTGCAAACCACGCCGATCAGCGTGACCGCGGTGACATCCGAGGAACTCACCGCTCGCGGCGTGACCAGTTTCGATGATCTCGCGCAATCCGTGCCCGGCATGTCGATGCGCACCAGCGGTTCGGGGCAGACGGAATTCGAGATGCGCGGTCTGCAGTCTTCAGGCGGCAGCTCGTCCACGGTCGGCTTCTATCTGGATGAAACGCCACTGTCCTCGCCCGCCTCGGCGCAGAACGGTAAGGTGGTGATCGATCCGAACCTCTATGACCTCAGTCGTGTCGAGGTGCTGCGCGGTCCGCAGGGTACTCTGTATGGTTCGGGCTCCATGGGCGGTACGGTGCGGCTCGTACCCAATGCCCCGGAATTGGGAGCCTTCGACGCCTCGGGAGAGACGATTGTCTCGGACACCGCCTCCGGCGGCAGCATCAACACGGCGCAGAACGGCATGCTGAACCTGCCGCTGGGCAGCACGGCGGCGGTACGCATCGTCGGTGCACTGTCACAGACCAGCGGCTGGGTCCAGCGCATCGTCATTCAGGACGGGCAGTTCCCGCTTGATTACGACAATGCGGCAGGCACCCTGACACGTGGCAATGTGCAGGCCGCCCCGGTGCAGATGGACTATACGGGCAGCAATAAGTCGACGACCGAGTCGACCCGGGCGAGCCTGCTGTGGAGTCCGATCGAGCAACTGACCATCGAGCCGATGGTGATGTACCAGCTTACCAATCAGGATGGCCCGAGTGCGACCGACACCACCGGCATCAGCCCTAGCGTCTCGGGACCGGAGGCCCACTATGAGCCGTACGATACGCCGGAGCCTTATTCCGATCGCTTCACACTGGGGAGCCTGAAGGTCGCCTATCAATTTGAGAGTTTCAGCGTGACGTCCGCGACCGCGGACTGGAACCGCAAGTCGTTCATTTCCCAGGACTCGACGGAGGAAAACGCGGTCTCCAATGCCGGGCTGGGCACCATTCCGGCAATCCTCCCCAATCCGACCGTGGGCACCTACGATGTCACCACCGGAGCTCAGGGACCGAATTCTCCTGCTACCTGGGAGAGGGACTATACGCAGCAGATCAGCGAAGAAATTCGCGCGGCCTCGACCAGTGACTCCGCATTCCAGTGGCTGGGAGGTTTCTTCTATTCCAAGCTTGATTCCACCTGGAGCATGTCATCGAATCAGCCGGAGGCGACCGCCGCCACCCTGGAGTCTGCATTCGGAGTGGACAACCCGGCGGTCTTCACCGCCTTCGAGCCTGCGACTATCAAACAGACGGCAGTGTTTGGCGAGGTGTCATATAAACTCACACCGGACTTCAAGATTACGGCGGGTGCCCGGCGGTTCTCGTATGACACGACGCAATCTGACAATGAAGGTGGCGCCGAACTGAGCGGGGAGCCCGGGCAATACCCCATGGCCGGGGTTTTCGAGTCCAAGCAGGTCGGCGTGACTCCGAAGCTCGATCTGTCCTATCAAATCACCCCCGATATGATGGTCTACGCTACGGGGGCCAAGGGCTTCCGTCCCGGCGGCGTCAATCAGTTCCTACCCACGACCTGTCCGCCCGGCACGGTTGGGGGCTGCTTCGCCAGCTTCGTCGAAGGCGCACTGCAGTCCAAATTCAATACCACCGCCTATGTGCCGTCACCGCAGACGTTCGCGGCCGATGATGTGTGGAACTACGAGCTGGGTGCGAAGACCGAGTTTCTCGACCACCGGCTGATGGTGAACGGCGATGTGTACTATGAAATCTGGAACGATCCACAGTTGCTGACCAACGCCGATGGCTTCGGTTACACGGTCAATGGTGCCAAGGCGAAGATGACGGGCCTCGAACTCGAAACCAAAGCCCTCCTCACCAGCAGTCTGACCTTAGCTGTCAATGTGAGCTACGACCATGCTTACTTCGTCGATGACAATGCCCCATCGGGCTTCCTGGCGGGCCAGGAAGTGGCGGACACACCGAAAATCACATCCGCGCAGACGCTGACCTACAAGTTTCCGATGGCCAACGGCATGACGATTCTGGGCGTTTTGGAGAATGACTACGTCGGCAATCGGACCGACATACCCTATGGATTGACTCTGTCGATCTATGGCAACACTACCCAGAGGGCTATCGTGCATCTTGCGGCCTACGATCTGACCAAGCTGCGATTCGGTGTGCAGGCAGGCAACTGGAGCGCCATGCTGTTCGTGGACAATCTGCTGAACAAAGCGGTGCTCGAGGATCCCCAGCCGCAGATCGATCTCGCGCTGCTGAGCTTCCAGCGCTACACGGTGAGTCAGCCGTTGACCGCGGGAATCGACCTCAACTACAAGTTTGGCGGTAAGTAGCGCCACATCCGGGAGCCGCACCTGACGGATGCGGCTCCCTCTGTGCTTTACTTCTCTTCCTCACGAGCGACCGGCACCCGTCGATGGAAGACGCCTCATACCAGATTCGACAAGCGACCCTGAACGATCGCACCGCCCTGGTCGATTTGATCGCTCGCTCAGCGCGCATTTTGGGCGCTGCCCGCTATAGCGCGCCCCAAATCGAGGGGGCGCTGCGCGGTGCATTCGGAGTGGATACCCAGCTGATCCACGACGGTACCTATTTCGTGGCCGAGGATCCGAGCGGCGCCATCATCGGTTGCGGCGGATGGAGCCGGCGCCGAACGCTATTCGGCGGGGATCAGCGCTCCGATCGCGAAGCCGGTGAGCTGGACCCGAAAACGGATGCGGCTAAAATCCGCGCATTCTTCGTGGACCCTGCCCATACCCGCCGCGGCATCGCAACGGCGCTGCTGTCGCGCTGCGAAGCCGCTGCCTGCAAGTCGGGATTCTCCCGATTCGAACTGATGGGGACGCTGACCGGCGTCGCCCTCTATGAGGCTCGCGGCTACGTTCCCCTCAGGCCCGTCACGTACGAGTTGGGGCCGGGACTTTCCATTGAGTTTCTGGCGATGTCCAAGACGTTGTAAAACCCTGGCGGCAAACAAATGAACGATCCGTTGCAACCCTCGCGGCGTGAATTTCTCAATCTCGGCACTGCGGCCGGTGCGGCGTTACTGGCCAGTTCGCCGGCCTATCCGGACAGTGCCACGGGTAAGCAATGGGCGGTTCGCGGCAGGGTGATGCACGTGCCCGAGCCGGATCACCTGGAGGTGTTGCCCGATGCGCTGCTCGTGATCGACGGCAACGGGTTGATCGCGAGTCTCGGCAAGGGCGATGGCCCAGCCGCCGCCAGTTTTCGGCGGGAGGGGCGCCTGCTCGAATTGGGCGCCTCGCAGTGCCTGTTACCCGGCCTGATCGACACCCACATTCACGCTCCGCAGTGGCCGCAGATGGGCACCGCGCTCGATCTGCCGCTGGAGAAGTGGCTGATCGAATACACATTCAAGCTCGAAGCCCGCTATTCCGACACGCAGTTTGCGCGCAGGGTCTACACCGACATGGTCTCGACGCTGCTCACCCACGGTACGACTACGGGCGTGTATTACGGCTCCAGACATCTGCCCGCGACCCAGATCCTGGCCGAACTGTGCCTGAAGCAGGGGCAGCGGGCGCTGGTGGGACGAGTTGCGATGGATGACCCGCGGCAATGCCCGGACAGCTATCGCGACCAATCGGCCGCCGTGGCGATCGAGGAAACGCGCGCCCTGATTGAATACGTCAGGGCTCTGCCGGGCAATGATCGGCGCTTGATCGAGCCGATCATCACGCCGCGCTTCATCCCCGCCTGCACCGATGAGTTGCTGACGGGCTTGGGAAAACTCGCCGCCGAGACCCACTGCGCGGTGCAGACCCATTGCTCGGAGACCGATTGGGAACACGAATACGTGCTCAAGCGCACCGGCCGCCATGATGCCGTGGCCATCCGGGACTTCGGTCTGATGAACCGCCGCACCATCCTCGCACATGGCTGTCACCTCTCCCACAGTGATCGCGCGCTGATTCGGCAGGCGGGCGCCGCCATCGCCCATTGCCCGCTCTCGAATGCCTTCGGCTCGAACGGCGTGCTGCCGGTCAAGACCTGCCTGGAGGAGGGCGTTCACGTCGCCCTGGGGACCGACATTGCCGGCGGGCCCAGGCCTTCGATGTTTGATGTGGTCGCGATGGCCGCAACCTTCTCAAAACTGCTCGAGGACGGCACCGATCCGGCCAGATCGCCCGCGGCGCGCGGGGTGCCCGGCGCCCGTATTTCCTTCGTAACGGCGTTCTATCTCGCCACCACCGCGGGCGGCATCGCGCTCGATCTGCCCCTCGGCTTGCTCAAGCCGGGTTACCGATTTGACGCCCTGCTGCTCGACACGTCTGTCCCGGATTCCGACCTGCGTCTCTACGATCACGACAACCAGGTCGATACCCTGCAAAAGATCATCTGGAATGTGAGGCGCCCCAACATCAAGAAGGTCTGGGTTGACGGTCGACAGGTCAAGGGCTGATGTGGCTACTCTGAAGTTGCCGGATCGATCATGGTCGTCACCTGCGAGATCTTGTTAGCCGGAAACCCGCCGAGTTCGGCATGGCGGCGTATCAGCGCCTCGTCCGCCGCGTGGTAAACGCAGTAGATTTTTTCAGCCGTCACGTAGCTTTGGATCCAGTGCACGCTCGGCCCGAGGCTGCTCAGCACTCCGCACGATTTCTTGGAGATCGCTTTCAGCTCGGCGGGACTTAACTTGCCGGCACCCGGAATCTCCCGTTCAATTACAAATTTCGGCATCTTCTTCTCCGTGAATTTCGGTTTCATGCAGCGGTTTTCGCGACCGCAAGATAGTTTTACCCAGGTGAACGTGCTTGTCTTGAAACGCCTATGAAAATTCCCTAAAGCCAGGCGTTGTCGCGGCCCTGCGGCCCTGGCAAAGTATATTTATCAATGACTTAACTCTGAATTGGAACCCGGATGCGCCCCTGAAACCAGCCTCAGGGGCGCCAACCCAGAGTCTCAATTGCGCCGCGCCACCAGGGTGTCACCCGGCGCGGCGTCATGAGCTGCGGCGTAGGAGGTGACGGCGGGGCTGTTGACCTTCGCTACGGCAGCGCGTATCGCGACCTGCACGCAGTTGCGCCAGGCCGGGGATATGGCCAGCGAGCCCACTTTGTATTTGGCGCCACAGACTCTGCCGGCCGCAGCGTCAATGCGTTCGAAAAGCAGCGCAGCATCGTGGCTTCTGGTCGAATCGAGATCCGAATATTGCACCGCCTCAGAGGGGACTTCAGACATTGTAGAGGCCTGGGCGTGCGCGGACAGGCCGGTGGCGAGGGTCGCGATGGCAATCAAGGCAATTGAGTTCTTCATGACAATCTCCCATTTGATAATGATGTCTTCGGCGCTGACAGCATCCCGCGGGACACGCTGCGGGTCTTGAAGTGGTGCTGAGACTTCTGTGAATTGTTGTTAAATGCCTTATGAATCGTGGCTGACATGGACCGGATAAGCATCGGGGCTTTTGAGCTCTATCCATCCGAACGCAGGCTCTGTAGCGCCGGCAAACCGGTCGAGATCGGCGCGCGCGCTTTTGACCTGCTGCTGGTGCTGGTCGAGAACCACGGACGGCTGGTCTCGAAAAACACCCTGCTCGAGCGCGTTTGGCCGCGGCTGGTCGTCGATGAGAATAATCTTCCCGCGCAGGTCGCGAGCCTCAGGCGCGTGCTCGGTGCCGGTGCGATCCATACCGTGCCCGGTTTCGGCTACCGCCTCGAGCTGCCGGTGGCGACCCCGGACCCGGGCGCAGGCGAGCCCGTGCACAGGCCCACGGTGCGTCGCGAGCCGCCACGACTGACCATTCCGCGCCGTTCGTGGCCGCTGCGACTGGGGCCGATGATCGGTCGTGACGGGGATATGCGCGCCATCCGGGAAGCGCTCGCACGGTCCTCACTGGTCACCATCGTCGGTGGCGCCGGAGTCGGCAAGACGCGGCTCGCGCAGGAGATCCTGGTACGCGAGGCGGAGCAGGCCGACGCGGTCGCGTGGGTGTCGCTCGGGCCGCACGATCAGGAACCGTTGGTGCTGTCATCGATCGCCCTGGCGCTTGGTCTGGCGTTGCCCGACGATCAGGACGCCTTCACCTCATTGCGGCAGGCACTGGAAGACGTGCCGCTGCTGCTGATTCTCGATCGTGCCGAGCATCTCGGGGATGCGCTCGGCGAGCCGCTGGCGGCGCTGATTCAACAGACGCGCGGAGTGCGCGCGCTGGTGACCAGTCAGGTCCCGCTCGGCATCAGCTCGGAAGTGGTGTACAGACTGGCCGCACTGCCGTTTCCTGATTCGGATATGGCACAGCAGGATGCCTCCCAGTATGCCGCCGTCACGCTGTTCGTGCAGCGAGCGGCCGCGGCCGATCGGCGTTTTGAGCTGTCGCCGAGCAATGCGCGACTGGTAGCCCAGATCTGCAAACGGCTGGATGGAATTCCGCTGGCACTGGAACTCGCGGCTGCGCGGGTTCCCGCACTGGGACTCGCCGCGCTGCTGGAGCGACTCGATGACCGATTCCGCCTGTTGCGACAGACGGGCAGGCACGCCGATCCGCGACATGGGGCGCTGCATGCCGCGTTCGACTGGAGCTACGGTCTGCTCACGGGGCCCGAACAGCTGGTATTCAACCGATTGGGTGCATTTGCCGGAAGTTTTTCGCTGAAGGCCGCCGCGCGTTGTGTGGCGGACCAGAATATCGACGCCTCCGAGGCGATCGATCTGATCGGTCGACTGGTCGACCGATCGCTGGTGACGGTCCTGGCGGTCGACCCGCCACGCTACACGCTGCTCGAGACGGCACGCAGCTACGCGCTTGACCGCCTCACCAGCACCTTGGAACTGGATGCAACTCGGGGTCGCATGGCCCGCACCCTGCTTGAACTCCTCGACGTGGCCTATCAGGAGTACTGGTCACTGGATGAGGCCATCTGGCTGCATCGCTACCAGCCCGAACTTGATAACGTTCGGGCAGCACTGGACTGGAGCATCGGCCACGATCGGGAATTGGGCGTCGGGCTGTTTGGTTCGGCGTGGCCGCTGTTGGTCGAGACCGACCTGTACGCGGAAGGGCGCGCCCGTTATGCCCAGGTCCTGGCGCTGCTGTCCGATGAGCTGCCGCGAGCGCGTATTGGGCGCTTCTGGGAGGCCATCGCAGTCTACGATTCGACCCAGAAGGGCGATCGCGCGCGCTATGCGGCGGAGCTTGCCGCTGATATGCACGCGGCGACCAACGATACCCGCGCCCATTATTTCGCGCTGATGCAGCTCGCGGTGAATCCGAGCCTCGATTCCGCCGCGGCACAGTCATCATTCGATGTGGCCAAGCGGCTCGAGGATCCCGCGTGGCCGGCACGCCTGCTGGCGCATGGCGCGTTGAGCGAAGGTGATCTGCTGACGGGCGCGGGACTGTTCACGCAAGCCCGCGCGGCCTATCAGCGCGCCGTTCGGCTGGCCTTGACGACCAGCGAGCGGCAGGCACTGCTGGCGAGCGTATACCTCGTCGAACTCGACTTCGTCCGCGGTGACATCGCCGCGGCGCTGCAACTGGGTCGCCCTTTGGCGGCCAGCCTGCGACATCTTGGCCGGCGTGAGACGCAATTCGATCTGTTACTCGTGCTCGCCAGCGCGCTGTTGATCGGCGGCGAGATGGACGAGGCGCGGGCGATGTGTGGCGAACTGCACGAACTCGCAGTACGCTTCGACAGCAGCAAGCTCTATACGGCCCTCGATACCCTGGCCTTTCTGGCCTGCCAGGAGCGACGCTATGATGATGCGCGGCGAATTGCCGCCAGTTCGAACGCGGCACATGAGGCCCGCGAGCACCGGCGGCGGCGGCCGGTCGAAGAGCGCATGTGCGCTGCCGTGGTGGACAGCCTCAATCAGCACCCGGGACCAAACGGGGTTGCCGCGAACGCCCCTAGTCGACATCTTGATGTCGCCACCGCCTGTGCATTGGCACTCGGGCTTTGCCCCTGACCGCAGTAGGGAGAGATCATGAAATCGAGGGTCCGTGCGGCGGATGGGGAAGCTGCAGCGAATATCAGCCGGCGGATTGAAGAGCTGGGAGATTGGCGAGGCGCGATGCTCGCGCAGATGCGACAGCTCATTCACGATGCCGACCCCGCCATTCAGGAAGAGTGGAAATGGCTGGGAGTGCCCGTGTGGTCGCATGACGGCATCGTCTGCACGGGCGAGACGTACAAGCAGGTCGTGAAGCTGACCTTTGCGCGCGGCGCCGCGCTCGAGGATCCGAACAAGCTCTTCAATTCCAGCCTCGAAGGGAACACGCGCCGCGCAATCGACCTTCGTGAGGGCGAAAAGATCAACCACGCCGCCTTCAGACAACTGGTCCGCGCAGCGGTGGCTGCCAACTGCGCAGCACTCGCTCAGCGGGCGGCCAGGAAAAGGAAGTAGCGGTTTTGGCGCTAGTTTCCGCCGCCATTGGCGGCGCGCTCAATTCCGGCGATATTGATGCGCTTCATCTGCATCATCGCCTCGAATGCGCGCTTGCCCCGGGCCGGATCGTGGTCGCCGATCAATTTCATGAGCTGGCGCGGAACGATCTGCCATGAAACCCCAAAACGGTCCTTTACCCAACCGCATTGCTCGGCCTCCGGCACCGACGACAGCGCATCGGTGAATTTATCGACCTCAGCCTGCGTTTCCACCGGTATCTGAAAGGAGATCGCCTCGTTGAAACGGAAGTTCGGGCCGCCATTCAGGCCCGTGAACGGCTGGCTCATGAGCGTGAACTCCACCAGCAAGGCGGCGCCCGCCTTGCCGGCCGGGTAATCACTCGGAGCCCGATGTACCCGGTCGATACGGCTATCGGGAAATACCGAGACATAGTAACGGGCAGCCTCCTCGGCATTGCCGTCAAACCACAGACAGGGTGCGATCTGGTTCATGGCGTTCTCCTGTTACCTCAAGGCCTGCAGCTTGGCGGGGGTCTGCCGGCACCATTGTAAATCGATATCGCCCAGGCCGGCTCCCCGGGTATTCTTGAGCGGTCCGACAGTCTTGCCAAGGTCACATAAAAGAGAGAGGAGGACCTCCAATGAAATTCGCGGGAATGTACTTTGTTGGCTTTGTCATTCTGGTGGGTGGAGTGCTGGCTGCACTGTGGAAACTGGGCATCCTCGCCCGGATTGGCACCACGTGGACGCTGATCGGACTCGCGATCCTGCTGGGGCTCGGCATCATGATCGCGGTCGCCAATAGCGGCGCCAAGGAAAACATTCAGATCGATCGGAAGTAGGGACTCGTGGAAAAACGCGCACTGGGTCAGTCGGGTATCCGCACGGCGCCGCTGTGCCTGGGCGGCAACGTATTCGGCTGGACGCTGGATGAGGCCGGCTCGTTCCGAGTGCTCGATGAGTTCGTCGGCGCCGGGTTCGATTTCATCGACACCGCCGACGTCTATTCCACCTGGGTGCCCGGGCACGTGGGCGGAGAGTCCGAGACCATCATCGGCAAGTGGTTCCAGAAGCGCGGCAATCGGGCCAAGGTGGTCCTGGCGACCAAGGTCGGCTGGCTGATGCCGCCAGACCACCAGGGCCTGTCCCGGGCCAATGTGATCCGCGCCGTCGAGGACTCCTTGCGGCGGCTGCAGACCGACTACATCGATCTGTATCAGGCCCATATCGATGATGCCGATACCGCATTGGAGGAGACTCTCGGGGCTTTCGGCGACCTGCTGCGCCAGGGCAAGGTGCGCGCCATCGGCGCCTCCAACTACAGTGCGGCGCGCCTTACTCAGGCGCTGGATCTTGCAGCCGCGGGCGGCTTGCCGCGCTACGACAGCCTGCAGCCGCTTTACAATCTCTACGACCGATCGGAATTCGAAGACCAGCTGGCGCCGCTTTGCACGCAGCGCGGTGTCGGCGCCATTACTTACTTTTCCCTCGCCAGTGGCTTCCTCAGCGGCAAGTATCGCTCGCAGCAGGACCTCGCCGGCCGCGCCCGCGGACAGCGCGTGGAGAAGTACCTGAATGCACGGGGCATGGCGATCCTGGCCGCACTCGATGAAGTCGCGGCGGCGCACGCCAGCACGCCGGCCGGCGTGGCACTCGCCTGGCTGATGGCTCGCCCGGGCGTCGTGGCGCCGATTGCCAGCGCCACCAGTTCCGCGCAGTTACAGGCCCTCATCGCCGCCGCGAGTCTCAAGCTTGACCCGGATTCGATCCGGCGTCTGGATCAAGCCAGCAGCTAGCCTCCAGGGTCTTCGATCAAAGCTTCTGCGCGGCCATCGGCTTGCCGGTCTCGAGCAGCGTTTTGAGGTTCGCCAGAATCATCGGCCAGCCGCCGGAGACTGCGACGATCAGTTTGGAGTTCGGACGCGGACTGCTGTGAGTGATCGTGAGCTTGGTGATGTCGCCACTGGGCTCCAGCTCAAACGTGCATTGCGAGGGCCCCTCGGCCTTGATCTCGGGCCGGAATTCGTTCTGCCAGCGCAGCACGAGCCGCCGGGGCGGGTCGATCTCGAGCACTTCGCCGGTATCTCCAATGCGACCATCGGCGAAGACCAGTTGCCAGGAGGCGCCCGCTTTCCAGTCCGAAACCATGCGCATGTTGTACCAGTACTGCTGCGTGAATTCCGGCATGAGCAGTGCCGACCAGAGCTTCTCGGCGCTGGTGCGGATGTAGGTCACGTAGACGAACGTGCTTTGGGCAGCTTCACTCATGATCGTCTTCCTCCAGGGCTTTCCTGAGCGCCGAGAGCGCGCGCAAATGGCCGCGCTGGAACTTTTCGATCCAGCGTTCGGCGATGTCATTGATGGGCACGGGGTTGATGAAGTGAAGTTTCTCGCGCCCCTGACGCTGCACGGCGATGAGGTTCGCGTGCTCCAGTATCGACAAATGCTTGGTCACGGCCTGGCGGGTCATGTCGAGTCCTGCGCACAGTTCGTTCAGGGTCTGCCCGTTGCGGTGGTGCAGTCGATCGAGGAGGGTGCGGCGGCTGGCGTCACCCAGAGCCCGGAAAACATCGTCCTCGCTCATGCCGATATTATGCAACCAAATGGTTGCATGTCAAGCGGTGAAAAAGGGCCGCCTGCGAGCACGGCCCTTGCGCCGTCAGCCGTGATGGAAACAGTTGAGCTTGTTGCCATCAAGATCGCGGAAGTAGGCCGCGTAGAATCCGCCGCCGCGATCTCCGGGAGGACCTTCATCCTTGCCACCCAGGCTCATGGCGAGCTTGTAGATCCGATCGACCTGCCCGGCATCCTGGGCGACGAGCGCCGCCATGACACCGTTGCCCACCGTCGCGGCCTTGCCGTCGGCCGGCTTGATCAGGAACAGGTTCGCGGAGTTTGGTTTGCCCCAGGCGATGAACTTCTCCGTCTCCATGGTGCGGCTGGCGCCGATCTCCTTGGCCAGCGCGTCATAGAATGCCGCCGATTTGGCAAGGTTGTTGGTGCCGAGCGTGATGTAGCCGAGCATGTGCAGTCCCCCTCAGTGTAAGCAGGCGAAAAACGTTAGCACCGCGAACTGGCGCGGACAAGCGCTACAATCTGCTGCGTGATTCCAGCCTTCAGGATCCCGTCGCAACAATGAAGTTGCCTTCCGCCAGACAGGTTGCGCAGCGCACCCAACACTCACTCCTGTCGGCCGCGCAGTGGCGCGCACGGCTCATCGTCTGGATCGGCGGCGCGGCGGTGGGCGGCATGGCGGTGGCGTTCGCCAAGTGCGCGGATCTGGCGCTGGCTGGCCTGCACCGCATGACGCATGCCGTGTACTGGCTGCCCTACCTGTTGGCGCCGATCGGCTTCGCGGTCTTGAGTTTTGTCACGCGCCGGTTTTTCCCCGGTGCCGAAGGCAGCGGCATCCCGCAGACGATTTTTTCCTTGAGCCCGCAGGCGGGTGCGGTGGGCGAGAGGCTGTTGCGCCCGCGGGTCGCGGTCGGTCGTATGGCGTTGGCGATGGCCGGGCTGCTATGCGGTGGTTCCATTGGCCGCGAAGGTCCGACGGTGCACGTGGGCGCGATCATCGCGCGCGCACTGGCGCGATTCATGCCGCATGGTGCCACGGACGCCCAGCGCCGCGCGATGATTCTTGCCGGTGGCGCCGCCGGCGTCTCGGCCGCCTTCAACACCCCGCTGGCGGGCATCGTGTTCGCGATTGAGGAGCTCTCACGTTCATTCGAGGAGCGGGCCAGCGGCACGGTGCTGACGGCGGTGATCATCGCCGGCGTGATGGCGATCGCACTGGTCGGGGACTACACCTACTTCGGCCAGCCGGGTGTGGTGGGAGTGCCGAGCGTGCTGGCCGCGACCACTTTGTCCGTCGGCATCGCGGGAGGCATCGCCGGAGGACTGTTCAGCCGCGTCACGCTGATCGGGGTGACCGCCATGCCTGGCGTGCTGGGTCGCATTCGACGCAATCGACCGGTGGTGTTCGCCTTTCTTTGCGGACTGGCGGTGGCCGGCATCGCCGCCGGCTGCGGCGGCTTGACCTACGGCACGGGCTATGACGAGGCGCGCGGCATTCTCGAGTCCGGCGCACATATGCCTTGGTACTATGCGCCGGCCCGGGCGGCGGCCACCTTGTTGGCGTTCTTCAGCGGTAT
>DATHMT010000059.1:0-45816 GCA_035486855.1 Steroidobacteraceae bacterium
GTCCGCATGTCGGCCTTTGACTATCAGCACCGAAATCGGAACGACGAGTTCGAGCCATTGATGGATCGGATTCTGGGCTACGAGCAGATCATATTCGCGGCCCCCGTCTACTGGTATTCGGCGCCGCCGCCGATGAAGGTCTTCATTGACCGGCTCAACGATTTTCTGGATTTGCCGGACCTGCGGCCGAAGGGCCGCCAGCTTCGGGGAAAGCGCGGGTACATCGTTGCCACCTCGGGAATCGACGCGATATCACCGGCATTCGTCTATATGTTCAAAGAGACTTTCGAGTACCTGGGCATGCAGTATCGCGGCGCTCTGCACCTGAATTGCGACGGCGGGTACACGCCTGGGAAATTCGACCGCGAAATCGATGAATTCGTATCGCTGGTAAGAGATTCCGATTAACCTCGCAGGAACGACTCTTCGCGGAATCCAACGGGGAAAAGCTCAATGATGCTCTCGAATCTGATCGCAAAAATACAAGCGGCCGGGGATGTGCATTCCTATGCCGTCTACCTCGCAGAGCCTGACCGGGACGGCAATGATGTCGATCTTGCGACGATCGGACGGGTCGAGGTGTTGACGGACTCCAAGGAGGTCCGCCTTTACCCGTCTTCGACTGCGACCGACGTGGACTGCGTTGATCCGGAACCCTATCTTGGGATGATTCTGGATCAGCTCCCGACCGATAGTGAGAGCGACCTGCGACTGAGCGCAGAAGTCCCGCTGTTGCGGGGCGAATCGGATGACACCGTGAGTTTCAAAGAGGTTGTCGATATCTGCATCGGCCGCGACGCGGAGGAGGTCTGGCTGCTGTTGCGACCCGCGTCGGCATTTGCCGATGGATTGATGCCCACTTAGGCATTTGCGCCTGAGCTCGAAACGTGCTCTCCATCAGTGCTGCCACCACCGAGGACGCCGCGGAGATCCTTGCGCTTCAATTGCTCGCTTATGAATCCGAAGCGCGGATCTATGACAATTGGACGATCCCGCCGCTGACGCAGTCACTGGAGTCGCTGCAGACACAGATCCAGACCGAGACGGTGCTCAAGGCGGTGGAAGACAGCGCCATCATCGGCTCGGTGCGCGGCTCGCTGAGCCAGGGCGTCTGTCGAATCGGCAGACTGATGGTGCACCCCCGCCATCAGGGCCGTGGCATCGGCACGCAGCTCCTTGAGGCCATCGAGCGCTCTTTCCCTGCGGCACCAGAGTATGAGCTGTTCACAGGCAGCCGAAGCGAGGGCAATGTTCGGCTCTACCTCAGGGCGGGCTATGTCGTGACGGGTTCCCGACCGGGAGCCGACCCGGTGACGCTGGTGGTGCTGAGGAAACGCAACGCCGTGCCGGACAACACGGCGGTCCGGACCGCACTTTGGCGGGCGCTGCATGTCCAGATCGACGACCCGCCGCACGTCTTCGAGGATGAGATCGGCCTTGCGCTTGCGGCGCCGGAGCCGGGCTGGCGGCAGCGACCCGACATGGACCCCAGGTTCACGAGCCGCTTCCGGGCCAGCATCGTGGCGCGGGCCCGCTTCGTTGAGGATCTGCTCGCCGGACAGGTCAGTCATGGAATCAAGCAGTACATCATCCTTGGTGCCGGCCTGGATACCTTCGCGCAGCGTCAACCCGAGTTGGCCGCAAAATTACAGGTCTTCGAAATTGACCAGCCGATCACTCAGAGGTGGAAGCGGCAACGCCTGATCGAGCTCGGCTATGGGGTTGCCGAGTGGCTGCGATTCGTGCCGGTTGACTTCGAGGCCGGCGCCGACTGGTGGGAGCGGCTGGCATTGGCAGGCTTTGATGCCCGCCAGCCGGCGTTCCTGGCCTCCACCGGCGTGTGCATGTACCTCACCCGGGAGGCGAACGCGAAGTCACTGCGGCAGATTGCCGCGCTGGCTCCCGGTTCTACATTGGCCATGACCTTCCAACTGCCGCTCGAGGAACTCGACCCCGAAGACCGCGCGGGACGCCTGCTGGCGCAAAAGGGTGCCCGTGCGGCCGGTACGCCCTTCATCAGCTTCTTCTCGCCGCAGGAGATGGTTGAGCTGGCGCGCGAATGCGGATTCAGGACCGCCCGGCATGTCGCGGCGCGAAGTCTCGCCGAGCGCTATCTCGCGGGTCGAAACGACGGACTGTGGTACTCGAGTGGCGAGGAGTTCCTGGTGGCAACGACCTGATGCCGCAGGCGACGACCGCAGTCTTCGATTTCGATCACACCCTGACCCGCTGGGATACGGCCGCGCGGTTCTTCGGCTGGCTGCTGCGCCGTGCGCCTTGGAAAGTGCTGCTGGGCGCACCTCTCGCGCTCCTGCTGGGGCCGCTTGCGTTGTTCTCCCGCACGCGCAGGATCCCGGTTCGATACCTGGCGTGGTTGGCCACGTTCGGCTTCGGCCACGAACAGCTGCGGGTCCTGGCCAGACTGCATGTCGCCGAGACCATCGAGGGTGGTGAGTCGTTTGTGCGCCACGATGCGCGCAGGCAAATCGAACTGCATGGCTCCCAGGGTCACATCGTCGTCGTGGCCACCGGCGCGCTGGAGTATCTGGCGGGCGAGATACTGGCTCAGGCGGGCATCGTCAATGTGGCGGTGGTAGGTTCTTCGATGCGCAGATTCCTGGGTGGTATGGTCGTGAACCAGCACTGCTATGGCGCGCGGAAGGTTCCGATGTTGCAGAGTCGCGGCTTCGATCCACCCTGGGCCTTCGTCTACTCTGATCATGAAGCGGACCTGCCTTTGCTGAAAGAGGGAACCACGCAGGTCATCGTCAATCCCAAGCCCGCCGCGGCGCATTACCTGCTGTCGGTACTCGGCCCGTCGGCATCCGTCGTGACCTGGAGGTAAGAATCATGAAGGTTGATGCCGCTGAAACGGGCCATCTGCAGGCCCTGCTCACCCGGGTCGGGGCCGCCCTCGATGAATTCCTTAAGTTCGAACATCCCGATGCGCAGCATCCGGGTAACCGGTGGCGCGAACAGCTGGACATTCCATTGCCAAAGGCCGGCATTGGCATCGAGCAGGTCACCGAGGAACTGATCCGCACCGTCATTCCGAACGGATCCCAGATACCCAAACCCGGATTCTGTTCCTTCATCACGACGGGCGGGACGACCGTCGCGACGTTGGCTGAAACGGCCGCGAGTATCGCCTCACCGCAGCGGTATTCACTCACGGCCTTCAATCTGCTGGAAGAGGTATCCCTGAAATGGCTCGCCTCGCTATGCGGCGTGGCTTCGATGCAGGGCGTCTACAGCAGCGGGGGTTCGACGGCCAATCTGCTCGCGCTGGGTGCCGCGCGCCAGTCCGCTTTCGAGAAGATCGGTCACGACGTCGCGGCCAATGGGATTCACCGCCCCGTCAGTGTGTATGCGACGGCGGAGGCCCATCACACCGTGCAGCGGTCCGCAGGAGTACTCGGTATCGGTCGGCGCGCCGTCCGGGTGATCGCCTGTGACGCTCAGGGACGCATGGATGTGCAGGATCTGCGCCGGACCCTCGCCGCGGACCAGGCTGCGGGCATCCTGCCGATGGCCATCGTCGCCAATGTCGGCACCACGAATACCGGCGCCATCGATCCTCTTCAGACCATCGGCGAGATCGCCCGCGAGCAGGGCATCTGGTGCCACATGGACGGTGCTTACGGGTTGCCCGGCATCCTCGATGAACGCAAGGCGGCGCTTTACCGGGGATTGGAGCTGGCGGACTCGGTGATCGTGGATCCGCACAAATGGCTGGGTGCGCAGGTCGGCGTCGCTGCCACGTTCGTTCGTGACCGGGAACTGCTGCGGCGGGCCTTCACGCAGGAGCCGGCGGACTATCTCGAGGGTGCAATCGCACAGGACCAGTCGGCGCCGCGAGTGCTCGAGCACTCGATGGATGACTTTGGGATTCCCTACTATGACTATGGCGTGGAGTTGAGTGCCCCATGCCGTGGTGTGGTCGTGTGGGCGATGATCCGGGAAATCGGCGTCGATGGCATGCGGGCGCGGATCAGGCGGCATAACGACATGGCGCGGCACATCGCCGACATCGCCCGCTCGCACCCGAATCTCGAGCTGCTGGTGGAACCGACGCTCTCGATCTGCTGCTTCCGTTATGCGTCCGCCAATGTGGTTGATTTGGATCGGCTTAACCGGCAACTGCACCGCAGACTGGTGCGGGAGACCCGGAATCTACCCAGTACCACCCAGGTCAATGGCAAACTGGCGCTGCGGCCCTGCTTCATCGGCGCGCGGGCGACACTCGCGCAGGCCGACTCCCTGGTGGAGGATGTGCTGCGGATCGGGGCCGAAGTCGCCCGCGGGTGACGCACTGCACCGCAGCGAGGGGGAGGACAATGCCAGTTCCCTGCAAGTCGGTGGATCAACCGGGTTGGCTGAGGCTGCGCGAGCAATTGTGGCCACACTGCTCCCAGGCCCGGCACCTGGCGCAGATGTCCGAGTTCATCGCTTCACCGCACAAGTTCGCGCAGTTCATTGAGTTCGATCGCGAGGGAGTACCCATCGGATTCATCGAGGCCGCGCTGCGGACCGACTACGTCAATGGCACCAGTTCCTCGCCGGTCGCGTTTCTGGAGGGTATTTACGTGGTGCCCGCGGCCAGACGCCGGGGAGTCGCCCGGACCCTGGTGGCGTGCGTGGAAAATTGGGCCGTCGTTGCCGGGTGTACGGAATTCGCCTCCGATGCGCACATCGACAATCTGGAGAGTCATCGGATGCATCGGGCCCTTGGCTTCCAGGAGACCAGCCGAGTGGTCTTTTTCAAGAAAGCGCTGCTTTGAGCACAGCTGCCAGCACCGTCCTGCCCCTGTTGCACCCCCGCCCGACTCGCCTATCATCATCCATTGCTTCGGGCTGCATTAGACCAAGAAAGGGGGGGATCGAGATGGACGATCAGACACTGAACCGGCGGCAGATGCTCGGTGGCGTGGCGGCGGCGAGCGCGGCCGGGCTCCTGGGTACAGCGGCACCGAATGCGGCCACCGCAGCCGATCTCCCCGACATGGGCTCCTCGCAGGCGCCGCCGATCACCGACGTGAAGGGCAAGGTGGCCTATATCACCGGCGGTTCCAGCGGCATCGGCCTCGGCATCGCGCAGGTCTTCTACGAGGCCGGCATGAAGGTCGTCATCGGCTATCTGGACGAGCAGCACATCGGCGATGCGCTGAAGAAGTTCCCGGCGAATGATCCCCGGATCCATCACATCAAGCACGATGTCATGGACCGCGATTCCTGGGAGCGGGTCGCCGATGAGATCGAAAAGAAGTTCGGCGGTCTGCAGGTGCTGGTCAATAACGCGGGCGTCGGCTTGCAGGCGCCCGCCAGCACCGGCACCTACAAGGATTGGGAATGGGGCCTGGGGGTTAACCTGTGGGGACCGATCTACGGCACCCACACCTACGTGCCGCGCATGCTCGCGAGCAAGCAGGGTGCGCACATCATCACGACCACTTCGACCAGCGGCATTCTGCCGGGCAGCGGCGCCGGTATTTACACCGTGGCGAAAATTGCCGCGGTGGGCTTCATGGAGGAATTGCGCCTCGAGCTGCGCAACACGAACATCGGCACCTCCTGCTTCGTTCCGGGTCTGACCGCGACCAATATCGGCGTCAGCGAAAGCTATCGACCGGCGGCCCTGAAGAATGACGGACCGCCGGCGCTGGCCCCCGGCGCGCAGCCGCGCCCACCGGCCGGCAGCGGTCCGCGTCCGCCGCGCCCGCCGGCCGCTGCGGCCACGGATGTCGACCCGGCATCGGTGAGGCCCATGGATCCGATCGTGGCGGCCCGCTTCGTGCTCGACGGTATGCTCCACAACGACCTCTACATCGTGGCCGAGCCCGAATATCGCCTCGGTGTCGAGGCGCGCTGCAACGCGCTCCTGGAGTCGATGAATCCCTTCAAGCCCTTGGCGCCGCGACTGATCAACAACAACGTCTACCGCTCGCCGATCTACGTCCAGGAAATTCAGCATCGCCATGCGACACAGACCCGGGACATCAAGGGGATTTGAGGGCAGGCCGGTGACCTGATGGTCCGGGCTGCAACGGCCGAGGATCTGGACCAGGTTTGCCTCCTGGCCGAAGAGATTGCAGAACTGCATAGCGAGCACGAACCGGAAGTGTTCGCGCCGCCGGATTTGCAGCGCGACCGGGCGTTTTGGCTCGCGGCCATTGAGCAGCTCGACGGCACGGTGCTGGTCGCGGAGCAGCGCGGCAAGGTCGTCGGGTTCGTTACCGCGCGCATCCCGGCTGCCGTCATGGCCTCCTTTCTCCGGGAGCGAGTCGTTTGCCGTATCGGATCGATCGTCGTGTCGCGCCAGCATCGCCGGGAAGGCATCGGCACGAGCCTGATCCGCGCGATCGAGGCCTGGGCCGTGACCCGGTCGGCTGTGGAAATCACGCTGGCGGTTTTCTCCTTCAATGAAGAGGCAATTAGATTCTATGCGACGCTCGGCTACGCGACACAGGTGCTCACGGTATCGCGTGCCCTGCCTTAGGGCGCGGACGCCGTGACCCTCGACACCCGCCAGCTCTTCAGCATCAAGTCCGACGAGTACGCGGCGGCGCGACCGCGTTATCCGCGTGAGCTGTTCCCGGCCATCGTCCGCCTCTGTCCCGACACCGAAAGGGCGTGGGACTGCGGCACCGGGTCCGGTCAGGCCGCCGTGGCGCTGGCGGAATGGTTCAGCGAAGTCGAGGCCACGGACGTCTCGGCCCAACAGATCGCGAATGCCGTCGCGCATGAACGCGTGCGGTACTCGGTGCAGCCCGCCGAACAGACCGCTTTTCCCAAGGCAAGCTTCAGCCTGGTCACCGTAGCGCAGGCGCTGCATTGGTTCGACTTCAGGCTGTTCTGGCCGGAAGTCATGCGGGTATTGCGACCGGGCGGCATCTTCGCCGCCTGGACCTATACCACCCCCTTCGTGTCCGAAGCGCTGGACGCGATCGTTGCGATGCGGCTGTCGAACGTCATCAAGGATTTCTGGGCGCCGCAGAACCAGCTGGCCCAGGATGGCTATGCGACGCTGCCATTTCCTTTTCAGGAGCTCTCGGCGCCGAAGATCGACATGCAACTGAACTGGACGCTGGCACAGTTCATCGCTTACCTGGGGACCTGGTCGGCCACCCGTTCCTGCATCAGCGCAAGGGGACCCGCCTTTTTTGAGACCTTCAAATCCGAACTCGGTGCCGCCTGGGGTGATCCCGCAGCGCCCAAGGCGGTCAACATGGAATTCTTCTGTCGCGTGGGGCGCCACCTTTGATCACGACCCGAATCGCGACGCTCGCGGATCTGGATGCAGTCGCGCCGCTGTTCGACGCGTATCGGCAGTTCTATGAGCGGGCGCCGGACCCCGCGCTCGCCCGGCAATTCATTCAGGAGCGCATGCGGAACAATCAGTCGGCAATATTGCTGGCCCTGGACGCGGGACGGGCCATCGGGTTTTGCCAGCTCTATCCCATGTTCTGCTCCGTCGAAGCCAAGCCGATCTACGTCCTCTATGACCTCTTCGTGGGTGCGGATGCGCGCCGGGCGGGTGCCGCAAAGGCACTGCTCTTGGCCGCCGAGGAATTGGCGGCGCGCAACGGCAAGGTGAGAATGGACCTCTCCACGGCGCGGACCAATCGGGCCGCCCAGTGCGTCTATGAGTCACTGGGCTGGAGCCGGGATGAGCTGTTCCTGACCTATAACAAGCGCGTCGACGCGAGCGGTTGATCCGGTGTCCTGCGGGAGCATCATTCTTCTCAACGGACCCTCGAGCTCGGGAAAGACGACGCTCGCAAGGCAGCTGCAGGCGGTTATTCCAGAACCGTTCTGGCAGTATTCAATGGATCTGTTTCGTGACGCACGGGTGTTGCCCTGGGAGCGCATCGAGCGCGGAGAATTTCACTGGCCGCAGCTTCGAGCGCAAGTACATGAGGGCTACCAGCGCAGCCTCGCGGCCTTCGCGCAGGGCGGGAACAACCTCATCGCGGACTATATCGTGGAGACCGAAGCATCGAGGGACCGGCTCGTGGAGCTGCTGAATGGCTTGGACGTCCTTTTCGTCGGCGTGCACTGCGCATTGCCCGAGCTGGAGCGGCGTGAGATCGCCCGGGGTGACCGCCGCAGGGGCGAGGCCCGCGTTGATTTCGACACCACCCACCGGCTGTGTAGCTACGATGTCGAGGTCGATTCCACCGCCGGCGCAGTCGAGGAGATGGCCCAGACCGTTCTTCGCGCCTGGGTCGAACGTCAATCACCGAGTGCATTCGAGGGCATGAGGCGGGCTCGAGCATGACCTTGCAGCCGCTCCTGCAGTCCACCTGGGCCATCCAGATTCATGTGTTGGCACTGACGCTCGCGTGGCTCGTCGGGACCTGGCAGATTTTTGTCAGTCGCAAGGGCAGTCCCGTGCATCGGAAACTGGGGCGAGTGTTCATCGCGTTGATGCTCACCATGGCGCTGGTGTCACTGTTCATCCACGTGCGATCACCCAACAGTGCATTCTTTGGCTTCAGCCTGTTGCACCTGTATGTGCCGCTGATCCTGGGGTTGAGCGCCCTGGCCCTCTACGGCGCGCGTGCCCACCGGGTTCGCCTGCACCGATTCGCGGTCATTACCCTGTACTTCGGGTCACTGACCTTCACCGGACTGGTGCAGATTTTCCTGGTCACCGGCGGTATTACCCATCGCATGTTCTTTCCCGTGTCATGAATACCCAGACGCCGAACGAGCAATTGGAGTTGTTCCTCAGTCGCTACACCGACGAGATCGCCGGCGCGGCCCGCCAGGCATTGCGGCATCTGAGACGCCGGGTGCCGGGCGCGACCGAGCTGGTCTATGACAACTACAACGCATTGGCGATTGGATTCGGACCCAGTGAAACCCCATCGCAAGTCGTGTTTTCGATCACCGCCTACCCGCGCTGGGTGACCCTGTTCTTTTTGCAGGGTGCTGGATTGCCGGATCCCCAGAATCTTCTCCAGGGCAGTGGCGTGCGGGTACGGCACATCGTCCTGACCACTGCGCAGGTCATTGGCTCGCCCGCCGTGGATGCGTTGATCGGCCATGCCCTGCGCGCCGCCAAGGTCGCGATCGACCCGAAGGCGAAGCGGGCTTTGGTGATCAAATCCATCTCGCCCCGCCAGCGGCCGCGCCGACCGCCGGCGAAGGCGCAGAAGGCGAGCCAGCGCGGCGTCGACTACGAAACAGTCCGTGAGCTGGCGATGGCATTGCCGGGTGTCGTCGACAGCTCGACCCTGCGCGGCATTCAATTCAAGACTCGCGGCAAGCTGCTGGCCTGCAAGGCGATCAACCGTTCGGCTGAACCGGGCTCCCTGATGGTGAGGGTGGGTGCGGCCGAACAGGACAGATTGATCGCCGCGCTGCCGGATGCCTGCTATGTCACGCCTCACTATCGGCTCTATGAATCCATTCTCGTGAGGCTGGCGCGCATTGACCGCAAATCCCTGCAGGACGTGCTCGCGGTGGCCTGGAAATTCGTCACGGCCGCGCCCGCGAGCAGGAAAAAGCCCACCAAGCGCAAGAAAGCCGCTTCGGTATTTCGATTTCTGTGATGTCGGCTGCTGAATGAAATCCGCGATCTATCTGCGCCAGCCCAACCGCAAGGACTGCGCGGCATTTCTCAAGGCAGTGGCAGCGAGCCGGGTGCTACATCGCCCGTGGATCAACGCGCCCGCCACCGTGGCCGATTTTCAGGCCTATGTGAAACGCATGGCCCGCCCCGCCAATCACGCCTACCTGGTGTGCCGCCGTGACACCGATGAGATCACCGGGGTCATCAACCTGACCAACATCATCATGGGTGCCTTCCGCAGCGGCTATCTCGGATACTACGCATTCGCGGGGCAGGAACGGCGCGGCTTCATGCGTGCGGGCCTTGCGGCCGTCACCGCCCACGCCTTTCGGACCTTGAAGCTGCATCGGCTCGAAGCGAACATCCAACCGAGGAATCGGGCTTCCATTGCGCTGGCACGGGCCTGCGGATTCAAGTTCGAGGGGTACTCGCCGCGTTACCTGAAGATCGGTGGCCGCTGGCGGGATCACGAACGTTGGGCAATTCTGGCCTCGTAGGGGAACATTCTTGAGCAAAGGCCTCGTCCTGCTGCAGACCGTCGTGCTGCTGTGCCTGTCGAACGTCTTCATGACCTTCGCCTGGTACGGACATCTGAAGGAATTGAATACCCGGCCGTGGGTCATCGCGGCACTCGTGAGCTGGGGCATTGCCCTGTTCGAATACCTGCTGCAGGTGCCCGCGAACCGCATCGGCTACACGCAGTTCAGCCTCGGGCAGCTGAAGATCCTGCAGGAGGTCATCACGCTGTCCGTCTTCGTGCCGTTTTCGGTGTTCTTCATGCGACAGCCGCTGCGCCTCGACTACCTGTGGGCCGCCCTGTGTATTCTCGGCGCGGTATATTTCGTCTTCCGCGGCGGCTCGGTCGGTCACTCGCCGTAATATCGCTGCCGTGAACCCGCCCACCGTCACGCCGTCCGTGGTCTATAGCGACGCCTCTGCCGGCATCGACTGGCTGACCCGCGTGCTGGGACTGAAGCTGCTGTCCCGCTACCCGATGCCTGACGGGTCGGTGGCATTCGCCGAACTGGCCTGGCGCACCGGAGTGGTATTCGTCTCCAGCCGCGCCCCTGCGGACAATCCCTGGTCGAAGGTCGGCATCGCCTCGATTGCCCTGGCGGCTTCTGATGCGGAAACCGTCAGGCGCCATTTCCATCAGGCCGTCGCGGCCGGGGCCGATGTGGTGCGGGAACTGCACGTCGCGCGGACCCCGGCATTCCCGCAGGGCAGCGCGCAGTTCGATCTGCGCGACCCCGAGGGCAATCTGTGGACGGTCGGCACCTATCAGCCTAAGGTAAGTCGCTGATTTTTGTGTCTATTTGTGGGCTGCTGCCAGTTGCTATCCGGAATCATTCTCATTTATACTTTGATCGCTGGTGCAGCCAGCAGCACTCGGAGCGATCATGTACGTATGCGTCTGCAGCGCGGTCACTGACCGCCAGATTCACGAAGCGGTCGACCACGGCGCCTCCTCGCTGTGCGACGTGCAGTCGCGGTTGCCGGTCGGGATGTGCTGCGGCCGTTGTCAGGAAACGGCGAAGGCCGTCGTCGACGAGTACGTCCTCTCCAGCCGTCGCAAGAACGCCGCCTGACCCTTAAGCGCGCTTCCCAGGCGCCCGGTTTCCCATTCATTGCACCCTCCTGCGCACTCGCCCATGATTGGGCGTTGTTGGCTTTGATGCTGGAGAGCGGGCCATGAAGGGCGACCCCAAGATCCTCAAGCACCTCAACCTGGTGCTGAAAAATGAACTCACGGCCATCAACCAGTACTTCCTGCACTCGCGGATGTTCGGCAACTGGGGCCTGCGCCGTCTCGAAGAGTACGAGAAGGATGAGTCCATCGATGAGATGAAGCATGCGGACCGGCTGATCAAGCGCGTGCTGTTTCTCGACGGGCTGCCCAACCTGCAGGATCTCGACAAGCTGCTGATCGGTGAGAACGTCCAGGAATGCCTCGAATGCGACTTGAAGCTCGAGCTCGCGGCGCACAAGGACCTGAAGCTCGCGATCGCGGACAGTGAGGTCCTGGGCGACTATGTGTCCCGGGAGCTCTTCGAATCCATCCTCGAATCAGAGGAAGAGCACATCGACTTTCTGGAAACCCAGCTTGATCTGATCAAGCGGGTCGGCATCCAGAATTACAGTCAGTCGCAGATGGGCGAGCAAGAGGAGGACTGACGCCTCGGCGCCAGTCTCAGGCCTTGCCGGCGGCAGTCTTGGCCGCCTGGGCCTTCTCCGGCAGCGCGACCGACAGTTCCAACACTTCGTGACCCTGGTCGCGTTCCAGATTGATGACCACGGCCTCGGGGTCGACGTTCACGTATTTGCGAATCACTTCGAGCAGTTCGCGCCTGAGCAGCGGCAGGTAATCCGGGCCGCCGCGCGCACCGCGTTCCTGGGCAACGATGATGCGCAAACGTTCCTTTGCCACCTGCGCCGAGGGGGGCTGGCGGCGGAAAAAATCCAGTAGCCCCATGCTCAACCTCCAAACAGGCGAGCGAAGAAACCTCGCTTGGGTTCATCGATGAACCGCAGCGGCACCGTTTCTCCCAGCAGGCGCGCCACGGCGTCCTGGTAGGCACGCGACACGTCCGAGTCCTCGTTCAGGATCACCGGGGTGCCCGCGTTGGACGCCGAGAGCACATCGGTGGACTCGGGTACGACGCCCACGACGTCCAGGCCGAGGATCTCCTTCACGTCCTCGACCCCCATCATCTCGCCGGCGGCCACGCGTTTCGGGCTGTAGCGGGTGAGCAGCAGGTGCTCCTGCACGCGTCCATTGCCGGCCTCGGCCATCTTGGTCTTGCTCGCCAGCAGCCCGAGGATGCGATCCGAATCGCGCACCGAGGAAACTTCCGGGTTCACGACGACGATGGCGCGATCGGCGAAGTACATGGCCAGGTGCGCGCCCTTCTCGATGCCCGCCGGGGAATCGCACAAGACGTAGTCGAAGCCCTCCGCGCGCATCTCCTCGAGCACCCGCTCGACGCCCTCGGCCGTGAGCGCGTCCTTATCGCGGGTCTGAGAGGCGGCCAGGACGAACAGCGTCTCGAGCCGCTTGTCCTTGATCAGCGCCTGCTTCAGCGTGCACTCACCGTTGATGACATTGACGAAGTCGTACACGACCCGCCGCTCGCAGCCCATGATGAGGTCGAGGTTGCGCAGGCCGATGTCGAAGTCGATGACCGCGACCTTCTTGCCGCGACTCGCCAGTCCGCAGGCGATGCTTGCGGACGTCGTTGTCTTGCCAACGCCCCCCTTGCCAGACGTCACAACGATGATTTCAGTCAATACAGAATCTCCGTGAATGGATGTTATTGGTCGAGACGGGCGAAGCGCAGCGCATCCCCATCCAGCCAGGCCTGCACCGGCTTGCCGGCGAGTTCCGCTGGAATGGTCTCGAAGACCCGGAATACTCCGGCAATCGACACCAGTTCGGCATGAAAGGACTGGCAGAAGACCCTGGCGTGAGTGTCGCCGCGGACGCCCGCCATCACCCGGCCGCGCAGCGTGTTGTAGACATGCGCGCAGCCATCGGCCATCAGTTCCGCCCCCGCCCCGACCTGGGCCATGACGATCAGATCGCGGTGGCGCGCATACAGGCGCTGTCCGGAACGCACGGCCTCGGTATGAATGAGCGGGCTCGAATCCGGCTCCGGTTCCGCCGCGTGCACGACCGGCGGGGTCTTGTTGGCGGCACGAAACTGCGCCAGCACCGGCATCTCGACTTCGCGCGCGAGAGTATCCGTCGCCGCCGTACCATTGACGAGGCCGATCGGGAGCATGCCGGCACGACGCACGGCCTCGATCACCGCGCGCAGCTGCGCGGCGTCGGGCTCGCGGCCGAGCTCGCTCAAATCCAGGCAGACCGCCGTGCGCTCGAAGAATTTGGGCGCGGTGGCCACCCGGCCCGACAGCTCATCGACGATCGCGCCCGGATCGGTGCTGCGGATTCGAACCTGGGCGATGTCGACGGGCCCGAAGCGGATCTCGAGAGCGGCTTCTTGTTTGTTGGCTTCAGCGGGTCTGTTCATCGCGCCAATCGTCAGCCTTATCGAAAAGCAAAACGGGTAAGGGGCTCATGGAAGGTCTGCAGTGTACTGGGAGGACCGTGCAATGAGTAGTTCTACTCGCGATCAATCGCGCAAGTCTTCGACCGGAGTGCGTACCCAGCTGCGCCAGACGGAGACCAGCGCCGCCATCAGGGCCGGTCCCAGAAACAGGCCGACCAGACCGAATTGCTCGACGCCGCCCAGGATCCCGAGGAGCACCCACAGGAACGGCAGCCGCGCGCCCTCGCCGATGATGACGGGTCGTACGAAGTGGTCGGCGATGAACAACAGGATGAACCCGATGACGACGATGGTGATGGCACCACCGATGGCGCCGCTCAGACCCATGGCCACCGCCACCGCACCAAAAACGATCGGCGCGGCGAACGGAATCATGGCGAAAATCCCGGTGATGGCACCGAGCAGAATCGGGTGTGGTACCGACACCAGGGCGTAGACGCCGGCCATGATCGCCCCTTCGGCGATGGCCACCAGCACGATGCCGTCGACCGTGGCGCGGATGGCGCTGACGACGCCGCCCAGCACCGGAATCACCGTCGGACCGAACAGACGCCGCGCCGCGAACGGCACATCGTGACGCAGCCGCTCACGGTTCAGGCAGACGAAGAACAGGGTCAGGAGCGTGAAGCCCAACGTCACGCTACGGTGCAGGATCTGGACCCCCAGTTCGCGCGACCACTGCACCACCGTCGGGTGCGCACGCAGCGCGGCGCTGCCGACATGGCCGTTGGTCTCCTGGATCAGCTGCGTCCACTGGGTGTTGACCCAATCGGTGACGCTCGGGAACTGGCGCAGCCACACCGGCAGTTGCGGCGGCCCGTTGTGCGCGGCCTCGGCGAAGGCGCGCACCAGTGCGGCGGTCTCGCGCACGGCGACGAAGCCGAAGTAGATGAGCGGCACCACGACGATGGCGCCGACGATTGCCGTGAAGGTCACCGCGGCCCAGACGTGGCGGCGCGGCCCCTTGAAGCGTCGTAGCCAATTGTCATACAGCGAGGCCGTCGCGACCGCCAGCACCACGGCCCAGCTTAACGCGGGCAGGAACCGTTGCAGCATCCATCCGCCCAGCAGCAACAGCGCGCCCACCAGCAGGTAACGCGCTGTTTTGTGAGCAGGGGAGTCGCTCGGTCCGGGCAAATTGTCGCTCCAGCTTCGGCAAATCGCTATCGTACAGACTCGCGGCCGGCCTTTGTAAGGAGAGTCCCATGAAACTGCCAGTACCGATCGCCCTGCTGTGCATGCTTCCCGCCGTGGCGTTGGCGCAGAAAGTGGTGTCGCCGACACCACTGCCGACACCGGTGCAACCGGTGGCACAGAGCAGCGCCACGCCCGCGGCGCATGAGTGGGCCGCGCATAACCTGCCGGGCTGGCCGGTCGAGCGTCAGGTGCTCGCCGCGCATCTGGTGAGCCGCTATGGCAATCCTCAGGAAATGACCGCCGAGTCGCTGACCTGGCATGACAACGGGCCCTGGAAGCGCACGGTTCTGTACAAGGAGGGAGACCTGCACAACTTTCCGCTCCCGCACCGCGACGTGTTGTGGCAGACCCTCAACTACAAAGTGCCCGCGAACAAGGTCGCCGCCCTCCTGAGCTACGACGGCAGCATCCTCATCGACCGCACCCGTGGCGAGGTCACGGTGCATTGCGACAGCGAGGAGGAGAACACCCTGATCTTCAACATCGCCAACACCATTGTGACCGGCGAGAACACCGTCGAGCAGGCGATGGCCTATCACGGGCAGGTCGTCGAGGGCATGCGCATTCACGAGCCCGAGGAATATCCGCAGAAGCTGCTGTTCAAGTCCCCGAAGAGCAATGCGACGACGGCGGAGCCGGGCGAGGAGGCCGAGCTGCTGCGGCATCTGATGCAGACGCCGCCGTAGCGTTCAGGCGCGAGTGCGCGGCGCGTGTCGGGCAAAACTCTGCACCGCCTCGCGCGCCGCGGGGCCCGCGGTCTGCGGGTGCACCAGTACCAGGTACAACGGCACCCGACGTGTGGCACCCGTGACCAGCGGCAGGGCATGTGCGCTGCCCGCGGCGAGCGCCGCCGCGACCAGATGTTCCGGCAGCCAGGCGAAGGCGAGCCCCGCCGTCACCAGGGCGAGCGAGGCCTCCAGGCTGCTCACCGTGAAGCGCCGCTCGGCGCCGAGCCAGCCTTCATCCCTTGGTTGCTGCTGGCCCGAGTCCCGCACCACCGCCTGGGTGTGATGCGCGAGGTCCGACACGGTGAGCGGGCGCTGCAGCTTCAGCAGGGCGTGGTCGGGATGAGCCACGGCGATGAACGGCACTTCGAAGAGCAAGTCGCCGAGATAAGCCGGGGGCACCCGGCTGGTGACCACGATATCGGCGCGCTGGTCGGTGATGGCCTCCTCGGCGCCGGAGAGCACGGCATCGGCCAACTGCAGCTGGGTGTGCGGACAGGTCGCGCCCAGTTCGGACACGATGCGCAGCAAACGCTCGCGGGGAAAGCAGACATCGACGACCAGTTTCAGCTGCCACTCCCAGCCGCGCTCCAGGCTGTGCGCGAGCTCCTCCAGCGTCGACAGTTCCTGCAATAACGGCCGGGCCCGGCGCAGCAGGGTCTCGCCATGCGGCGTCAGCACGGCCCGGCGGCCCTGGATGCTGAGCAGCGGGGTTCCCAGGGCCTCCTGCAACCGCGCCACCCCGTAGCTGATGGCGGACTGGCTGCGATGCAGGGCCGCGGCGGCCGGGGCGAACCCGCCCCGATCGACGACGGCCGCCAGGACGGCCCATTGCTCCAGCGTCGTCCGGGGCAGGCTCATTGATCTATTAATTCGATCATATGAACCAGAATTTTGCGCTTTTTAATTCATAAAATCGAGCATAAGGTAGCCTGCCTGAATGGGAGACGACCATGAACCAGATTAGACGCAGCAACGAACGCGGCTGGGCCGACCACGGTTGGCTCAAGAGCTTTCACACCTTCTCCTTTGCCGACTACTACGACGCCCAGCGCATGGGGGTGGGTCCGTTGCGCGTGATCAATGAGGATCGCGTGCAGCCGGGTGCCGGCTTCGGTACCCACGGACACCGTGACATGGAGATCATCAGCTATGTCCTCGACGGGGAACTGGCGCACAAGGATTCGATGGGCAATGGTTCGGTGATCCGTCCGGGCGACGTGCAGCGCATGTCCGCCGGCTCCGGCATTCGCCACAGCGAGTTCAACGGTTCCAAGGAGCGCCCCGTGCACTTCCTGCAGATCTGGATCGAGCCGCAGTCCCGCGGCATCGAGCCGGGCTATGAGGAAAAGCATTTCACACCGCAGGAGAAGCAGGGCCGGTTGCGGCTGATTGCCTCGCCGGATCGGGCCGCAGGATCAGTGCTCATCCACCAGGACGCGCGTGTCTATGCGGGCCTCTTCAATGGCGCGGAGCGTGCGCAGCTGCCACTTCAGCCGCAGCGCCAGGCGTATGTGCACGTGGCCCGCGGCCGCATCACGGCCAACGGGGCCGAGCTCGAAGCGGGGGATGCCTTGCAGGTCACGCAGAGCCAGGACCTGGTTCTTGAACAGGGACGGGACGCCGAAGTGCTGGTGTTCGACCTGCCGCGCACTCAGTGAGCATCCGCCGGCGGCGCGGCCGGCGCGACCACCTTGCGCATCACGGGAACCATCAGCGTCGCGATCACGAATGCGACGCTGATGGCGAGGAAGGCATCCGCATAGGCCTGGGTCTGCGCCTCGCGCATCGTCAGCGACCATAGCCGCTCCAGCGCCGTGGTGTGCGCGGGCTGCCGCAGCAGCGGTGCCAGGGCCGCATTCGCGGTATTGAGATGACTGGCCAGTCGCTCGAAGTGCAGATTGGTGCGACTGTTCAACAGGGTGCCGCACACCGCGATTCCGATCGCGCCCCCGAGATTACGCATGAGATTGAAGAGCCCCGAGGCGAACCGCAGTCGCTCGGGCGCCAGCGATCCCAAGGTCAGCGTCACCACCGGCGCCACCGCGAACTGCTGGGCAAAGCCCCGCAGCGCCTGCGGCAGCAACAGTTCGCGCCCGCCCCAGTCATGCGTGATCGGGGTGAAGTTCCACATGCTCAGGCCGAAGCAGGCGAGGCCGAACATCATCAGCCAGCGCAGATCGACCCGGCGCGCCAGGGTCACGTAGATCGGAATCGACAGGATCTGGAAGAGGCCGGTGGAGAATACCGCGAGGCCAATCTGCAGGGCGCTGAAGCCCCGGACCCTGCCCAGAAACAGCGGCGTCAGATACACCGTCGCAAAAATGCCGACGCCGCTCACGAAGGAGAAGAAGCAGCCGAGCGCGAAATTCAGACTCTTGAGGGCGCGCAGATCGACCACCGGACGCGGATGCAGCAGGCTTCTGGCAATGAACGCGAGGCCGGCAATCGCCGCGGTCCAGGCGGTGAGCGCGATGGTCGCATCATCCGTCCAGCCCCAGCGCGGACCTTCCTCGAGCGTGTATTCGAGACACCCCAGTGACAGGGCCATGAGCGCCATCCCCAGATAGTCCGCACCGCGCAGCAGCTTCAGATCGGGTGCATCGATGCGCACCAGCAGCGGCACGACGATCGTGACGATGCTGCCCGGCACCAGGTTCACGAAGAACAGCCAGTGCCAGGAGTAGTGATCGGTGATCCAGCCGCCGACCGTCGGGCCCAGCGTCGGCGCGAGCGAGGAGAGCGCCCCGACGGTTGCGGCCGCGATCACGCGTTGATGTCCCTTGAAGTAGGCGAAGGCGGTGGTGAAGACCGTGGGAATCATCGAGCCGCCGAGAAAACCCTGCAGCGCGCGAAACACGATCATGCTGTGGATGTCCCAGGCCCAGCCGCACAGCAGACTGGTCAGGGTGAACCCCGCGGCCGAAACGCTGAACAGCCAGCGCGTCGACATGACGCGTGACAGCCAGCCGGAGAGTGGGATGACGATGATTTCGGCGATCAGGTAGCTGGTCTGCACCCACGCCGTCTCATCGATGCCCGCCGACAATCCGCCGCCGATATCGCGCAGCGACGCCGACACGATCTGGATGTCCAGCAGCGCGATGAAGAATCCGACACTCATGACCGCGAAGGCCAGCACCTTCACCGCCAGCGGCAATTCATCCGCGGGGGTGACCGCTTTCACGGCTGCGTGCGATCTCGCTGATCGACATCGACCTGCACCGACAGCCCCGGTCGCAGCCGTCCCAGGTGCGAGGCATCCCCGAGCAGGGCGATGCGCACCGGGACGCGCTGCACGATGCGGGTGAAATTGCCCGTGGCGTTTTCGGCCGGCAACACACTGAACTGGGCGCCGGTGGCAGGGCTGAGGCTCGTGACCTGGCCCTGGAAGATCACACCGGGCAGGACGTCGGCGTGGATTGTTGCGCGCTGGCCCGCATGCATCCTCGCCAGCTGATCCTCCTTGAAGTTCGCATCGACCCACAGACCGCGCGCGGGCACGACCGACAGGAGCGGTGCGCCGACCGCGGCATACGCGCCGACCTGGGCGCTGCGATTGCCGATGACACCATCGACGGGTGCCCGCAGTTGCGTATAGCGCAAGTTGAGCTGGGCGAGATCGCGGTCCGCGCTGGCCTGCGCCAGCTGCGCCTGGGTCTGCAGCCGCTCAGTCTCAATGACTTCGGACTGCCGCTGCGCAGCATCGAGGCCGGCGCGAGCCCGTACGCTCAAAGCCTGCGCCTGGGCGAAATCGGAGTCCGCCTTTTGCGAGCTTTGCACCGAGGCTGCGCCGCGCTGCGCGAGCCGCGCGAATCGCGCCTGATCATCCTGCGTGCGGGTGACCTCGGCATCGGCCGCGGCGATCGAGGCTCGTGCCTCGGCAATCATCGCCTGCTGCAGGTGCAGGGTCGCGGCGAGGTTCGCCAGGCGCGCCTGCTGCGCGGCCACTGCCGCCTGCGCGCGATCGAGCGCTGCCTTGAAGTCACGGTCATCCAGCCGCACCAGCAGATCCCCGGCGCGCACGTTCTGATTGTCGGTCACCGCGACTTCGGCGATGAAGCCCGGCACTTTCGGCGCCAGCACTGTGATGTCGCCGCCCACGAACGCGTCGTCGGTGCTTTGAATGAAGCGCGAAACGGCATACCAGCGCACGCCCAGCGCGAGGATGGCGAGTATCGCGAGCGCACTGCCTGCGCCGAGCAACACCTTCCTCCAGGGCACGCTCGCGCCAACGCGCACGTCCCGATCCACCGCCACATCCACTACGGCGTTCATCCGATGCTCCGCGACTCGTTGCGGCTGCGGGTGCGGGTGTTGGCGGCCGGCCCGGGGGCCGTTCGGAACTGCGGTGCCACCAGCGGCTTGCCCGAAAGGCGGTCCACGAGCATCGGGTCGGCCACCTTGCCGGTTTCGCTGTCGATGAGCTGGACGCTGACGCCCTCGGGCGCGAAATGCCGATTGCCCCAGGCGAGCAGACTCCACAGCACCGGCCGGAAGTCCCGGCCACGCTCGGTGAGCACATATTCGAAGCGCGCCGGGCGCTCCTGGTAGCGGCGCCTCTCCAGCAGGCCCGATTCGACCAGGCCCTTGAGACGCCGCGCCAGGATATTGGGCGCGATCCCTAGGCTGTCCTGGAATTCATCGAAGCGGCTGTAGCCGCGGAAGGCATCGCGCAGGATGAGGATGTTCCACCACTCCCCGACGCGCTCGAGACTGCGGGCGATGGGGCACTGGGTTTCGGCGAAGCTTTTGCGCTGCATGAGGCCGCCTGGTCACTATCAATACGCAAGTAAGCTATCCCAATAACTTTCGAAATGCAAGTGACCCAAAAATCAGTGAATCCTAAGACGGCAGGCTGAGTCGGAACACGGATCCATGGGAACCGGAGCGCACGGTGAGCTGGCCGCCGTGGCACAGGGCGATGCGCCGCGCAAGGGACAGCCCGATGCCGTGGCCGCCCTCCTTGGTGGTGAAGAAGGGGATGAAGATCTGCTCGCGCGCCGCGGCCGAGAGGCCGGGACCATTGTCGGCAACATCGATGAAGCACAGACCCGCCTCGAGTCCGCAGGCCACCTCGATGCGCGCCGCCGCTTGCCCGCGCACTGCCTCGGCGGCGTTGCGCAGCAGATTGATGAGCGCCTGCTCCAGCAGGTCGGCATCCCCCAGCACGGTGAGCTCGGGCGGGGATACCGTACTGGCATAGCCGATGTTGCCCTGCTCGAGTGTCGCTGCGACCAGGCGCTCCACACCCTGCAGTACGCTTTTCAGCGGCAGCCGCAGCAGCAGCGGCTCCGGCAGCTCCGCGACCTTGCGATAGCGCTCGACGAAGCGCATCAGCCCCTGACTGCGACGCCGGATGGCCTCCAGTGCGCCTGCGACTTCCTCGGTGTGGCCGCCGGCGCGCAGCAGCGCATCCAGGCTTTCCGACAGCGAGGCAATCGGCGTGAGTGAATTCATCATTTCGTGCGCCAGCACCCGCGCCATGTCGTCCCAGGCCTTGTGCTCCACCGCATCCAGATCACCGGCCAGGCGCTGCAGACAGATGAGCCGCCGCGCCGCGCCCCCGGGGACCGAGAATTGCGAGGCGGAGGCCAGCAGCTGGCGGCCATCGCCCAGTTGCACGATCTGCTGCGCACCGGGCGTCATGAGCGAGAGCACACGTGCCGCGCTGCTGCCGAGCACGGTGACCTGATCCAATCGCGGCGCCGGCTCGCCCAGCAGCCGGTACGCGGCGCGATTGACCAGGCGCAGCGCGCCATCGGCCTCGACCACGAGCAGCGCCGCCGGCACCGTATCCAACAGTGTCTGCAGATAGTCGGCGCTCTGGCGCTGCGTGCGGCGATCCTGCTGCAGCGACTGCCACGCGCGATCGAACGCCGGCGGAGGATGATCCGGATCGCCGGCGGTCAGCGACTCGAGAAACCGCCGGGTCGAGCGGTCGGCGTGCGCCACCACCCGCACCAGGTCCAGGATCACCAGCAGGCCGATCAGCGCCACCACCAGTTCCGTCGCGTAGAACTGCGTGACGGTCATCAGCCGTACCAGGACCACGATCAGCGCGGCCAGCAGCACCGCCCGCGCCAGCACCGCGAGTTGAAAGTGCCGCGGCAGGCTAGAGACCATGTTTGGACATCCGGCGGTACAGCGCCGGCCGGCTCAGTCCGAGCGCGGCGGCGGCCAGCGAGATGTTGCCGGCGTGTTGCAGCAGCGCGCGCTCGATGGCGCCGCGCTCCAGCGCATCGAGGTTCAGGGTCTCCGCCGCGCGCCGGCGGCGGGTGGTTGCGGCGGCGGCCGTCACGGTCGCGATCAGCTTGTCGTTGCGCCAGGGTTTGAGCACGAAGTCCGTGGCGCCGCGCTTGAGCGCCTCGACCGCGAGGGACACTCCGCCGTAGGCCGTCATCAGTACCACGGCCAGGCTGGCATCCAGCTCCTGCAGATGCGCCAGGGCATCGAGCCCCGCGGCGCCGCTGCGTTCGCCCGCGATGAAGTTCATATCCAGCAGCACGACATTGAAATTGATGGCATCGAGTCGGGCGGCCAGTCCCGCCGGTGCAGTCAGCGTCTCGATGAGCGTGCGCTCTCCCGCCAGTGCAATGCGCGCGGCGCGCTGCACGTCAGGATCGTCCTCGATGATGAGGACCGCGAGGTCTTCATCTGAAGTGTTCACTTCCGGACACCTCGAAGCGTCGGTGCGCCGGCAGACGCCGCCAAGCACCTGAAAAACCGCAATTTTTTATCACAACTGGTCGGCTCTACACTAGCGCTGATGAGTGTCGCCGCGAAAAGTCCCACACCAGGTGTCGTGCTCCACTCTGCCATGGACCGGCCGCTGTCGCAGCCGTGGTGGCGGTTGAAGCTGTGGCAACAGCTGCTGTTGGGCGTCACGGCGGTGGTCCTCCTGATCGGCGCGGGGGTACTGCTGCTGGGACCCGCGCAGCGCAGCGTGAGCATTCCCGCGGCCAGCCTCACCATCGCCGCCACCGTGCACGGGGTCTATCACGACATCATTCCGCTCACCGGTGAAGTCGTACCGCACGACACGGTGTACCTCGATGCGGTGGAGGGCGGACGGATCGAGCATATCCTGGTCCAGGCCGGCGACAGCGTGACCGCCGGTCAGGCGCTCGTGACCTTGAGCAATACCGCGTTGGAGCTCGATGTGCTGGATCGCGAAGGCCGTCTGGTGCAATCGATCACCGAGGCGCAGTCGTACCAGACCCAGCTGGAACAGAACCGTGTGGCCAACCAGAAGGCGCTGGCGCAGATCGAGTACGACATCGTGCGTCTGCGGCGCGCGCTGGAGCGGCGCGAGGCCCTGGTGAGCGAGCATATGGTGTCGGTCGAGTCGCGGGATCAGATCAAGGACGAACTCGACAATGCACTGCGGCAGCGGCCGATGCAGGAGGAAAGCAATCGTCGGCAGGAGGACCTGCGCCGGCAGCAGCTGCCGCAACTGCAGGCGCAGATCGCGAAGCTGCAGCAGGATCTGGTGGTCACGCACGGCAAGCTCGCCGACCTCACCGTGCGCGCGCCGGTGAGCGGTCTGCTGACCACCATGGATCTCACGGTCGGCGAGAGTCGCAACCTGGGCGACCGCCTCGCGGAAATCACGCCCGATACCGGCTACAAGCTCTCGGCGACCGTCGATGAGTACTACCTCGCGAGGGTGCGGTCCGGGCAGGCCGCGAGCATTCAGCTCGACGACAAGTCATATCCCCTGAAGGTGACGCGCGTTTATCCTCAGGTCAAAAGCGGCGGCTTCGTGGTGGATCTCGCCTTCGCGGGACCGACGCCCGCGGGGTTGCTGCGCGGACAGACGCTGCAGGGACGGCTGTCCCTGGGGGCGGATGCGCCGGGCCTGGTGCTGCCGGCCGGCGCCTTTCTCGAACGCAGTGGCGGTGACTGGGCCTTCGTATTGCAGGCCGACGGCCGCAGCGCGCAGCGGCGCCGGATCAAGGTCGGGCGGCGCAACGCGGAGCAGGTGGAGATCCTGAGCGGTCTGAGCGCCGGCGAACGTGTCATCACCTCGGACTACAACGGGCTGGAACGCATCGACCGAATTGACCTCAAATAGAACGGGGAAATCGCATGTTGAGTCTGCAGAACATCAGCAAGATCTACCGCACCACCGAAGTGGAGACCCATGCCCTCTCGGCGGTCTCCCTCGCGGTCAGCACCGGTGAGTTTCTGGCCATCATGGGCCCGTCGGGCTGTGGCAAGTCCACGCTGCTCAATATTCTCGGGATGCTCGACAGCCCGGACAGCGGCAGCTATGCGTTCTTCGGCGCGGAGGTCGCGACACTGCGCGAGAAGGAACTGACACGCCTGCGGCGCGGCAGCGTCGGCTTCGTCTTCCAGAGCTTCAACCTGATCGATGATCTGAATGTCTCGGAGAACGTGGAAGTATCTCTCCTTTATCGCGGCATGAGTGGCGCCGAAAGACGCCGGCGGGTGACGGCGGCCCTGGAGCGCGTCGGTCTCAGCCACCGCGCCCGCCATCTGCCCAGCCAGCTCTCCGGCGGTCAGCAGCAGCGCGTCGCCATCGCCCGCGCGCTGGTCGGCGAGCCGAAGCTGATACTGGCGGATGAGCCCACGGGCAACCTCGATACCGAGAATGGCACGGCGGTGATGGAGATGCTGACGCAGATCAACCGGGCCGGCACGACCGTGATCATGGTGACGCACTCGCTGGTTCATGCGGCGGCGGCGGCACGTACGGTAAAACTGCTCGACGGCCAGGTGGTCAGCGAAACGCTGCTGGCGGCGTAACCGGTAATTCCAGGCAAACGCGATGTTCCGCAATTATCTCGCGGCGGCCGTGCGCAACCTGGCGCGCAATCGTCTGTACGCGGCCATCAATGTCGTGGGTCTCGCGGTCGGCTTCGCCGCCGCCATACTCGTGGCGCTCTACGTCCATAACGAGTTGAACTTCGAGGATTTCATTGCGGGATACCCGCGTATCTACCGGATATCGGGCGCCGTCGTGGTCGCGGATGCGGGTTCGAACGCCATCGATGACTTCAGCGCGATTGCCGGTCCGAAGCTCAAGCTCGCCTTTCCGCAGATCGAGGCGCTCACGCGTCTCAGCAACACCTTCGGGGGTGAGAATCTGCGCCATGGCAATGTCGAGATGTTCGAGGAGCGGTTTCACTGGGCCGATCCCAATGTGTTCGACGTCCTGCCACTGCCTGCCCTGGCGGGTGATCTGAAGACGGCGCTGGAGCGTCCCGACGGGCTGGTGCTCACCCGGCGCATGGCGCGCAAATATTTCGGCCGCGATCTGCCCCTGGGGGAGACCCTCCAGGTCGATCGGAAGGTCACCCTGCAGGTCACGGCGGTACTCGCGGACCTGCCCGCCAACACGCACTTGAACACGGAGGTTTTTGCCTCGGCGAAAGCGATTCCGCATCCCGAGGGGATGAACGCCTACCGAGCCTATACGTATGTGCGCCTGGCCGCGGGCGCATCCGCCGAACAGTTGCGGCAGGGGTTCGGGGAGTGGGTTGACAGGAACATGCCGCCGACAGCCGGTCAGAAGGAAAACTCGTTCCGGATCGTGCTGACGCCGATCAGCGCTATCCATTTGCGCGAGCCCGGCGCATTTGCGATGACACCGGCCGGTGATCCGCGTGCACTGCGCGCGATCGCCGTCGTCGGGGTGCTGATTCTTGGCATCGCGGGCATCAATTTCGTGAACCTGATGACCGCTCGTGCGGCACGGCGCGCGATTGAGGTGGGCGTGCGCAAAGCGGCCGGAGGCCGGCGCCGCGACCTGCTGGTACAGTTCATGAGCGAATCGCTCCTGTACAGCGCCCTCGGCATGCTGCTGGCCGTGGCGGCGGTCGAACTGGTGCTGTTGCCACGCCTCAATGCCCTGATCGATCGCAACCTGGTTTTCAGCTATTGGCATTGGCCCGTGCTGTTCAAGCTGATCGCCGTGGTGCTGGTGGTCGGCGTGCTTGCCGGCCTCTATCCGGCAATGGTGCTGTCGCAGTATCGACCCACGGCGGTCCTGGCGGGCGGCAAGACGCCGGCCAGTGGCTCCGGCCGCCTGCGGCAGCTGCTGGTCATCGTCCAGTTCGCCATCCTGATCGGGCTGGCCGTGGCGACCGGCATCATCTATCGGCAGACGATCTTCGGGCTGCAGCAGGGATTGCGCTTCGACCAGGAGCAACTGCTCGCGATTCAGCTGCCGGTCGGTGATTGCGAGACGTATGCGTTCAAATTGGAAGTCTCCCGTCTGCCGGGGGTTCGCGGGACCGCCTGCTCCATGGATTTTCTCAATAACTTCGGCACGGCAGCCTATCGCGCTCCGGACGGCAGGACGATAACCCTGCAGAACAGCCAGGTGGGTGCCGGACTGTTCGAGTTACTCGGATTCAAACCGGTGGCCGGACGCTTCTTCATCGCTGAGCGGGCCATGGACATTCTGCCGGCCTTTCGCAACCAGGTGGCGACCGTTGCCTACCGGGTGGTGGTCAATGAAACGGCGGCGCGGCGGCTGGGCTTTGTCAACCCTGCAGAGGCGGTCGGCAAAATATTCACGCTGGGCTCAACCGAGCGCCGCGAGATCATCGGCGTCGTGCCGGACTTTTCACGCGATTCGGTTCGTCATTCGATTGATCCGGTTTTTTATGAATACAGCAGCGGCTGGTTTTCGCAGCTGAATGTGAAGCTCGCAGGCCGCGAGATACCACAGACCCTGCAGCAGATCGATGCGCTGTGGAATCAGCAGCCGGGGCGGGAAGGGCCGATATCGCGCAGCTTCTTCGACCAGTATGTGCAGAACCTGTACAGCGAGCTTAAGCGCCAGAGCACGATCTTCAGTGTGTTCGCCGGCGTTGCACTGTTGCTGGCGGCGCTGGGTCTGTTCGGTCTGTCGGCCTTCACCGCCGAGCGGCGCACGCGCGAAATCGGCGTGCGCAAGGCGCTGGGGGCGGATACCGGCAGCATCCTGCGTCTGTTGCTGTGGCAGTTCGCGCGGCCCGTACTGTGGGCGACCGTGATCGCCTGGCCGGTGACGGCCTGGCTGATGCACCGCTGGCTGCAGGGATTCGCCTACCGAATTGATCTGTCGCCCTGGGTGTTCGTCGTCTCGGCCACCGCGGCCGTGGTGATCGCACTCCTGACCGTGTCCGTCCATTCGGTGCGGGTGGCGCGGGCCAAGCCGGTCGCCGCTTTGCGTTATCAATAGCGAGGCGGAACACCCATGTTCCGCAACTGCCTCGCCGCTGCCCTGCGTCACCTGGCGCGCAGCAAGCTCTATACCGCCATCAGCGTGCTGGGACTTGCGATCGGCCTTTGCACCTCGCTCCTGGCGGGACTCGTGATCCGCAGCCAGCTCAGCCACGATCATTTCATCGCCGGCTACGACAGGATCTATGTGATCGGTAGCGCCGTCACGCCCCCCGGTCATGCGACGATGTACTACGACAGTACGCTGCCCTTCGTCGGTGCGCAGCTGGCGCTGAAGTTCGACGAAATCCAGGCCGTGACACGCCTTTTTGCCGCCGATGCGACGCTCCTGGGTGCGACGACGCGCGGACACGAACACGTGTACTGGGCGGATCCGAATGCCTTCGAGCTTCTGCCATTGCCGGTGATCGCAGGAGATCTGACCGCGGCGCTCGCCCGCCCCGACACGATCGTCATGTCCCGCAGCGTCGCGCGCCGGTATTTCGGCCGCGATGCGCCCCTGGGCGAAACGCTCACCCTGCAAGTGGATGGCAGCACCGAGACTCATGTGCTGTCCGTGGCGGCGGTCATCGAGGATCTGCCGCCGAGCGGGACGCATCTGACCGCCGATATCTTCGTCTCCTCGCTCTCCCCCTGGACCGAGCTGCATCAGCAGGAGGCCGTTCCCGCGAGTGTGTTCCGGACGCAATTGGGCGTCGGCACCCACACTTATCTGAAACTCGCGCCGCAGCGCTCCGCCCGACGCCTGCTGCAGGCGATGCCCACGATCGCGCAGGTCGTGTTTGCGCCCCCGCCCGAGGGGTGGACGCTGGCCCTGAACCTGCTGCGGATGGACCGTCTCAACGTTGATCCGGCGCTCAATCCCGGCGTCTCGAGCCGGCTGCTGATGCTGTCGATCGTGGGCTTCGGCATTCTCATCATCGCCGGCATCAACTTCGTCAACCTGCTCACCGCCCGCTCGGCACGCCGTGCGCAGGAGGTCGGCGTTCGCAAGTTGGCCGGCGCCCAGAGGCATGTACTGATGGTGCAGTTCCTCGCCGAGTCGATGGTCTTCGTGATCGCCGCATCGTTGTTGGCCGTTGCGCTCACCGAACTGCTGCTGCCCTACGTCAACGTCTTTCTGGCGGCAGGCGCCACGTTCGGCTATTGGCAGGATCCCGCGCTCAGCGCCGCCATCGCGCTTTTCATGCTGCTGCTGGGAGTGCTCGCGGGCGCCTATCCGGCCATCGTCCTGTCGGCGCTGCGGCCGCTGCACGTCCTGAGCGGCGAGGTCGGGCAGTCGCGCGGCGCGGGGCTGATGCGGCAGCTCCTGGTCACAGGGCAGTTCTCCATATTGATCGGACTGATCATTGCGGCCGCCGTGGTGTACCAGCAGCGACAGTTCGCGACGCAGGATGCGCTACGGGTCCGCACCGACCAGATGCTGCTGATCCATTCGCCCTGCAATGCGGCGTTCACGTCGGAGCTGCGCCGGCTCGCTGGCGTCCGGGGCGTCGCCTGCTCGTCGTCCCCGTTGGTGGATCATGGCGGCGTGAACGTTTCGTTCGTCAAGGACAAAAGCGGCGGCCAGCAGCTGCTCTACAAGATTTCGGTCGAGCCATCGCTATTGGACCTCTATGGCATCGAGCCCGTCGCAGGCCGCAGTTCCGAAAGTTCCGCGGGCCTCTACTACCTGATCAATGAAACGGCGGCACGGCAATTGGGGTTCGCAAGGGCTTCAGACGCCATCGGCTATCAACTGCCGACGCATTTTGGGCTGTCCCAGCACAACGCGACGGTGATCGGTGTCGTGCCGGATTTTTCGCTGGATTCTGTCGAACACCGGATTGAAGCCCAGGGTTTCCTGGTCACTGCCCAGGATCCTCTCTTCAACCTCATCAACGTCAAGCTGAACGGTCGGCAGATCCCCGAGACCCTCAGTGCCATTGACCGGCTCTGGAAGGCGACTGGCGCCGACGCTCCGATCAGCCGTTTCTTTCTCGAGGAGCATATTCAGACGATGTATCTCGCCATGCTGCGCGAGGCACAGCTGTTCGGCATTTTCGCGATGGTGGCCGTGGTGCTGGCGTCGCTCGGCCTGCTCGGACTGGCGGCATCCATTGCCGAGCGGCGCACCCACGAGATCGGTATCCGCAAGGCCCTGGGCGCCGACACCAACGCCATCATCCAGCTGTTGCTGTGGCAGTTCGCCAAGCCCGTACTGTGGGCCAATCTCATTGCCTGGCCCGTTACCGCGCTCGCGATGCACCGCTGGCTGCAGGGCTTTGCCTATCACGTCGATCTGGCGGCATGGCTGTTCCCGGCTGCCGCCGCACTCGCACTGCTGATCGCAATGCTGATCGTCAGTACTCATTCGATTCTGGTTGCGCGCGCGAGGCCTGTGGCCGCGCTGCGTTACGAGTAGGCGCCGGCGCATGTTCCGCAACTGCCTCGCCGCCGCCCTGCGCCATCTGGCGCGCAACAAGCTCTATACCGCCATCAGTGTGCTCGGGCTGTCAGTGGGGTTGTGCACGGCGCTGCTCGCGGGGCTCGTGGTCCGCAACGAACTGGGCCACGATCATTTCATCCGGGGATACGACAGGATCTACATGGTGGTGACTGCCATCATGCCCCCGGGGGAAGCGGCACTGTACAAGGACAGCACCAACCCCTTCGCCGGCAAACAACTGGCCTTGAGGTTCAGCGAGATACAGGCGATGACACGCCTGCGGGACGGGGGTGTGATCCTCAGTCATACCCACGTTGAAGCACACGAGCGCGTCTACTGGGCGGATCCCAATGCGCTTCAGGTCCTGGCGCTGCCGGTGGTCGCAGGCGACCTGAAGACAGCGTTGTCGCGCCCCGACACAATCGTCATGTCGAGAAGCGTTGCGCGCAAGTACTTTGGTCGCGACGCGCCCCTGGGCGAGACCCTGGTGGAGAAATTTGACGGGCGCCCTGAGACTGCCGTGCTGACCGTCACGGGGGTGATTGAGGATCTGCCGCCGAACAGCACTCATCTGAAAGCTGGAATATTCCTGTCCTCGCTGGCGCCCTGGACGCAGATGTACCAGCTGGACCATGAACCCAACCATGACCGCGGCGACGTCATCGGCACCTACACCTACCTGAAACTGGCGCCCCACGCTTCCGCCGAGCAGGTGGCGCGCGCATTGCCCGCGATGGAACAGACTTTGTGGACCGGCGTGCCCAAGGGCTGGGCGCTGGCCCTCAAGCTGGTGCGCATGGACCGCATAGACGCGAACGCATGGTTCAACCCCGGGTTCGCAAGCAGGCTGGCGATGATCATCATCGTGGGCTTCGGCATTCTCGTCATCGCAGGCGTCAACTTCGTCAACCTGCTTACCGCGCGCTCCGCGCTGCGCGCCAGGGAAGTGAGCATCCGCAAGCTTGCGGGGGCCGCGCGACGGGTACTCGTGCTGCAGTTTCTCACGGAGTCGGTCGCCTACGTGACCGCCGCAACCATGGTCGCCAGCGCGCTCACTGAAGTACTCTTGCCGTACGTGAACGCATTTCTGGCCACGGGCGCGACGTTCGAGTACTGGCAGGACCCGACCCTGATCGCGGCGATCATCCTGGCGGCGCTACTGCTCGGAACGCTCGCGGGCGCCTATCCCGCCTTTGTATTGTCCGCGTTCCGCCCGCTGCAGATCCTGACCGGCGAGACCCGGCATTCGCGCGGCGCCGGGTTGCTGCGGCAGATCCTGGTGACCGGGCAGTTCGCGATCCTGATTGGATTGATCATCGCCGCCGCCGTGGTCTATCAGCAGCGTCAATTTGCCACGCAGGATGCGCTGCGTGTCGACACCAATCAGATGCTGCTGATCAATTCCTCCTGTCGGACGGTGTTCACCGCCGAATTGCGCCGGCTGCCGGGGGTTCGCGGAGTGTCCTGCTCGGGAAGCAATCTGGTCGACCACGGACCCATCAACGTCTGGCTCCTCAACGACAGGGTCGGCGTCCCGCAGTTGATGTACCGAATCGTCGTGGACCCCGCGCTCTTTGATCTGTACGGCATCAAGCCCGTGGCGGGTCGGACCTCCGCAAGTGCCGGAAGCAGTTACTACGTCATCAATGAGACGGCGGCTCGTCATCTGGGGTTTGCCAGGCCCGCTGATGCCGTCGGTTACGAAGCCCCCGTGTACGAGTCCAAAGGACTGCAGAAAGTGCCCGTCATTGGGGTGATTCCGGATTTCTCATTCGGTTCAGTGGAACACCCGATCGAAGCGCAGGCATTCGGCGTCATCCCGGGGGACTCGGCGCTCGATACGATCAGCGTCAAGTTGACCGGCCGGCAGATTCCCGAGACTTTGAACGCCATCGACCGCCTCTGGGTGGCAACAGGTGCGAAGACGCCGATCAGCCGGGTCTTCCTCGAAGAGCGCATCCAGACCCTGTACCTGGCCATGCTGCGCGAGGCGCAGCTGTTCGGAGTCTTCGCCTCGATCGCCGTGGTCCTGGCCATCCTGGGCCTGCTTGGCCTTGCCGCATCCATCGCCGAGCGGCGCACGCGTGAGATCGGGATCCGCAAGGCCTTAGGCGCCGACACCGGCAACATCATTCAGCTGTTGCTGCGGCAGTTCGCCAAGCCCGTGCTGTGGGCCAACCTGATAGCGTGGCCCGTTACGGCGTTTGCCATGCGCCGTTGGTTGCAGGGATTTGCGTACCACGTGGATCTGGCGGTGTGGCTGTTCCCGGCCGCCGCGGCACTGGCCTTGCTGATCGCGTTGCTGACCGTCAGCACTCATTCGATTCTGGTCGCCCGGGCGAAGCCCGTGGCTGCGCTGCGTTACGAATAGACCTGAGACAATGTTCCGCAACTGCCTCGCGGCCGCACTTCGCCACATGGCCCGCAACCGGCTCTACGCCGCCATCAGTGTGTTCGGTCTGTCCGTGGGAATGTGCACGGCGCTGCTGGCGGCGCTGATCGTGCACACCGAGTTGAGCCACGATCACTTCATTCCCGGGTACGACCGAGTCTACATGGGCGTCACCGTGATCACGCCCCCGGGGCATGCGACCATCTACCTGGGGAGCACCAATACTTTCATCGGTCAGCAGCTGGCGCTGCGCTTCAGTGAAATACAGGCGATGACGCGCCTGTTTTCCGACACCGCGACGCTGCGGCACCAGAACATCGAAGCGAGCGAATGGGTCTACTGGGCGGATCCGAATGCCTTCGAGGTCTTGCCGCTGCCAACGCTCGCAGGCGATCTGAGAACCGCCCTCGCACGCCCCGACACGATCGTCCTGCCAAGAAGCATCGCGCGCAAATACTTCGGCCGTGATGCGCCGCTGGGTGCAACGCTGGTGTTGAAGGAGCCACGAACGGGTGCGACGCATACGCTCGCGGTGGCGGCCGTGATCGAGGACCTGCCGCCGAACGCCACTCATCTGGGGACGGGGATATTCGTCTCCTCACGCGCGACCTGGACCGAGCTGCACCGGGAGGATGACATTCCCGCCAATGTGGCCGGATCGAATGTCGGCTTCGGCACCAATACCTATGTGAAGCTCGCACCCCACGCCTCCCTGCGCCATCTGCTGCAGGCGATGCCGCTGATGGCCAACGCCCTGTTTGCCCGTCCACCGAAGGGCTGGGAACTAGACCTGCGACTGGTGCCCATGGACCGCATTGATGCCATCCCCTGGAAGGATCCCGGTTTCTACCGCAGGGTGACGATGGCAATGGTCGTGGGCTTCGGCATTCTGCTCATCGCCGCCATCAACTTCGTGAACCTGCTGACGGCGCGCGCCAATCGCCGCGCCCGGGAAGTCGGGATTCGCAAGCTTGCCGGCGCCACTCGCCGCGCGCTCATCGCCCAGTTCCTGGGCGAATCGATGGCCTACGTTCTGGTCGCCGCGCTCGTGGCCGTTGCGCTCGCCGAATGGACGCTCCCGTATGCCAACGCCTTCCTTGATGTGCAGGCGACGTTCAAATATTGGCGCGAACCCCGGCTGCTCGCAACGTTGATGGCCACGGTGCTGCTGCTCGGCATGCTCGTCGGGGCATGGCCGGCGCTCGTCCTGTCGGAATTTCGGCCGCTGCGGTTGTTGAGGGGCGGAATGGGCCCGTCGCGCAGTGCCGGGCTGCTGCGCCAGCTGTTGGTGACGCTGCAGTTCGCCATCCTGGTCGGGTTGATGATCGCGGCGGGAGTGGTCTATCAGCAGCGGCACTTCGCGACTGAGGATGCGCTGCGCGTGGACACCGACCAGATGCTGCTGGTGCGCTCGCCCTGTAATCCGGCGTTCGCGAACCAGGTGCGGGCACTGCCGGGAGTGCGCGGGCTGGCCTGCTCGACCGCGGGGTTGCTCGGTGACTCGCAGTTCATGACCGCCGACGACCGCACCGGCATTCCGCAACTGGTGTTCGTGGCGCCCGTGGCGCCCTCGCTCTTTGACCTCTACGGCGTCAAACCCCTCGCGGGCAAACTCACCGGCAGCGCCGACGGCATCTACTATGTCATCAACGAAACGGCGGCCCGACAACTGGGCTTCGCGCACGCGGCCGACGCCATTGGCTTCTCACTGCCGGCGATTGGCCACGGCAAGGCCCGTGACAACATCGAGAAACTCACCGTCATCGGCGTCGTGCCCGATTTTTCATTGGCATCGGTGGAGCGCCGGATCGAAGCCGTCGCGTACGTCGTCACGCCTGCCGACAACGATTTCAACCTGATCAACATCAAGCTCACCGGGCGGCAGATTGCCGAAACCCTGGCCGCAATCGAGCGGGCCGGGAAGGCGACCGGCGCAGCCAAACCCCTCGACCGCGAGTTCCTCGAGGAGCATATCCAAAACCTCTACGTTGCCATGCTGCACGAAGCGCAACTGTTCGCGGTCTTCACGGCCGTGGCGGTGGTGCTCGCCTGCCTCGGCCTGCTCGGCCTTGCCGCCTCCATCGCCGAGCGGCGCACGCGCGAGATCGGCATTCGCAAGGCACTCGGCGCTGATACCGGCAATGTCATCAGACTGCTGTTGCGGCAGTTCGCAAAGCCCGTGCTGTGGGCCAATCTCATCGCCTGGCCGGTCACGGCGTACGCGATGCACGGCTGGCTACAGGGCTTTGCCTACCACGCCGAGCTGCCGCTGTGGCTGTTCCCGGCGGCCGCTGGACTGGCCTTGTTGATCGCGCTGCTGACCGTCAGCACCCACTCGATACTCGTCGCGCGTGCGAAGCCGGTCGCCGCGCTGCGCTACGAGTAGCGGTGTCAGCCGTCCCAGCCGAGGGGCTGCGCGGCAGGCTTGGTCTTCATGAAGGCTTCGACGGCGTGGATCTGCCCGCCATAGACCTTGAAGGCCTCGAATACGCTCAGCGACTGATCCTTGGGCCGGTTCGGGGCGTCGAACACCGAGCCTGGCCCGAAATCCATACGGATCAGCACCACGCCCTGTTCCTCATCGACCGCGGCGACGTGGAACACCAGCTTCGCGAGCGTCGGGATCTTCTGGCTCTTGATGTGCTCGCAGCCCTTGAAGAAGGTGCAGCCCGGACCTGCCATGAGCTGGCCGTTTTCGAAGCGGTAGGCATCCTCGGCGAAGGGCGCATCGACCTTCTCGAAGCTGCCGGTCTGCAGCCCATGCGGATAGTGCGCGGCGGCGGCGATCATCTCATCGCGGGAGTTGCGCTGTTGCGGTGTCGGTGTATACGCCATCGCGGCGCTCAGCGTCTGGATGGCGTCGATCTTGAAGATCATCCCTTCATCGCGCGAATGCACGACGATGCTCTCGACGCCGCTGATGCGTCCACCCTGGGTCAGCAGGCGCAGCGCCATCAGCGAGGGCGCGCCGTCCACTTTCACCTTCACGAGCGCCGCGGCCACACCGGCCCGCACGTCGATGATGTCGAAGCGGTAGCCGGTGAGTTCGACGTGGCTCGACCAGATCCCCTCCTTGCCGAAAACCCGATCGGTCTGATCCTGCGTGAAGTGCACCGGCGCCGTGACCCGCAGCCGCGCGGCGTTGCCGGTCTGCAGCGCCTGAAGGTAGCCGGTCATCACTTGGGTCAGGCAGGCACGGTTGCAGCTGGCCTGCGATGCCGGTCGCTGCGCTCCCGGTGGGGTGCTGCAGGCGGCCAGACCGAGCAACGCCGCTGCGAAGCCGGCGCAGCCGGTCCGAATGGTTCGTTTCATGTTTCCCCCTGCTTGGTTGTTAGTGTCGAATCAGCGCTGGCAGCCCCAGCGCCTGGCGCAGCTCGTTAGCCGCGGCGATTTCGTCCGCATCGAAGCGCGGTATGTTGAAGAGCTCCACGGCGAGCGCCGTACCGGCGAGATGTCCGGCGGCCACATCGCTTGGATAGTGAACGCCCCCGACCTCGCGGTTGCGCGCGTACTCGTCCGCGCGCGCAAAGATCTGCACGCGTCGCTCCGGCACCATGTCGGCGAGGATGATGGCGCTGGCCACCGCCCAGGTGGAATGGCCGCTGGGATAGGAGGCCGAGGGCGGTTGAGCGACGACCGGGACCAGGCGCTTTTCGGTCAGGAACGGGCGCGGACGGCCGAAGGCGTCCTTCGCGGTACTCATGAACAGTGACTCGTCCTTCTCCAGCCGCGCGAACAGCGCCGTCGTCAGGGGCAGATTGTCGCGTGTGAACTGCGGCGGGTTCCCCAAGGCATCGGCAAACCGGAAGATGCTCACCGTCGCATCCTCTCGCGCCCGCTGCACTTCGGCCGGCGTGCGGCTGGCCTGAATGCGCAGCAGTTCATCGAGTTCGGCCCGCTCCTGGGCGGATCCGGCTACAGGCGGAGAGGGCAGCAGCCGATATAGATTCAGCGAGGTCGCCGACAGGTAGGCCCCGTTGTCCGTGGCCGCAAACTGCCTGGCGGCCACCGCCGCATCGGATGCGGGTGGTGCACGGTTCACACCCTGGGAGGGCGGGGGGGCCTGGGTGGCGCAGCTGGCCAGCACGAACACGATATTCGCGATAAAAATCAAGGATCTACTGCGCATCTGCGGCTCCCCGGCGTGGTCGGCGGTTTCTGCGATGTTAGCCCGTTTTGCGGAACCTCAAGCGCCGCACAATTAAGCCGATAACGAACCTGTTCCCGGCTTTATTTCTCCGGCGAGGAGCTTGTTTCCATAATGTTCCTGATCATCGGCTCCATCGTCGTGCTCGTGAGCGTCTGCGTCGGCTTCATCGGGGGCGGTGGCAGCCTGCTGCTGCTGTGGCATCCGCTCGAGGTGCTGATCATCTGCGGCGCCGCGGCGGGTGCCTTCGTCATCAGCAATCCGCCGAAGGTCGTGAAGGCATCGCTGAACGGAGTCGTGGCGCTGCTGAAGCCCGCGAAATACAAGAAGGAGGATTACGTCGATCTGTTCAAGCTGATGTACGACATTCTGGTGAAGGCCCGCAAGGAGGGCATGCTCGCGATCGAGTCGCACATCGATGATCCGCATGCCAGCAGCCTGTTCTCGGCGTACCCGCGGGTGCTGGCCGATCACCACATGACCGACTTCATGACCGACTGCCTGCGCCTCATGATCGGTGGCAACCTCGATCCGCACGAACTGGAGAGCCTGCTCGAGACCGAACTTGAAACCCATCATCACGAGTCCGCCGAACCCGCCCACGCCATGCAGAAGGTCGCCGACGGCCTGCCCGGGTTCGGCATCGTCGCGGCCGTGCTCGGTATCGTGAGCACCATGTCCCAGATCTCCGGCGCGGACACGGCCACCATCGGTGAGCACGTCGGTGCGGCGCTCGTCGGCACCTTCCTCGGCATTCTCGTCGCCTACGGCTTCATCGGTCCCATTGCCGCCGCCATGGAGCAGCGCGCGAACGAAGACGGCAAGGCCTTCGAGCTGGTGAAGATGGCATTCGTCGCGAGCGTGCGCGGCTACGCGCCGCCGGTCGCGATCGAATTCGCGCGCAAGCTGCTCTACGCGAGCCTGCGCCCGAGCTTCGCCGACCTCGAATCGCATCTGAAGGGCAACAAGTAGCGCACCGCGCCGCTGCCGCTCATCTATGGCAAAGGAAGAAAAAGCCCCGATCATCATCGTCAAGCGCAAGAAGAAGGGCGGCGGTGGACATCATGGGGGCGCCTGGAAAGTGGCGTACGCCGACTTCGTGACCGCGATGATGGCGTTCTTCCTGGTGATGTGGCTGGTCAGCTCCATCTCCAAGGAGCAGCGCGCGGCGGTGTTCGACTACTTCAAGAACCCGAGCATGGAACCCGGCAAGAGCAGTCGTCCGGCGCCGGGCCAGATGGGGCCGGGCGGCGCCAGCACCAGCGTGATCAACATGGGCGGCGGCATGGATGCGCCGCGCGTGACGGTGATGGAGACGCCGCAGAGCAATCCGAAATCCAAGCCGCAGCCGTTCGACATGAACAACCTGGATGTCGAGCAGGCGCGCAAGATCGCCGATGAGGCGGATCACAAGAAACTCGAGAGCCTGCTGGAGGAGCTGCGCAAGGCGATCGACAAGAGCCAGGCGTTGCGGCCCTTCAAGGACCAGCTGCTGCTCGACATCACCCCCGAGGGTCTGCGCATCCAGATCGTGGACGCGCAGAACCGGCCGATGTTCGACGTAGGCTCGGCGAAGCTCAAGGACTACACCACGACGATTCTCAAGATCCTCGCGGGCTATCTGAACACCGTGCCGAACCGGATCTCCCTCACCGGCCATACCGACATGCGCCCCTATCCGGGCGGGGTCAACTACACCAATTGGGAACTCTCCGCCGATCGCGCCAATGCCGCGCGCCGCGCCCTGGAATCCGGCGGTCTCGTGGAGCAGAAGATCGCACGGGTCGTCGGCCTGTCATCCTCGGTGCTGTTCGACAAGGACAACCCGCAAAATCCGATCAACCGGCGCATCAGCATCATCGTGATGACCAAGCAGGCCGAGGATTCGGCGCTGAAGTCCGAGGCCCGCCCGGAAAATGTGAGTGGCGGTGTCTCGGTCACCGAGCCGGCGCCCGCCACACCGGTTGCACCGCCCACGCAAGCGGCACCGCCGCCGAGCGCGGCGCCGCCACTGCGCACGGCTGCGCCGGCCCCCGCCGCCGGAACGACTGCGGTTGCGACCAGGATCGTGGATACGGCAAAGCCGGAAGTCGTGCCGTTGACGCCGGCGACCCTGCCACATGGATTGCCGGCGCCGGTTGCGGCTGCCGACGGCGCGCCGTAACGCTAGCCCGCGCGGGCGGTCATGGTCGCGGCAGAAGAATAGGACTCCATCATCAAACCGGTGCCGCCGCGCGAGACATGCGCGACCACCGCGGTACGCCGGTGCAGCTTGGTGATGGCGCCCAGATTGATGGCGAACACCAATTCCACATTCTGACCCTTGCGCAGGCCGAGATTGGTGGTCTGGATGAATACGCCGGTCGCGCTCAGATTGACGGCGCGGCAGAGCCTGCGACCACTTCCGGGGAGTGTGATGTAAACGGTGGTGCGGGCGCGATGCCGGGTATGAAGTCGACGTTCCAAGTTCCCAACTCCGAGTGCGGTTTATTGCTGTTCTACTGCGTCGCCTGGGCAGTATGCCAGCCCAGTCTTTGTCCTCGCGGTTGACTCAACATTAATCGGGTTAAAGACCGAATAGCAATGGCTTTGCCTTGACTACGGTAACGGCGCGGGTACCTTGTCACATCCGCATTACGTCCAATGCCCTTCAGAGGTGATCTATGACCCTGGTTGTCCTGCTGGTCGTGATAGTTCTGATCGTCCTGTTCCTGGTCTCGACATACAACGGACTGGTCACCGCGCGCAATGCCTTCAAAAACGCCTTCGCGCAGATCGACGTGCAGCTCACGCGGCGCTACGACCTGATCCCGAACCTGGTCGAAATCGCCAAGGGCTACATGAAGCATGAGCGGGAGACGCTCGAAGCGGTGATCTCGGCCCGCAACGGCGCGGTCTCGGGACTCAAGGCGGCCGCCGCCGACCCGGCCAATGCTGCTGCGGTGCAGCAACTTTCCGGTGCGGAGGCCCAGCTCGGCGGTGCCTTGGGGCGACTCTTCGCCCTGTCCGAGGCCTACCCGGATCTCAAGGCCAACCAGAGCATGATGCAGCTGTCCGAGGAGCTCACGTCCACGGAGAACAAAGTGGCGTTTGCCCGGCAGGCCTATAACGACTCGGTGATGAGCTACAACAATCACCGGGAGGTCTTCCCGGCGAGCATGGTCGCCAATATGTTCGGCTTCCAGCCGGCGCAGCAGCTGGATGTGGCCAAGCCCGAAGTGCGCGAAGCACCCAAAGTGAGCTTCACCTAGCCACCCGCGGCGGGACGGCGACGTGGATTTCTACGCCTACCAGGCCCGGGCACGGCGCGAATCCAGGACGTTCGTGCTGCTGTTCGCGATCGCCGTCGCGGCGGTCGTCATTGCACTCGATGCCGTCATCTTTACGGTGCTGGCGGGGCGCCAGGCGACTTCCTATGCCGGTCAGTACGGTGCCCACTACGACGGCGCCTCGCTCAATCCGCTCGACTTCGCGCTGCGCAACCCCGGTGCCGCGTTCGCCGTGTCGCTGCTGATCGTCGGTGTCATCGTGCTCGCGAGCCTGTTCAAGTCCGCGCAGCTCAAGGGCGGCGGTGCGGTCGTGGCGCAATCACTGGGCGGTGTGCGCGTCGAGCGCGAGACGTCCGATCCGGCGCGCAAGCGGCTGCGGAACATCATCGAGGAAATGTCGATCGCCTCGGGCGTTCCGGTGCCGGAGATCTACGTGCTCGAGCAGGAGCCGGCGATCAACGCCTTCGCCGCGGGCCACACACCGGCGAACGCCTGCATCACGGTGACCCAGGGGGCCCTCGATCATCTCAATCGCGATGAACTGCAGGGCGTGATCGGCCACGAGTTCTCGCACATCCTGAACGGCGACATGCGGCTGAACATCCAGCTGATGGGCGCGATCTTCGGCCTGCTGGTCATCGCGATCATCGGCCGGCTGGTATTCAACTTTGCGCCGCGCGGCGGGAATGACCGGGACCGCAAGGGCAACCTCGGCTGGGTGGGCGTGGGACTCGCGGCGATGGTGCTCGGTTATCTCGGCCTGCTCGCCGGTCGCATCCTGCAGGCCGCGGTCTCGCGCCAGCGTGAGCGGCTCGCGGATGCCTCGGCGGTACAGTTCACGCGCAACACCACCGGGCTCAAGGGCGCGCTGCTGAAGATCGCCGCGCTCGAGGAGGGTTCGAAGTTCGTCGCCGCCGATGCCGAAGAAGTCGCGCACATGCTGTTCGCGCCGGGCCTCGACCGGGTGTTCGCGACGCATCCGCCGTTGCTCGAGCGCATCCGCGAGCTCGATCCACACTTCGATCCGGCCGAACTGCAGCAGCTGATCCAGCGCGGCGTGCCGGGGCCCGAAGGCGGTGGATACGGCAGTGCCGCACCGACCCGCGCCGCGGCTGCGGCCGGTGTCGCGGCCCCCGCCATTGCGGCCGCGGCGATCGGCACAGCGGCGGCCAGCGGCTTCGCCGCCGACGCCGGCACCATCGCCGCCCAGGTCGGCCGGCCGCAGCCCTCCAACGTCGATCAGGCGCAGGAGATGCGCGAGCAGATTCCCCCGGTGCTGCGCAATTTCACCGACACCGGCGCGCATGCGCGCTCGATGGTGCTGGCCCTGCTGGTGAGTCGCGATCCGGCGATTCGCGATGCGCAGGCGCGGCGCATCGCGCAGGAATACGGCAGCGCGGAACTTGCCGTCGTGAACACCGCGATCAGCGCCGCCGGCACCATCGCGCCGGAGCTGCGCCTGCCGGTGCTGCTGCAGCTGTTTCCGACGCTGCGGCGGCTGCCGCTGCCGGAGCGGCAACGTCTCAACGCCCTGGTGCTGGATCTCATTCATATCGACGCCAGCATCGATGTCTTCGAATTCTGCCTGGCGAAGCTTCTGGAACTGATGCTCAACGATGCGGCCGGTGCGGCCGCGCCGTCCGGCAAGCTCGCGTTGGAAAATGCCGTGCAGCCGGTGCACATCCTGTTCGCGACCCTGGCGCGCTGCGGCAGCGATGATGAGCGGGAGATCGAGGCTGCCTACGTGGCCGGCATCAGCGGCGTGCTCGCGAGCTATCCGCCCTACACGACCTACGATGACTGGGCGCGGCGCACCGGTGAGGCGTTGACGGCGCTTGATCAACTGCAGATGCCGGGCAAGCAGAAGCTGATCGAAGGCCTGGTGCGCACCATCGCCAATGACGGCGTGCTCAAAATCGAGGAATCCGAGCTACTGCGCACGGCCTGTGCATTGCTGCACTGTCCGCTGCCGATCCTGCATTAGCCTCAGGCGCCGAGCGCCAGAAAACCGGAGATCTCGCGCCCGAAGCGCTTGATGTCGATCAGAAAGGAATCGTGCCCCTCGATGCAGTTGAGCGGCGCGTAATGGGTATCGACCCCGGCCTGCATGAAGGCCACCGCCAGAGCCTGCTGTTCGGCAATCGAAAACAGCATGTCGGATTCGACTCCGATGATCAGCGCCCGCTCCACGCCCGAACGCTTCAGCACCGCGGCCATGCTCTCGCCATGATCGTTGAGGTCGAAGCGATCCATGGCGCGCGAGAGGTACAGGTAGCAGTTCGGGTCAAAGGCGCGCACGAAGCGCCGCGCGTGCAGTTCGAGGTAGCTTTGCACCGCGAATTCGGGGCCGAAGGGGCTCTGTTCGCGGGTCTCGGGCGTCGCCGGGGTACGGCCGAAGCGCTCCACCCATTCGGCGGCCGAGCGATAGGTCATCATCCCGAGCTTGCGCGCCAGGCGCATGCCGGTCTCCGGCGGGCGTTCGGCGGTGTAATGGCCGGCCTTGAAGTCAGGATCGCGCAGGATCGCCTCGCGCTGAATGGAACGCAGCGCGATCGCGAAGGGGGTGGCCGCGGCCGTGCCCGAGATGCTGATGAGGTTGCGGGCGGCACCCGGAAAGAGCGCGGCGAAGGCCAGCACCACGATGCCGCCCAATGAGGGGCCGATCACCGTGTGGGCGCGCTCGATCCCCAAAGATTTGAGAGTCTCGTAGCCGCCGCGGGCGATGTCCTCGACGGCGAGCTCCGGAAAAGTGATGCGGTAGGGCGTGCCGGTGGCGGGGTCGATCGACAGGGGGCTGGTTGAGCCGAAGGAGCTGCCGAGCGAGTTGACGCACACGACGAACAGGTCGTTGGTGTCGATCGCGAGCCCCGGCCCGATCATGCCTTCCCACCATCCCGGAGCCGGGTTGGCTTCAGAGGAGCGGGCATGAGCGGGGGGCGAGAGGCCGGTGAACAGCAGCACGGCATTGTCGCGCTCCTGATTCAATTCCCCCCAGGTTTCGTAGGCAATGCGCGCCTCGTGCAACGCTCCGCCCTTCCACATCGGAAAGGGATCAGGCAGCGCCGCGAACCGGCGCGCGTCGAACGCGATGCTGGTACTGGTGTCGACGCCCGAGGAGTCGGCCGGCCGGGAGAGCTCAGGGCTCGGGGTCGCCACCGTCACTGATTCCTTCAAACAGGGGAGTGGAGAGGTAGCGCTCGCCGGTATCGGGCAGCATGGCCAGGATGACCGAACCCCGGGGGGCATCGGCCGCGACCTTGAGCGCGGCAGAAATGGTCGCGCCGGACGAGATACCGCAGAAAATGCCCTCACGGCTGCTGAGCGCCCGGGCCTGGGCGATGGCATCGGTGTCCGAAACGGTCACGATGCGATGGGCCACTTCGCGGTTGAGCACCGCCGGCAGGAAGTCCGGCGTCCAGCCCTGGATCTTATGGGGTGTGAAGGGCTTGCCCGACAACATCGCCGCATTCTCGGGCTCGGCGGCAATGATCTGGGTTTCGGGGCGCGCCACGCGCAGCACTTCGCCCACGCCGGTGAGGGTGCCGCCCGTTCCCCAGCCGCTGACGAAGTAGTCCAGCCGGTTGCCCGCGAAGTCCCTGAGGATCTCGGCGGCGGTGGTGTTGCGGTGATAGGCCGGATTGGCCGGGCTGTCGAACTGGCGCGCCAGGTACCAGCCATGTTTTTCGGCCAGCGCCTGGGCCTTGCGCACCATGCCCTGGCCGCGCTCGGCGGCCGGCGTGAGAATGACCTTGGCGCCGAGCATGCGCATGATGCGACGGCGCTCGACGGAGAATGATTCGACCATGACGGCGACGAAGGGGTAGCCCTTGGCCGCGCAGACCATGGCGAGCGCTATGCCGGTGTTGCCCGAGGTGGCTTCGATGACGGTCTGGCCGGGCTTGAGCGCGCCGCTCGCCTCGGCATCTTCAATGAGCGCGATCGCCAGCCGATCCTTGACCGAGGAGAGGGGATTGAAGAACTCACACTTGGCGTAAAGCGTCACGTGCGCCGGCGCCAGGCGATGGATCCGCACGACGGGCGTGCGGCCGATGGTTCCCAGAATGCTGTCGTAGATCATCGGAATACCTCGGTTAGGCTAGTATTCGAAGGCAGTGCCTGGCCCTTGGGGGCCGCAATATTGCCACGCCCCAACCGGCGCTGGCTAAGAACCGTTTTCTTAGTGCTAAGACTACAAAAATTGCTGGCCGCCGGCGGACATGGCTCGCGCCGCGCCATTGAAGAGTGGATCCGCGCCGGCCGGATCACCGTCAATGGCAAAGTTGCCCAGCTGGGTGACCGCGGCCAGCCCGGCGATGATATCCGCCTGGATGGCAGACCTGTGGACACGGCCGTGGCCGGGACCGGTCATGCCGTCCTGCTCTATAACAAAGCGCTGGGCGAAGTGACCACCCGCAGCGACCCGCAGGGCCGTCCCACCGTCTTCGATCGCCTGCCGCCGCCGCCGCAGGGTCGATGGATCGTCGTCGGGCGCCTGGATTTCATGACCTCGGGGCTGTTGCTGTTCACCACGGACGGGGAGCTCGCGCATCGTCTCATGCACCCTTCGGCGCAGGTCGAGCGCGAGTACCTGGTGCGCTCGCGGGACGTGCTCAACCCCGCCCAGTTGCGGCAGCTGCAGTCCGGCGTGATGCTCGAGGATGGTGAAGCCAATTTCGACAGCGTGGTTCAAACGCGCATCGAAGGCACGCACGCGTGGTATCGGGTGGTGCTGCGCGAAGGCCGCAATCGCGAAGTGCGGCGGCTGTGGCAGGCCATCGGCAGCGACGTGAGTCGCCTGGTGCGCATCCGCTACGGGCCGGCGCAGCTGCCGCGGGAACTCGCCGCCGGAAGTTGGCAGCTGCTGGATGTGGCGCAATATGCCGCATTGACGGCTGCGGCGAGCACGGCGACGAAAATGACCGCTGCTGGAAAACCTGCGGCCGCGAAGCCCCCGGCCGCCCCCGCCGCGGCAGTGCCTGAATCGGCACTGTGGCAAGCGGCGCGCACGCGTCGTCGGCCCAAACGATGAGCGCGCCGTCGAACACGGTGCTCTGGCGCAACGCGCGCCTGCTGCCCTGTGATCCGCCGATGAGCCGCATCCTGGCGGGCGCGATCGTGACCGAGGGCGAGCGCCTGGTGTGGGTCGGGCGCGAAGCCGATTTGCCCGCGGCGATACGCAGTCGCTGCCATGACACGCACGATCTTCACGGCGCCTGGGTCACGCCGGGATTGATCGACTGCCACACCCACCTGGTCTTCGCGGGCACGCGCGCCGCCGAATACGCGCAGCGTCTGCGGGGCGTGTCGTACGAGGAGATCGCCCGCCAGGGCGGCGGCATCCTGAACACGGTGCGGGACACCCGGGCCGCGAGTGACCAGCAGCTGTTCGAGGAAAGTGCCCCGCGCCTGGCGAGCCTCCTGGCCGAAGGCGTAACGACCGTGGAGATCAAGTCCGGCTATGGCCTGAGCTTGGTCGATGAACGGCGGATGCTGCGGGTCGCGCGGCGTCTCGGGGAATCGTTCGGGGTGCGGGTACACACCGGCTTCCTCGCCGCCCATGCCCTGCCGCCGGAGTTCACGGGCCGCGCGGCCGACTATATCGATGCGGTGGCCCGCCAGTGGCTGCCGGCGCTGCATGGCGAAGGTCTGGTCGATTCGGTCGACATATTCTGCGAAAACATCGGCTTCAGCGCGGATCAGGCGGTCATCGTGTTCGAGGCCGCGAACCGGCTCGGGCTGCCGGTGAAAATGCATGCCGAGCAGCTCTCGAACATCGGCGGCAGCCAGGTGGCGGCGCGCTTCCATGCGCTCTCCTGCGATCACCTCGAATATACGACCCCGGCGGATGCGGCGGCGCTGGCCGCGGCCGGGACGGTCGCGGTACTGCTGCCGGTCGCCTTCTATGGCTTGCGCGACCCCCGATCGCCACCGATCGCGGCATTTAGGGGCGCGGGCACGAGGATGGCGGTGGCCACGGACTGCAATCCGGGCTCCGCGCCCGGCGCCTCTTTATTACTGGCGATGAGCATGGCGACCCGATTCTTCGGTCTGACCCCCGAGGAGGTGCTGGCCGGCGTCACCTGTCATGCGGCCCGCGCCCTCGGCCTGGCCGGCAAAGCGGGTACACTCGCCGCCGGTGGCGTCGCCGACTTCGTGGTCTGGGCGGTCCGCGAACCCGAAGAGCTGGGCTATTGGGCGGGACTGAATCTGTGTCGCGCGGTGGTCCGCGGGGGCCGGCTGGCCGGCGGCGCGCTGCCCAAGGCTTGAAATTAAACCTTCCCGGCGCATTGACACCCCTGCGGGTGGAAATCAGAATACGCGGCTCGTTTTCGCGGAGGGGTACCCAAGCGGCCAACGGGAGCAGACTGTAAATCTGCCGGCTTACGCCTTCGTAGGTTCGAATCCTACCCCCTCCACCAAGACGGGTAGGGTGCAGGTTGTGGTTGCCATCGGCGGGTGTAGTTCAATGGTAGAACCTCAGCCTTCCAAGCTGATGGTGTGGGTTCGATTCCCATCACCCGCTCCAGCAGTCGGAACGAATCCGCTGACGTAGCTCAGTTGGTAGAGCACGTCCTTGGTAAGGACGAGGTCTCCGGTTCGATCCCGGACGTCAGCACCAGGTTTTGTGTTTTGTGTCTTCGAGAATAAGTAGTCGCGCCAGAGGTTGAAGTCATGTCGAAAGAGAAATTTGAACGTACCAAGCCGCACGTGAACGTGGGGACGATAGGTCATGTGGATCACGGCAAGACGACGCTGACGGCGGCGTTGACGAAGGTGATGGCCGAGACCTACGGCGGTCAGTTCATGGCGTA
>DATHMT010000060.1:0-26947 GCA_035486855.1 Steroidobacteraceae bacterium
GCCTGGCCGCGCAGCTGGGCTCGAACCTGCAGGGCGTGTGCTATGTGCTGGACGAGCCGACCATCGGACTGCACCCGCGTGACAACGCGATACTGCTCGATGCGCTCGCGGAGCTGGCCGCGCACCGCAACACCCTGGTCGTGGTCGAACACGATGAGGATACGATCCGCCGCGCGGACTATGTGCTGGATCTGGGTCCCGGCGCCGGTGTCCGCGGCGGTGAGGTGGTGGGTCGCGGCACGGTCAGTGATCTCATCGCCAACGAGCACTCGGTCACCGGCCGATTCCTGCGCGCACCGCTGATGCATCCGGCGCGCCCGCGCCGCGCCGTCGCGGCGGACTCAGCGCGGCTGGTTCTCAAGGGCGTCACGCTGCATAACCTGTCGAACGTGGACGTCGAGCTGCCGCTCGGACGGTTGATCGTCGTCACGGGCGTCTCCGGATCGGGCAAGTCGACCGTGGCCCGCGATGTGCTCTTCACGAACCTCAAACGCATCATCGGTGATGAGGCGCCGGGCGGTCGGGCACGGGCGGCGAAGCGCGCCGCGAAAAGGAAGTCGAGCGCCCTCGTCGGCTGCAAGACCATCGTCGGCGCCGAGCTCGTGCAACGCGTGCTGGAAGTCGATCAGACACCGATCGGCAAGACGCCGCGATCCTGCCCCGCCACCTATGTCGGCTTCTGGGACGAGATCCGCGCGATCTTTGCCGGCACCACCGAGGCCCGCATCCGGGGTTACACGGCCAGTCGCTTCTCCTTCAACGCCGGCACGGGTCGCTGCGAAGGCTGCGAAGGTCAGGGTCTGCGCACCATCGAGATGAGTTTCCTGCCCGATGTGAAGGTCAGTTGCGATGTCTGTAATGGCCTGCGCTTCAACTCCGAGACCTTGAGCGTTCTGTGGCGCGGCAAGAGCATCGGGGACGTCCTCAATATGAGCATCGATGATGCGGTGGAGTTCTTCGCGGCGCATCCGCGCGTGCATCATGCGCTGAAGCTGCTGCAGGATGTCGGACTGGGTTACCTGACGCTGGGACAGCACAGCCCGACCCTGTCCGGCGGCGAAGCGCAACGTATCAAGCTCGTCACGGAACTGTCGAAGGTGCGCGGCGATGCGGCCGGGGGCCCACGTCAGACGCCGAAGCACACGCTGTACGTGCTGGATGAGCCCACGGTGGGACTGCATATGGCGGATGTCGAAAAGCTGATCCACGTGCTGCACCGGCTGATCCAGGCCGGCAACACCGCGGTGGTCGTCGAGCACAACCTCGATGTCATGGCCGAGGCCGACTGGGTGATCGACATGGGACCCGAGGCCGGTGCCGGCGGCGGGCGGATTGTGGTCGAAGGCACGCCGGCGCAGGTGGCGCGGCGCAAGACCGGCTCACACACCGGTCGTGTTCTGGCGGGGTTCCTGAAGGAGCGTACCCATGGCGCATGATCTGAAGTGCTGGAAGTGCGGTGCCGCGCTCGCGGCCCTGTCACTGCCGCTGCGTAGACTGGAAGAGTGCCCGAAGTGTCGGGCCGAGCTGCATGTGTGCCGGATGTGCACGCAGTTCGACAAACAGGCCTATCAGCAGTGTCGCGAACCGACGGTGGAGGAGGTTCGCGACAAGACCCGCGCGAACTTCTGCGATCATTTCAAACCGAACGCGGCGGCGTGGACCGGCGGCGATGGCGCGCAGAATGATCGCGCACGCTCCGAACTCGACAAGCTCTTCGGCAAGTAAGGCACCGTGTCATGGCATGGGCACGGCCGCCGGATTTTCGGCAAAAGCCGCAGCTTGCCTCTGCACCGTGCTGAGTTGATCGGGATTCAACCCGGATTGAATATCGGCCATCTCGGCGTTCATCGGTGCAAATTGCAGGCCGCGCATTGCCGCCGCGCGCATCAGTGCCAACCCCGTTACCGGATCGGTGGGTGCGCCACGGCCACGCGCGAGGGTTGTGCCGAGGTTATAGAGGGCACTGGCAATGCCCTGGCGAGCGGCGCGAACCCACCAAGCCTGTGCCGCACGCGGGTCTTCGGTTACACCCCACCCCCGGTTATACATCGATCCGAGAAGTCCCTGGGCATTCGGCTCGCCCTGATCGGCGGCCGAGGCGGCCCAGCGAGCGGCCGATTCATTGTCACCGGAATCGTGCTCCAGGGAGGCAAGCGCACTTTCAGCATTCGGATTGCCGGCCTTGGCGGCGTCGCTCAGCAGCGCCAGCGCGCCTGGATCACCACCACGCGCTTGCACTGCCACCGAGCGATAGCGAAGGAAATCGTCTGACCGCCGGAATGCAACGGGGCTCTCGGCGTGGCCCTTCGCAAGGGCCCCGGCGGCGACGGCAGCCGCGTCCGCGTCCATCAATCCATAGCCGTAGCGACTATTCCAGCCGCGGCTATCGGTCTGCGCAATGGCGGTTCGCCGCATGAAGTCAAGAAGGTGTTGCCGGTCGGCACCCGCCGAAAGCAGCAAGGCAGCGACGCCGGCAGCGGCGGGCCCGGCCGCAGAGTCACCAATGAAAGGGCGATCCGCGTCTCCACTCGCTCCCGTCATTTTGACCCAGGCGCGATCCGGAACGACGAAGACCGGCTGTTCAAAGCAATTCGGTGTCGGCAATCTGACTGGGCGGCCGGCGTCCACGCCGGCGTAGTCCAGGCATTGCGGCCCGGAATTGGCGAACGACTCGATAATGTAACTGTCTCCCCAGCGGCTGTTTGGGTCCACTGCAGCCACGGAGATCAATTTCGGATCTGTTGCGGAGTTGCCGGCCCCTCCGCCCGTGCGATAGGTCAGGGTCAGCGGCGCAACGCCCTCACCGCGAAGCGTGACGGTGAGCTTCAGTGCGAACCGCTCGGGCTGGATGTTCGCGGGAAGTAGAATCGCCGCGCGCACTCGCATCGGTTTGTCCACCGGATTGGAGACTGACAAAGAAATGGGAGAACACCCATTACTCGCGGTTGCCAGTTTTTTTCCGTCGTCTGCAAGGAGGACGACGGTGACCTGAGGTGCTCGTACGTTGCAGGATGACGGTCCCGCGGCCGGATCCGCATTGGTCCCGAGGAACAGGGCGGCGGCCGCTTTTGGGGGAAGCGCAAAACTTTCATAAACGTCGGAACTGCCGCCCAGTGAACCCGCGAAATCCTGGGCGGCGTACCGCACGCCATCGAGAGTTAAGGGGGCTGGGGTCCAACGACCCTCATAATATCCGCCGCCATTGTTACCAGCACCTGTGAAGAAAAGTACCCCGGGATGCTCTTTCACCAGCTGCAGCAGACCCTGCACCTTCTGAGTCGGATACGCATAGACGGGCTGCGGATTGACGTCATCCACAACGATGTCGGCATGAAACAGAGTGAGAAGTTGACGGAAGCAGTCGGTCGTTTGAGCGGGATCGCCGCCGGCACAGAAGCCCAATTCCGCTCGGGGTGCGACTTGATGCACCACCTGCATCATCCAATCGCCTTCATCAGCGTCGACGCCCGATGACCTGCCGACGAACGTCACCCCGGCGGGAAGCACCTGCTGCCGAACTCGCGCATCGTAGTGAACAGCCCCATCGGAAACGACTCCGATGCGCACGCCCTGGCCCTGATATCCAGCTTGGAGCAGCCGCGTCGTGTGCAGCATCGTTCGCAAATCGGCAGGGGGCGCCGCGCCGGCCGCCATGACCTGCAGGCTCGCTGCACTGAAAAGAACCGGCAGCACATACTTCTGCAAGGAGGTGCCGGCCTAACGGCTCCGTTCCGCGAGCCGGTCCAACAGGCGCGAGAACGGCGAGTTCTTCTGCGCCTTCGTATCCTGGTGTTTGACGGTGCCGCCGACGGCCCTTTTCTTGGCGCCCTCGATCTGCAACTCATCGGCACCCAGAATTTCCAGCGTCTCCTCCAGGGTCTTGGGCGCGCGCTTGTCATGCGCGTTCACGCGATGACCACGGCCCTTGAGGGCCTTGTGACCCAGGCGTCCGGAGGCGGCCGATTTGCCGACGGCACTCTTGGGCTTCGCCGCGGACATTTTGTCGACCACCAGCTGCGGTGTCTCGGCGGTGGTATCCAGCAGCTTGAATTCAGCGGTCCTGTCGGGCAGCCGTTCCGAGGGCTGAGTCGGTGCCGGGGCCGCGCCTGCCGCAGGCTTGCCACTGATGGCGCCGGCCGCGCCATCGCGCTCCTTGAGGCTCACCGGCACGACGGCGACCGAGGAGAATTCCGAGCGTACATACTGCGCGACCTGCTTCGCGGAGTGCGCGTCGCTGAAGAATCCCAAGCGCAAGCCGAACCAGCGCCGACCCTCGCGGCTGCCCTCGACGGTATAGAGTGTGTAGGCACCGAAGATCGCGAGCGGCGGCACCCGCGCCAGATCGATGGGCTGCACCGACCACTGCAACTGCACGGAGAAGGCGGCCGGCGTGCTGGTGGTATTCAGCGGATCGCCGCGCTTCTCTTCCAGAAGATGCAGCACCTTCGCTTCGGGTAGCACGCCCGGTTGGCGCACGGCCGGCCCCTTCGGCAGCGCCGGCGCCGGCGCCGGCGCGGCCGGCTGGCGGGCGGTCTCATCCAGGGACTTGAGCACTTCGCGCACATTCGAACGCTGATCGAAAGGCATCGTGGTATCACGCTTGGCGGGAGCCGCGTGACCATTGGATTTCGCGGGTGGCGCGACAGCGACCGCGGCGGGTGCGGGAATCATAGGCGCCGCGGGTATCGAGGGCGGCGCGGGTATCGAGGGCGGCGCCGAGACTGCCGGCTCCGGTACGAGTTCGAGCACCAACGCGGGCGGCGGTGAAGCGACCGCGGGAGCTGGTGCAGCGACGACGCTCTGCTCGGGCGCGGCCGACAGGGTCGGCATCCTCGCCAGGAGCTCCGCGCTCGGCCCTTCGTCAGGTGTCGGTGTCGGCGTCGGCGTCGGTGACGGCGCGGCGCGTACCGGCGCGGGCTTCGTTGCAGCACCACGCGCTCGCAGACGCTTACCGGGCGCCTCGCCGGCCCACGCACCCGGATAAAGGTCGCGCACCAGGGGCAGCAGGTCTTCGGCCTGCAGCAGCGAATCGAAATATCCCATGTGCAGCCGGAAGCGCTCGCGACCGTCCTCGAGCCGGCGGCTGACAAAGAATGTGTAGCTCTTGAGCTCGGCCAATTGCGGCTGCGTCAACGCCATGGGCGTGGTGGAGGAGCACAGATTGATGACAAAGGATTCCTGCTCGCCCGCGACGGGCGGCTCCGGAATCTGTGATTCGCTCTTCGAGACGGACACTGTCATATTGCATTCCCCGGAACTGCGGTCTGTCGTGCCCGACCAGCGGACGCGCTCTCATGTAAGGGATAGCCGCATATTCCCGCGCTGTGGCGCCGGAAGAAGTGGTAACCCCGCCGTCATGGGAACAAGTCCGTTAGACCGGTGGCTTTGCGTCCCCGACTTTCGTCGGGTTTGCCGTTTGCACGCAAGCAGTGTCGGTAGGCGGAGACTCTCAGTCAAGCGACAATTTGCGTATTGTTTCTCATCCGCGAAATGTGTAGGCGCAATGTGAAATTCGCAGATGTGCGACATGCGACATAATTTCTCGAGCGCGAACTTGTGCGTCAGCCCGTTGCGCGAGCTTCTTCTGAGGAGTTGTCATAAACGCGCGAACTGAGAAGCTCCGTGACCTTGGCCGCCGGCAGCGGGCGCGCGAGGTAGTAGCCCTGCGCGCTGTCACAGCGACGCTCGCGCAGGAAATCCAGCTGCTCGATGGACTCGATGCCTTCGGCGACGACGCGCTTCTGCAGCGAGTGTGCCATCACGATGATCGTTTCGATCAGTGTGGCCGCGGTCGAGTCCCTGGGCACGTTGACCAGGAAGCTGCGATCGATCTTGACCGCACTGATGGGATGCTGCCGCAGGTAACCGAGCGAGGAATAGCCGGTACCGAAGCCGTCGAGCGTCAGACCGGCGCCGGTCTGCGCGAGCCGCTCGATCATGGCGCTGTTGGCGGGATCGGCCAGCACGCGCTCATCGATGTCGAATTCCAGAAGTTCCCCGGGCAGCCCGAAACGCTCGAGCGTGCGGCGCACGTTGCGCACGAAGTCCGGATGGCGCAGCTGCTGCAATGAGACGTTCAGCGCCATGGGCGGTGGCGACAGCCCCTGCTCGCGCCAGGATGCGAGCTGCGCACAGGCCGTTTCCAGCACCCAGCCACCGATATCGACGATCAGCCCACTCTCCTCGGCGGCCGGCACGAAATCTCCGGGCTGGCGCAAGCCCTCGCGCTGTGTCTGCCAGCGCAGCAGCGCTTCGAGGCCCGTCAGCGATCCGTCATTGATCGAGTACTGCGGCTGGTAGAACAATGAGAACTCGCGGCGGCGCAGGGCGAGGTGCAGTCCGCTGTCGGTGGGCTCGGGCCGCTGACCACCCATATTGACGTCGTAGAACATGGCACGACCGCGACCCAGGTCCTTGGCACGGTACATGGCAGTGTCGGCGTTGCGCAGCAGCGTATCGATGGCCCGACCGTCCTGCGGGAACAAGGCGATGCCGATGCTCGCGCAGACCGTGTGATCCCGACCGGCGAGGTTCACGGGCTGCTGCAGCGACAGCACGATGCGCTGCGCGACCGCGTGGGCCGCTTCGGCGCTCACGATGTCGCGCAGGATGACCGCGAACTCATCGCCGCCCAGGCGCGCGACCGTATCGCCTTCCTTGATGCAGGCGCGCAGGCGCTGCGCGGCGATGCTCAGCACTTCATCGCCGGCCGCGTGACCGACGGTGTCATTGATCTTCTTGAAGTGATCGAGGTCGATATACAGCACCGCGCCCTTGCCGACACCGGTCGCGGCGCGCTGCAGTTCGGTGGAGAGCCGGCTGCAGAACAGGACTCGGTTGGGCAGGCCGGTCAGCGGATCGAAGTGCGCCTGGCGGTAGAGCTGTTCGTCGCGCGCGCTCTTGGTGAGGGCGATCGCCAGACGGGCGGCGAACTCGGTTCCGCAGCGGGTGATATGCGGGTCGGCCACGGGCGGATCGCGGTAGCCGACGGCCAGGATGGCCTCGACATGGGTCGCCAGTTTGACCGGCCAGACCCAGAAGAACTCCGAACCGAGCTCCTTGAGCGGCACGAGGAAGCTGTGGCGGGTGTCCTCGCAGCGCGTGACGGTGAGACCCTCCGTCTCGGCCGCGAGCGTGATCATCATGTCATCGTCGAGGGCGACGCGGCTGACGGGCAAGTCCCGGCAGCTCATCGCGGCCAGATAGACCCGTCCACGCCACGGCGCATCCGGGTCGCGCAGGACGATCCCGGCGCTGCTGCACCCCGTCACGCGCTGCACGCGGGTGAGGATCGCATCGAGCACCGGCTCGAGGCCACCCGGCTGAAGCAGCAACCGGTCGACCTCACTCAGGGTCTGCAGATTGGCGTGCTGGGTACGGATGCGCTGCGCGCACAGATTGAAGCTTTGAATCAGTTCCTGGATGTCATCGCGCCCCGTGGGCGGCACGGCCGCGAAACCGGTCGTGGCGAGATCCTGGAACCCCTCCCGCAACGCCAGCAGGCCGGGCTGGTAGCGGCGCACCAGGTAGGCCACGGCGATGCCCGTGCAAAGCAGTGCCTCGGCGGCGCCGAAGACCAGCCAGCGCCACAGGGTTCCCGCACCGGCGTTGCCGGACAACGCGGCGACCACCAGCAGCACCGGAATCAGTGTGCTCAGGGTAAGGATCAGCGCGATGCGTCTGACCATTCCGCTTTTAGTGGCTGCGCGATACATCCTTAACAGGCAACTTCCGCGTGGACCGATTGGGAATACGCAACAGCCGGACCGTAGGCACCGGCGTGGCGCGACTGATTCTGGGAATCTGTCACGCCGCTGTGGCTGTCGATGTTAACTGCATCACGTTCTGCCACGTATTCTGGAAAGTGCCTGGATGCCTGAAAATTCGTATCGGTAGACCCCACGGCGCCCGGAGCGCGCGGCGCCGATCATGGCGGCGGCGACCGTGGCGGCGCCGATGGCCCGGCGACCCTCCCGGGCGCCAAACTGCAGCGGACTGAGCGCCAGGGCCTGCGACATCGAGATCAGGTGCCCCGGGCCCGCGCCGCGGCGCATGCCCAGCAGGGGACCCGGCAACAGGATATCCAGTGACTCAAAACCCACTTCCGTCAGGGCGTCGAGCGTTTCGCCCTGGACGCGCGCCGCGGTTCGCCGCGACGCCGAATCGGCCGATTGGCACGAGAGCATGACGAAGCGCCGCGCGCCAGCCGCTTTGGCCGCGCGGGCGTATGCCAGAACATTCAGTTGCGCCGCCTCCCGATAGGCCGCCTCGGAGCCTGCCTCCTTATAGGAGGTGCCCAGGCAGCACAGCGCCATGTCGCAGACCTGGCCTTTGAGTTGTGACTCGAGCTGAGCGAAGAGCACGATCCGGTTGGCCAGCCGCTGATAGTCGCGGCCGAGAGGCCGGCGGGTCACCGCGACGATGCGGGTGTACTCCGGAATCAGGAGCAGTCCTTCCAGGACCCTTGATCCGACCATACCGCTGGCACCAGCCAGCCAGATGATTTTCCCAACATTTTCGGCCACGCACCCAAGCTTAACATTCTGCTGTGACGCCCGGGGTTGCAGTCGGCAACAGATGTTGCCTAGAGGCCCAGATCCATCTGCCCGGAGTTGGGCGGTGGCGGCCGAAACAGTGCAGTTGGCAATGCGGGTGCTGCGCCACGGAGCAACCCATTGCGAGCGCACGCCAGTTGAAAGCGCTGACGCAGCAGCTGTGCGAAAGGACCCATACCGCGCATCCGACTCCCGAAGCGCGGGTCATTGTCCTGGCCGCCGCGCAGCGCGTGGATGATCGACATGACATGCGCGGCGCGCGCCGGGTAGTGCGTCTCCAGCCATTCGCGAAACAGGATTTTGAGCTCGTGGGGCAGCCGCAGGATCACGTATCCCGCGTGCCGCGCTCCCGCCTGTGCGGCGGCGGCCAGCACCTGCTCGAGCTCGTGTTCGGTGATCGCCGGAATCACCGGGGCGACCAGCACCCCGGTGGTGACCCCACATTCGGTGAGCTGGCGGATGATCTTCAGGCGCGCCGCCGGTGCCGCGGCGCGCGGCTCCAGCAGGCGCTTCGTCTCATTGTCCAGCGTGGTCACCGTGACGAAGACATTGACCAGGCCATCGCGCGCCAGATCGGCCAGCAGGTCCAGATCACGGGCGATCAGCGAGCCCTTCGTAATGATCGTGACCGGATGGCGCGTCTCGCGCAGCACCTCCAGGATGGAACGGGTGACTTTCAGCCGCTTCTCCAGCGGCTGATACGGATCGGTGTTCGCGCCCACGGTGATCGGTTTGCACACGTAGTTGCGCTTACCCAGCTCGGCGCGCAGCAGCGCGGCGGCATCCGCCTTGTAGAAAAGGTGGGTCTCGAAATCCAGACCCGGCGACAGATCCATGTAGGCGTGGCTGGGACGGGCGTAGCAGTTGTGGCTGACCACGCCGTTGGCAACGAAATCCTCGGTGTCGGTCGTGATGTCATACAGCTGCATGGCCGGCAGTGGCTCGATGCCCACCACCCGCAGGCGGGCGTTGCCCTTGATGGCCACACCCTCCAAATCGAGTTTGCGGCCGCTCGCCGGGTTAACAGTATGGGAAAACCGGAGATGCTCCTTTAAGCCACCCGTGATCCGCACGACGCTCAGCGGCTTGCGGTCCAGGTGCGGATAGTGCTCGATGACGTAGGAAAAGCTGAAAGTGTCCAAGCACTTGCATATCCAAGTCACGATCTCACGGTCCGTATTCGAAATCCGCAACACGGTCTGACTGAAGCTGCCTTCGGCGTCGAAGATTCCAGCAAGAAATCCCGCAGACCACTCCCGCGCGGGTGAACAAGGCCACGCGATGAGGCCGCGAATCGCTTCCACGTTGGTCAAGGAGTGCGTCCGGATCGCTTGCATCGACCGGCGATCGCCCATGGCGGCCGCAAACTGGAATTCCCGGGTCGCGATTTCAAACTCAGAAAGATAGCTTCGCGTGCGCACAAGGGCTTCGAGATCACACAACGCGAGGCGGAATTGGTGAACTCGCCCTTCATGCCTGCTCGGTCTTCGAGCATCGAATGATTTCAGCAGACCGTCGCCACGAATCATAGCGCCTAGGTAACCACGCCTGTAGTCGTCGTTTACTACGGCGCCCGTTGCAAAGCCGCCAACACCCATGAGCTTGCTGCGGATAGTCAGATGCGACCTCTGAGCGCCCTTCGAGCCATCTTTCACGTACTTCCAGCCGCGTTCGGTCAGGAACCTGTGATCCCCACTGGTCACCAACGTGGTCCCATCCTCGAGGGTGGTACGAAAAGCCGGCTTGATAGTGCTCCAGTGGGCCAGGACGCGAGTCTTTGTGTAGCGTCGATACCAACCCGCGCGGCGGGTTCCGTAAATCTGATCACCGACCTTCAGGTCGGCCAGTGCGCGGGTGCGCCCGTCGGCCAAGAGGATCAGGGTGTCGCCGGCTGCGCAGTACGGGCACCCATGCTCACATCCACGGTAGGGATTGATCGACTGCTCGAAGGGAATGTCGGGCGATCGGTTGGTGGTGATAATCGTCCGGGCGCGTTCGGGTCGAACCTGAGTCGCGATGCTGTCGGGCACCTCCTGCAAGGACCAGCCGTCCTCGACATCGGCGACCCGCGTGGCCGAGAATCGATTGGCTGGATTGGACAGCGCGCCCCGGCCCTTGAGATATTGGCTCATGACGGATACTGTACATCCGTACAGCTGCCGTTCCAAGCTCCTCGACCGCAATCCGTCGGACCGGTGAGGTCGGGCGTAAAATTTGGCAACGCATCCCGGCGAGGCGGCGGACGGACGTTATGGACCAAGCTGAAGGTTTCTTTCCTGAGCGCAGACTGCTGGCCTACCGGCGGTCGCTGGCGTCGGCGCAACTCGGCCCTGCACCGACAGTAAGGCAGGGCAGTTCTGCCTGGTCGACTTGGTGGATTCTGCTCATCTGCATGGGCCCATCGTACCTCTCAATCTGGGTATCGATGTCTCCGCGACTGATCGCTGACGGCCGCCCGCTGCAGCTCCTGATCTTCGGGAGCTACTGCCTGATCGCGTGTGTCCTGATCGTTTCCGTCCTCGGCATGTTCCTCGGGATTTACCGGGGACTGAATCAGGCGCCCAGGAACATCTTGTAGGCGGGGTTCGGCGTCTCATCGATGTACGGGTAGTGCAGCGCATTCAGATGCTGCATGAACTCCGCGCGCTCGGATTTCGGCACTTGAACGCCGGCGAGTACCCGACCGTTGTCCGAACCGTGATTGCGATAGTGGAACATGGTGATGTTCCAGCGCGTGCCGATCGCCTGCAGGAACTTCAATAACGCGCCCGGGCGTTCCGGAAACTCGAACCGGTAGATGACTTCATCGATGAGCTCACGCGCATGGCCGCCGACCATGAAGCGCACATGCTGCTTGGCCAGCTCGCTGTCGCTCATGTCGTGGACCACATAGCCGGATTCACGCAGCTGGTGCACGACCGCTTCCTTCTCTACCCGGCCGTTGCTCAGGCTGAAGCCTGCGAAAATCTCGGCGCGGGCGGTGCTGTCGTAGCGGTAGTTGAACTCCGTGACATTGCGCGACCCCAGCGCCTCGCAAAAATGCAGAAAACTGCCGGGCTGTTCCGGAATCTCAACGGCGAGCAGCGCCTCGCGTTCGCCGCCCAGACTGGAGCGCTCCGCGATATGCCGCAGGCGGTCGAAATTCACATTGGCGCCGCTGTTGATGGCGACCAGGCGCTTCTCGCGCCAGCCGTCGCGGACCACGCATTTGCGGATGCCGGCGACTGCCAGCGCACCGGCGGGTTCGACAATGGTGCGCGTCTCCTCGAAGATGTCCTGGATCGCGGCACACATCTCGTCGGTATTGACCAGCACGACTTCGTCCACGAACTGCCGGGCGAGCCCGAAAGGCTCCTCGCCGACGCGTTTGACCGCCACACCGTCGGCGAACAGGCCGACCCGTTCCAGGGTCACCCGCCGGCCGGCCTGCAGCGATTCGTACATGGCGGCGGCGTCGGTCGGCTCGACGCCGACGATGCGCACCCGTGGGTACAGCGCCTTGATGTAGACCGAAATGCCCGCGATCAGCCCACCGCCCCCGACCGGCACGAACACGGCGTCGATCTCACCCCCGCACTGGCGCAGCAGCTCCACGGCGATGGTGCCCTGGCCCGCGATCACATCCGGGTCATCGAAGGCGTGGACGTAGACCAGGTTGTGATCACGCACCAGGTGCTGAGCCCGATCGAAAGCCGAATCGTAATCGTCCCCGTGCAGAACGACCTCGCCGCCCAGATCCATGACCGCCTGAACCTTGATGTGCGGCGTCGTCTGCGGCATGACGATGGTCGCGGGGATACCGCGGCGCTGGGCGGCCAGCGCCACACCCTGCGCATGGTTACCCGCCGAAGCGCAGATCACTCCACGTCTGGCGACCGACTCCGACAGATGGGCGATCTTGTTGTAGGCGCCGCGCAACTTGAACGAAAAGATTGATTGCAGATCTTCGCGCTTGAGCAGCACCTGGTTGCCCAGCCGGCGGGACAGCCGCGGCGCCGGCTCCAGTGGGGTCTCGACGGCGACCTCGTAGACGCGGGCCTTGAGGATGCGTTCGATATAGGGATTGGTCACCACACAAGTCTAGCGCATGTCACGACGGCCTTGCTTTGCAGCCTTCGCGCAACCAGCAATGCACCTGCGGCAGGGGTATTTCTGATTCTCTACGACACGCGGATGCTGCTCGTTCAATAAACTCGAGACTTGAGCGCTCCCGCCGATGAGGGCAAAGAGTTCCAGGTCTGCTCGGTGAGACTCACGGCATTGGTAGTGCCGATCAGGAAGACGAAGGCGTCGCTACAAGGCCAGGCGCGCGACCGGGTTCTCGGGCCCGGCTGCGCGGCTGTCCATGATTTCGTTGTAAATTTTGCGCCGACTGAAGAGCCACCGGCCATCCACCCGGCGCAATTCGTCCTCGTAGTGGCCGTAACCACTGGAGGCCGGCCAGCGGTTGCGGTTGTCGTTGCTGAATTCAAACCAGTAAGCCACGGACTTGGCCCGGTCGCCGTCGACGTGCAGGACGCGGTTGGTGATGAAGTGCCGCAGCCGGGCCGGTCGCAGCGGCGCATCCCCCGCCTCGCGCTTGGCGAAGGTCGCGCGCATCCCGCGCACCTCCGCCTTGATGGCCTCGCGCCCGGTGACGATTCCCCCCGCCCAATCGAGCACCCCGTCCTCGGCAAAGGTGGCGGCGTAGGCGTCGGCATCCTGCCAGTCCAGCGCAAAGATGTAGCGTGATTCCAGCTCCTCGATCTCCGCGCGGTCGGCGGCGTAGCCCGCGCGATCGAGGCCGCGGGCGGCCAGCGGTACCGCCATGACTTTGGCCGCAAGCGCCGACACAGGCGCCAGGATGGATAGCGTCAGTAACTGCATAAATGCCTCGCGACGTTTCAATTCAGTTCACTCAGTGGCCATCGACGCTGAAGGCGAGCAGCACGTTGCCGGGCTCGCCAACGATGCGACCATAGCCGGAGTTCACGAACAACATGCCGCCGGCGAGCGTCGCCCCGCCATTGTCGAGCGAGCCGCCGGCGGCCTCCACGGCGTTGACCGTGGTATACGCCTTTGCCGTATCAACGTCCCAGATGATCCGTCCGTCGCTGCTCGCATAAGCGCGCAGGTGGCCATCCTCAGAACCCGAGAACACGACCCCCGCCATGGCGGTCGCCGCTTGCGATTGGGCCGCGAGACAGTTGTGCGGACCCCAGCTGCATGCCGCTGGCGGCGGCGCTGCCCGCCACAGTTGCCGACCGTCACGCAGCGAAAGTGCGACCAGACCGCCGGTGCGGCCCTGCGTGGCCGCGGCGTCGGATACCGGTGCATAGAGCCGCTCGGAGTCCGCTGCACTGCCCCACTCGATACCCCCGAGGCTGCTGCCGACGCCGAGCTGCGCATGCCAGCGCTCCTTGCCGCTGGCCGGATCCAGGGCATACACCCGCCCGGACTTCTCACCGGTAAGCAGCACGCGCTGGCCATCCGCCAGCGTACGCAGAATCGGCGAGGTGCCGAAATCGACATCCGGTCCGAGTTCGTGCGGACAATTGCCCTGCCCCGCGGTGCCCGGTGCGTCGCAACCTACGATGTAATTGTCCTTGATCTTCAGCTGATTTGCCCACACCAGCGCCCCGGTGCTCATGCGCAGCGCGAGTATCGAATCGGTGTGTTCCGTGGGCACATCCGTGTAGGAGTTGCCGGTGCCGACGTAGATGAGGTCGTGCTCGGGATCGAGCGTCGGCGCCGACCACACCGAGCCGCCGGCGGGCCCGTACAGCTGCGCGCCGGTCGCATTTCTGCGATAGGGTTTGGGCGGCTGCGAGATGGTGTAGGTGCGCCAGATCAGATGTCCGTTCGCGATATCCAGCGCGGCGACGCTGCCCCGGAACTTGCAGCACTCGTAGGCCGGTGAGGTTGCCGACAGCTCCTCCAACGAAGATACCGGCACGTACAAGCGCTCACCGTTGAACACCGGCGCGCCGGTGATGTGCGCCGCGGGATGCGGGTCCAGACGCCGCCGCCACAACAGCCGACCGTGATCGGCATCCAGCATGTACACGACACTCGAATCATCACCGAACAGCACCCGCAGCGTCCCATGCACCCGGGCGATCGATACCGCGGTGCGCACCGGCGCCGCGGCGTCGAAGGTCCAGTAGGTGCACCCGCTCTTCGCATCCAGTGAATAGACGCGGCCGCTCGAGCTCGTGACGTAGACACGGCCGCCGACCAGTGTCGGCTGGCCATAGATATAGGTGGCGCGGTAGCCGAAGGCCCATTTGAGCTTCAGATGCGGCACCTCCCCGGCGGTCAATCCCGGTTCGTCCTGGAAACGGGTGTTGGCGAGATCGTGTCCCCAGCCATTCCAGGCCGGCCCCGAGTCGGCCGCGGGCGCGACCGGCGCCGAGCAGCGATTTGACTCAGGTTTGGGCGCCAGGCGGCCGACCGGCGCGTGGCCGGTGAGATAGGTCGCGACGGCCACCCGATCGTTCATCGACAGGCCCGCCGCCTGCGTCCGCATCGAGCCACTCGTGAGGATCTGCATGACCTCATCGGGCGAGTGGCGTGCGATCGTCGCGCGGGCCGGAATGCGCTGCGCGGGGTGATCGTGACAGGCGGCGCAGTTCTGTTGATACAGCAGAGCCGGATCCGCCGAAGGCGGACCGTCGTTGTTCGCGGCGCGGGCGCCGAGCGCCACCAGCAGCAAGGTCGAGGTCAGCAGCCGCATCAGTTGCTCCATGGAGTCGGCATGTAGTACGGCACGGTCGTGAAGACCGCCTCGACCTGCTGGATCCTGCCGCCGCGGATCTTGAAGGTCTCGAGCAGACAGTAGCTGTGAGGGTGCCGGAAAATCTTCGAAGTGGCGGTGCGCCCGTCGCTCAGCTTGTAGTTGCCCACCCGTCCTTCGTGGTCGATGAACCCGGCGGCCATGATCAGGCCCCGCTCCCGATCCACGACCAGGAAGCGCCGCGCGCGCAGGCGATCGTCGAACCAGTACCAGCCGAGCTTGAACTGCTGGCCACATCCCAGGTGGGTGATATCACCGTAGGTGTCGTCTTTGCGGTTGGTGGTCTGAAAGCCGTCTTCACGCCGATTGCAGTCATCCGTAAAGCGGGTGTGCATGGTGCCGTCATTGCGCTGTATGGTCTCAAAGTAGCCATTGGCGATGGCGATCATCTGCTCGCGATCACTGCGCTCGGCGACCGGTACCATCTCATTGAGCACCGGCAGTGGATGAAGGTCCGCCGTTACAAACGGCACGCCGGCCTCCTGCGGTCGTGCGACGATGGTCTCCGCCTCGGTGATCTGGCCACCCCGCACTTTCAGCCGTACGGCGAACGGGGATGACGTGTCGGTCTCACGGACCACCCCGTAGAAGCCCACGCCGCCGTCCTGCGGGTCGGCAAATCGCAGATCGTAGTCGCCCAGGGCGCTGATCGTGCCCCACAGACCATCCCCGGGACGCAGCATGACGTTGTTCTCGCTGGTGCGCGCGTTCGGCGCGAACCCGGCCTGCGAGGCATCCGCCGCCTTCAGCGCCGCGAGATATTTATCCAGTACCCGGTACAGGCAGGCCCGGTCACAGTTCGGAGCCGCGGTCGCAACCGCCGCAAAACACAGCCAGGCGCATGCCGCGGTCGCAACGCGATAGATCATTGGTATCCCCCTCGGGCGCTCATTATACAGTCGCGGACGGCCCCGGTTCGGGCACCATGCGGTCCTGCATCGCCAGCACGACGTCCTGGCGGGAGATCTCACCCAGGAGATTATTGCGCCATTCACCGCCGATCACGGGCAGTACGTTGGCCCGGGCCCGCAGGAATACGTCGAGGGCCGTCCCCAGCGACATGTCGTCCGTCAGCGCCAGCGTCGCGGGCCGCGTCACGGATGCGACGCTTGCGGCGCCATCGACCTTGCCGGCACGCAGCGCCGCCAGGAGCTCCCGCAGGTCCACCCAGCCCGTCAGTTCGACGCCGTCGGTGACATAGGCGCGCTCCAGCGGCCGGCGCGGCAGGGCTTCAAACATCTCCTTCAAAGAGGCGGCGCGGGCTACCACCGCACCGGCGGGCTTGATCAGCGCCGCCACGGTGTTCAGCTGCCAGCCATCGCCTGCGGCACGTCCCTTCAGGGCCGCGTGGTAGATGGATTCGCCGCGTCGGTAGACCTTGGCGGTGTAGTGCGCGGTGACACAGGCCAGCATCAGCGGCAACACCATGTCGTAGTCCAGGGTCATCTCAAAGAGCATGAGAATCGAGGTCAGCGGCGCGTGGGTGGTCGCCGCCAGGAAGCCACCCATGCCCACGAGGGCGTAGGCGGCGGGAACGGACGTCATGCCGGGGAGCAGCGCATGCACCACGCCACCGAACAGCGCGCCGATGGCGCAGCCCAGAAACAATGTCGGCGTGAACACTCCGCCAACGGCCCCCGAACCGACGGTGGCGGCAGTGGCCAGCAGCTTCGCCAGCAGTACCGCCAGCAACCACCAGCCGATGAGATGGGCGTTGAGGATGCTGCTCACGGCGCCGAAGCCATTGCCCCACACCTCCGGCACCGCCACCGAGATGACCCCGACCATCAGGCCGCCCAGACCCAGCTGCCACTGCAACGGCAGCTTCAAACTCACGAAGCGCGATTTGGCGAAGTCCAGTGATGCCAGGAAGGGCGGCGCCAGATGACCCAGCAGGACTCCGAGCAGCACATAGAAGATCAGCTCCCAGTTCGAGGCGAACTGCACCTTCGGGACCAGGTAGACCGGTGCATACCCCATGAAGCGGTGCACGGTCGCGCTCGCCACCACCGAAGACACCACCAACGGCCCGAAGCTCTCCATGGCGGTGCCGCCGAGGATGATTTCCGAGACGAACAGCGCGCCGGAAATCGGCGCGTTGTAGGCCGCCGCGATGCCCGCGGCGCCACCGCAGGCCACCATGAGTCGCAGCCGCGGAATCGGTGCGTGAGCCCACCGACCCAGGCGCGAGCCGAGCATGGCGGCCAGCTGGACCATCGGACCTTCGCGCCCGATGGAGCCACCGGATGAAATCGTCAGTAACGATGAGACACTGTTGATCAGCGTGGCCCGCACGCTGATGCTGCCGTCTCCGACACGGACGGCTTCCATGTAGTCGACGGCGCGAGGTGAGGCGAGCACCTTGCCTCCCTGGCGCAGCACCAGACCCGCGAGCACGGCGCCACCCAGCGGCAGCGCCACCCGATGCCACCAGGGCATTGCGGAGGCGGCCTGTTCGAGGCTCTTGGCCTGGCCGGTGAACAGCAATTCGAGTAGCCGCAGTCCCTCGCGGAAAGCGACGCTCGTCAGGGCGCCGCATAGCCCGACCAGGGCCGCCCAGAAGACGATGCTCGCCAGATCCTCATGCCCCAGCAGCACCAATCGCAGCCGGGTCAGCAGCGACAACGGCACCCGTGCGAACGGTCTGACCTCGGGAGGCAAACGCGGGTGCCGGGTGTTTCCCCTCAGGTCGTCGAGAGTTCCACACTGGAGCGGGCGACGGCCGCGCGGACCGCGAAGCGGAAGCGTGCCTTGCCCACCATCACCACATCGCCGTCGCTGAGCGTCTCACGGGTGATGCGCGTGCCGTTCACGTACACACCGTTGGTGCTGTTCAGGTCTTCGATGACGGTCTGATTGCCCGTCAGCAGCAGCACCGCATGATGGCGACTGACGAAGCTCGCATCGACCTGCAGGTCATTGTCCGGCGTGCGTCCGATCGTGGTCTTGCGACCGAGCACATGCACCACCTCATGACCATCCAGCTTGCGCACCAGCAGCCGGGCGCCCTGCTCCCGGATGCCCTCATAGTTGCCGGAAGTGCTGGTCGCGGCCGACGGCGCACGCGGTGCGGCATGGGCATGGGGGACGTTGTGGGCATCGGGCGTACCGACCGTAGCGCTGTTGGCCGGCGTGAGGGAACGCATGCTGCGCTGGATATTATCGACCAGCGCGGCACTGTGCGCGGCCTCCGTCTCCAGGCGCTGCATCAACCCATCACGCTCACCCAGCCAGCGGCGCGCGTCCGCGATATCGCCCTGCATCTGCGTGTTGATGCGGGTGAGTTCCTCGATCCGCATGTTGCGCGAACGCAGTTCGGACTCCAGGTGATTGATCGCTTCCTCGGAGGCGCGCAGGTCGTTTTCGGCAATGTTGATCCGTTCCTGCGTGACGCGAATGCGTTCGGCGTCCGTCAGGATGGTCTGCGCCTGAGTGGCCACCTGCATCGTCAGGGATTCGATCTTCTGATTCTGCGCGTCGATCTGTGCCACACGGTCGGCGTGCTGGGCGGCCAGCTGCTGCACGGCGGCCACATGCTCCGCCGACTCCTCGCGCAAGTCGTTGAGCTCCGCGGTGAGCGCCGTCTTGTGCGCACTGAGTGCCGTGTTGGTGGCCTGCAGCTCGCTGTGAGCCGCGGCCGCGGCACGCAGCGCTTCGGCGTGAATCTGATTCCCGGCGACAATCTGCGCTTCCAGTTCCGTCAGACGCACCGCGCGCGCCGCGCTCTCCTGACGCTGTGCCTCGAGCGCCTGATTCAATTCATTGTTGGCGCGTGCGACGGCGCCGACCTCATCGCAGCGTGCCCCGAGACTGGTGTTCAAAGCGGCCACTTCGGCCTCGAGCTGCGCCACGCGTTGCGATCGGCTCTCGAGATCCCGCGTCAGTTCCTCGAGGCGCATCGTATGGCGCGCCAGATCCTCCCCGAGCCTGGCATGATCCTGATCGCGACCGGCGAGCTGCAGATCCAGTCCGCGCAGCATCGAATCGAATATTCCGCGCCGACCCTCCAGGGCCTGCAGCGCCTCATGCTGCGAGGCGCTTTGCGTCTGCAGTTGCGCGACCTGCTGCCACGCCGCCTTGAGCGCGTTCTCATGCGTTGCGATCAAAGCCGCGGTCCTGGCGTGTGCTGCGGCGGTGTTCTCGGCGATGTCGGCCTCGAGCCGCTGCAGCGAGTGCTGCAGAGCGGTCGCGCGGTCGTCAGCCGCGCGGATGGCGTCCTCGCGCTCGCGAATCGACTGCTGCAACCCCTCGATCTGGGTGCTGGCGGCGGCGACTGCCGCGCGGCTGCCGGTGAGCTCATCGGACAGTGCCGCGGCCCGCTCGGCGGCGGCCTTGCCGGCGTCACGCGAGTCGGCCAGTTCACCCTCGATGATCGTCAGGCGTTCGCCCTTGGCGGCCAGGCGTGTTTCCAGCTCCTCGAGGTTGCTGGTCAGGGAGCGCAATTCCCCCTCGATCTTCGAGGCGAGGCTCGCCGAGAGGTTCTTGGTCTGCGTTGTCTCGCCAGCGTGATCGGGCACCGCGTGCGCCAGATTCGGCAGGATTGCCGTGTTCAGTGTCGTCGCCGAGGAGCTCAGCGTCGGCGACTGCCAGGTATCGGTGCTGGCCAGCGGATCGTGGCCGTGCCGCGCCTCGTAGGCTGCAACGTCCAACACTGGCAGTTCGGCAGTGACTTCCCCATCGCCCGAATTATTCGACATTGAATTGCTGGATGCGTTCATGATGTGCGGCTCCCTTTAACCGCGGAGGAACTCCCGCAGCGCGGTACTCACCTGTGTCGCTGCGGACTCAAACAGATCGCTGCCGTAAATGTCGGTCTGCTCCGCAACGCGCGCCTTCGGCAGCAGATCGCGCGCGTTGTCCGTGCCGCGCCCGTCGCGCGATCGGATGAGCAAAATGGGCTGCGTGATCAAACGCAGGCGTTCGGCCGCCGGGTAGTGCAGGGCGGCGTGCATTCCCCACCAGGCCTGTGGCCCGTTGGCCATGCTATCGGCAAAACTTGACGCGATGATTTCAAGCGCCGCGCCCTCGTGGACCGCGGTGCGGATTCGATTCCACTCTACCTGAAGGTGACTGCCGTCGGCCACGGGTGCAAGCGGCCAGGGTGCACGACGAAAATTCTCTCGTTGGGCCTCATCCGGCACCGGCACGCCCATCAGTACGACGCGGCGCACCACCGTCGGAAGAGCCAGCGCCAACTCCGCCGCAACCAGGGCGCCGGTCTGATATCCCAGGACGTCGATCTGACGAAAGCGCATCGTCGTGCAGAAGTCACCTACGGCATTGGCGTAGTCCGCAATGTCGGCTCGCGCAGGCGGTGGATCCGAATGACCATATCCCGGCAGATCCGGGGCATAGACCGAACGATCCATTCCCATCAGTCCGAGCAGCGGCAACATGCTGGTGCCGGAGCGCGGCGTAGAATGCAGACACAGCAAAGAGGTGCCCTCATCGAAGCCACCGCCGGGCGGAATCGCATTGTGCACATGCAACTGGCCGTAACGGCTTTCAAAATAACCACGTCGCACCCTGGGCGCGACTGGTGGCGCTGGCTTTCCCGGACCCTTGGGCATTCACACTCCGTCTTAACGCGGCTGTGCCCACTATATAAGGATTTCAGGTGCGATTTAAGAAACGAGACATAGTACCTGGAGGAGTTCTCAAACCCCTCGCACACTGCTATCAATGGGCAAGGAGAGACTCCATGATTTGTAAAATCGACTTATGGAACATCGGGCAGCGCCGGCTGCTGCGCCTCGCATTGCCCTTACTCGTCGCAAGCTTGTGCGCGGGCTGCGGACTAGCCGGCACTGCCGTGGCGACCGGCGCGGGCGCCGCGACCGAAGCGCAGGAGGCGCAACAGGCCAAGCAAACCGAGGACCGCGTCAGGCAACAGCTGGATGCGGCCCAACGCGCCGATGCGCAGCAGCGCACCGACGCGGACTCGCAGGGCAAGTAGTCGATTTTACTTTGCGCGTCGCGGAGTCTTCTTGGCCTTTGCCTTGGACCGCGGCTTCGTCTTGCCCTTACCCTTCCCTTTCACCTTCGGCGCGGCCTTCCGCTTGGCCTTCGCCTTCACTTTCACTTTCGTTTTGGCCTTCGCTTTCGTTTTGGCCTTCGCTTTCACCTTCGCCGCAGCGGGTTTGGATTTCGCCTTTACCTTTACCTTTGGCTTGGCTACCGGCTTGGCTTCAGCCTTTGGAGCCGCTTTCGCTTTTGGCTTGGGCGGAGCCTTCGGTGCGGCCACAGCGACTTCCTTCGCGCCGTGCAGGGCGAGTGCCACACCATGTGAGTCGAGCATCTGCGCGATCCAACTGCCCCCCGGTACCTGATGCGGACCATTGAGCAGCTTGCCGCCGGCCGCCTGCGCAGCGGCGACCGCCGCGGTGACACTGGGCACGTTGATGTACACCAGCCAGCGCGGCCAGGTCGGCGCCAGATGTTTGGCGCGCAGGTAGGCGCCGCCCAGCTGTGTGTTACCGACGCCGAACAGATAGTAGTTGCCGACATCACCCCCCATGGGATGCGTGGCGACGACTTCCCATCCGAACAGCGCCTTGTAGAACTGCAGTGCGGCCTGGGGATCCTCGGCGGTCAGTTCATGCCAGCTCATCGGCCCCGCCATCGATCCACCGTTGCCACCCGAGCTCGCGGGCTGGTAAAGACCAATGGTCGCGCCCTGGGGGTCGGCAATCACGGCATAACGACCCTGGTTGGACGGAAGCTCGGTGACGGGATGAACGACCTTGCCCCCATGGCTCGTGACCGTGGCGAGCGCGGCCGTCAGATCGGGCACTCCCACATAGGTGAGCCAATTCGGGCCGGCGGTGTCGGCCAGGGAATCCTTGCCGACGACGCGCGCGCCGCCCACCGGCCCCTTTTCGTGCGCCAGCATGGTGTAGTCCGCGTGGCCTTCGAACGGTTGCGCATTCCAACCGAACACCTTGGAATAGAATCCGGCACCGGCCGCCGGGTCGGTCGTCAACAATTCATGCCACACATACTGGCCCAGGACTGCAGAGCTGCTCATCGTGAATCCCCTTTTTTCGCGAAACTTGCGCGAAGCTGCCTGACTCTAAATCGCAGATGGCGAATGGTACAACCCCGAACGCACAATCGAGAACGTCCATGCACACGATATCGAAGCTGAGCGGATTCTGCGCATCGTTGTTGGTGGCGCTGCTGCTGGTGAGCTCATGGGCGGCCGCCCAGGACAGCTCAGTCCCGGCACCCGCGCCGCCCCGCTCGGGCGACTTCCGCGGCTACTCGGGAGCGCACTGGCCGTCGGATTTCGGCGTGCGCGACGGCCACTGCGATCGCAATCGCATTACCGAAAATCCGCGGCGCAGCGACGCGATCGCCAGCCTCGGCCAGCGGCGCGCACTCAATCGCAGTGCGGCGATGCTGGTCGGAGCGCGGATACCGGATCTGCTGCCGGCCAAACTCGGCGCCGAAGTGGATGAGGGCGACCGCGCCTGCATGGGCCACGTGCTGGAGCTGGGTGCCAGCAGCCGCTGGGTCAGCTGGGATAACGGCGTGACCGGCCTGCATTACCAGATGCGCCCGGATACCGGCCGCGACGGCATTGCCGGCTCCTGTCGTGCCTTTCGGCTCAAGGTCTCCGGCAATGAGGCGCGCGCCAAGCTCAAAGCCATGGCCTGTGAAACCGGCCCGGGCCTGTGGCAGCTGTCGGGACTATAGCTTCAGCTCAGAAGGCCTCGGACGACACCGGCGTCTGAGTCTCGGGTCGGTCGCGTGAGACGATGAAGTCTCCGGTGATCATCTCGGCATACGGCTGACCGGGGCCGACCATCGGGTAGACACCCGCATCACGGTCGATGATGACTTCGAGGAAGGCGGGCCCCTCGAAGGCGATGAACTCCGCCACCACGCGCGCGACATCTTCCTTCGCAGCCAGGCGCACGGCGTAGCGGAAGCCATCGGCCTGCGCGGCCTTGATGAAATCCTTGGTGTGCAGCGACTTGTCACTGGCGGAGAAGCGGCCCTTGAAGAAGAGCTTCTGCCACTGCCGCACCATGCCATCGCCGTGATTGTTCAGGACGACGATTTTCACCGGCAGATCGTAGGTGGTCACGGTCTCAAGTTCACCGATGTTCATGCGGATGCTGGCATCACCGTCGACATCGATGACCAGCCGGTCGGGATGGGCGATCTGCGCGCCAATCGCGGCCGGCAGGCCGAAGCCCATCGTGCCCATGCTGCCGGAGGTGAGCCACTGCCGCGGCTGACGGAAATCGAAATACTGCGCCGCCCACATCTGGTGTTGTCCGACGCCGGTCGAAACGATCGCCTCTCCGCGCGTCAGCCGATTGATCTCCTCGATCACATGGTAGGGCTGGATGGCCACGCTGTTGCGGTCGTAGTTGAAGGCGTGAATGCGCTTCAGCTCGCCGATATGCTCGAGCCACGGCGCATAGTCCGCACTGAAGCCCGCGCGCCGCCCGTGTGCGACCAGCGTCCGCAGCGCCTCATCCAGCAGGCCGACGTGACTCCACTGCACCTTGCGGACCTTGTCGATCTCCGCGCGGTCGATATCGAACTGGGCAATGGCGCGGGCGTTGGGAGCGAACCTCGCGGGCACCGTGGCCACCCGATCATCGAAACGTGCGCCCATGGCGATCAGGAAGTCGCAGTCATCGACCGCATAGTTGGCGTAGGCGGCGCCGTGCATGCCGAGCATGCCGACGCACCGCGGCCCCATGGTGTCCATGGCGCCGAGGCCCATCAGGGTCGTGACCACCGGCACCCCGAAGGCCTGCGAGAATTCATTCAGCGCATCGCTCGCCTCGGCATTGATGACCCCGCCGCCGGCGTAGATCAGTGGGCGCCGCGCCGCGCCGAGCAGTTCGAAGAACCGGTGCGCGTCGGCGGTACCCAGACTGTCGCGAACCAGGTTCACGATCCGGCTGCGGTAACCCGGGACCGGCAGGGTACCGCTGCCCATGAAGGCGCCCTGCCAGTTCTGCACGTCCTTCGGCACGTCCACGACCACCGGCCCGGGCCGGCCGGTGCGCGCGATTTCGAACGCCGTGCGCAGGGTGGCTTCGAGCTTGGTCGGATCGGTCACGAGGAAGATGTGCTTGGCCACCGCACCCATCAGCGAGGCCACCGGTGCCTCCTGGAACGCGTCGGTGCCGATGGCGCCGGTTGCCACCTGGCCGCAGATCACGACCACCGGAATCGAGTCGGCCATGCAGTCGCGGACCGGGGTGACGGTGTTGGTCGCGCCGGGGCCGGAGGTCACCAGACACACTCCGACCCTGCCGGTCGCGCGGGCGTAGCCGGCGGCCATGAAGCCCGCGCCCTGCTCATTGGCCGGCACGATCAGCGGCACCTGCCGGGTGCCCTGCGCCTCGGCCCGCTCATTGAACAGGAACACGGCGTCGTAAGTCGGCAGGATCGCGCCGCCGCTGTAGCCGAAGATGGCCGTGACACCCTCGTCGGCCAGAACCTGGACGAGCATCTGCGCCCCGGTCATTTGCTGACCAGCCAGCGGGTGGCCGGTGGGCCGGGCCATGATGACGGTATCATTCATAGTGGGTCTTAAAGACTAGCAGTTTGGTGCGCCGAGAGGCTACAGTTGCTTTTATGCGTCACATCATCGCCATACTGCTGCAAAACGAGGCCGGAGCGCTGTCGCGCGTCGCGGGCCTGTTTTCGACCCGCGGCTATAACATCGAGTCGCTCTCGGTCGCGCCGACGGACGATGCGACGGTCTCGCGCATCACCATGGTCACCACCGGCTCCGATGCCGTCATGCAGCAGATCGTCAACCAACTGCACAAGCTCATCGACGTGGTGCGGGTCGAGGACATGACAACCGGCGAACACCTCGAGCGCGAACTGGTGCTGCTGAAACTGAAGGTACGGCCGGAACACACCGATGGCCTGCGCGGCTACGTGGTTCGTACCGGCGGCCGCGTCCTGGATCCGGCGCTCGACGCTTTCATCGTCGAGCTGACCGCGAGCGAGTCCGAGATCAACGCCTTCATCCGTGAACTGGCCTCGCGGGCGGAATTGCTCGAAGTCGCGCGCAGCGGCGCGCTCGGCATGGGGCGCAGCGCCCGCCCGATGCAGCTGGTGAAAACCGGCGCCTGATCGTGGCCCATCCGCGGGTACTCATCGTCGATAAACCCGAGGAGCGGCTGCCCTTCTACCGCTCCGTCGTCGGCGAATTCGACGCCGAGGTCGTGATCGCCTACTCCAGCGCCGGGAACCTCGAGAAGGTCCTGCAGGAGGACTACGCGGTCATCCTGGTGAATCTCACCGCCCCGGGCAGCGACGGGCTCGCGACCGTGCGGCGCATCCGGCAGAACCCCCGCACCCGGCGCACCCCCATCGTCCTCATCTGCATGGAGGGTGAGGGTCCGCCGCTCGGTGACGTCGCAGGTCCGGTGGACTACATCCCCGCGCCCGTCGCCTATGAGGTGCTGCGGACCAAGGTGCGGATCTTCGTCGAACTGCATCTGGCGAATGTCGAGCTCGCCAGTGCCTATCAGGAGCTCGAGCAGCGGGTCGCGGAACGAACCGCGCAGCTGCAGGCCGCAAACCTCACCGAAATGCGGCTGCGCCGCGAGGCCGAGGAGCTGTCCCGCCTGAAGGACGAGTTCCTGGCGACCATGTCGCACGAACTGCGTACGCCGCTCAATGCCATCTTCGGCTGGATCACCTTGCTGCGCACCGGGCGCCTCGATCCGCCCACCGCCGAGCGCGCGCTGGAAACCATCGAGCGCAACGCGCGGGCCCAGAAGCACCTCATCGATGATCTGCTGGACGTCTCGCGCATCGTCTCCGGCAAGGTGCAGCTGGAACTGAGTGATTTCGATCCCCGCCAGGTCATCGAGTCGGCGCTCGCCACCATGGCCCCGGCGGCCGAGGCGCGCCGGATCACACTGACCTCGGCGCTGGCGGCGCGCACGACACCCGTGCGCGCGGATTTCGCGCGCCTGCAGCAGGTGGTCTGCAACCTCCTGTCGAATGCGATCAAGTTCACGCCGGAGGGCGGTCAGGTCGACATCCGTCTGGAGCGTGACCCGGGGTACCTTTCGATCATCGTGAGCGATACCGGCCAGGGCATATCCGGCGAGTTCCTGCCGCATGTCTTCGATCGCTTCCGCCAGGAGGACGGCTCGATCAGCCGCCGACACAGCGGTTTGGGGCTGGGACTGTCGATCGTGCGCCACCTGGTCCAACTGCACGGCGGCACGGTCGCGGCGGCCAGTCCCGGCGAGGGACGGGGCGCAACGTTCACGGTGCGACTGCCGGCCCGCGACCTCACCGGCGAGGCCTTCCCGCCGCCGGTCGTGGTCGATGCCGCCGGGCTGCGTCGCCTGGTCGGCCTTGAGGTACTGGTGGTGGACGACGATGCCAGTTCGCGCGAAGTGGTGGCCAGCATGCTGCAGGGATATGGCGCCAACGTCACCACCGCCGACGGCGGCGAACGGGCGTTCAACCTGCTCAAGCAGCACCCTCCGGACGTCCTGATCGCGGATCTGGCGATGCCGCAGGTCACCGGCATCGATCTCATCCACCGCGTGCGCGACCTGCGGTCCGATCAGGGCGGCGCAATTGCGGCCATCGCGGTCTCGGCGTTCGCTTC
>DATHMT010000061.1:0-50971 GCA_035486855.1 Steroidobacteraceae bacterium
CTTTGAGGATCGTGAGAAGTTGTACTTCGACCGCGAGATCACCGCGGCAAATCCCTATCCTGTAATTCCGAACAAAGACGGCTCCCCCTACGATCCGGCCGCGGGCACGAGCCACCTGCATCGACTTACCGTGAACCTGAATGGGCGCAACAGCGGATACGGCATCGAAAGGATGTATCCGTTGATTGCGCCACTACCCAGGCAGGATGATCGCTACAACACCGTGCCCTACCGCTACGGCTTCATGGGCTGTCCGGATCCGCAAGACCCGGTGCGATGGAAGGCGGCCTGCTATGCCCGCATCGATCATCAAACACGTTCCCACCAGCTGTGGAAAGCGCCCGCGACGGTATCACTCGGTGAGCCGCTGTTCGCGCCGAAGAGCGTCAAGGCCCAGGAGGGCGAAGGCTACCTGCTGGGGGTCGCCTGGCATCTGGATCAGAACCTGCGTGCGGATCTGCTGATCCTGGACGCCGAGCATGTCGAGGAGGGACCGATCGCCACGGTCCATCTACCCGTGCAGGCATCACCGCAGATTCATGGCTGGTGGGTGCGGGAGGACCAGTACCCCGTTTGAGCAAAACCGCTCAGACCCGCAATTCCGCCGAGAGGTCGAAATTCTCGAAGCGGTCGCCCAACCACAGAACGCTCACAAAGCTCTCTACGCACAGGACCGCAAATGCCATCAGACCCGACAGCACGGCGGCCGCCGCAACCCCGATCAGCCATCGCGTAACCAGGAACACGAGGGCCGCCCCGATGACGGCCGGCACCGCGGCAATCACGGTGATGAGCAATTGGCCCGCGACGAAAATGATGCGCTGCCCAATGACCTCGAAGCCACGTTCCCCGCGGCTTCCGGCAGTCTGCATCCAGGCTGGAAACAGGACTGCCGCAGCGTTAAGCACCAGCAACTGGATCGCCACCAGCGGCGGCGCAAGTACCGCGAGGCCCAGCAGGGCTACCATGCGCAGCACCGGGCTGAGCCAGGTGAGTGTGCCCCCCGGCAGCAGCAGAGCGCCCGCGATCAGGCAGATCCAGATCAACGCGCTCAGAATCGAGAGCGGTGTCAGCAATTCCCCCAGCACGATCTGCCAGCCGCGAAGCGGATAGGTCTTGAGAAGGTCAACATTAGAGAGTTCCGCCCGCAGATCCTGGCGCGCCATCATCGGCCCGAGCAGCAGCGTATAGGCAAGCACGATCCCGACCATGGCCACGCTGAACACGCGCGCGCCTTGCAGCTGCGGCCGATTCAGCCACTGGGACCCCACCAGCAATACTGCCAGCGTCGTGATCGCGACTTTCGGCCGGAAAATCGCGCTGCTGGAGAGCAGATTCTTCCACAGAAACGCGACCTCAGGCCGCCCCTGGCTGGGCAGCTTGAATGGCGCACTTTGCGGCTTGCGGACTGCGACCTGTCCGCGCCAGTCGCCTTTCTGTACCGCCCGGAGTCGTTTGCCGCGCTTTTCGGCGCGCGCAATCGAGGCTTCCTCGAATGAGACCTCGATGTTCAGGACCCAGAGGTAATGCGCGATCAGCAGCGCGACGGCCGGACCGAGCGCCAGCACAAATCCCGAACCGCCGCCCGCGAAGTACGGTGCCACCAGAAGTCGCGGCAGCGCGAGCAGCCATGGCACGGGAGCGATGCGAAGCTGCGCGGCAACGTAGCTGGAAAATTCGTGAGCGCCGGCGAGATCACTCCGCTGCGGCATCTGCATGACATTCCACGCCCACACGATGATGCCACTCACGAGCAGCCACGCCACTGCGATGGCGATCGTTCGCCGTCGCCCAGAGGTCAGGCTGCGATTCAGAAGCCTCGAGTACACAAAGGATGTGGCCATGAAGTGCAGGTTCAACGTCGCCAGAATGAGCCACCAGCCGATGGCATGGAACCAAAGGTTGCCGCCGAATCCTGACCCGCGGCCGAAGACAATCGTGAATATCAATGCGCTCGAGACGATCCCAAGTTGCGCACTCAGCAGCCGATAGTGCACCAACATGCGCCGGTTGACGGGCGCAGGGAAGAGAAAGGCGATCTCCGCTTCACTGAAAGCGAGTGAAGCAGTCCGGGGTGTTACCCAGTTCACGATGAGCACGACCAGCAGTATCAGTGCGGCAAGCTCCGGCAGCAGTGCAGATACTTCCGGCGAAAACCCTCCACCCGGCCGTCCGGCACCGTACGCGGGACGCGCCATCAGAAGCCGCCGGCCGAAAGTGAGATACAGGTAACCGACGCCCACCACCGCACCGCCCAGGTACTTGGGTTGCCGCAATCGCCGCAGACGCGACTTCAGCTGGCCGAGAAGCGAGGTTGCACGCAAGTACAGGAGCGCCCGCGCCATCGTCGACAGGGCGCTCATGACTCGCTGCCGCCGGTGGCGCGAATGAACACATCCTCCAGACTCGCCTGCGAATCACCATTGCTGAATTGCGCCTGCACCTGCGCCAAGGTCCCGTATGCGATGCGTTCGCCTTTCTTAAGTATCAGTACATGCGAGCACACCTCTTCGAGCAGATGCAGCAGATGTGAGCTCAAAACCACCGCCCCACCCGCCCGCGCCCGCCGCAGGATCGAATCCTTCATACGGCGAATACCAAGTGGATCCAGACCGGTCAGCGGCTCATCAAAGATCATTACGGTCGGGGCATGCAGCAGTCCACAGGCGATGGCAAGCTTCTGCTTCATGCCCCGCGACAGCTCGGTGGGCAAACGGTCGATCTGGTCGGCAATTTCGAGCTCTTCCAGCAGCGGTTGCGCGAGCGCCTCGTGATTGGCAACGCCATACAAGCGCGCCACGAAATTAAGATGCTGGCGCACGGTTAGGTAGTCGAAAAGACGCGGCTCGTCCGGGAAGAACGCCAGTCTGCGCTTGGCTTCGACCGGTTCTTTGGCAATGTCGTATGTGCCGATCCGCACCAGTCCGGCAGTCGGCGGAATGATGCCCGCCATGGTACGCAGCGTCGTGGTCTTGCCCGCCCCATTCGGGCCTACCAGTCCCAGCACTTCTCCCGGCTGGACACTGAAAGTCAGGTCGCGCACCGCGGTGAAATTGCCAAAAGCCTTGCAAAGTGCCTGGATTTCAATCATTTGTCATTTCGCCGGGCCAGGGCTGTCACCGACGCTTTCCATCACGATTTCGGCGGCGCCGTATTGCCAGGGAAATCGGCCCGCAGCAGATGTGTCAGCGTATGCACATAGCGCAGCTTACCGTTCTCGACTCGAAACACGTGGCTGTCCGCCGAGCCGCTACCACCAGTGGGCCCGCCCGCACCGAATGTGCAGTAGACCGAAACGGTGCCCAGCACCTCATCCACGACGAAGCGCCGATTGACGATGTTCACACCCGATGGAACACCGACTTCACAGCTATCAGAAGGCGAACCCTTGCCGGTATAGGCACCCCCCTCGACACGCACGCACGGGAAGCCCCAGGGTACCAGGTCGATCCTCTTCTCCAAGAAGGCATCAAGATAGGCGTTGGCGGCGGCGATGAGGGTATCGCGTGTATCCCGCTTCTCGGCCGGGATCGGGTCCCAGTTTTCAGTGGAGGAATATTTGAGGTATGCGTCAGCGTTGAAAAGCCAGTAGCCGGTCGTGGTCCACAGGATCTCGACCTCGGTGATCTTGTCGTGATTGACGCGCAGGCGTGTGCTGAGGACATAAGGTGCCGCCTTGTCGGTGACGATCACCTCGGTGATCGACTGACAGGTCGCGGTATCGAGATAGCTGCGCTGGTGATCGATCTTCATGGGCTTCCTGATCAACCCCTTCTGCAAGTCCGCGGGTGCCGCGTTTTCCCAATAGCCGATGCCCTTTGCCAGCGGCATACCGGAAACATCACCCTTGGTTTGAGCGGCGATATAAAGATCGACGGCCTGCTGCAGTCCACCGCGCGTGCAGGACACCTCGGCGTGGCTGAGGGCTGGCGCCAGCAGCGCGCTGCCGAGCGTGAGATTCAGGCACATCAGAGTGATGCGTTTCATTCTACTGCTACCCCTGTTGTTGATTTTACTACGGTGTCCAAACCGGCGTAATGACCGGTGTGTCTTGTTTCGGCAGCACCTGAAACCGATGTTTGCCGACCAGCAGGTCCTGCCATGGGCGTTTCGCGGTCGTCACCTGGCCCATCGACAGTTCCGGCACGAGGTCCGCGCCGCGCGCGAAGGTGTTGGCGGCAACGAGCGTACCGGCCATTTGCCAGACCCCGCCGTTGCGTTGGTACAGAACACCGAGGCACATATTCCAAAGAATGAATTCAGAGTCGCCGTCACCCTTGAGATCGACGAACAGACCGACCAGTTCCTGTCCCTGGCCGGGAAGGCAGCCGGCTGTATTCGAAGGGCCATGCAGATCCGCGCGCAGCGCGCTGATCAGTTCGGCGTCGAGGGTGCGACCGGCCGGGAATACCCTCAGGTCCGAAATCAGTTCGTCATCGGTGCGCGTGGACACGATATCCCAAACACCTGAGGCGCGCAGCGCAGAGCTCGCCAGCGCCTGGATCCGCGCAGCGTCGGCATGATTCTGCAGCTGGGCAAGTTGCGCCAGCCGGCGCCTGCCGTAGGCGCCGGCATTGAATCTCAGATACTCGAACGCAGAGGCGCTTCGAAGTCCGCCGGCCCCTGATTCGTATCGACCGGCCAGCACCCGCTGATACTGACTGTTGGCCGCCAGACGATAGGGAGACAGTACCGGTGTCAATGCCAGAGCGAGCACTCCAATCAGGCAAAGCGCGACGCACACGTTGACCCGAGCCACGCCCCCGAACCAACTCCTGCCGTTGAACGCTGCGATGCCGTAGCCGACCGCATAGATCAGCGCGGCCCCTGCCACGATGAAAGCCCAGACGCGGTCGACCGTGAGTCCATAGTGCTGCGTCCGGACGGACAGCGCGTACGCCGCAGTCAATGCGATGATGACGGTGACTGGCACGACGAATCTGAGCGACACCGCAATCCACCGCGGGTAAGGCCTTGCTACCGTGCCGTCGCGATACGCCGCATTCAGGAACAGGACGACGACCGCCACCAGCCACAAGAGCCAGGATGAGCCGATGGCCTTGTTCCCGGTAAACACAAGGCCCGGAAGCTTGATCAGCAGGGCCAAGGTAAAGAGTGCCAGCAGTGCGCCCGAGACGGTTCCCAGCCATTTGAAGAGGTTGAGAATCTGCTCAAGCACGGCGGTCACGACCCGGCCAATCGATCCGATCAGATACAGAGCGCTGCCAAAAACGATCGACGTCACCGGATAGATGAAGATCGGCTTGCAGAACAGCTCGCGGAAAAAATCGATTCCCAGCATATGGAACAGCGACTGCCACAGAAACAGCAGCAGCCAGAAAAGCCCGGTGAACACCAGCGCCTCGGCGAGTGCCACCGAATTGCGCCAGGCGTGGACGAACAGATACGTGTAATCCACGGTCCAGTTCTTGGCTGCAAGCCGCGCCTGGACGAACGGCATTGTGAGCAGCCAGAGGATCGCCAGTACCAACGCCAGCGGAAATGCTTCAGCCGGCTGTTCGATACTGCCTGCTTCCAGATCCGCCACGGATCTGCCGTGATGCCAGCCGAAGTAGCCCAGGGCGACAGTCATTGCGATGATAGTCACCCATGTCGCCCGGTCGCGAATGTGATCTGACAGAATCTCGATGGTTACCGGAATCAGCACCGCCACCGCGTAGAGTGCGAACAGCCAGCCGTGGTCGGTCGCCGGCCAGGTCTGCTCGGTGATGGCATGATGCAGCCCATACAGCGCCCACCCCTGCAGGACCGCGGTTCCCAGAATGATCGGGAGATGGGCACGCAGCGGCGCGGCGGCAGAGGCCTGTTCCAAAAGTTCCCCCTCCCTGTGCCGGCAGAAAATGGCAGTATTCGACAGGCGTGGCAAGCCCGGTGCGCCATCTGACCTCGAGGGGGAATCGTGACCACACGAACAAAACAAGAAAGGGCGAATCTGCGCCTGGTGGAGCGGATATATGAGGAAGTCCTCGGACCGATCGACTCGAGCGCGGTCGACGCGCTGTTCGATCCGGGCTATATCCAGCACAATCCGAACGCCGCCACCGGATCGGCCGGCCTGAAGGAGATGCTCGATCGGGCCAAGGTGAAATACCCAAAAGCCGAACACCGCGTCAAGCGCATGCTGGCGGACGGCGATCTGGTGGCCGCGCATGTGCATGTCATATTTCAGCCGGGTGATGCGGGGTTTGCGGTCGTGGACCTGTTCCGCATTGCACATGGCAGGATTGCCGAGCACTGGGACGTGATGCAGCCCATCACCCCGAGCACAAAGAACAGCAACGGACGCTTTTAGAGGGGATTCCATGCAACTGAATATGCCGACCGCCGGCAGCGCGCCGGCGGGCCGCAGAACCCTGCTCGGCCGCTGGTCGTGGGCGCTCTTCGACGGCGCCCGCATCCCCGACAACGTGCTGGTCAATATCTTCGTGTTTTCGGCCTATTTCAGCACCGTCGTGATCTCCGACCCGGTGCGTGGCCAGATCGTCTGGAGCTACACCAGTGCGGTGGGCGCGATACTGGTCGCCATCGGGGCGCCGATCCTGGGCGCCATTGCCGATGCGGGCGGCCGGCGCAAGCCGTGGCTGGTCGGTTGCATTGCGGTCGGAATCCCCTGCATGGCGGCGCTTTGGTTTGCCACCCCCGCGATGGAATCGGGTCTGATCTGGGTCATGGTGGCCATCGTGGGCGCCATGCTCTTCTATGAATACTCGGCCATTTTCTGCAATGCCATGCTGCCGAACATCGCCCCGCAGGGCATCGGCTTCTGGAGTGGCATGGGCTTTGCGCTGGGCAATGCGTTCGGCGTCGTGCTGTTTCTGTTCTTCCTCTTCGCCTGGAGCTGGAATCCCCACCCGTTGTTCGGCCTGGACAAGGCCCTGCACGAGCCGGAGCGCGCCGTGGGCATCCTGGCCTCGGTGTGGATGCTGATTTTCGGGCTGCCCCTGTTTCTGTTCACCCCGGATACGGCCGGGACGCGACTGGGAATGGGAACGACGATCCGCAGGGGACTGAAGAGTCTCATCGAGACCCTCACGCGCGTGCGCCAATTCCGTAATGTCGGTGTTTTTCTGATCGCGCGGATGACCTACAACGAAGGCTTCGTGGTGCTGATGAGTTTCAGCGGCATCTATGCGGCCGGCGTGCTGCATTGGAGTGCGGAGGCGCTGATCGTTCAGGGATTGTTGAACAGCGTGGCCGCCGCGCTGGCCGGTGTGTTGGCGGGCTGGATGGACCTGAAGATCGGTTCGCGCCGCAGTGCGATGATCTTTGTTGCCGGGTCACTGCTGGCCATCGTGATCGTCTGTTCGACCAGCCCGGACACGGCGCTATTCGTCAAACTGTCGCCGCCGCTGCAAAACTTTGGCGGCATGTTCCCGACACTCCCTGACATCGTTTTCTGCATCGCGCAGGTGCTCGCCGCAACCTTCGTGACCGGAGGACTGTCCTCGAGTCGCGCCCTGATGGGCAAGCTCGCGCCTCCCGCCATGCTGAATGAATTCTTCGGCGTCTATGCAATGTCCGGGACGGCCACTTCCTTTGTGGGGCCGCTGGCGATCGGACTGGTGACGACGCTCTCCCATAGCCAGCGCATCGGCATCGCCAGCGGCATCGCCTTTCTGGTCGTCGGAATGCTGTTGCTGCTGCGCGTGAAGGAGCCGGAGGTCGCGGCACACATCTAGGCGCCGGCCCAAAGATGCTGGGCTGCGTAGGCGCGCCAGGGACGCCACGGTTCGGCCCGCGCCAACAGCTCCGGGGCCGAAAGCCGATGACCCTTGTCATCCGCCAGGGCGCGCATCAGCCCGACATCGGCAGCGGGAAAGGCGTCGGGTTCGCGCAGTTGCCGCAGCGCAATGTATTGCGCGGTCCATTCTCCCACGCCGCGTATCGACCGCAGTCGCCCGATCGCCTGCTCGAGGTCGCAGTGGGCGCCGAAGAGATCGGGATTGGCAAGCGCGGCCGCCGCGACGCTGTTGAGGGTAGTGGCACGGCTGCGCGGCATACCGAGGGTAGACAGATCCGCCTTGGCCAGGGCCTGCGGTGTCGGGAAGACCTGGGTCAAGTGGCGATCGGGCTGCGCCAGGGGTTGGCCATACGCGGCGACCAGTCGTCCGGCCAGGCGGATGGCTGACGAGACCGTGATCTGCTGGCCAAGCACCGCCCGGATCGCCAGTTCAAAGCCATCCCATGCGCCCGGCACGCGCAGCCCGGGACGTTTCTTGAGCAATGGCGCCAGCACCGGATCTGACTCCAGATGTGAAGCAATGCTGAGCGGATCGGCCGCCAGATCAAACTGTCGACGCAAGCGCGCGATGATATTGGGCAGCACAGCGAGCTTTGAGATGCGGATGTTGGCGCGCAGCGCCGAGCCTGCGGCAGGCTGGACACTGATCCGACCCTGCACGCCATCGAGCGCGATCGTTCTTGAATAGATGCCGCCGGCGACTCGCTCGACACCGGGAATGGCACGTTGCTCCAGAAATCCGAGCATCGCGGGCCAGTCATAGGGAGGCTTGTAGCGCAGCAGCAGACTGAACTCGCCATGATCCGCCACCGCCATCTCCGGCCCGCCCAGCCGGCGCAGTTCTCCCGGCGGACGCCCGAACAGGGCCCGGAAGGTTTCGTTGAACCTGCGGATGCTGCCAAATCCCGATGCGAAGGCGATCTCGGTCATCGGCAGGTGAGTCTCGTGGATGAGCTGCTTCGCGAGCAGGATGCGGCGGGTCTGCGCGACGCCGATTGGGGAGGCGCCGAGGTGTTGACGAAAGAGTCGCCGCATCTGGCGCTCGCCCATTCCCAGGCGCTCGGCCAGCGCGTCCACACTGCCATGGTCCAGCGCGCCCAGTTCGATCAACGCCAGTCCGCGTGTCACGCTGGTGGAGGTTCCGCGCCACGCCGGCATATCCGGTGCAGTCTCGGGGCGACAGCGCAGGCAGGGGCGGAACCCGGCCTCCTGGGCGGCGGCGGCCGTGGGAAAGAAGGTCACGTTGCGGGACTGCGGCGTGCGCGCCGGGCATACCGGTCGGCAATAGATTCCGGTGGTTTTCACGGCTGTGAAAAAGCGCCCATCGAAGCGCGCGTCGCGGAGCTTTACGGCCCGGTAACAGGCGTCGTGGTCGAGGTCCATGGCAGAATGTTCGCACCAAAGATCGGCTTGGACTAGCGGTTTTCGGACATCAATGTGCGGGCACCGGCGGTCAACAATGATGTCCGAATTCCGCCAGCAGCCACGAACGCCGTGGAGCAGAATTCACTCACCATGAGTTACCTCTACAAATTGATGCAATCCCCGGTGGGCCAGCTGACCCTGGTCGGCAGCGAGCGCGGTCTCGCGGCCGTGCTGTGGGAGGATGAAAACCCCTCGCGGGTGCGGCTCGCCCCTTTGCAGGAGAGCCCCGGCCATCCGCTCCTGATCCAGGCGCAACAGCAGCTCGAGGAGTACTTCGCGGGCAAGCGACGCACGTTCAGCGTCAAGCTCGACCCCTCCGGCACTGAGTTTCAGAACAAGGTATGGAGCGCGCTGCGGACGATCCCGTTTGGTGAGACCCGCAGCTATGGCCAGATCGCGGAGCAGATTGGCAGCCGCAAGGCGGTGCGAGCCGTCGGGGCGGCCAACGGCAGAAATCCGCTCTCCATCATCGTTCCCTGCCATCGGGTGATCGGCGCCGACGGTACGCTGACCGGCTTCGCCGGCGGGCTCGAGATCAAGGCGCGGCTACTGGCACTTGAGGCGCATGCCTGAGCACGCGCGCGTCGTCGTCCATCAGCTTGGGGTGGCGGCGCCCGAAAATTTCATCTGGATCGATCCGCGGCGTTCGAGAAATTTCCACACCCCTTTTTCGCGCACGAAGCGGTCACGCATTTCGCCGAAGTACACCGGTCCGTTGGAAATGAAGGGCGGGGCCGCGCCTTCGGGAGGCGTGGTCGAGACCATGGTCAGGTAGGACAGTCCGTTCGCCGCATCGCGACCTTCTACATCGATCATCACACCCGTGGTCAGGTGCTTGGTCAGCAGCGTCTTGGGCCGGGTGAGCAACGCCGCGCGAATTGCCTCCCGCCCCTGAATCAGGAGCCCCGGATTCATCGGTCGCGCGAACGACCCGTGCTCGGCAAAACAATCGGCCGCCGCGTTCATATCCCCCAGGTCCAGCGCCCGGCCATAGGCAAAAGTCAGACGCTCGCAGGCCCGCTCGATCTCCATGCGCTCCACGGCACTCAGCACGTCTGACATTTTTTGTGTCCCCCAAACGAAAATCGATATGGCTGTGCAATTGTACCGCCTAGAATGGGGCGTGAGTAAGAACCCACACTATGATGTCCTGATTGTCGGCACCGGCCACGCTGGCGCCAATGCCGCCATCGCGCTGCGGCAGCAGAAATTCACCGGCAGCATCGCCATGATTGGCGATGAGGTGCACCTGCCGTACGAGCGGCCACCCCTTTCGAAGGACTATCTGAGCGGCAAGAAGACCTTCGAACGAATGTTGCTGCGACCGGAGACCTTCTGGACCGCCAACGCCGTCGACATCCACTTGGGACAGCGTGTGGTCCAGGTCGACCCCGCGGGCCATCGGGTGTTCCGCAGTGACGGAACGACGCTCGGCTACGGCCAGCTCATCTGGGCTGCCGGCGGCCGGCCGCGGCATCTCATCTGTCCGGGCCACGAGCTGGCGGGCGTCCATTACATCAGAACGCGTCAGGACGTCGATCGTCTGGCACGGGAACTGATCCAGGCCACGCGGATCGTGGTCATCGGAGGCGGCTACATTGGCCTCGAGTCGGCCGCCACCTTGCGCAAGCTCGGCAAGCAGGTGACAGTCGTCGAGGCACTCAACCGCGTTCTCGCCCGGGTTGCCGGCGAAGCCCTGTCGCGCTTCTATGAGCGCAGCCACGAGGCGGAAGGTGTTGCATTGAGGCTGAGTTCCTCCGTCACTCGTTTCGAGGCAACGGCCGGACGGGTGAGCGCGGTGCGTTTGTCGGAGGGGACCGTGCTGAACGCCGAGCTCGTCATCGTCGGCATTGGCATCATCCCGCAGGTCGAACCGCTGCGTGATGCGGGTGCAGTCGTTTCGAACGGGGTGCACGTGGATGCGCAGTGTCGCACTTCCGTTGCGGATGTCTTTGCCATCGGCGACTGCGCCGCGCATCCCAACGCCTTTGCCGATCAATCGATCATCCGGCTCGAATCCATTCAGAACGCAACCGACCAGGCGGCAACGGTGGCGAAGGTGATCGCCGGACACTCGCTGTCGTACGACGCCCTGCCCTGGTTCTGGTCCGAACAGTACGATCTGCGGCTACAGACCGTCGGCCTGTCTCATGGGCACGATGAGGTCGTGGTGCGCGGATCTCCGGAAGCCCGCAGTTTTTCGGTCATTTATCTCAAGCAGGGCCGCGTGATCGCGCTCGACTGCGTCAACATGGCACGCGATTTCACGCAGGGTCGGCACCTGGTGCTGCAGCGGGCCAGCCCCAGCAGCGTGCAGCTGGCGGACACTGAGGTTGCACTCAAGTCCCTGTACGTCATGCCTTGAGGTCCAAGGCGCGCGATAATGGGCCGTGCTGGGGAGAGCGACGAATGAAAGATGTAACGGGCAAGAGCGCATTCATCACCGGCGGCGCCAGCGGCATCGGCCTGGGCATGGCGCAGGCGTTTGTCGCGGCCGGAATGAATGTCGTGCTTGCCGACCTGCGCCAGGACCACATCGAGGCTGCACTGGAGCACTTCGAGCGACAGGGCCACGCCGGCAGTGTCCGTGCAATCCGTCTGGATGTGACCGATCGCGCCGCCATGGCGGCGGCCGCGGAGGAAACCGAACGAATTTTCGGCAAGCTCCATATTCTTGCCAACAACGCCGGCGTGGGTATCCAGGGACCCTTCGCGGGCATCACCTTCGCCGACTGGGACTTCGGTCTGGCCGTGAATCTCGGCGGGGTCATCAACGGTGTGCAGATCTTTCTGCCGCGGATCCGCGCTCATGGCGAAGGCGGTCACATCATCAACACCGCCTCCCTGGCAGCGCTGGTGCCGATGCCGGCGCGATTTGTCATCTACCAGACGGCGAAGGCGGCGGTCGTGACCCTGTCAGAATGTCTTCGCGGCGAACTGCGGCCCGAGAACATCGGGGTCTCGGTGCTCTGTCCGGGGCCGGTACGCACCAACATCCATGAGCTGTCGAAGAACCGCCCGCCGCAGTTCGGCGTCGGCGATGCCTTTCGAGACGCGGAAAATGCCGGCGGTACGCAGGTCAGTTTTCCGAGCCAGTTGGAGCCGGCCGAGGTCGGCGAGCGCGTGCTCCGGGCCGTATTGAATGATGATCTCTACATCATCACGCACGGGGAGTGGAAGCCCGCGGCCGAACAGCGGCACGCGGCGGTGATCGCCGCGATGCCGGACCAACTCGACCCCCTTCTCATCGCCATGCTGCGAGGGCGCTAATCATGCTGAAGCTGTATCACGCGGAGCCGGCCGCCAATTCCCTGAAGGCGCTGATCACGATAAAGGAGAAGGGGCTCGAGTTCGAGAGTGTCTACGTCGATCTGCACAAGTTCGAGCAGCACGAGCCATGGTTCGTAGCGATCAACCCTGAAGGCCAGGTGCCGGTGCTCGACCACGACGGACACATCATCACCCATACCACGGTCATCGGCGAGTACCTGGAAGATGCGTTCCCGGACGTTCCGGCGCTGCGTCCCGCGGATGCCCTGGGCAAGGCTCGTATGCGCTACTGGAACAAGTTCTGCGACGAACACGTGATGAACTTCGTCTCCATGCATGGCTGGCATCGGCTGGTCAGCGTCATCGCGCGTTCGATCGAGGGCGGCGAGTTCGAGCGACTGATGGCGCGCATCCCGCTCCACGAACAGCGCGAGAAATGGCGCACCGCGCGCTCCGGCTTCGGTGACGCGGATCTCGCCAACGCCACCCGGAAGATCGAAGTGGCGGTCGACAAGGTGGAACAACAGCTGCAGCAGACTCCGTGGCTGGCCGGTGATGTCTACACGCTCGCCGACATCAATTTCTTCGCCATCGGCGGCATGGCGCTGGACCGACTGTTTCCGCAGCTGAATGTCGGCACGCGCGCGCCGCGGTTGACCCAGTGGGTGCGGCTCATGTACGAGCGCCCGGCGGTCAAGGCGGCCTTCGCCATGCCCAATCGCACCAATCCTGCGTTCCGCACCTTTACGGGCGAAGCCCACTGAGGCCCTATGAGGACATTCAAGGACAGGGTCGCCTTCGTGACCGGTGGTGCCAGTGGCATTGGCTACGGCATGGCGCAGAACCTGCTGCAGCAGGGCATGAAAGTCGTGATCGTCGACTTCAATGCGGCCTATCTGGATGAACTGCGGTCGAGGCTGCAAGAGCGCCGGGACCTGCACCTGATTCAGGCCGATGTCGGGGATCGCGAACAGGTTCGCGCCGCCGCCGCCGAGGCGCTGCGCGTGTTCGGCAGGATTCACGTGCTCTGCAGCAATGCCGGGATCGGCGGTGGCGGCGATACCCTCGACCCCGATTTCGACGCCTGGGATAAGGCGTTGCGCGTCAATCTGGGCGGCGTCGTGAACTGCACCAAGGTGATCGCGCCATTGATCATCAGCCATGGGGAAGGTGGGCATATCGTCAATACTTCCTCGATGGCCGGGCTCGTGCCGCTGCCATTGCCGGGCCTGGGCGCCTATCAGACCGCCAAGTTCGCCGTGCGGGGCTTCACGGAATCGCTCCGGCTGTCGATGGCCCCCCATGGCATTGGCGTGTCGTGCCTGTTTCCGGGCGGAACCCGCACGCGCATCATCGAGGCCAGTGCCCCGAACGATGTCGCGCGGGCCGCGATCAGGGAGATGACCGCCTCCTGGATGGATCCTGAGGAGGTGGGTGCGAGAGTCGTCGCAGGCATCCGCGCCAATGCCCCCTACATCCTCACCCATGTGGAATTCCGCGCTGAGGTCCGCGAGCTGTACGAAATGCTGGACGCGGCGTTTCCGCGCGATCAGCAGGTGCCGCCGGGCCGCGGTGGCTTCGAAGAGCGGCGGCGCGCATTGGTCGCCGAACGCCGCGCTGCGCCGATCAAGGACTGACCCGCCTCATCCCCAACGTGAATGCTCCGGTCCGGGTGCGAAGGCCTGTTCGGGCTTGCCCGTGCGGCTCAGCGCAAGCGCCGCATGCACGGCCGGACGCTCACGCATGCGCGCCAGCCACTGCAGCAGTCTGGGCGTGACGCTGGCGTTCATCAGTTCCGGGGTCAATGTCGGTAGCGAATTGCAGATCGAGAAGGCATCGATGTCGGCCAGGGTGTACGAGGAGCCGACCAGCCACGGCGCGCCGGACAAGGCGTCCTCGAGCCGCCGCACGCCCAGGGCCACCTTGCGCCGCGAGTCCTCGATGAGCTCATCGGGATAGCTGTTGTCGAAGGCGCTCTGCCAGGCCTCACGCAGGTACTTCATCGGCACTCGCTCAAGCAGCGAGGCAAGCCTCGCTCGGTCGACCCCTTTGAGCTTCGGTGCCAGGTAGGCGCGGCAACCGAGCGTACTGACGGCCGGCATGAGCACCTCGTTGATGAAGCGCGCCCAGGCCAGAATCCTCGCCTGCAGGATGGGTTCTGCGGGCCGCAGCGACCTCCCCGGAAAAGCATCCTCGAGATACTCGATGATGAACAGTGACTCGGTGATCTGTCTGCCATCGTGGATCAGAATCGGTCCTTCACCCTCCAGCGGCACCCGGGTCTCATCCGTGAGCTTGAGAAAACCCGGTCGATATTGTTCGAAGGCCGGCACATCGACATAATGGCTGCGGAATTCGAGCTGCTTCTCATGCAGCGCGATCAGGGGTTTGAGGCCGCTGCCATTGGGCTCCCAGTGATACAGCTCAAGCATGCTCGCCTCCCGTGGCCGCGGCGTTCCTGCGGTCAAGGTGCGCATAGCGCTTCACCAGCTCGGTTCGCCCCAGCGCAAAACTTCTGCGGATGGCCGGGCGCTCATTGATCCTGCGCAGCCATTCGAGCAGGTGGGGCGTGAGGGTGTCATTCACCACCTGAGGGTTCATCAGCGGCAGCCCGGCCAGCATGTTGAAGCCTGCGATATCCGCGATCGAGTAGGTATTTCCTGCGACCCAGGGCCGCTCGCTCAGGGCAGCTTCCAGCTGTTCCACACCGACTGCGATTCTGCGGCCCGACTCCGCCATTTCCTCAGCCGAAAAGGTGCCGTAGATGGCCTTCGACCAGGCGATGCGGCGCTCTTTGAGCGGAATGCGCTCGATGCGCGCCTTGAGCTCCTCCGGATCCCGCATGCGCATGGCCGGACCGACGAAGAAGCTCCAGCCGAACATGCTGATCGACGGTCCGATCACCTGATCGAAATAACGGCACCACCAGCGCATGCGCCAGCGCTCGAAAGGATCGTCGGGACGCAGCTTCGGACCCTCGAAACTGCCATCGATATATTCCATCATCACGGTGGATTCGGGCACCAGGACGCCGTCGTGGATCATCGCCGGCACGGTGCCGTTGGGATTGACCTTCAGATACTCCGGCGCATGCTGCTCGAAGGCGAGCATGTCGATGTAGCGGCTCTCGAACTCCACGCCCTTCTCGTAGGCCGCCAGGATCGGTTTGCCCGAATTTGCGTTGGGCTCCCAGTGATAGATGGTGAGCATGAACCCTCGCCTCATGAAGCCGTGGCCCAATCATGCAGCGCCGCAGAATGCAGCGCGCGGCTGACAGTGCAAGAAGCGCCTGCCAACGTGGTATACAGTGCCGATTCACCCGCCCGTGAGGTTCATATGCCAAGGCTGACCCGTCGTGATGCACTACAGATGGTGGGCCTGGGCGCAATCGCCCTGACTACGGGTTCCAGGCTCGCCGGGGCCCAGGCGCCCGGCTTTCCCAAAGGCGCGATCATCCGCACCTTGTTCAGGGACTATCTGCCCGATGAACTCGCTGGTGGCGCGACCCTGTTCCACGAACATCTGTCGCTGGGCGAGGATTTCAACGATCGGTTCCGTGCCGCTTCCCAGGCAGTCCTCATCGCACAGGGCATCACCCCACCCGCCGTCGGTTCGGGTCCGCCACCGGCGGCGCCCGGTCCGGATCCCATGCGCCACGTGGAACTCATGGCTCAGGAGTTGCGCGATGCGCAGCGTGACGGAGTCGCGTGCATCGTCGATGCCAGCCTCGAAGGCGCGGGGATGGACCTCAAATTCATTCGTGACGCGGCAAGAATGTCCGGCCTGCCCGTGGTCAAGGGTGCCGGCTTCTACACCCAGCCCTTCTATCCGAAGGAACTGGCAACGCTGAGCGAGTCGCAGCTCACCCAGAGGCTGATTCGCCAGGCCGACGAGTATCCGGCGGGCGCCTTCGGTGAAATCGGATCATGGGACGACATCACGGCGGTGGAACGGCGCGTGTTCCGCGCCGTGGGCAAGGCGCACCTGGCCACCAACCTGCCCATCTTCACGCACACCGGCATACCCGGAAAATCCGCCCTCGAGCAACTCGACATCCTGGAGGATGCGGGCGTGGATCCGCACCGCGTTGCCATCGGACATCTGGGCAATCTGACCGATCCGAACCTTTATGTGCACAAGGCCCTCTGCCGTCGTGGCGCCTTCGTGGGCTTCGATCGCCAGGGCAGCCCGCGTGACACCCCGGTGGTACCGCTGGTGATGGGTTTGATTGAGGCCGGATTCGCGGACCACATCCTGATTTCGGGCGATGCCTCTCGCGGTTACGCGCGGCCGATCACGGTGTTCGTGCCGAAGCTCAAGGCCGCGGGCGTCGATGAGGCGACGCTGCACCGAATCACCGTTGACAATCCGCGCCGGTTCCTGGCGTTCGTGCCGAAACGTCCGCGCGGGGTCAGTGCCGGATAGTCGCCAAGGCACCCCCATCCACGGCCCAAGCCGCCCCATTGACGAAGGCAGCGGCATCGGAGAGCAGGAAGGTCACCACTTCGCCCACCTCTTCGGGCGTACCGATCCGATCCATGGTGGCGACCTTCCCCAGGACCTTCTTGCCGGCGGCGACATCGCCGTTGAACATCATGCGCAGCATCGCCTCCAGTAACGGCGTGTCGATCACTCCCGGCATCACCGCATTGACCCGCACGCCCTGGTTGCCCACTTCGCTGGCGGCGGTTCGCGTCAGACCGATGACCGCATGCTTGGTGGCGTTGTAGGCGCAGGCGCCGGCCAGACCGCGTTCGCTGGCGATGGAGCCGGTATTGACCACCGCGCCGTGGCCCTGCTTCAGCATCAACGGCAACACGTAGCGCAGCCCGAGAAAAATGCCCTTCTGATTGACGGCGATGATCCGGTCGAACTCGGCCTCGTCGTATTCGTAAATCGGGCCCAGTTTGCCTTCCATGCCCGCATTGTTGAAAAACCCGTCGATTCTCCCGAACACCTCGACCGCGCGCGCCACATATGCCTGCACGTCCGCCGACTTACTGACGTCGGCGACACATGTGTCGACGCGCCCGCCGAGGGCTGCAACGGCGCCCCGGCGCGCGGCGAGTGCCGCAGCGTTGATGTCCACCAGCAGCACATCGGCACCGGCGCGGGCGAGGGTCATGGCGGCGGCGTGACCGATCATTCCGGCGCCACCGGTGATCACCACGGCCTTGCCCTTCATGGACTGCGTCATCTAACGGCTCCCTGCCTGCGAAGTGGCCCCACGGAACAGCATGCTGAACAGAAACAGGACGCCGCGCAGTCCGAGCAGCTTGAGCCCCTCGCGCACCTGCTCGGGGGTCAGGGTCGCCGTCAGCGGCATGGTGCCGAAAACCTTGGCCTTGATGACCAGGTTGTTGCCCTCGCGCTCCAGATGACTGACGGTCATGAGCTCCCGGCGATCCGGGCCATACAGCTTCATGCCGGCGTTTCCAGTTTTCCGAAATCGATCTTGAGGTCATCGCACATGACCTGGGCGGTGGCCCGACCCGCGCCAAAGACGCCCCCGCCGGGATATTGGAAGGGACCGACCAGGTACAGTCGATCGATCCCCGGCACCCGGTACTGACCCAGATCCGGCGTGGGGCGATGCGCGCCACTTTGATAACTGGTGGTCGCAATGCCGTGCAGATCGCCCCGCATGAAACTGGGTGAGGTACGCTCCATGTCGACGGGGCTGTCGCAATGGAAGTCCAGCAACACCTCATCGACGTTTGCGACATAGACCCGCAGGCGCTCGAGCATGCTGCGGGCATACGCGTCCTTCGCCTCATCCCAGGTCCTGCCATCCGGCCGCACGTAGGGTGCATAGTCCCAGATGTGCGCGACGCCCTTACCGGGAGGCGTGCGGGTGTCATCGAACATGGACAGCGACCCCAGGCCCAGCAGATGGGTTCGCATGAAGCCGCCATAGCGCAGGTCATCGAAACACTCACGCAATTCGCGATAGGTCGGCGGCATGAGTTCGATCATCACGGACCGCACCGGATCGGGCGTCCGGAATCTGAGCGGCCCATCCAGTGCCGCGTGCACCGTGACGCAGGCGGCCTCGGTGATGTGGGTTGCTTCCGCCGCCTTACGCACCTGCGGATCAAGGCCTGCGACCATCGATGACAGCTTGTGCGGATGAATGGCACCGATGACCGCCTCGCGCGCGTTGTAGCGACTGCCATCCGCAGTGACCACCCCGGAGGCCCGACCGTTCGCCACCACGACTTCGCGAACGTCCTGGCTCGCGAGCACGGTGCCGCCGCGATCCTCGATGCAGCGGGTCAACGCCTCGGTCAGCCTGCCGCTGCCGCCAACCGGGACTCCGAAGCCGTAGGCCTCGAGGAACCCCAGGAACACGAACACGCCGAGCCCGGTCGCCTTTTCATCCGGTGACACCAGATTCTCACCCGCGACCCGGGCGAAATGTGCGCGCACGCGGTCGTGCTCGAAGTACTCCGCCAGCACGTCGTGGCTGCTCATCTGCATCGCGCGCCAGAACTGCTGGCCCTCGCGGCTCTGGTCCAGGAACGCGTGACCGGCTCCCTGGGGCATGGGCGGTGTATACAGCGTGGACACCAGCATCGGCAGCCAGATCTGTGCCTGTGCCGACAAGCGCAGGAAAGCCTCGGCGTCCTTGTTGGAGAATTTGGCGATCTCAGCGGCGGATTTGGCGGGATCACGGTGCAGTGCCAGCGTCGAGCCATCCTCGAACACCGACATCATCGGCGATTCGGGGAACAGGTAGCGCAGGCCGTAGCGGCTTTTCAGTCCCAGCTCATCCCGCTGCAGCAGCGGATTCGCCTGGATGAAGATATGCGTCATCGAATGCTGGTCATGGCGAAAGCCCGGTCGTGTCAGCTCGCGCGAGACCACCCCGCCACCCAGCCACGCATTGCGCTCCAGCACCAATACGCGTTTGCCGGCCTTGGCCAGATAGGCGGCGGCGACCAGGCCATTGTGACCGCTGCCGACGGCGATGACATCGAAGTCTTTTTGGCTGATCATACGATCGACATACTTGAGTTCGAAGGGGTGCGTTCCATGAGTCAGTCCAATGCGCAGGGCGAGGCGGTGGTGAGAAGATTCTTTGAGCTGCTGAATGCCGAAGACCTCGAGGGCGTGCGCGCACTGCTGACCGAAGATGCGGCCTGGCTGCCGCAGGCGCGTGACATGCCGGGTGCCGGCGAGTACCGGGGACGCAATGTCATCGTCGATGAGTTCCTGAAACCCATCCGCGGCATGTTCGCGAAGGGCAGCCCCTCGAATCGCATTCTGTCCATGGCTTCAAACGGATCCCTGGTACTGGTGGAGACCCATGGCACCGGGCATCTGCAGGATGGCCGTGCCTATGACAATCGCTATGCCTGGGCCTTTGAAGTGCGCGGTGAGCAGATCGCGCAGCTGCGCGAGTACCTCGACAGCTACTACATCGTCCGCCTGTTCGGCATGACCTGAGTGCATGCCGGTCACTGCGCGTAGAGCCGCAGGGGCAATTTCGCAGGTCCATGCCCGATGGTCGTCATCCAGGGCGTGGGTTCCGCGGCGATCTCGAAGCGCGCGACTCGACGCGCGGTCTCGGTCAGCAACACATGGGCTTCCAGCTGCGCCAGCACCCGCCCCACGCAGGCGTGGATGCCATAGCCCCAGCCCACCTGCTTTCTCAGATCGCGCCCCAGGTCATACTGATCGGGTCGCTCCCAGGCGCGCGGATCGCGGTTGGCCGCGGCGAACATCAGCCCCACTCGCTGCCCGGCCGGCACCGTATAGCCGCCGATGGCGACTTCCCGGGTCGTGATCCGCCCTGCCATGCGGGAGGGCGAATCCCAGCGCAGGCTTTCATCGAACGCCGCGCGCACCTGGCTCGGATCACTGCGCAGTTTCTGATACTGGTCCGGAAATTTCGCGAAGGCGTACATGGCATTGGCCATGGTCAGAATCGTGGTATCGGCCCCGGCGGCCAGGACGGTCTGCAGCAGCAGCTTGGCTTCGGCCTGGGTGATGACACCATCGTCGGCGAGTCCATACAGCACCATGCCGATGCCGCCGGCGGACAGATTGTCACGGTCACAGCACTGCTCGAGCCAGGCCAGCACGGGCTCGATATTCACCATGGCCTCCTTGAACAATGCGTTTTCCGGTCCCATGGTGGCCCAGACCATGTGGCTGAAGGCGTACATGTGTTCGCGGCCTTCGACCCGCAGGCCGATGGCATCCGGCAGCGCCTTGTAGACAAAGCGCTGGGTGATTTCACGCACCGCGTCGATCTCTTCGCCCTGCCGTTGCATGAGGCTGTCGAACAGCGCCGTCGCGTCGCGCTCGAACGACGGCCGCAGATTCCCCAGCACCTGAGTCGACAAGGCGCGGGCTAGCGCCTGCCTGACGTGGGTGTGACGCGGTGGATCATCGGTGAGCAGAATCTCGGGGCGCAGTGAATTCGGGTCGTGCCAGGGGCGCGATCTGTTGGAGAACGTCTGCCAGTCGGCGAGACCCGCGGTTACATCGGCATGGCGCGTGATCATCACCGTGCCGTCGGCCAGCCGCACCACGGGTGAAAATTCGCGCAGCGTGTCATCGACCACGCGCGCATTGCGGACCGACTCGTGACTGAACAGATCGATCGGGTAGTCCGGAATTGCCTGACCCATGGTGATCCTTCCGACTTAGTACTTAAGTTTGCGGCCATCGCCATCGCGCACGATGTAGCCCGCACCCGGATCGGCAAAATGACTGCCGATGACGAGCACCGGTTTTTCAGTGAAGCGTTTGACGAATTCGGTGCGGGTCCTGGCGCCGGTCGGCTTGTCCATGTCGAAGGTCGCCGCATGCTCGGGCAGCGCGACCTGAATGGGGTGATGCATCATATCGCCGGTGATCACCGCCTCCTGGCCCTGCGAGCTGATGTGCACACTGACATGCCCCGGGGTGTGGCCGGGAGTGGGAAACAAACGGATTTCCTCGCTCAGGGCATGATCATGGGGGATGAAGTCCACCAGTCCCGCCTCGATCACCGGATCTACGGCATCGCTCAGGTGATTGATGCCGTGGTAGCCACCGGTGTCGCGCAGCATCAGCCAGTGATCGTATTCCTTGCGACTGAACAGATAGCGGGCCTTGGGAAAGGTCGGCACCCAGCGGCCATCGACCAGGTGCGTGTTCCAGCCGACGTGATCGAAATGCAGATGGGTGCACAGCACGGTGTCGATGTCCATCGGACCGATGCCGAGCGAGGCCAGATCCTGCATGAACGTCGTGCGCATTTTCGTGAACACCGGAAACTGCCGCTCGCGATCGGCGCCGATGCAGGTGTCGACCATGATGCGCCGGTGGCCGGCCTTCACCACGAAAGCCTGAAAATTGATGAACATCCGACCCTCGGGTGTCACATGGTCGGGCAGCAGCCACGGTTGGGTGTGGACGATCGCCGGCTTGCTGTCCTCCAGCACCATCCAGATGTCGTCCTCCCACTTCCAGACCTCGACCAGCCGGGTGATTTCCACCCGACCCACTTTCCAGGTCTTCATGTGTTCAATGGCCATTCAAGGCTCCTGTGCGGGCGCTGGTGGTGCGGGGGCCAGCAACGGCCGCTGGCGGATCAGATCGGCAGCCTTCTCGGCAATCATCACCGCCACGGCGTTGGTGTTGCCGCCGATGAGGAGCGGCATGACCGAGGCATCCACGACTCGCAGACCATCCAGACCGCGCAGCCGCAGTTGTGAGTCCACCACGGCCTCGGGGTGCTCACCCATGCGGCAGGTGCCGACCTGGTGGTGAACCGTGTAGGAACTGGCGCGGATGAACTCGGCGATGCCCTCATCGGACTGCACGGCCACCCCCGGCGCGAGCTCGGTCGCGTGATAGCGGGCGAAGTTCTGCGCACCCAGAATGCGGCGCGCCAGTTTGATGGCGCGTACCAGCGGCTGGATGTCCTCCTCGACGCTCAGCAGGGCCGGATCAATCGCCGGTGCCAGGTGTGGATCGGGGCCTTGCAGGGTGACGCTGCCGCGGCTCTTGGGATAAAGCGATACCGGGCTGATGGCGAAGCCGTGACCGAGTGGCAGCGGAAAGGTCGGCCGGGGACGCGCCGCGGGCTGGAACACAAACTGCACGTCCGGTCGATCAAGATCCGGTTTGGTCTTAAGAAACCCCACCGACTCGAACACATTGCTGGCGAAGGGGCCGGTTCGACCCACCAGATACTGAAAGACATTCCACATTCCGCGGGGCAACGCCTTCGCCGAAATGCCATATGAGGTTGAATTCGTCGTACCCATGAGCACCGGGCAGGCCAGATGATCGTGCAGATTGCGACCCACGCTCGGCAGATTCAGGACCGGCTGCACACCGCTGGCCTGCAATTGCGCCGCGGGACCGATGCCTGACAGCTGCAGTATCTGCGGCGTTTGAATCGTACCGGCGCTGAGTATCACTTCGCGCGTCACCCGCACTTCGTGATTGCGACCCTCGCGCTCATAGACCACCCCGACGGCGCGCCCCTGCTCCACGATCACGCGCAGCACCAGCGCCTCGGTGTAGAGCGTGACATTGCCGCGCGCCAGTGCCGGGCGCAGAAACGACTTGGCCGTGGTCTCGCGTCGCCCGTCCCGGATCACGCCCTGCCGCAAGCCAACGCCCTCGTTGCTGACCCCGGTGAAATCCTCGGTGCGTGCAAAACCCAGGCTCTGCGCCGCCGCGATGAAGTCGTGGTTGAGCTGATTCGGATTTCGCGGCCGCATCACATTCATGGGTCCGCCATGAGCGTGATAGCGCGAGACCGGCAGATCCTGGTTGTTTTCGCTACGCAGAAAGTACGGCAGCACTTCCGCGTAACTCCAACCGGTGGCTCCGGCAGTGACCCAGTCGGCATAGTCGCGCGGGTTGCCGCGCGAATAGACCATGCCGTTGATGGAGCCCGAGCCGCCCACCACCTTGCCGCGCGGCTGCGGGATGCGCCGACCGTTCAGATGAGCCTGCGGCACCGTCTCGAAGCGCCAGTTCAGATCGCGCCTGCCGATCGCGGCGGCCACCATGGCCGGTGTGCTGATCAGGAAACGCTGATCGCTGCCGCCCGCCTCGATCACGCAGATCCGCGTGCCGGGATCCTCGGCGAGGCGGCCCGCGAGCGCACAGCCGGCGGTGCCCGCGCCAACGATGACGTAGTCAAAGGCGGCCGCGGTTGCCATCATGTCTACAGCGCGGCGGCGAGCAGGATGTCCGAGAGTTTCTGCCAGCGCCACAGATTGTCGATGGTCTTCATCAGGCCCGTCATCAGACCGACAAAGCTGATGTCGCGCTCCGGGTCGACCCAGAAAATGGTGGTGCCGGCGCCATGGGCGCCAAAGGTGCCGGGCGACCCCAGCGTGCCGAACATGCTGGTGCCCATCTGCGGTCCGCGGATCGAGAATCCCAGGCCGATGTTCGCCGGAGGCGCAATGCCGCCGGCCGCCCGGATCCCGCTGGCGTAGAACTCATTGGGCTTGTCGCCGGTCCAGATGGTGCTCGCGGCCTTGACCATCGCACGCGAGACGATGCTCCTGCCGTCCAGGCTTCCGCCACAGCGCAGCATTTCCGCGAAACGCATCATGTCATGCGCGGTGGAGATACCGCCCACCCAGGGCATCTCGACATTCTCCTCTTCGAATGCGCCATTGGGCCCCAGATTGCTGTGGCCCAGATGCTTGATGGGATAGTTGTTGCGGAACTCCGGCACCAGGTGCCGCGCCTTCAGATCGCGCCGCACGCCCATGGCCGTATCCTTCATGCCCAGCGCATCGAACAGATCCTGATGCAGGATCTCCTTGTAGGAGCGCTTCTTCGGATCCACGCGCCGCACGGCCTCCCCCAGCAGCGCATGATTGAACAGCGGCGCATAGCCGACGCTCTGGCCCGCGGCCTCGACCGGCAGTGCCACCTCGACGATGGCCGCGATGGTGTCCGCCAGCACATCGATGTACATGCCCGGACGCGCCTCGAACATGCTCGGCAGGCCGGTGCTGTGGGTGAGCAGGTGGAAGATCGTGATGCGCTCGCGCAGGCCACCGCCGAACTCGGGGATGATCCTGCACAGGGGCGTGGTGAGCGTCATCAGCCCACGTTCGATCGCCTGGAACACCAGGATATTGGTAAACGCCTTGGTGACCGAGAACAGGCTGAACACCGAATCTTCGGCGACCGCTCGCTCCTTGCTCTCGCTGCTGTGGCCGAACACCTGGTGATAGGCCGGCTGACCCCCGCGCTTGACGCTGATGACGCCGCCAAAGTACTGCCCTTCGGCGATGTCGCGCTCGACCGCGGCGGTTAGAAAATCAAGACGCTTGGCGTCAAATCCCGAATGAGCTGTCACGATAACCCTACCTTGAAATTCGGCCGATGAGGGTATGCCCGACCCGTAGGCTAATGCAACACGGGCCGGGGATGCCGGGCTTCAGGCGGCGTCGACTTCCGCGAAGGTCTCGCGGGCGATGCGGAAGCTGTCCACCGCCGCCGGCACGCCCGCGTAGATCGCCACCTGCAGGAATACCTCGCAGATCTGCTCGCGCGTCACGCCATTGGTCAGCGCGCCGCGGATATGGGCCTTGAGCTCGTGGGGACGATTCAGGATGCTGATCATCGCCAGATTGAGCATGCTGCGCTCGCTGCGCTTGAGGCCCTCGCGCCCCCACACCGCGCCCCAGCAGTACTCGGTCACCAGCTCCTGCAGCGGCTGGTTGAAATCATCCATGCCGGCCAACGCCTTCTTGACGTAGGCCTCCCCCAGCACTTCGGTACGAATCTTCAGGCCCTTCTCAAAAAGTTCACTGCTCATATTGACCTCGCAAAATAACTGTTTCGCTCAAGCGGTGCGGTCGGGATCCAACCCGGCATCGGACTCGACGATTTTCGCCATGGCGGTGAAGTCCGAATCCGGACCCAGGCGGCTCACCGTGCGCTGCAGCAGGTCGCAGACCGCGATCCCGACGGGGAGCGGCACCCCCAGCGAGTGCGCCGCGCCCAGGCACAAGCGCACATCCTTCAGGCACAATCCCGCGGCGAAGCCGAAATCAAAGGTGCGCGGCAATACCGAGCGCGGCCACTTGTCCTGCGTCGCACTGCTGCGACCGGTGGATACGTTCAGCACTTCGATCATTCTCGCCGGATCGAGGCCGGCCTTGATTCCCAGTGTCATGCCCTCGGCCGTGATCGCGATCGCGCAGGCACCCAAGAGGTTGTTGACCAGTTTCATGGTCTGACCGGCGCCCGGATTGGTACCCATGAAAAATGGCTTGCCGAACACGCTGAGCAATGGACGCACCTCCTCCCAGGTCGCGGCCGGGCCCGCGACCATCAGCGACAGCGTCCCTTCGCGCGCGCCCTTGATGCCACCGGAAACGGGTGCTTCCAGCGAGGCAACCTTGCGTTCAGCCAGGCCCGCGGCAAGCTTCACGGCAGTCTCGGGTCCGGAAGTCGACAGATCGACGCAGACCTCGATGCGGTTGCCGTCGCGAATGCCCTTCGTACCCAGCACCACCTCGAGCACGATGGGCGGATTGGGCAGGCTCAGAAACACCACCGGCGTTGCATCCGCCACCGCCCTGGCAGTGGGCGCTACTTCGGCACCGTGCGTGGCAAGCGCAGCGCTGGCGGTCGCAGCGGGGTCGTACACCACGACACGGTGGCCCGCGTCGAGCAATCGCCGCGCCATGGCACCCCCCATCCGACCCAACCCGATGAATCCACACTCGCTCATGTCACTCCTCACTCAATGGGCGCCAAATCCAGGCGCACGATGTCACGCATGCCAGGCTCGGCCGGAAAACGCCTGAGCACGCCCGGATCGTGCCCGGGAATGATGTGATCGACCGAAGGGGCCAGCTCGCGCAGCTTGCGCAGCGCCTCCAGATACCCAACCACGTCCGCCACGATGGGATACGGCGTGCCCCGTTCCAGATTGGCCCAGAAGTGAATCGCATCCGAGGCCAGCACCACCGCTCCGCGATCGGTCTGGACGCGCACCGCCTGCAGACCGAGTGTGTGACCGGGCAGATGGTGCAGGGTCACGCCGGGATGCAGCTGCGTATCCCCGGCATGAAAATCGACCCGTCCTTCGAAGGTGCGACGGACCATGTCCACGACATTCTCGGCATCGAAGGGTGCCGCGAGGTGCGCATGAGTCATCGCGCGACCCGTGCAGTAAGCCATCTCCGCATCCTGAACATGAAATCGCGCGCGCGGGAACAGCGGCACGTTCCCCGCATGGTCGTAGTGCATATGGGTAATCACGACGTCGCGGACATGCTGTACATCGATGCCGATCTCGGCCAGCCCTTGCGCAACCGGACGCAATAGCGTGCGGCCGCGTTTCGCGGCGGCCGCCGCATCAAAACCGGTGTCGACGACGATGGTGTGCTCACCGCTGCGTATCGCCCAGACGAAGTAGTCCAGCGGCATGCGCTGCGCGTGCTCATCCCCCCCCAGGAAGTTGTGGTGGCTGAGCCGATCCAGGTGACCATAGCGGATGGCGTAAATGCGATTGGTCACGGCGGTATGTCAGGCTGAAGCCAGAAAGCCGCCATCCACATGCAGGATGTCACCGCTGATGAACGAGGCGGCGTCACTGAGCAGGAACAGCGAAGCCTGGGTCGCATCCTCATCCCTGCCGATACGGCGCAGCGGAATGCTCACCGCCCGACGCTCATACTCGGCCTGCGGCGTGATCGCCACCGCTCCCGGGGTCGGAATCGATCCGGGCGCCAGCGCGTTGACCCGCACCTTGCGCGGTCCAAGCTCGGCCGCCAGAGTGCGGGTGAAAGTGCCCATGGCACCCTTCACCATGCTGTAGATGGCGGTTTTGGGAAAGCCGCGTTCGGCGACTGGGGAGGCGAGATTGAGAACGACGCCGCCCACGGCCGGATCCATGTGGCGCAGCAGCGCCTGCACGCCCCAGACGGCGCCTTTGATGCCGATGGCGAGCATCCGGTCCAGGATCGCATCGTCCACGGCTTCGATGGCATCGTAGCGGATGAGCATGGCGTTATTGACCACACCGTCGATTCTGCCGATGCGATCGGCAGCGGCGTTGTAGGCCGCCCGGTCCGCGACATCCACGACCTGAGTGGTGATCGAGTCCGAGGCCTTGCGCACCTCGACCAGCGCGGCTGCATCGATATCGAACGCGGTCACCCTGGCTCCGGCCTGCGCGGCGCCGATGGCCAGCGCACGCCCCAGGCCACGGCCTGCGCCGGTGATCAAGATGGATTTGCCCGAGAGATCAAAAGTCGTAGCCACGTGCCCTCCGATATAGGCCTGATATGCTGACAGACCGGACGAAAAATGGGGGACGGAAATGAACCGCTTCGAGAAGCAGGTGTATGAGTGCATGCACCCCACGGAGAAACTGCTGGCGAAGACCACCGATCCGCTGCATCGCGCCATTCTCCTGAATTTCTGGCGGCATGTGCACCTGGAGGGCGCCGGCGAATACGCGACGATCCTGGCCCCCGACATGGTAGTGGAACATCCGGTGTACCGGGTGACCTGGGGCGCCCGTCCGGGTGTCATCGAAGGCAAGGCGGGCGTCCTGGGGTTTTACAATAGCGTCGGCGAGGCCGTGCTCTGGCACTCCGATGATCGCCTCGCGGTTGCCGACTGGGGGGTGTGCGATGAGATCACCTTCCACCAGCTGGCGGAGGGCGCCATTCTCAAACAGCTCGGCTATACGGTGGAACATGCGGACCGGCTGTACCACGTGGCCAGCCGTCAGGCCTTCATCTGGCCCTACGATGCGAAGGCACGCCTGGCGGGCGAGCATCTGTACGAGGACAAGACCAGCCTCTCCATCGAGGAAGTCGATCGCAGCGAGGCCATCACGCCCGCGCGGGTGCGCGAGATCCACCGTGAGCAACTGGCCAAGCTCGAGGCCCGACTCGGCCCGAATTTCTGGATCCTGGGCTGAGGGGCATGACACCTGGCGCGCCCCGGCCCACATCTTCGAGTAACACTCATCTGGAGAGCAGCTTTCACATGTCGCACATGACCATTCGCACCGCCCGGTTGCAGCTGCTGGCCGCGCTGCTGATCGCCGCGCCGACCGTGTTGCCGTCGGCCGCCCGGGCCGACACGGTGATGATCACGGGCGCGAATTCCGGCATCGGGCTGGAGTTCGCCAAAGAGTACGCCGCACAGGGATGGACGGTCATCGCCACTCACCGGCGCGCCGAGCCGCCCAAGTCACTGACCGACCTCGCGGCAAAGTACCGCAAAGTGCGCATCGAGAGCCTGGATGTCACGAATCTCGAGCAGGCGCAGAAGCTCGCCGCAAAACTTGCGGCGGTCCCGATTGATGTGCTGATCAACAACGCCGGGGTTTACAACGACCGGGCCAAGTGCGCCGCGGAGGACGAGGGGTGCCTGGGCGACTGGAGCGTGGAGAGCTTCGGCAATCTCAAGTATCCGCTGCTGGATACGATCATGGCGGTCAACATCAAAGGTCCGCTGATCGTTTCCGAAACCTTCTACAAGAATGTCCTGGCCAGCGGCCAGAAGAAGATCATCGCCATCAGCTCCAGCAACGGCTCGTTGAGCGGTGAGGCCTCGCCGCGTCCGGGCGCCATTTTCTACCGCCTGAGCAAGGCAGCGCTGAACCGCGAGATGCAGCTGGTCGCGGCCCAGATCAAGAAAGATGGCGTGACGGTCGTGATGTTCAATCCCGGACCGACGCTGACTGAACACCAGGCATCACTGGTCAAGTATCCGGAGATGCTCACGACAGCGTTCACCGTCCAGAACATGATCCGCACCATCGGCAAGGTGACCATCGCCGATACCGGGCGCTTCCTGCGCTACGACGGTGTCACGGAGCCCTGGTAAGCAGTTCGCGCAGATCGTTGAGCACGAAGTGCGGCCGGCGCTTGCCGGTCTCCCGCTCCCAGTCCGCCTGCTTCATGACCCCGGTGGTGACGCCAAAGGCCGTGGCGCCGCCGCGCCGCGCCATGATGATCTCGACGGCCGGATCGTCACCGACGACCCCGACCTCGCGCACCGGCACACCGAGCTTGCGGGCGACGAAGCGCATCGCATGCAGTGAAGGTTTGCCGGTGAGGATCATCGGTGCCTTGGTCATGCGCCGGATCGCACCGACGATGGCGTAGGAGTAGCCCATGGCGCGGCCCTGCCGTGTGGCGAAGAACGGCACATCCGAGGCCACGTACAGCTTGGCGCCGGCCCAGATGGCCTGACAGGCCGCTTCGATGTCCTTCATGTGACATTCGGGATGCCAGCCGACGAATACCGCATCCACCTCACTCGCGCGCGGCTCGCCGGTGAACACCGTCTCGATACCCGCCGCATTCAGCGCAAAGCCGACGCCGCGATTGCCCAGCACCAGCGCCCGATGAATCTTATGGCGTGCCATCACATCGCCGGCGACGCTCGAGGGCGTGAACATGCGGTCATCCGCGACCGGCAGGCCCAGTGCGCGCAGACGCTTGGCCTGCTCGGGCGGCGGATAGGCGCTGCCGTTCGTGAGCACGAGGTAGGGAATCGAGCGCGCGGCCAGATCGTTGAGGACCTCGACCGCACCCGGCAGCACTTCATAGCCCCCCAGCGAGCGGTCGCTGAGCAGCAGCGTGCCATCCAGATCGAACATGAAGCCCTTGGGGGCGGGCATCGCATCACCGCGCATGGCGGCGCAGTTCCAATTTGAACCCGGGTTTGGTGACCGTCAAATCCGCGACATCCGACCGTTTCGACAGTTGCCGGATCAGGTTCAGCACGGGCTTCAGTGCCGGGTTGTAGTGTCGCGCCGCAGGGCCCGCCGCCAGCATGGCGTCAACCTGCCCGGCGGGCATGGTGGCCCGCAGCAGAAACTCTTCGTCGCACAGGTGTACACCCAGGCGCTGCCGCAGCTCCGCTATGGAGGCCATGCCGGCTTCCGCACGCAGCTCCCGGGTGCGCGGCAAGGACTCGATGCGCTCCATCACCTTGGCATCGATCGGCACATTCGGCCGGCCGAAGCGTCCAATGGCGTAGCGAATCGCCTCATCCGGAATCACCTTGTAACGCTCCTTCGTGGTCACGTTCATGACCGCCTGCGTCATGACGATCTGGGCAAACGGCGTCATGACGATGGGCCAGCCGAGTTCCTCGCGCACCCGCCCGATCTCCTCGATCACCGCGCCCTCCAGATGCGAGAGCCGGCTCTCCGCGAGCTGCCGCCGCATGGTGCCGACCATGCCACCGGGTAGCTGGTGTTGCAGATACGCGGCGTCGAATCCCTGCGGGCGTCCGATCGGCAGGCCCTCGGCCTGCGCCAACTGTGTGAAATAGCGACTGACCTCTGCCAATGCGACATCATCCACGCTGACCTCATGGCCGAGCGCGCGCAGATTCGCGACGATCCGTTCCGACGGCGGGTTCGAGGTGCCGTCGGCGGCGGCGCCCGAAGCGCACTGCAGGACACTCACGCCATAGCCCGGGGCATCCAGGTAGGCATGTTCGGCCAGACCGATGGTGCAGTGGGCGTGCAGTTCGAGCGGCTTGCTGCCGATGACGGCCTTGATCGCCGGAATCAGAGTCTGCGCGCGCTTCGGCGACAGCAGACCACCGGGATCCTTGATGTAGATCGCATCGATATCGACACTCTCGCTCAGCTTCCTGGCGGCGGTGGCGTAATGGGCATCGTCATGCACCGGACTCAAGGTGAAGACCAGCGCGGCGATCACAAACTCACCGCCGGCCTGCTTCACGAGCCGGGCGCAGGCGACGTTGGAATCGGCGTCGTTCATCGGGTCCGCGAGGCAGAAGCGTCGGATGCCATTGCGCGCCAGCACCTCGAAGACCAGCGCCATGAACTGCGGATGGGCCGTTTCCCAGGAGATGAAGCGAAACCCGGTCGACATGAACTGCAGTGGCGTATTGGGAGTCGCCGCCGCCATCAGCCGAATGCGCTCCCAGGGATCTTCCTTCTTGAAGCGCACCGCCACGCCCATGTGCGTGGAGGTCGTGAAATCGATGGCCTTGAATCCCACCCGGTCCATCACCGGCGCGATGGTCAGGGTGTTCGCGGTATCGACGCCCAGCGCCGCCCACAACGACTGATTGCCATCGCGCAAGGAGGTCTCGACCAGCTGCAGGGCGCTCATGCGCCGCGCTCCAGCAGTCGGGTCACGAATCCCGTATCGAAGGCCCCGGCCTGAAATTCCTCGCTCGCCAGCACCCGTGCCTGAAAGGCCAGGTTCGAGTCGACGCCACGGATGCGGGTGGCGGCCAGCGCCGCCCGCAGGCGCGTGATGGCCCCGGTCCGGTCCGGTGCGTGAGCAATGATCTTGGCCATGAGCGAATCATAGTACGGCGGGATGCGCGCGCCGGTGGCGATATGCGTGTCGACCCGGATGCCGTCCCCTTCAGGCCAACGCGCCTCGGTCACCTGCCCCGGGCTGGGGCGAAAATCAAGGGCTGGATCCTCGGCGTTGATCCGGCATTCGATTGCGCACCCCGCGGTGCGGATGTCCGCCTGACTCAGGCGCAGCCCGGCGCCGCGGGCAATGCCGATCTGCTCGGCGACCAGATCCACGCCGGTCACCGCCTCGGTCACCGGATGTTCGACCTGGATGCGGGCATTCATTTCCAGGAAGTAGAAGCTATCGCGCTCCTTGTCGACCAGAAACTCGACGGTGCCGGCGCCGCGGTAGCACAGACGCTGCGCGAAGCGCACGGCCGCTGCATGCAAGGCCGCGCGAAGTGCCGGCGCAAGGCCCGGAGCCGGAGTTTCTTCCACCAGCTTCTGATAGCGACGCTGCGTCGAACAGTCGCGCTCACCCAGGTGGATCACGTTTCCGGTCCCGTCCCCGAGCACCTGTACCTCGACATGCCGGCCGCGGGCCACGTAGCGTTCCAGGTACACCCTTGCATCCCCGAATGCGGCGCCCGCCTCCGCCGCGGCCAGCTCCAGGGTCGCGGGCAGGTCGTTCAGGGAATCGACGCGCTTCATGCCGCGGCCACCCCCGCCGCCCACCGCCTTGACCAGCAGCGGCGCACCGATCGTTCGGGCCGCCGCCAGCGCCTCATCGGTCGAACCGACGGCGGCACCGGGTACCACCGGCACGCGCGCCGCTTCGGCCTCGGCGCGGGCCCGCAGCTTGTCGCCCACGGCTTCGATCTGCGCGGCGGTCGGACCGATGAACACCACACCCGAGGATTCGCACAGCCGCGCGAGCGCCGCGCGCTCCGAGAGGAAGCCGTAGCCCGGGTGAATGCCCTCCGAGTGTGTCGCCCGTGCGGCGTGCACGATGGTCTCCACCTTCAGATAGCTCTCGGCCGGACGGGCCGGGCCGATGCACACCGTCCGATCCGCGAGGCGCGCCGGAACACTGTCGAGATCGGCGGCGGAGGCGGCGAGCACGGTTTCGATCCCCAGCGCGCGGCAGGTGCGGATGATCCGCACGGCGATCTCTCCACGATTGGCGATCAGAATGCGGCGCACGGCGTCGCTGATCAGCCGGATTTGCGGACGCGCATCAGCGTCTCGCCGAATTCAACCAGCGCACCATCGAGGACGAGGATTTCGGTGACGGTCCCGCGCATGCCCGCCCGCACCGTGTTCATCAGCTTCATGACTTCGATGATGCCGACGATGGTGTCTTCGCTGACCTGCGCACCGACTTCCACGAAGGGCGGCGCGCCGGGCTTCGGGGCGCGATAGAACGTGCCCAGCAAGGGCGCGGGAAGCGCTTCGGCGTTGGGATCGGTGGGCGTCTGAGGCGGCCGAGCGGCTGTGGCAGGATCCGTGACGGCCGCTGGGAGTGCTGCTGCGGGTGTCGCAGAACTTGGCGCAGCTGCCCCGCGGCGCAGGCTGATTTTCGTGCCGTCGATCTCCAGATTCAGTTCATCGAAGCCGGACTGCTCCACCAGGCGCATGATCTCCGCAACGTCTGCGGCGGTCAGACTCATCGACTTCCTCCAAAGATTTTCAGTACGTGCAGAGACGGATCCGCCGCGGGTCGGTCGACAGGCGCTGCCTCCTTCGAAGACCAGACGGTCTCCGGGCGGCTTTGCAGGAGCAGGATGGCGCCGCTATGCCGGTCCACCGCCCACTCGATGTCCTGCGGCCGGCCGTAATGGCGCTCGACCTTGCGCCCAATGGCCCGCAGCGCCTGCAATTCCTCATCGCTCATGCACGCCGTGTGCCGACGCGCCTCGGGGACCTCGACACTCTCGATGCCGCCCTCGGTCAGGGGCACGTGGCAGATCTGCTTGTTGGAGATCTCGCGCACGGAGATCTCGCCGGTGATCTTGCCGATCACCCAGCGATCCGGGGTCACTTCCCCGCCGACCACCGCCGAACCCAGACCCCAGGAGCCTTCGATGGCCATGACCGAACGGTCACCGGTCAGAGGACTGCGCGTAAACATGACCCCTGCGGTGCGCGCATCGACCATGGTCTGAACGACGACCGCCATGGCGACATCGGCTTCGGCAAATCCATGCCTGCGCCGGTAGGTGATGGATTCGACCGAGTAGAGACTGCCCCAGCAGCTGCGGACCTTGTCCAAGGTTTGTTCAAGACTGCGAACCCACAGATACGTGTCCTGCAGTCCCGCAAAGCTGGCATCAGCGGCATCTTCAGTGGTCGCCGAGGAGCGCACCGCGACCGCGGCCTGCTGCTGGGCATTGAGCCGGGTGTAAGCGCGCTCGATCGCGGCGCTGATGTCCGGCGGCAACGGGGCGGCATGGACTCGAGCCCGCAGCTGCCGCGACAGGGCCGTGACGCCAGCCAGGTCCTCCGGGTCGAGCGCCGCGACGCGAGCTCTGATGGGCGCCTCTTGCTCCGCGGCGGCCAGGAACTGTTCGAACGCCGCGGTCTTGACGACAAACCCAGGGGGTACGGCAATGCCGGCCCGCTCGAGTTCGCCCAGGCTGCCGCCCTTGCCACCGACCTGGGGCCGATCGGCGAGACCCAGTTCGGCGAACCAGCCGACAAAGCCCGAATCATTCTGCGCCACGCCGCCGCCAGCTACTGCAGGATGGTGACAATACCGCGCCCGCCATCGACGCGGATACGCTGTCCGTCTTTGATGCGTGAGGTGCCATTGCCGGTGCCCACGACTGCGGGCAGACCGTACTCGCGGGCGACGATTGCAGCGTGACTCATGGAGCCGCCGATGTCCGAGACCGCGGCTGATATCTTGCTGAAGATCGGCGCCCAGGTCGGATTGGTGACCTGACAGACCAGGATGTCGCCCTTTTGCAGTCGTGAGATCTCATCCACGCTCTTGACGATGCGCGCGGTGCCTTCGACCACACCGCGGCAGGCGGCAAAACCCTTGAGCTCATTGGGATCGGCATCGGCTCCGGTCGATAACCAGGCATCGAGCGATTCGCGCGTGATCCCCCAGAGCATCACGATGGCGGGATCGTCGATCACATCCGGCACCACCCCGAGCGCCGGGGGCGTCTCGTGCTTGGCCCACTCGCGGATGGCCGCGCGCCGCTCGGCCACGATTCCTGGCCAGCGGCCGGGGCCGCGCGGCGCCGAACCGTTCGACCAGGCGGTCATCAGATCGATGATGGCGGACTCGAGCTCGTAGTGCGTGAGATGGAAGACATCTTCCGCGTCGGCAAAGAAGCCATGTTCCGCGAGCAGTGCCCCGAATTCGCGGATCTTGTTGAAGAACAGGTTGGTGTACCAGTGTTCGCAGTAGAACTTGTGCCCTTCGACGTAGGGGAACACCCGATGCGCCAGCGTGATCATCTGGTCATACGCCGCCCGCTCCTCCCCGGTCGTCAGCAGCTCGCGGTAGTCCTCGATCAGCTGCTGGCGCTCCGCCAGTAGTTTTTCCACGGGGCGATGCAGCGACTCTCCGTCCTTCACCCGCTGGATGTAGTCCGGCAGGCTCGCGAACGGCATGGACAGGTCATCGTTCCAGGCGCGGTGATAGTGATAGAAGCCATCGCCCACATTGATGTTGAACCAGGGATGGCGCGAGACCTCGAGCTCCTTGAGCCATGCAAGACCGGACTGCCCCTGCGTCTGCAGCGTTGCGATCAGTTCGTTCGCGGACAGCCGCTTGCCGAAATGCGCATCGACGCCGAGCTCCACGGCGCAGCGCGCCAGACGTCGCAATTCATCATCGGGTCGGAAGATCTCAGCCTCGATACCGGCCACCATGCGCGCGATGGTCTGGTCGGTGATCTCCGGGAATGCCTTCTTGCAGAAATCAAAGAAGGTCAGGTACGCGCCGTAGCCCAGCAGCAGAAACTCGAAGTGGTGGTGCCACATCCGGAAGTACCCCTCGAGGGTCTTCTGGTAGGTGTCCAGGAGCCGATGATTCGCGGCGATGCCCACACCGGCGTGCACGTTGGCGAGCGGCTCGAATTCCGGCAGCTGCGGCTTGGGCAGCTCCTGGGCCGCCGTGATAAGGCCCATCATCTTCTCGCGCCACTGAGCGTAGAGCCGCTCCCAGTTCGCGTAATAGTAGAACGCGCGCTGCTTGAACTCCTCCAGTCGGCGCGCAATCTCCTGCGGATCGGTAACGGCGTTGCCGCCGATATAGACCCGGCCGTTGATGATCCGATGGTCGATCCCCAGGGTCGTCGGCAGACAGTGCACTCGTGTATTCGATGCCCCGAGGGCGCAGTACGCTGCCTCCGCAGTGACCATGTCGAAGGCCGACATGGGCTCGGGAAAGTGCATGGAGTTGTAGAACCAGAAGCGCTGATCGTCTGCTGGCTCGAACTGGGTGTAGTAGGGATAAGCGGCCTGGGCACTCTCGGTCCCCCGTACGACCTTGAGCGAGCTGGGCAACGGGAACTGCTTCGGCTTGGTGGGCATGTCCATCACCCGAGCATGAGGCAGTGAATCCTGGGGTGCAATCGGCCAGGGCCCCGGTTGCACTCGCAGCGGCACGGATTGCGCTGACAGCGCGAAAAGCCGCTACAGGACTGCGCGGCGGTATTGCAGCGGTGCGTGCCCATACTTCTGCCGGAAGCGGCGTGCGAAGTGGCTGGGGTCGGTGAAGCCGCAGCGGGTCGCGACATCCTCGATGCGCGGCGCGGCCTGCCGGACATCGCTGAGTATTTCGCGGGCCCGTTCCAGGCGCATTTTCATCAACTGTTCGACGAAGGTCGTGCCGGCCGCCGCAAACGCGTAGTGCAGGGTGCGCTTCGAGATGTCATGTTGCGCCGCAACAGCGAGCGGTGACAGGTCCGTTTCCTCCAGCCGATCGCGCAAGGTCACGATCAGGTCGCTGAGCAGCGAGCGGGGGCTTTCGATCTCGCTGCCCCGCCCCAACGCGAGCGTCAGCAGCGAGGCGATCTGTTCCGCCACGGTGTTGCGCGGCAGCGCCAGGTCGCTGCAGTTCTCCAGACGCAGACTGCTCATGGCCGCGCACAGGGCGGAGCTCCAGTCACCCTGGGAGAAGAGGGTGGGCGAGGCCACTTCCGGATTGGGCAACCAGCGGCGCAGCCAATCTTCCGGCATACGCAGGATGGCGGCCGTCGTCGCCTGCGGACAGTCCAGTTCATAGGGCTCCGTGCCATCGAGCAGCACGCACTCCCCGGCGCGCGCCTGCAGCTCCTTACCGCGTTGCCGCAAAATTCCATGTCCCACGCGGAACTGCATCAGGAAAAAGGTCGGATAGCGGGTGCGGGAAATCTTGGCCGGCGTGCGGCGGATACGCTGGGTGGCGGCGCCGACGAAACTGAGCGTAGCCGGCCCAAAGTCGATCTGATCGAGGCAGGCCCGAAAGTGGCTGCGCACGGGAGTATCAATGTCGAGTTCCAGGAAACGATCGCAGACCGTGTCCACCCAATAGGCAAGTGCTCTACGCTGGTCAACGCCGTCGGTTGACCAGTGCCCGGGTCGCTCTTGGTCCAGCCCTACCCCCATCTTTCAGGCTCCAGAACTCGCTTGGGTCGGGAATGTGGCACAGAGGCCGAAATGCTTGCAAGACACAATTGAGGTATCAACACCTTAGAAAGTTTACCGCAAGCGCTTTAGCTGTTGACCCATCCACGGTCGGTCATTCAGTGCGACATTTCGGGCGCGACACTCAACCTGTATGTTGCGCACAACAGTATTGCAGATTATGGTGCGCTGTCAGCTTCTCTTTGCGCTGTCGTCCGCGCACCACGGCGAAGCGCCGCGATAGGCTTCGGCGTCGTTGGGAGGCGTCGGAACCGCAGCAAAACGCGCGTCCTTGAACTCAAGGCTCATGGCCGCCTCACGCGGCCGTCCGACTCCACCTCTCGATTCTCAAGATGTTGTTTCAGGGGGACGCAGGATGAGAGACGCAGCAGCTTCGAAGGGACCCGGAACCGGCGCACGGCGCAGCCGTCCACTGGCCTTTTGGTCGATCGCAGGTCTGGCAGCGAGTGCCGGCGCAGTCTATGCACAGACCGCACCACCGGCGGCGCCCGCTACCCCCGCCAGCTCGGACTCCCTGCAGGAAGTCGTCGTGACGGCCGAGCGCCGTTCGGAGAACGTGCAGACCGTACCGATCGCGATCACGGCATTCACCGCCGACGCCCTGCAGCAGCGCAATCTCGTCAGCGTCAACGCGCTGGGCAACCTGACGCCGAGTGTCAATCTCGATGCAGGCTCCCCCTTCTCCGGTGACCGCTCGGTGCTGTCTGCCTCGATCCGCGGCGTCGGACAGGACGATTTCGCCTTCAACCTCAACCCGGCGGTCGGCGTGTATCTGGACGGCATCTATCTGGCCCGCACCATCGGTGCCAACCAGGATTTGCTGGACGTGGACCGCGTGGAAATCCTCAAAGGGCCGCAGGGCACTTTGTTCGGCGCCAACACCGAAGGCGGTGCTATCAGCATCATCACTCACACACCGGGCAATGAGGAGAAGTTCACGGCGCAGGTCACGACCGGCAGCCTGAACCGGCGCGACTTCGGGTTCACGATGGATCTGCCGCTCATCAAGGACACCCTGCTCTCCTCCCTCACGGTGTCGACCCAGAACCGTGACGGCTACCAGAAAGTGATCCCCTACCCGAGCAATGTGCCGGATGGTCAGACGGCATTCGTCGTCGACCCGCAGGACGCCTATCCCAAGGCGGGTTATCAGACCGGGGATGCCTACGGCGGCTATGACGTACAAACCGTTCGCGGCAAATTGCTGTGGCTGGCCTCGGACAAGGATACGGTGACCCTCGCGGCGGACGTGAACCGCCAGGATCAGGAGGCTCTGCCCTACACCATATTGGCGACTTATCAGGGCAATCTGACCACGTCCACCTTTTCGACCTTGTACAACACCTGTATCAGCAGCAACGCTGCAACGATCAACGCGAACGTTCAGAGCGCTTCGGCGTTGGCGCCGGGCGTCTATGCATTTCCGGTCGGTTCCAGTGCCAACGCGGGATTTGCGGGCTTGTGCTCGTCGCTCCGGGCACACGTTCCCGGAGTGTCCACAGGTGGCGCGGCGCTGCTCGGTGCCGGCTACGTCGGTGGTCCGCCTGGGCCGTTCAATGCCGCCAACGTTGCCGCCGGACTGCCCTATCTGGGCTCGAACAGCCCGCGGTTGTACGACGACTCGGCTGCCAACCAGACCGGCAACATCGACACCACGTATGCCAATGGGCCTGACTTCGCAGACAACAATTACTTCGGCTTCTCGCTGACCGAGCAGCATCAGTTCAACGACGATCTGTCCTTGAAGTCGATCAGCGGCTATCGCCAGATTACCTGGTCGATCGGCACCGACCTGGACGGCACGCCGGAGACGCTCCAGGAAGTCACCGACCACCAGCACCAGTGGCAGGTCTCCCAGGAGTTCCAGTTGAACGGCAAGGCCTTCAACGACGCGCTCAACTACGTCACCGGCCTGTATTACTTCGAAGAGGCCGGTTTCGTGCACGACTACGTGCCGTTCGAAGCGCTGCTGTACGTGGATGACATTCAGAACGATGCCAACAACAAGCAGGCCGCGTTTTTCGTGCATGCGGACTACAAGCTGTCTGACCAGTTCAGTTTCACGGCCGGCGGCCGCTATACCCGCGTGACGGAAGAGTTCATCGGCGGTCAGGGCGATCTGAACTGCTTCCCGTACGGTTCCGCACTGTGCGAGGCAGCTCTCGGTCCCGGCGGGTTTGGGCTCTTCCCCACTCCCCCAGGGACTCCCGCCGGCGATACCAGCGCCGGCACCCCCGGCAACCAACCCTATGCCTTTCAGTATGGCGGCGGGGTCGTCGATCGCTACTTCCCGGTCGGTGACAACAAGCAGATCTGGAATGTGTTCGATCCCACGGTGGCGGCGCAGTGGCACCTCAGCGATGACGCCATGGCGTACCTGAGCTGGGGCAAGGGCTTCAAGGCCGGTGGTTGGACCACCCGTCTTTCCGCGAACGATACCGCCGCGGCTGCACAGTTCTCTCCCGAGTACACCAAGACTTGGGAACTGGGCATGAAATCCGAGTGGTTCAACCATCACCTGAAGGCCAACGCGGCCCTCTTCTATACGGACTATGACGGCATTCAGCTCGACATCCAGCAGGGCATTTCACCGGTGTACACCAACGCCGGCAACGCCAAGATCAAGGGTGCGGAACTCGAGCTGCAGTCGGTGGTCGGTGGCGGTCTGTCACTGAACTTCTCAGGATCGTACATCGACGCGTACTACACCTACGTCAATCCCAACGCCAACATTCCGCAGGAAATCCTGCCCGGGATCGGCCTGAACGAATGTCCGACGACTGCCATCAACCCGGCGACCGGTGGGCCAGTCTGCGACATCGTCGCAGGCAATCCGCTGGATGCCAGGCTGCCGAAGACGCCGAAGTACAAGATGACCTTCTATCCCGAGTACACGTACCTGCTCGCCAATGAGGCGCAGCTGCGCTTCATCGTCGATTTCACCTACACGGCTGAAATGTTCAACGACTCGTTGAACACCCCGGAGCTACGTGACCCGGCGAGCCGCATGCTCGATGCCTCGGTCCACTACATCTCGCCGAGTGGAATGTACGATCTGGCCCTCGGCGGCACCAACATCACCGACGACCGGTTCATCACCACCGGGTCACCGAACATCGGTGCCGGCGAACTGGGGGGTACTTACAACGAGCCTGCCGAGTGGTACCTGCAGCTCACGGCACACTTCAAGTAACCCACATCACTGGCCCTACAAGACCGAGCGAAAGGCCGCTGCGAAGCAGCGGCCTTTTTTCATTGGTCGGGTCATTCGGGCGCTTTGATCCGCTGCCACTCCGGGCGCGTGACTTCATAGGTGGTAAGCTCGGCTGCGTACCATTTCTCTACCCCGCGATAGCGCATGCCGAGTCGCTTCATGACCGCCTCGGAGGCTGAGTTTTCGGGATTGCAGACGGCGTAGAGCGCCTCGGCATGCAGGCCTTTGAAGGCGAAATCGGTCATGGCGATCGCCGCCTCGATGGCCAAACCCTGATGCCAACGATCCCGCCGCAGACGCCAGCCAACCTCCAGTGGGCAGGCCGGGTCCGGATGGGCGCCGTCGCGCCGAAGATTCTGGATACAGCCGGCGCCAACGACCTCACCGCTCGCGCGTTCCACGAAGGCCCACCACGAGTACCCGTATTTCGCCCAATGACCCTCGACACGTTTGATGATCGCCGCGGTCTGCTCACGAGTCTCAGGTCGACCTGAAATGTATTTCATGACCTCGGCATTGCCATTCACGGCATACAGGCCATCCAGGTGGGCGTCATTGAAGGGCTCGAGCCGCAGGCGCGTAGTGTTGAGTACAGTCACCAGGGATGATCCTTGCCGTCATTGTCCATGAACCGGCCGCTATCCTTGAGGGTTAGACCATCGATGGTCTTGATCATTTTGCCGATCGCCTCGGCCGGAGGCACGAAGCCGGGCAGCTTGTCATCGCCGAAACTCTCCACCTGGACGCCGCCGGGATGAAACATCACGACGATCACGCCCTGATCCTTGAACTGAGCGCTGAGCAGTCGCATGGCGCTGTTCAGTGCCGCCTTGCTGATGCGATACCAGTAATGATCCGGAACCGGTGAGCCATTCGGCATGAAGGGCGGCACCGAGACGGAGCCGGCCGCGGAACTGATGGCGATGATCTTCTTCTGCCGGCTCGCCTTCACATTGCCGATGAAGGTCTCGGTGATCATCAGCGGGCCGGCAACGTTGGTATGAATGAAGTCGTCCAGCAGCTTGTAGTCCAGGGTGCCGAACATCTGGTTGGTATTGCCACCCGGCTTGTTGACGGGCTCGGTTCTGACCAGGCCCGCGTTGTTCAGCAGGATATCGATGGGCATACCCTTCAATTTGGCACCCAGCGCCGCAATCTGATCGGGGTCGGTCACGTCCATGCGCTCGATGCGCACCTTCGGATACCTTGCCGCCAGCTTCGCCAGCTCCTCCGGGGTGCTGGGGCGGCGGTGGGTCGCGATCACCGTCCAGCCCCGCGCGGCGTATTCCTTGGCGAACTCCAGGCCGATGCCCTGATTGGCGCCGGTGATGAGCACGGTCTGCGCGGCAGCCATGCCCGCGCCCGCAATCAGGGTGAATGCCAGGACCAGGGAAATCAGAATTTTCTTCATAAGCCAAGATCCGTGAGTGAGGGATGATCATCCGGGCGCCGCCCGCCGGGCCAATGGAACTTGCGATCCGCGGCCGCCAGCGGCGCATCATTGATGCTGGCGATGCGCATGCGCATCAACCCATGCGCATCGAATTCCCAGTTCTCATTGCCGTAGCTGCGGTACCAGTTGCCGGAATCATCATGCCACTCATAGGCAAAGCGCACCGCGATCCGGTTTTCCAGGAACGCCCAGAGCTCCTTGATCAGCCGGTACTCCAGCTCCTGATCCCACTTGCGCCGCAGGAACGCCGCGATGGCCTCGCGGCCCTGCAGGAACTGCGCACGATTCCGCCAGCGACTATCGGGGGTATAGGCGAGCGCCACGCGCGCCGGGTCGCGCGAGTTCCAGGCGTCCTCAGCCATGCGCACCTTCTGCACCGCGCTCTCACGGGTGAATGGCGGCAGCGGGGGACGGTCCATTCGAGGCTCCTTTGCCATTCAGGATGACTTCAGCAACGGCCGTCCGGTCCGCCAGCGCGCGATGAGCGCCGGATCGGCCAGCAGTGCCGCGACCGCGGTATGCAGTTCGCCGCGAACATCACTCAACCCCCGGGTCCGAAGGGCCAAGCTCACTGCGTCCTCGAGCGCCATCGACACCACCATCAGCGACTCCAGCGCCACCGTTCCTGCCGGCAGCGCAGGTTCCTGAAAGGACTGTTCGCAACGCTGCCGGCTCAATGAATGATAGGCGGCGCAGGCGCTGGGGCGCACTTCATAGGCAGAGCACTCCCCGTCGACCAGAAAAGCACAGGCGCGCCGCGCCTGGGCAGCTGCTGAGGGAGCTGTATATTCCTTCAGCTTCGCTCGAACCCGATCGGCCGTGTCTGCCGGCATCTGCGACTGCAGATAGCGAAACAGGGCGATCGCTTCGTGGGGCAACACCCGAACCTGCAGGTGGCAGCAGAAATTGCAGCCGATCCGGCACGCCAGAGCCGCGCCAGCCTCCGGAAGATGCTGCGCCGCCTGCTCGAGCAACCGGTCGACCCGCCGCACCAGGGCGACACAGGCATCCACATCGGTGCTGCGTCCCAGCGTGCCGCCAACGACCTGCGCTGCAACCTCCTGTACCGGGGGGATGGACTCCATGGCACCCATCACAGCAGACCTGGGTCGGCTGCTGCAACCCTTGCGTACAATGACGCCATGAATACCGACCTACCTCCGCCACCGGCGCTGCCCGCGGCGGACATACGCACCTGCATCGAGGTGCTGCGTGCCATCGAAGCGGACCGTGCGCACTTGACGCAGCTGTCAGCGGAAGTGCGCCGCGAACTGCTGATGCTGGCCGGACTCATCGCCAAACCGGAACGCCACGATCTGGTGAAAATGGCCAAGGCCTTCAGGCGCGCGGATCGGGCCGCGGCGCGCGAGCGCGACCGGCAGATCATCCGCCAGACCGGTCTGCGGCAGCAGCGCCGCGCCACGCGCTACACCCCGCTGTGGCTTCCCGAGACGCCGGCCAGTGATGACTGCGCGGCGTCACCGGCGCTGGGACAGGCGCTGAACTGCTATGTCTGCAAACAGTCCTTCACCTTGCCGCACCGCTACTACGACTCGTTGTGCCGCGAATGCGGGGACTTCAACTACGCCAAACGCGAGCAGACCGCGGACCTGTCCGGGCACTATGCCCTGGTCACCGGCGCACGCGTCAAGATCGGGTTCCAGGCGGCCTTGAAGCTGCTTCGCGCCGGCGCGCATGTCATCGTCACCACCCGCTTTCCGGTGGATGCGGCCGAACGCTATGCCCAGCAGAGCGACTTCGGCCGTTTCCGCGAGCGCCTGCAAATCCATGGATTGGATCTGCGCCACTCGCCCAGCGTCGATCGGTTCACCCGCTTGCTGCTGGAGCAACTACCAAGGCTCGATTACATCCTGAACAATGCCTGCCAGACCGTGCGCCGGCCCGCGGCATTCTTCGCGCACCTGCTGGCGAAGGAGGCGGCACCGCTGTCCAGCCTGCCTGAGATGCTTCACGGTCCCCTGACGGCGCATGCCCCGATGACGCGTAACGAGGCGCTGTTCCCGTCGCATCGCTTTGACGAGGACGGGCAGCAGATCGATCTGCGCGATATCAACAGCTGGCGGCTGCGCCTGCATGAGGTGGGAACCCCGGAACTGCTTGAAGTCCACCTCGTCAATGCCATTGCGCCATACATTCTCAATGCGCGCCTCAAGCCGCTGATGACCGCGACGTCGGGTGCACACAAGCACATCGTGAATGTCAGCGCCATGGAGGGGCAGTTCTACCGCACCATCAAGACCGACCGGCATCCCCATACCAACATGGCCAAGGCCGCATTGAACATGATGACGCGCACCAGCGCGCCGGATTACCTGCGCGATGGCATTCACATGAACGCGGTGGACACCGGCTGGGTGACCGATGAAGACCCGGCGGTGCACGCGGCCCGCAAGGCCGAATTGGGCTTTGCGCCACCGCTGGACATCATCGATGGCGCAGCCCGGATCGTGGATCCCATATTTGAAGGCCAACGTACCGGCACCCACGTCTGGGGGCAGTTTCTCAAGGACTACAAGCCTGCGCCCTGGTAGCGGCATGCTCCTATTGTCGCGCTTCACCGACTAGTGTACTTGCTGGGTTGTGCCTGCGATCTTTGCAGGAATTCACTGATGCGCGGGCGGCAGACAGCATGGTGCAGGGAGATCTACAGTGTTAAGAAGGATCGCAGGCATCCTCCTCAGCTTGGTCGTTTGCGCCGTTTTGAGTGCCTGCGGCGCAGATGTGACGCCGGCCGCCAACTCCAATCCTACCGGCGCCGTGAGTCCCCAGATCTCGACCCAGCCGGCCGGTCAGACCGTCGCGGTCGGCGCGACCGCGACTTTCACTGTCGCTGCCAGCGGCACCGCGCCCTTGAGCTATCAGTGGATGCTCAATGGCGCTGCCATCGCCGGCGCCACCGGCGCCACGTATACCACGCCCACGACCACCGCTGCGGACAGCGGTGATTCCTTCACCTGCGTGGTCAGCAATGCTTCGGGTACTGTGACGAGCAGTGCAGCCCTCCTCAGCGTCGACGCACCGCCACAGATCACCACGCAGCCGGCTGCCCAGACCGTCAGCGCGGGGCAGACCGCAACGTTCAACGTCCTGGCATCGGGCACTGCGCTCAACTATCAGTGGAGCCGCAATGGCGCGGTGATTGCCGGGGCCACTCTGGCCACTTACACCACGGCCGCCACGACCAGCGGCGACAACGGGGCCGCTTTTTCGGTCACGGTCTCAAATGCCGTTGGTAGCCTAACCAGCAGCGCCGCGACATTGACAGTGGGCACCGCAAGCGGCGCAGCTCCGCAGATCACCACCCAGCCTGCGAGCCAGAGCGTCAACGTCGGCCAGACAGCCACATTCAGTGTGAGCGCCAGCGGCGCGGCGCTCACCTATCAGTGGAATAGGGGCGGCGCGGCGATCGCCGGTGCGACCAGTGCCAGCTACACCACGCCGGTCACGGCCAGTACCGATAACGGCGCGGTGTTCACCGTGGTGGTGGCCAACAGCGCGGGCAGTGTCACCAGTACCGGCGCCACGCTGACCGTCAACAGCGCGCCACAGATCACGACGCAGCCGGCCAACCGTTCGGTAACGGTGGGTCAGGCCGCGACCTTCACCGTCGTGGCCAGCGGCAATCCGGCACCGACCTATCAATGGAAGAAGGGCGGCACCGCGATCTCTGGTGCCACGAGCGCCAGCTATACGACACCGGTTACGGCGATGAGTGACAGCGGCTCTACCTTCACAGTTGTGGTGACGAATAGCCTCGGCAGCACCACGAGCACTGCCGCGACCCTGACAGTTACGGCCGCCGGCACCGGCACCAATGTCCTGACCTACAAGAACGACCTGCTGCGCTCCGGGCTGAATTCAACCGAGACCGTGCTGACGCCGGCCAACGTCAATTCGACGACTTTCGGTCTGCTGCGCAATCTCGCCGTCGACAGTTACGTCGATGCCCAGCCGCTGTACGTGTCGGGTCTGAGCATCTCCGGTGTGTCGCACAATGTGGTGTTCGTGGCGACGGAGAACAATTCCCTCTACGCCTTTGATTCGGACACCGGCGTCACCCTGTGGCATGTGTCGCTCAACGGCACCAACGAGACGCCGAGCGATACTCAGGGTTGCAGCCAAGTGGTACCCACCATCGGCATCACCTCGACACCGGTCATCGACCTGAGCGCCGGCCCCAATGGCACACTCTTTGCGGTCGCGATGTCGAAGGATCAGTCGGGTAACTACCATCAGCGGCTGCATGCCCTGAATCTGACCACGGGCGCGGAGTATTCCGGTGCGCCCACTGAAATCACGGCGACCTACGGTTCAACCAGCTTTGCTCCGGGACAATATGAGGAGCGCGCTGCACTGCTGCTGTTGAATGGGACGATCTACACCTCTTATTCGTCGCACTGTGACTTGGCGAACTACGGGGGCTGGATCATCGCCTTCAGCGAAAGCACTTATGCGATCAGTGGCGCCCTGAATGTCGCTCCGGGTTCATCCGGGGCCGGCTATGGCAACCAGGGGCCGGCCATCTGGATGGCCGGTGATGGACCGGCCGCTGATGCCGCCGGAAATGTCTATCTGCTGACCGCCAACGGCCGCTTCGAGACCACGCTGACGGCGGGATTCCCCTCCGGTGGCGACTACGGCAACTCCTTCCTGAAGCTGAGCCTGTCCGGCGCGAGCCCGACCGTGGCGGACTATTTCACCATGTCGAATGAGGTGACTGAATCCGCCAACGATACGGATCTGGGCTCGGGCGGCCTGCTGCTGCTGCCCGATATGACCGACAGTGGCGGCACGGTGCGACATCTGGCGATCGGCGCGGGCAAGGACACCAACCTCTATGTCGTCAATCGCGACAACATGGGCAAGTTCAACGCCACGAGCAACAACAGCCAGATCTGGCAGTACCTGCCAGGGGTGCTGGGCGGGGGCATCTGGTCGACCCCGGCCTATTTCAACGGAAACCTGTACTACGGTCCGGTGGGCAATAACCTGCTGGCGTTCCCGGTGGTCAATGCCATGGTCGCAGGGACCCCCTCTTCGCAGTCACCGTTGACTTTCGCCTATCCGGGCACATCGCCGGTGGTTTCGGCCAACGGCACGACCAATGGCATCGTGTGGGCCCACGAACATGGCAGTGTCGCGGTACTGCACGCCTACGATGCCACCAACCTGGCGACCGAGCTGTATAACAGCAATCAGGCGGCCGGTTCACGCGACCAGTTCGGTCTGCCCAACAAGTTCATTGCTGTCACGGTGGCGGATGGCAAGGTGTTCGTGGCGAGCACCAACAGCGTGGCGGTGTTCGGGCTGCTGCCCTGACCCAGGCGCACAGTCTGCGCCCATTCTGGCTACTTGGCCGGCGGCTGGTCGAACAACTCCAGAAACACGCCGGTGTCCGGATCGCGCACCATGACTTCGCGGGTACCGCTGCGCATGGTCACGATGCCCGGCTTGGACACCAGGGTTGCGCCCGCAGCCAGAACCTGCGGCAGGGCCTTGTCCAGATTCGCCACCTGCAGCCCGATATAGCCGACCCCACTGTCGGTGATCTTTGACGGGGGCACCGGCGTCTTGCGATTCTGGAACTCCACCAGTTCCAGGTTCATATGCAGGGTCGGCGCGATTTCCTGTGGGAACGACACATTGAAGAAGCGCAGCACGTTGCCGTGTCCACCCACCGCCGAGTCGTAGAAATCGCCCTTGAGCCAGGGTGAGGCAGTCGTGGGCCAGATCCCGCCCAGCGTTCCTGAGTAGAAGGCCTTGCACTTGTCGGCATCGAGAATCACCAATCCCATGTGATTCACGCCAGGCTGCCAAGCCGGCTGGGCGGGCCGCCCGTTCTGGGCCGGTGTCGCCGGACGCTGATTGATGATCTCGATGTCCAGGCCATCCGGATCGGTGATGTAGGCCAGCATGCCCTTGGTCTGTCCGGGTGGTGCGATCAGCTTGCCGCCCCAGGAGCGCGCATGCAGCAGCCCCGCGGCCTGCAAAGTGGCCCACACCTGATCGGCATCGGCGACGACCAGGCCGAAGTGAGTGGCACCGGGAGTCCAGGGCGTATGCGCGCTGCGATCGGTGCGCCTGATGCCCTTCACTTCGCGCAGATACACGACAAAGTGTTGCCCGGAGTCCGGATTCACCACGTACATCTTGGCCATCCGGGTGGTGAAGCCCTTGACCCCATACAGCCCCTGGACCACCGGATCGGTGCGCCACACCGGATTGGCCAGCGGGTCCTGGGTGAATCCGATCATCTTGTAGAAGGCTACCGAGCGGTCCAGGTCCTTCACCATGCGTCCGACAAATCCGAGACGCGCTCCTTGCCAGGTGGCATCCGGGGCGGCAGTCTCGGCGACAGCCGGTGAGCAGGCTGCAGACACGAACAGCATCGCAAGAGCGGTAGCGACGATTTGCTTGAATCGCTTCATGGTGCAGTCTCTAGAGGGAATGCGGTGTGAAAATCCAGGTGACTGCGCGCAGCTGAGCAGCTGCGGAGCGATGTTCGGCATAAAAACTGCCCCGGTACCCGATCTCCGCGGCGCAGCTGCGCATCACCACATAGTCCATCCAGCTGGTGCGCCCGGCAATCGCTGTGGCGTCGGCGAGTACTTGCCGCCGCAGGCTGGTGTACCAGCGATTGCACAGATCATCCAGCGCACTCACAGCGTGAATGCGGGATCCCGGAATGCCGGCGGCGAAGGTGGCCGAATCGCTCAGTCGCTCATCGACCACCACATGGCCAATGACGCTGTGGTCGGTCGGGTGCGCACTTGGAAAGTATCGCAGGGCGCTGACCCCGGCGATGGCCGCTGCGCCCGTCAATACGCCGCGCCGGGTCATCGATCCGCTCATGTTGCGCCACACCCTAAGCCCCTCATACCTATGCTAAGTTACCAGAGCAACCGCACAGGCGCATCAACCCATAATGAAGAACGGTGGCTGGGCCAGCCTGATTCTCATCTACATGTACGGCGTGGTCAGCGCGGCTTCGCTGACCAAGGCCATACCACTGCAGGTGCAGATCTCGAGCCTGCCGGGCGCCTCACCGGCGCTGTTCGGCCTGTTCATTTCCTTGATGGCGGTGCTGCCGGCGATCTTCGGCACATTGTCAGGCGCCGTCATCGATCGGCTGGGTGCGCGCCCGGCCCTGATCCTCGCGGCCCTGGTGGGCGCCCTGGTCAATGGGCTGTACCTGGTCGCGGATTCGTTTCTGCCCTTCCAGATGCTGCGCCTTGTCGAGGGTGCCGTGCCGCTGCTGGTGTACGCCGCGGCGCCGGCGCTGATGATCGCCATCAGCCCCCCGGAGCGCAGGAGTGCCGCCATGGCGCTGTGGTCGAGTTACACGCCGGTGGGCACATCGCTCGGCCTGCTGATCTCGGCCGCGTTCGCCTCGGGCGCGCACTGGCGGTTCGCGTACCTCGCCCATGGCTCGATCTTCGTGCTGCTGGCCCTGCTCGGTCTGGCCTTGCCGCAACCTGCAGCCCCAGGCGCGGCCCGGCCGGGGCCGCGCCAGTCGATTCTGGGCCTGCTCCGGTCGCCCGAGGGCGTGGCACCCGTGCGCCTGGCGAGCGCCTTCGGCATCCTGATACTGCTGGGACTGGGAGTCAGCGTGGTCATGCCACCGTATCTGTCTCATCACTACGGCATCACCATCAGCGCCGCCTCGGGCATCATGGCCGTCACCAATGTGGTGATGATCCTTGGCAGTACACTCAGCGGCGTGATGCTCACCCGCGGTAGCCGCCCTGCCAGCGTCTTTGGCGCGCTGGCGGTCGTTGGTTGCGTGGCCGGTCTCGGAGTGTTCGCGCCCTGGACCCATATCGGCCTGACGCTCAGCGCCTTGGTGCTGTGGCTGATCTGTACCGGTGCCGCCATGGCGGTGCTGGCCTCGCTGCTACCCCGGGTAGCCGGGCCTGAGCATCGCGCCTCCACCGCCGGACTGCTGAGCCAAACCGGCGCGCTCACCACCTTCGTCACCTCCCCTTTATGGCTGGCGGTGATGGCGCTGAACCAATGGCTCGCCTTGTTCATGATCATTCTTGTCGGCTGGGGAGTCAGTACCATGCTGCTGCCCCTGCAGGCCCGCTCCACCGCCAGGTAACACCCTTGCACAATTTCCCACGCCCCAGCACCGCCACCGTTTCCGCACCGCGCACACCGGTGCCGGGCGCCTGTCCTGAATGTGGCGCACAGCGCCTGGCAAGCTACCGGGTCATGAGCGAAGGCGGCTGGTGGCAGGTCGTCAAATGCGCTCGCTGCCTGCACTCCCTGTCCCGAGAACCAGGCCCGCTGCTGGGGGCCTTCGAACCGCTGGGAGCCCCCTAGATGGGGCAGAGGAGCACGGGCCGCACGCTCTTCAGTGTCGATGTGGGCGGCACGTTCACCGACGTCGTCATGGTGCGGGACGGCCAGATTCACGTCACCAAGGTGCCCAGCAATGCGAAAGCCGCGCATCTGCCGGTGATCGAGGGCGCACGGCGCCTGGGTGTACAGGATGCGGCGGTGTTCAATCATGCCAGCACCAAGGGACTCAATGCCGTCCTGACCCGCTCCTTGCCCAAGGTCGGCTTCGTGACCACGCAAGGGCACCGCGACATGCTCGATGCGGGTCGCTGCATGCGGCCCATGGACAACCAAACCGATGCCCGCTGGCATCGGCCCTTTGGCGATGCCGCGCGCCCGCTGGTGCGACGCTATCTGCGCCGCGGCATTCAGGAACGCATACTGGCGAGCGGCGAGGTGCTGATCGGACTCGATGAGTCTCAGGCCCGGGGCGAGATGGAGCTGCTCAAGCGCTGCGGCATCCAGGGACTTGCGATCTGCCTGATCAACAGCTTCGTGAATCCCGCGCACGAACAACGGCTGCTGACGCTCGCCCGCGAACTATTCGGCGCGCAGTTCCCGATATCGGCTTCATTCCTGGTGGGCCCGCGC
>DATHMT010000062.1:0-11233 GCA_035486855.1 Steroidobacteraceae bacterium
GGCCGCTCTGGTGGGCTTCTCCGTCGCCTCCATTTGCTGTGGCGCGAGTCGAACGTTGCCACAGTTCATCGCCGCGCGGGTGTTCCAAGGTGCCGCCGCGGCACTCATGACGCCCGTCGCGCGGATCATTCAGCTGCAGGCGACTCCCAAGGAGCACCTCGTTGCGGCAATGGCCATCAGCACCATTCCCATGCTGCTGGCGCCAACGCTCGGTCCGGCGGTCGGCGGCCTGATCACGACGTACCTGTCGTGGCGGTGGATCTTCTTTCTCAACGTTCCGTTTGGCGTCCTGGCCGTCGTGCTGGCCCGGCTTTTCCTCCCGGATGTGAGCGGGACATCGAGGCGTTCCTTCGATGCGCTGGGCTTCGCGCTGATCGCCATCGGCATCGTCGGTGTGCTGTCGGGGCTGGACTGGATCAGCGAAAGCCTGTCGCGGTGGGCGCCGGCCGCGCTATTGGTCATCGGGGGGCTCATCTTCAGCGCGCTGGCACTGCATCATCTGCGGCGCCACCCACACCCGATCGTCTCGTTGGAGTCGATCCGCATCAAAACCTACTATGTCACGGCGCTGGGCAGCGGCGTACTGATACGCGTCCCGGTGCGGGCCGCGGCCTTCGTTCTGCCGCTGCTCTTTCAATTTGAATTCGGTTACAGCGCGTTTCAAGCCGGAATCATGATGCTGGCGATGAATGGCGGCGATCTGGTCCTCAAATTCGTCACCACCCGGACGCTGCGGCGGTATGGCTTCCGCACCGTACTGTTGGGCTCTGCCATGGCGACGCTCCTGCTCGTTCCGGTCATCGCCTGGTTCTCTACAGCGACACCGTTCTGGCTGATGATCGGGGTGCTGGCGGCCTGCGGCATGGCCCGCTCCCTGCTCTTCACCGGCCTGAGCACGTTGTCCTTCGCTGATGTACCGGCACCGGAGATGGGGAGCGCGGCGGTACTGTGGAACATGGCGCAGCAGATCATCAACGCGCTCGCCATTTCGATCGCGGCACTGACGCTCAACATCGCCGCCGCGGTGGGTGGGGAGCCCGTCGGCTACGTCGGACGCGCCAACTGTCAGATTGCGCTTTTGGTGAGCGTGGCGCTGGGTGCTCTTTCTCTGCGGTCCTTGAGGTCGCTGCCAGCGGATGCCGGCGCGGCCGTCAGCGGCCATGGCGCGATACATTCTGAAGTTCAGCAGGAATAGATTCTGTGGTATGACACTTGATATCAGGAGGGATCCCGCATGACAGGTGTGACAGCAGGGGAGTTGATCGCTCCTACTTTGGCCAAGGCAGGTGTCAGTACCGTCTTCGCCCTCAACGGCGCACATGTGCAGGCCATCCTCGAGGGCTGTCTCGACCATGGCATCCGCCTGATCGATGTTCGCCACGAGGCGGCAGCCGGGCATGCCGCCGAGGGATACGCGAAGGCCACCAGGGGAGTGGGCGTGGCGGTGGTGACGGCCGGCCCTGGCTTTACCAATGTCCTGACCTCCCTGGCCAACGCGTTCATTGATCGCACCCCGGTGCTCTACATCGCGGGCGGCTGCCCGCTGGCCGCCGCGGAGAAGAACGTACTGCAGTCCGGCGTCGATCAGGTGGCCGTGGCGAAGCCGATCGCCAAGTGGGCGCATCGGGTGATGGTGCCGAGCGACATTGCGCGGCTCATTGCCTACGCGATCCAGGTGGCCAGATCGGAGCCAACGGGTCCTGTATTCCTGGAGATTCCGTGGGACATCATGCTGGCCCAGGTGGATAAGGACCAAATTCCCCTTGCCGAAAAGGCCGTGATCAACTCTGCACCCCCGGCGGCCGACAAAATCGACGCCGCACTTGCGCTGCTGCACGAAGCGGCCGCCCCCGTGGTCATCTCCGGTATCGACGTTTACCGGTCGGACGCCTGGGACGAGCTGCGCCGTTTTGCCGAAGCATCCGGGTGCCCCGTCTTCACCGAGTACGAGGCGCTGGGCACCCTCCCATCCGATCATCCTCTGTGGATGGGCACTAACTTTCAGCTCGCACGCCTGACCGCGCAGCAAGCGCCCGACGTGGTACTCGCGCTGGGGGTTCGCTTCGGGTGGAACACACCACGATTCGAGGCATTCAAGGGCAGGATCATTCACGTCAATTCCGATCCGTTGGAGATCGGACGGATCAACACCCCGGACGTAGGCATCGTCGCCAATTGCAAGGAGGCGATCGGCGCGCTGAATGAGCGCCTGAACCGTAGCCCCTTGCCGAACCGGTCCGCCTGGGTCGGTCGCTTGCGCAATGCCGTCGTCGAAATACGGGCAGAAGCCATCGCCGCCAAAGCCGACAGTACGGAGCTACGCCCGCATCCTTTCGCGGCCGCCGAAGTGCTCTGCGAGGCGGCCGCCACCGCCGTGCTCGTGGCCGATGGCGCCTTCACGAAGCACTGGCTGGAGGATGCGGTGCGCAGACAGCGTCCGGGCTGTTATTTCAGTCACGGGTCTTTCGGCGCCATGGGCATCGGCTTTGGGCTGGCCATCGGCATCAAGGCCGCTCGCCCCAGCGATCCGGTGCTGTGTGTCACGGGCGATGGTGCAGCGGGTTTCACGCTCGCCGAACTCGACACGATGGTTCGCCACAAGATCCCGATCGTCGTGGTCGTGATGAACAACCACAGCTGGGGAGCAATAGACCCCGCACAACATCCGGAAGGCGCCAATCGCCCCGCAGGGATTCGACTGGGTCAGGCGCGCTACGATGAGGTCGCCAGGGCCTTCGGGGCACGCGGCTGCCACGTCACGACACTTGAGGCATTGAAGGCGGCGATCGCGGAGGCGTTCGATAGCGGGCTACCGACCTGTATCAATGTCGAGGTGGGGATGGGAGGCTTGCCGCCCGCCTTCAAAGCCGCAACCCTGGGGATCGCGCTGCCCTATCGCGAGTAGTCGCGAGCGGCGCCATCGGAGCGAATCAATGGGTGGTCGAGTCGGGCGGTACTTTGGGCCGGCCGGGCGTCGGGCCGAACAACGCCTTCTTCGCCTGCGTGATGGCGATGCCGATCAAGATGCTCTTGAGCACGCCGAGCGAATCATCCCAGTGCCAACCCAGCTTGCTTCGAGCAGGCGCCGCCTCGAATTCGCGCCTGGAGTGCGCGGGGGGAGCCGACCTGCGGTGATTGGTTGCACTGCCAATCAACAGGCCGCCGCCCAAGGCTGCCGCCAGGAAGATCGTCGGGGATTTCTCGAATCGGGCGCGCCAGTCGATCGATTCCACTGCGCCTTGCAGGACTTCGTGCCGATCTGAGGCGGAGCCGACAAGCGCACTATGAATGCTCTTCATGGGGATACGTACTCCAAGGGTCTAATCCCGACTGGAGAACATTTTCGCCAGCAAGAAGCCGAGCGCCGCGGCGCCAATGAGCGCGGGCACCGGATTGTCCTTCACGACCTTCCTCACATCGCGCGACATGGCGGTCAGATTGCGTCGCCGAATGTAGTTTGCCGTTGAGTTGAGCTTATCCGCGGCGCCGTGCGCGACCTCTGCGACTCGCTCTCCACCCGGCAAATCGTCTGCTTTCTCGTGTAGGCTTTTCGCCGCCGACTTGATGCCCGCGGCGGCCGCGCGTCGACGGCGATCGATCTCATCGGCAGCGGCTTGGCCTAAATCAGCGGCCGATGATTTCACCTCTGAGAGGAGGTCGGCAGATTCCGGGGTGGTAGTTTTTGCACTCATGAGCATCTCCGCCAAAGAATTTTGGCGACAGCGCTGAGTATGGAAGCCGCCACTGAAATCGTCTGTAGGGATGGCGGCGGTTTGACGCCTCTTCGCGCCTACAGAGAGCGTGAACCGCGGGCGTCGTATCCGCGCTCACGCCAGCGGCACTGGCTCATCGAATCATTCGAATTAATGACAATAACTGATTGAATATCATAATAATAAAGCGGAATGAAGTTCATCAGGGAATGACCGAACCGGCGCCCGCGGTCAAAAGCTGTGCCTCTCGGAGTCGGGCGGCCCGCATCGTCTGGCGCAGGGGCAGCAGAAAGATCGGTGCGATCACGGCCGAGGCAGCGGCCGCCATGACCCCGATCCACAGCAGGGGTGCGTGGTCGGCAATCATGCCGCTGATCGGCGCCGAGACGGCGAAGGCGAGGCGTTCACATCCCGTCCCGAGCGTGCCCAGGCGCCCGATCCGGTCGATGGTCGCGGCAGTCCCCAGCAACAGCACATACACGTACATCGTGGTCACCCAGTAGAGCGCCGCGGCACCCGCGAACACCCACACGTTTCGGGTTGCCACCAGCAGCAGGCAGGCGATACCGGCGCCGATGAGGCCGATGGCCAGTGAGGTCACCCGATTGACCCGATTACACAGCACCGCCGCCAGACCCGTGCCGAGGAGTCCGGCAAAAACACTGCCGGAGAGTATGTAACCGACGGTTGCGCGCGATACGCCGGGGAGGGCGATGCCGGCACGCTCGGCGAAGCCCCACACGGCCCCGGTCCCAAATGACATCAGGCTCCAGATGACCAGCAGCGGCACGACTCCCGTCCACGGGGCGCAGTCGGCCACCGGCGCCGGCGCGGCACCCGCACGGGCGCGAAATCCGGCCAGTACCGGCATGCTCACGATGATCAGCAGCGCGATGGCGATGAAGGTGCCGCGTGAACCGAAGATGCTGATCGCCGTCGGCAGCACCGACAACATCGCGATCAGCAGCATCAGCGATCCCGAATTCCCCGCGGCGTAGACCCGGTCGGGGTCGGAGGAGGCCGCCGCGGCCGCGACGGCGGCGGTCAGCACCAGGCCGTAGCCGATGCCGATTCCCACCGCCAGCAGGCAGATCAGCGGCAGCGATCCGGGCAGCAGGAAAATGCACAGATTGCTGGCTGCGGCCACGATCATCCCGATCAGGCACACATGCAGGGGCCTGTAGCGGCGCGTGAGCGGGGAGAAAAAGATCATGCTCAGCGCCAGTGATCCGATCTGGAAAAACCCGACCAGGCCGGCGGCGGTAGCCGAGAATCCGTAGCCGTCGATCAGCGACCCGACCTGGAACGGCAGGGCGCTCGTGCACATGTGTGCAATCACGCTGCTGACGGCAAAGGCAAGAATGAGTTTGATCATTGCGCCAGGTGCTCCGCGGCATCTGCGATCCAGTTCCACAGGGCCTGTGCCAGTGGCGCATCCACGTACGCCTCGATGCCCTCGGCTCGGTGATCCAGCAGCACGGTGAAATCGGCACAGCGCGTGCGGGTACAACATCCGGGGCCGAAGGCCTGCGGCCGCAGGTCAAGGGGTGTACCCCGTGCCAGCAGGTCCCGCGCGGCTGCGCCGCGCAGACCGATGCCGACCAGACTGTGTGACAGATCAACGAGTCGGCACCAGCGGTTCTGCGCCGCCGCGGCAAATGTTTGACTGGCGGCGGTCGGCGATGGCGTCGCATCGATCAGCAGCCAGCCGTCCGGCCGCAGCCAGTTGGCCCGCCACGAACCGTGATCGCGGCTTCGCCCGGGTTGATCGGGCAGCTGGCGGAACGCCGGATCTTCCCGGAAGGCGAGTCCACCGCGCAGCTCAGTCAGCGTCGCCTGCGGGAGGGGTCGTACGGCAAGGGTCGGCAGCGAAATCGGCACACAAGCCGCCAGGGGCTGCGAGCGGCGAAGTCTATCCATTGAGCAGTGCTCCGGCAGGGTCATGGCGCAGGGGTTCGATGACCTCGACGGGGCGTGCCGCGCCGTCATGCCAGGCCAGCAGCCGTTCACCGACTCTGCTGCGGCCGCGTGCGAGCAACGCCAGCGCCAGCGGTTGCGCCAAGGTCGGACTCCAGGCGCTCGAGGTGACGTGGCCCGCGCCGCTCGTCCGGGGTGCGCCGGCCTTGAACAGCTGCGCACCCACCGCCAGCGGCCGCCCGCCATCCACGGGACGCAGCCCGATGAGCTGCAGCGCAGCCGACCGGTTTGCGCAGGCGAGGGCCAGCGTGCGCCGGCCGATGAAATCCGACTTCTTGTTGCGCACCATGGCGCCGTAGCCCACATCATCGGGCGTGGTCGTGCCATCGGTGTCGCCTCCGACATGAAGGAAACCCTTCTCCAGACGCAGCACGTCCAGCGCTTCGATGCCAACGGGCGTGAGCCCAAGGTCCCGCGAGCCTTCCATGAAGTGCTGCCACAGTGCCGGCGCAAAACCTGCCGGCACCGACACCTCGAAACTCACCTCGCCGGTGAAGCTCACGCGCGCGATCCGCGTTGGCACGCCTCCGAGGGTGCCGGTGCGGATCGTCATGTGCGGGAACGCCCGCGGCGCCAGATCGATATCGAGGTCGGTGCGTTCCAGCACGGCCCGGGCGCGCGGACCGGTCAGCAGCAGCACGGCCCACTGCGTCGTCACATCGCTGATCCAGACCTCAAGCTGTGGGCACTCCCGCTGGTGCCATTCGTCCATCACGGCGCGCAGGCGCGTCGCGGCATTGCTGGTGGTCCCCATCACCAGCAGGTCATCGGCGGGCCGCGTGATGACTCCGTCGTCAATGATCGTGCCCTCCTCGTCGAGGGTGAGGCTGTAGCGGGCCCGTCCCACTTTCAGGGTGGTGAGGTCACTGGCGATGATGCGATTCAGGAACTCCAGCGCATCGGCGCCCGCGATCTCGAGCTTACCCAGGGGGGAGTAATCCAGCAGGCCAACTGCGTTTCTTACCGCGTGTATCTCGCGGGCGATGGCCGCGGCCATGTCCTCACCGGCTTGCCGATAGTAGGCAGGCCGCAGCCAGGCGCCGTACTCCTGTAGCTCGGCCGCGCATTGTTGCTGCTGCACGTGCGTGGGCAGTGGCCGCGTCGGCCGAAACAGCGCGCCCGTGGCGCGGCCCGCGATCACGCCGAAACTCAAGGGCAGGTACGGGGGTCGAAAGGTCGTGGTGCCGACCTCGCCGGGGCTGCGGCCGGTGAGTTCGCCGAGAATCGCCAGACCGTTCACGTTCGAGGTCTTGCCCTGATCCGGCGCCATGCCGAGCGTCGTATAGCGCTTCAGATGCTCGACCGATTGCAGGTTCTCCTGGGCTGCCAGGGAGATGTCCCCATCGGTGACATCGTTGTGGAAGTCCACCCATTGCTTCGCGGCGCCGGCTAGCGAGGCCGGTATGCGCCACAGCGCTTCGATGTGGTCATCGAGATCAGCGGCCCTCCAGTTGCGCGCGGGTGGGGCCTCGAGCCCCAATTGTGCGAGCACCTTGGCACCGGCCGCGAAGCCGGACGTCAGACATTGCAGGAGACTTCCCGTACCGGCCGCCGCACCCGCCACAATCGTCCCCTGCCGTTCCTGCCCCGGCACGAACGCCGCGGCCTTGGGCGCAAAGGTAACTTTCCCGCCGGACTGACTGAACAGCTGTACCGCGGGATTCCAGCCTCCCGACATGGCCACCGTGTCGCAGGCGAGGGTCCAGGTCTGACGAGCGTCGAGTGTGCGCGCCGTGACCGCTCTGACGCGGTGGTGCCCACGTGTGGCAACAATCACCGCGCCCCGGTGCACCGGGACGCCGGGTGACTCGATCGCAGCATCGGCGCGCGAGTCGAAGACCGCCAGCACCTCGAGACCTGCCTCCTGCGCAACCCGCACGGTGCGGTAGCCGTCATCGTTGTTGGTGGCCAGCACGATGCGTCGTCCCGGCGCGACCCGATGGCGGCTGATGTAGTAGCGCACGGCGGAGGCCAATAAGATGCCCGGGCGATCGTTGTCCGGAAACACCAGGGGGCGCTCGGCGGCCCCGGTGGCCAGTACCACCTGCCGTGCCCGCAGTTGCCACAGTCTTTGCCGCCAGCGGCCTGCGCCGGGAGCCTGTTCAACCGCCAGCAGCAGATTGTGCTCGAGGTAACTGGTCACGGTGGTGCGCGACAGCAGCGTGACGTTGGGATAGCGCTGCAGTTCATGCAAGGTCTGCTGCAGCCAGACCCGGCCGTCTGCGCCGTCGATGGCCAGCGCTTCCCACAGCAGGGAGCCGCCGAAACGTGAGTTCTGCTCGGCGACGATGACGTCAAGGCCGGATGCGGCGGCCACCCGTGCGGCGCTTAAGCCGGCGGGGCCGCTGCCGACGATCAGCAGATCGCAATGGCGATGGGCCCGGTCGTAGCGATCGGGATCGCGCCCGACGGGGACGACAGTCAAACCCGCCGCGCGGCGGATCGGCGGCTCATACCAGCGCCAGTGGGGCCAGAAAAAGGTCTTATAGTAGAAGCCCGCGGGCAGGAACCGCGATAAGCGCCCGAGTACGGCACCGCTGTCCCAGCGCAGGGAAGGCCATGTATTGAGACTGTGCGCCTCAAGTCCCGCCGTGAGCTCGACGCACGTGGCGGTATCCGAGTATGCATGGGCACCACTGCCGAGGCCGACGATCGAGTTCGGATCCTCCGCAGCGGCGCCCAGGATGCCGCGGGGACGATGGTACTTGAAGCTGCGCGCCACCAGATGAATGCCGTTGGCCAGCAGCGACGCAGCAAGCGTGTCACCGCTGCGACCCGTCAGTGCCATCCCGTCGAAACTGAAGGCCAGAGCCGCACCGGTATGTCCCGGCAGTCGAAACGGTTCGCTCATGCGGGCCGCTCGATTTGCTGAGTCAGCGTGTGGCGGCGGACCACGAACAGCTGCTGGCAGCCATGGGTGTGCACCCAGTACTCGCTCTGCCAGCCGCGGACGTTGTTGCGGAAGTAGAGATACTGCACCCACTGCGCGTCGCTGGCAGCGTCCGGATCCGGCCGCACCACCACTTCGCCGCGATTCGAGAACTCAGACTCGTCGCGCAAACCGCAGTAGGGGCAGGGGATCAACAGCATGCCTCTGCCCTGGGACTCAGTGGGCAACGCCGGAAGCGGCGCCTTCATCGATCAAAGCGCTGCGCGCGAATCGATCGAAGCTGAAGGCCGTCGAGTGTTCATCGGGTCGGTCGCAGGCGAGCAAATGCGCCAGCGCGAGCCCTCCTGAAGGAATCGCCTTGAAGCCGCCGGTACCCCAGCCGGTGGACACGTAGAGCCCTTCAACGGGGGTGCGATCGATGATGGGGCTGCGATCCGGCGTGAGGTCCACGGTTCCCCCCCATTGCCGCATCAGTCGAACACGCGACAGGGAGGGGAACAGCTCCAACAATCCCACCGTGGTGCGTTCAATCAACGAAAAACTGCCCCGCTGTGTGTAGGAGGTGTAGGGATCGGAGTCCCCACCGATCACCAGCTCGCCCTTGTCGGACTGGCTGGCGTAGGTGTGGTGCAGGCCCGACATGACAATGGTGTCCAGCACGGGTTTGAGGGGTTCTGACACGAAGGCCTGCAGCGTGTGGCTGACCACCGGCAGCGCGACGCCCGCCATCGCCGCAACCAGCGAACTGCTGCCGGCGACGGCCATGGCCGTGCGGTGCGCGCCGATGGTTCCCGCCGCGGTTCTGACGCCCACGACCTTGCCCTGGCGCATCTCGAAGCCCTGCACCTCACAGCCCTGCAGGATGTCGACACCCAGCGCATCGGCCGCGCGGGCGTATCCCCAGGCCACCGCATCATGGCGCGCCGTACCGCCGCTTGCATGAAAATAGCCGCCCAGGCACGGGTGTCGGGCCTGGGGTGACAGATCGGCGAGGGGTAGCCGGCGCTGGATCTCAGCCCGGTCCACCATTTGAGCTTTGATGCCGTTCAGCTGCAGCGCGTTGACCTGACGCGCCATGGCATTGAGTTCGTGAGGCGAGTAGGCGAGGGACAGGATGCCGCGCTGGCTGAACATCACGTTGAAGTTCAACGTGTCCGAGAGTCCCTCGAAGAGATTCACGGAGCGCTGATAGAAACCGGCGCTGGCGGGATAGTAGTAGTTGGATCGGACCACCGTGGTGTTGCGGGCGACGTTGCCGCCGCCAAGCCAGCCCCTTTCCACCACGGCGACATCACGGATCCCCCAGTCGCGTGCCAGGTAGAAGGCGGCCGCCAGACCGTGACCCCCGGCGCCGATGATGACGACCTGGTAGGCGCGCTTGGGCTGCGGGGTGCGCCACAGCTGCGGCCAGCGCCAGCTGCGGTTCAGGCCGGCCCGCAGCAGCTGCGCGGCGGAAAAACGAACCGGGAAGGGGATTTTGGCCATGAACCATCTGGCGTCCGCTACTTGCCGGCGAAAGCATACGACAGTTCCGCGCCGATGGTTCGTGGCTGGTTGGTGGTGACCCGGTTGATGGACGGCACGAAGGTGAAGATCTCCTCCGGATCACCCAGATCGGCGTGCTTGTTGCCGACGTTGTCGGCGAACAGATAGACCGAGAGCCGTGTCTTGCTCGAGAGGCCGGCGCGCAGGTTGATGATGTCGCGCACCGGGATATGATCGACGCCATAGAAGTACGGCTCGGTCGACGTTCCGGTGTAGACATTCGAGGCCCGCAGCACCAGCTCATAATCGCCGCCGAGCTCATGGGTAAAGGCAATCGAAGTCGTGTTGGTCCAGTCCGGGACACTCTGCACCCGATCACCGACGGAAAATCCGGTCCCCGGCTCGATCGAGGCAATGGTCGCATGCGTGTAGGCCAGACCATTGGACAGCAGCAGGTCCTGCGTCATGGCCAGATTGGCCTCGACCTCGGCGCCGTAGACATGGGCCGTGCCGGCATTGGCGGTGTAGGTCGCACCGCAGGTTTCCGTGATCAGCTGCTGGATTCCCTTCCAGTTCTCGAAGTAGCCGGCGGAGTTGATGGTAAAGCGGTTGTCGGCCAGGCGCAGCTTCTCGCCAGCCTCGAAACTGTAGACATCATCGGGGCCATAGCTCAAGGGATTGTTCGGGCAGGTGATGGGCGGTGGCGTGTTGGCGCCGCCGGGCCGGAAGCCCTTCGCCGCCTGCGCATAGAGCGTCACATCCCGGTTCGGCTCATACGACAGATTGAGTTTCGGATTGGCACCTGAATTTCCAGTCGGCAGCGTGTAGGTCAAGGGCGGTGCCGGTCCGGAGATGAGGCCGCCACCCTCGACCTCATCCACTTTGCCGGAATACGAGTAATAGCGCGCGCCCGCCGTGAGTCTGAACGCGCCCAACTGATAGGAGACTTCGCCGAATCCAGCGTACTGATCCAGGGTATTTTTGAAATTGAGGAAGAAGTACGAGGGTACGCCGAAGATGCCGGCCACGATCGGGCCCGGGGTCGTGGTGCCGATATTGGTGAACGCCACATAATTTTCGTAGAACCCGCCGACCACCCACTGAAACGGCCCCTGGTAGGTGGAGGAGAGCCGGATTTCCTGGGAGTACTGGCTGGTGTGGTCGGACT
>DATHMT010000063.1:0-24945 GCA_035486855.1 Steroidobacteraceae bacterium
CTCCGTGCAACATAACCCACTCGGTGGTCAGTTCCAGGTCGGACTTGTCCGAGAAGCTGAGCTTGCCGTGGATTGTCACACCGTTCAGTGGTGGCGGACTGACATCCAGGAGCACTGACTTGCCGCTTGGAATATCCACCAACGCGCCGGCCACCGGCACCTTGTGATTGGGCCAGGTGGCCGGATCAGACCAGCGCGTCGTCTTCGGCTGCTGCGCCGCATTGACGCCAGCGCATGCGCCGCCGAGAAGGACACCGGCAAGCACCGACAACAGCAGCAACGACCGAGATTGCTTTCGCATGGCATCGACCCCCAAGCTTGAACAGTTGACCCCGCAATTCTTGAGCGGCAGAGGATAGCGCGATCGTCCGCCGAAAGATTCCATGTCGGGACGTAAGCGGTCAAGCCGTATCGCAGACCTCCGGAACGACCGGCTATTTGAGCGCTGCAGGGCAAAGCAGACTTGACCAGTCAAGGCCTGCGCCCGCCCTTGCACCGGCTCGCCGCCGAAATTCCACTCTCTCGCGGACGCGGGCGAGAAATCGCCATAGAATGGGCGCAGGAACCCGGGGGGAGGGGTGCGCAAATGAGAAGAGAAAAAGTAACCGTCGCCATCATGTTCTGTTCAATCGTCCTGGTTGGCGCGGGCTTCGCGTCAAATGCCAGGGCGGAGTGCAGCCGGAAGATGCTCCAGAAGCTGACCGACACGTATGTCAAGGCCCAAACGGCCGGGAAGGCCACCATGCTTCCCTTCGCAGCCAGGTCGTCCTACGCGGAGAACGACAAGCCCAGGGACGTTGCCCAGGGCGTGCTGGCCGGACCCCTGACGGTCGACTTCACCCGTAGCTTCTACGACACGACGCAATGCGCCACCTTCACGGAGCTGGTGGGGGCCACGGACCCCCACCCGTACGTGATCCACACGCGCATGGAGGTGACCAAGGACGGGAAGGTGTCGAAGTTCGAGTCGAGGGTGACGCACGAGGGTGACTGGGCGTTCGGCGCGGCCGAGCATCTTCGCTACACGCAGCAGGAGAAGTGGGACGAGATCCCCAAGGACAAGCGCGACACGCGCGCGGTCATCCAGGCCGTGGCCGACGCCTACTTGGACAATTGGGGGGACCCGACGATCAAGGTGCCGCATGGCACGCCCTGCGCCCGGCTCGAAGGCCGCATGTACACGGGCACCCGGAACCCGGAGGGCAACACGTGCAACATGGGGGCATTCCCCCAGAAGCTCAAGGTAAGCCAGCGCCGCTACGTCATCGACGAGACCATCGGCGCCGTTGACATCTTCAGCGACTTCCCCTGGATCGATGCCGGACTGCCGTCCGACGGGCCCGGGACCCCGACCAGCAACCAGTTTCGGGTTGAGGGCGGCATGACTCGCTACATCCACGAGGTCACGGTTTGCACGACGCCCAAGTGTGGGAGAGGGAGGCCGCCGGGAGCGCCGGGGTCAGCACCGGCGGGGCCGGGGTCAGCACCGGGCGGCAAATAGCGCGCAAAGCACGTCAGGTCACATCGCCTGGGGCCGGTACACGGACGATCTTCCAGAAATGCATCGCCGCATGAGCAGCTTGCAGCATTTCCTCATCTTCGTGCGGCGTGCGGCTCGTAGACTCCGAGAGCCGCCACGCACGATTGTTCGCCTGCGCCGCCAAACGGCGCGGCCAAAGCGCCACATCTTCCGGTGAGGGAGAGTCAGACCGGTGCGTGCGCCCTAAACGGGCGTGGCCACAAACGATGAAGTTGAGTGGAGCGCCGCAACCACACGACTTGCAGTTTTATTCATAGCGCATCCGCTCGAACGGCTGCTAGGACGCGTCTGCATCAACCACCCGTGCACCGCAGTAGCCACACTGCTTCGTGGCCATGACGATTTGGCCTGACCGGGCCGCAAGCCTTTGCCGCACGCAGCGCAACGCGCTGCAACTTTCCCATTTGATAGGCTAAGAACAGCAAACGACACGGCCACTAGATCCCCCGCTTGGCGGCGGCGTCACGTGCTTCCCGAAGCTCCTTCCAGTGGGGCGCGTACTTGAGTGCCTCGTCAAACTTTGCAAGCGCCGATTTGGATTTCGATTGAAGCGCCAGCGCGTCGCCCCAACCCTTGAGCGCATCAGCGAAGTACGGGGACCTTCTATGTGCGGAATCAAATTTGGCTATTGCGCCATCAATGTCGCCCTTGGCGAGTTCCAGCTCACCCCACTCCGAAAAGGCGAACGGGAGTGAGGGTGCCTGCCGGGCCGCCTCGGCAAACCATCGTTCAGCCGACGGCCAGTCGCGCTTGATGGTCGAGATCTGCCCGCGGACACGCACGCACAGATAACAATCGAGCGGGGTCGCCGCGGCCAGCTTTTCGGCGCCGGCGACATCCCCCGAGTGGGCCATCGCCAATGCTTCGAGCGGCTGGATCCAGACTGATCTCAAAGGAGCCAGAAGCTTGTTTGCCGAGGCATGAGTATCAAGCCAGGTGTCGCTGGAGCGTGCATCGGCGAGGGCGGCGGGCCAGTCGCCGCTCGCCGCGGCAATCCAGTATGTCGGGAGCGGGTAAAATCCGTTGAGGGCATCAAGTTCAAGTGCCGAAGTGTCGACGTTGGGGTCCAAAGTTCGTGCCACGGCCCTGGCTGAATTCGGGTCGTGGTTGACGGCATACGCATTGGCCACCAAAGCGGCCGCCAGTTTTTCGGTTCCCAGCCAGAACGGTGTAGTCTCGGCCAGGGTCCAGTCTTTGATGGACTTTTGAATGTCGCCGGTGAGGGTTTCCAACCACGCGACCGAAATTATCCGGTTGCCCTCGAAGAATTCTTCCGTTGTTCCAGGCACCTTGTGTTGCGCACTGACTGCGAGAGGCCGGGAATAACCCAAGGCCTTCTCATCGTGCCCGGACCACACTTCCGTTTCGATCAGACAGATCTCGGCGGACTCCGTCAGCTCGCCGGCATGAGACAGTCCCCGCAGGCAGTGCCTGCGGCCTCCATCCAGGTCGCCGTAGGCGGTCATGAGGAGCCACCCCCATTCAATATCAGCCCAGCCGCGCTCACTTTCCGCGCCGCTCGTCGCAAGAGTGCTGATCACGCTCAAGGCCTCATCATTGCGGCCGTGATCACGCAGATACTGCGCGAAGCGATAAGGTTGACTGGCCTGATATACGGCTTCGGCCGCCTTGCCCGCGAGTTCGTCGAAGTCACGCTCGGCGCCCGCAAAGGTGGCTGGCGGCACATCGCCAAATCGGGCAGTGACGGCGATTCCGGTGGTCGTGCGGATTACTTCACCGGTGATCCGATTGGCGTGACCGAACCGGTCCCGGAAGTACTTGCTGAGCGTATTCAGGTCCAGGCCGGTTTCGGGAATCTCAACCTTGATGTCCGAGCCCCAGTTGTACTGATAGGAGTTCGAGGGCCGATCGGACTGCGTGGCCGCCTGCATCGCCTGCAGCTTGTCGAGGAAGCGGTTCGCGACCACCTCGCCGGTGAGTCCATCCCGGACCAGATCGGGAGGAACAGAGAATGCTTCGACCACTAGACCGTGATCCACAATTGCGTCGCGGATCATGATCAAAGCACCGATGCCAATGACGGTTGCGCCCAGAATCACAAACAGGCGCAGCGCCACGCGTAGCCTTTCGTCAAAGCGCTTGAGTTTGAGCAACTGCAGATTGACTGCGCGCTGCTCGTGCAGGTGTTCGGTCTGGATTTCGACCAGGCGGCTCTGCCTGACGAAATAGGCGGAAACTTTTTCGGCCAGCTCGGGAGTGCTCCTGGCCGCCTCCGCGGCAAGCGCAGCGGCGGTCGGATCCAGCGGGGTAGAGGTCTCGGAGCTAGAGCCTTCACCGGGCGCCTCGCCATCCGAACCTAGAAGTCCTGAAATTCCGCCTGATTCGGCCATGCCCGCCCCAATCTCGATGCAATCTAGCCTACCTGAAGCGGTGAGTAGCCGCTCCCTGACTGCGGCTTCGTTGAATAAACGAATCCATGCTGTCGCGTCGCAGCATGGCGCGAAGACGCTTCTCGCGGTTGTGGGTTAACTCCATCAGCGCCAATGACGATTTATTGCGCTCTGACCATGCTGGTGCCGCCGATTTTCGAAAAATGCCGGAGCGCTGGTACTATTTTGGAACCAACGACTTAGTATTCAAGCGATGCCTGACACATTTCCATTGGCCGGGTACCTGAAACGCATCGGCATTGACGCTACGGTCAGGGCGGATTTCACGACGCTCGCAGCCATTCACGCGGCGCAAGTGGATGCGATCCCGTTTGAAGGGCTGGACCCGTTTCTTGGGCGCCAGGTCAATGTCGAGCTTGCCGCCATACAGGAAAAAATTCTCTCAAACCGCCGGGGCGGTTATTGCTTCGAGCAGAACGCGCTACTCAAGGCGGCGCTTGAGGCGATTGGCTTTTCCGTGACGGGACTGGCCGGGCGCGTACGCTGGATGGCACCGCCCGACAGTCCGCTGGGACCTCGATCACATATGTTGCTCAGGATCGATCTACCCGAAGGGCCGTACCTGGCCGATGCGGGATTTGGCGCCTTCCTGCTTGATCGCCCGCTGCCCTTCGAAACCGACGTCGAGCACGCAACCGCCATGGGCCGGTTCATGCTGACTCAGACGGCTGGCATGTTCTCGCTGAACGTGAAGCAACCGGCCGGATGGCGCACCGCGTACGTCTTCAATCTCGAGCCGCAATTTCCGTCGGACTATGAGCTCGCGAATTGGTACACATCGACGAGTCCGAGAGCGCCATTTGTGGGCACTCTCATTATGGAGCGTCTCACTCGCGACCGACGCTACAAGTTGGTCAACAATCGGCTCATTATTGAGACCCGCAACGCGGAGGTTGCCAGTGAGCGAGTAATCGGAAGTGCCGAGGAATTCGGCCAGGTTCTCGACCAAACGTTTCACATCAGTCCGCCGGCGCCAGCTCACGAGATTTTCGCGCGTCTTGGCCAGCAGAATCCCGGTTGATCCCAATCGGACTTCATCCGCACCTTTTGATTCAGTTAGCCGTGCTCGTGCGAAGCGAGCTGAGCGGTTCGATATAGAATGCGTCGTCCACGCGAATTGCTGCGGCAACGGCCTCCTTGTCCGCCGAGAGAGGGAAAGCAAACAGGATCTCGGATTGCCCGTATGTCCTCTTACCAGGTTCCGCGCGCTGCGTCGGTGTGATGAGACTGCCGTCCGCCTTTAGCAGCCACACCTGCACGCTTGGACGCTGCGGTGTGAGTTTAGGGTTATCGTGCATCGCCTGGGCAACGCGACCCGCAGTGGGAAAGACGACCTGCAAAGTGCAATGCTCGGCGCGAACGGTCCAGATGACCGCGGCAACCTTGCCCGGCGTTCGCGCAGCATTGAGGTCCTTGGCGAGCACTTGAGTCTCGGCGTCGGCTGCGGCGGATAGGCTGCTTGCTGAGAGACCGAACAAGGCAAGGCAGCAGGCCGGGACAAATCCCCTGGTTGCTCTCATAGGTTGGATACCTTTTGTTCTCGTGGGCAGCTTAGTGTGAGCTCAACCGCCCCGGCGAGCCACTCCTTCGGCGCGAGCGGCTCACTGTGGTCCAACCAACAATTGGGCGCAAAAAGGGGGCGTGCTGAAGCGCAGAACATGGGCCTTAGATTGCGGCAGGAGCGTGAACTGGAAGCCCACGTTGAAGCCCACGTTTCGACCCACCAAAGTAGCCCTAAAGGCGCCCGTTTCTTTCGATCGTGTCTTGCAGCGGGCGCAGTTCACATATTCATAAGCGGGCCGCGCACGCGGTGCGTACCACCCTGTCATCTAATCCTGCGTGTCTGCGTTTACGTAATCGATCGCCTACAAGCCGCCGAGCCTCCTCAAGTCTCCATTGTAGATAGACTTTGACGGTGCTCCCGCAAAATGCTGCGGGGCCATGAGTGATCGCATTTGGTGACAGGAGGAAGAATCAGCCCGCTTGCCCGACACCCTCATGATGCAGGCGATCAAGATGAGGTCAGCTGGTGCGAAAACCGATCTCGCGACATCAGAACTTCTTGATTGTGCCGCTGCTCATTCTGAGCATTTCGCTGCAGGCACGCGCCGACGACAATTCGTTGGCGGACGCCTCCACCGCGCAGAGCGCCTCCGCTAGCCGCTGGACTTACGATTTTGAATCCTCCTACGCGTTCTGGGACATCCAGAATCCCTTCTGGCTGCTGGCCGGACAGCGCGGGGCGAATGACATGAAAAACCCCTGGCATTACCATCTGAACAGCTACTTGTTCGGCGGCCGCTACGATCTCACGAAGGTCGGTGGCTGGGGCTTCCTGCGCGGCTACTGGCAAAGCAGCGTTGGCGTCATTGGCGCCGATATCCTGCAGGGGCCGGAGCACTATTACGCGGGCTTGATCGGCGGCATTCGCTACCTCTTCGTGCCGGGCGATGGAACCTGGGCGCCGTACGTCGAATTTCGGGAAGGTGTGGGCAAGACCGACGCCAGCCGCCTCTTCTATGGGCAGCAGGATGATCTTTCCTTCATGTACCTGTTCAGCCTTGGCCTGCGCTACCAGCGCGACCCCCATTGGCGTGTCTCGGTTGGAATCCTCGATCAGCACATGTCCGACGCGTACCTCACCAAGTACAACTACGGGTTCGATTCGGTTGGATTTAACGTCATTGTCGAATGGCGGCCTCATTGAGTCGCCGCGACTTCCTGCAATGCGCTGACGAAATGTCGTCCGAGGGCGTTGTCGGACTCGCGCCTTCGCAGAATGCCAAGTTCAATCAGAGCCGGCCTGCCGCGCAGACGCTGATAGCGCACGCCGGCGCGCTTCAGGTTGCGCACTGAGCCAGGAACCAGTGCCACGCCCATGCCGCAGGAGACCAGCCCGATCACGGTCTGCATCTGTCTGGCATTTTGCACGATGCGCGGTGCGAAGCCTGCGGCACGACAGCGGCTGATGGTCAGATCGTAGAGCCCGGGCGCGATGTCGCGCGGTGGAACAATGAAGCTCGCCTTCGCAAGTGTGCTCAGATCCACCGGGCCGCCCTTGGCGGCTGGATGATCTGACGGGGCGGCCAGTACCAGCCCTTCACGCACGATGCTCTTGAAATCCAGATCCGGCTCTTCGACCGGCGCCAGTCCGAGCGCCAGATCCAGCCGCGCCGCGCGCAGTTCCCGGATCTGGGCATCCGTGGTCAGCTCGTGCAGCTGTACTTCGACCAGCGGGAACTGTGAGCGGAAGCTCTTGAGCGCCGGCGGCAGAACGCCGTAGTCGGCGATTGACACAAAGCCGATGGCAAGTGTGCCGACGTCGCCGCGGTCGGCCTGCAAAGCCTTACTGCGGGCATTCTCCAGGCGCGCCAGAATCCCGCGTGTCTCCTCGTAGAAGACCTGCCCGGCGCTGGTCAGCAAAACGCCGCGATTGCTGCGCGCCAAGAGTTGCATCCCCAGCTCCTGTTCGAGGCTCTTGATCTGCGTGGACAGGGGTGGCTGCGACACATGCAGCCGGTCGGCGGCGCGCGAAAAGCTGCCAGCCTCGGCGATGGCCACGAAGTACCTGAGTTGTCTCAATTCCACTATTCGTAACCAATATAGTCAGTAGATCAATATCGTATTGGTACGTATACATGAGCCGATCCAGAATTCCAACCCATGCCAACCTACCGTTCGCGCACCAGCACCGCCGGCCGCAACATGGCCGGAGCCCGCGCCCTGTGGCGCGCCACCGGCATGAAGGATCGGGATTTCGAAAAGCCCATCATCGCCGTCGCCAACTCCTTCACGCAGTTCGTCCCCGGGCACGTGCACCTGAAGGATCTGGGGCAGATGGTGATCGAGGAGATCGAGCGGGCCGGAGGCGTCGGCAAGGAATTCAACACCATCGCCGTTGACGACGGCATCGCGATGGGACACGACGGCATGCTCTACAGCCTGCCGTCACGAGACCTCATCGCCGACAGCGTCGAGTACATGTGCAACGCGCACACCGCGGATGCGCTGGTGTGCATTTCCAACTGCGACAAGATCACCCCGGGCATGCTGATGGCGGCGCTGCGGCTGAACATGCCGGTCGTCTTCGTCTCCGGTGGTCCGATGGAAGCCGGCAAAACCAGGCTCGCCGGCCGGCAAGTCACGCTCGATCTCATCGACGCCATGGTCGCCGCGGCCGATGACAGCGTCTCCGATGAGGACGTGAAGACCATCGAACGTTCGGCGTGCCCGACCTGCGGCTCCTGTTCGGGAATGTTTACCGCCAATTCGATGAACTGCCTCACCGAGGCACTCGGACTGTCCCTGCCTGGCAATGGTTCGTTGGTCGCGACCCATGCCGACCGCGAGCAGCTGTTTCGCAGGGCCGGGCGCACCATCGTCGAACTCGCACGGCGTTACTACGAGCAGGACGATGGGCGCGCGTTGCCGCGAGCCATCGCGGGCAAGGCCGCCTTCGAGAACGCCATGTCACTGGACATTGCCATGGGCGGATCCACCAACACCGTCCTGCACCTGTTGGCGGCGGCGCAGGAAGGCGGGATCGATTTTCAGATGAGTGACATAGACCGGCTCTCGCGCAGGGTGCCGAATCTGTGCAAAGTGGCCCCATCCAGTCACCATCATCTGGAAGACGTGCACCGCGCCGGGGGCGTCATGGCCATTCTGGGCGAGCTGGATCGCGCCGGGCTGCTCGATACTTCCGTGCCCACCGTACATACGAACTCTCTCGCTACCGCGCTATCGAACTGGGATGTGGCACAAAGTGAGGATCCGGCGGTGCTGCAGTTCTACCGCGCCGGCCCGGCCGGTATCCCCAGTCAGCGCGCGTTCTCACAGTCCTGTCGCTATGCGCGGCTCGACCTGGACCGCACTGCCGGCTGCATCCGCAGGGTTGAAAATGCCTACAGTCAGGACGGCGGCCTGGCGGTGCTCTACGGCAATCTGGCCGAGCGCGGCTGTATCGTGAAGACCGCGGGCGTCGACCCAAGCATCCTGATCTTCAAAGGGCCTGCCGTGGTGCTGGAGAGCCAGGAGGATGCGGTCGATGCGATCCTGCGCGGCCGGGTGACGCCCGGGGATGTCATCGTCATCCGCTATGAAGGACCCCGCGGCGGTCCCGGCATGCAGGAGATGCTGTATCCCACCAGCTATCTCAAATCCAAGGGCCTCGGCAAACGCTGCGCGCTGATCACCGACGGGCGGTTCTCCGGCGGAACGGCCGGCCTGTCGATCGGCCATGTTTCACCCGAGGCGGCCGAAGGCGGCACCATCGCCCTGGTTGAAGCCGGCGATGTCATCGAGATTGATATTCCGCGGCGCATCCTGCGCGTGCTCGTGAGCGATGCGGAGCTGCTCCGCAGGCGCGCCCTGCAGGCAGCCCGGGGCTGGAAGCCCGTGGCCGCGCGCAAGCGCCAGGTTTCGGCGGCGCTGAGGGCATACGCAAAGCTCGTCACGAGCGCCGACAAGGGTGCCGTGCGCAACGTGGATCCCTGGCTCTAAACTGTCTGGATGAAGGACTCCACGACGGGACCGCAATGCCCCCACCGGCCTGCCTGTGATGCCTGCCCGCGCTTCGGTGCCAGCGGCATCGCGCCGCCGGCAGGCGCGGCGCTGCAGGAACTGGCGCGCGAGCATGGATTGCCCGACGTGCCAGTACAGTCCGGTGCGCTGTTCGGCTTTCGGCACCGGGCGCGCCTGGCGATACGCGGTCGACTGGGAGCCCCGAAGATCGGCTTGTTTGAGGCGGACAGTCACCGCGTCGTGCACATTCCGCACTGCCGCGTGCACCATCCGCTCATCAACGAAGTCGCCGCCGTCGTGCGCGGCGCGCTGGTGGATGCGCGCATCACCTGCTACTCGGATCGGGTGCACCTGGGGCTCGCGAGATACCTGCAGGTGGTCATCGAACGGCGCTCGCAATCCGCGCAGGTGGTGCTGGTCGCGAATTCGAGCACGGTGGCGCCGCTGACGGAATGTCTTGAGCTCATCCGCAGCCGCCTGGGGCCGCGGCTGCACAGTCTGTGGCTCAACTTCAATGTCGAGCCCAACAACGTCATTCTCGGCGCCGGTTTTTATCATCATTGCGGCCCGCAGAGCGTCACGGAAAATTTCGGCGGCGCGAGCGTGCACTATCCGCCCGGGGCCTTCGGGCAGAGCAACCTCGAGGTCGCGCAGCAGATCGTGGATCACATCCGCGACCGAGTGCCACGCGGGTCGCGGGTCGCGGAGTTCTACGCCGGTGTTGGCGCCATCGGTCTGTCATTGCTCGACCGCGAGGATCGCGTCGGGCGGTTGTGGATGAATGAGGTCAGCCCGCAATCACTCTTGGGTCTGCAGCTGGGTCTGGCGGACCTGATGCCCTCGCTGCGCGATCGGGTGGACGTACTGGCGGGGCCGGCCGCCGCTGCGGCCGAGGCGGCCCTTGATGGGGAGGTGGTGATCGTCGATCCGCCGCGTAAGGGACTCGATATGCAGCTGGCCCAGACACTGGCGGCCCGGCCCGCGCAGCAGCTCATCTATGTCAGCTGCGCCCTGGCGAGTTTTCTGCATGATGTGCGCCAGCTGCTGGCGGGTGGCAAATTGAAGCTCACGGAGCTGACGGCGTTCAATCTCATGCCCTTCACGGCGCACGTCGAAACGGTGGCGCGCTTCGAGCGCGGTTGATCGTAAGGCAAAAAATCAGTAAAAGCAGTAACATACGGTCACAATCTTCAAAGGCGCTGAAGCAGGCAACATGTGCGGTAAACCCATTCGTTATGGCATGGTCGGTGGCGGCCCCGGCGCCTTCATCGGCGCCGTGCACCGGATGGCCGCGCGGCTCGAGGGGCGCTACGACCTGGTCGCGGGCGCGTTCTCGAGCGATCCGGCGCGTGGGCGAATGATGGGCCGTGAGCTCAAGCTGCCGGCCGATCGAATCTATGATGCCTACACCGAGATGGCGCGCATCGAGGGATCGAGAGCCGACGGTATCGAGGCGGTCGTGATCGTCACGCCCAACCATCTGCACTATCCGGTGGCGCGGGCATTCCTTGAAGCCGGCGTGCACGTCATCTGTGACAAGCCGCTAACGACGACGGTGGCGGACGCCGAGGCGCTGCGGGATCTCGCCCGGGTCAGCGGTCGTCTGTTTTTCGTCACTTACACCTACGCCACCTACCCGATGGTCGCTCAAGCCCGCGCGATGGTACGGGCCGGGCAGGTGGGCGAAGTACGCGTAGTCCAGGTCGAATATGCGCAGGGGTGGCTTTCGACGGCCCTCGAAGCAACCGGCTCGCGGCAGGCAAGTTGGCGCACCGATCCGACACTGGCCGGAGCGGGCGGCTGCCTGGGCGACATCGGTACCCACGCCTTTCATCTGGCTGGATTCGTGACCGGGCTGCGTACGCACAGTGTCGCGGCCGAGCTCACGAGCTTCGTTCCCGGACGGCGACTCGATGATAATGTACAGGTGTTGTTGCGGTTCGCAGGCGGGGCACGCGGCTCGCTGTGGGCGAGCCAGGTTGCCGCCGGCGAAGACAACGCGCTGCGGATCCGCGTTTACGGCGACAAAGCCAGCGTGTGCTGGGATCAGGAGCACCCGGAGGAGCTGCGCTTCGCGCCATTGGCCGCGCCGCCCCAGATCCTGCGCCGCGGTGGTCCGGGCGTGGACGCCGCCGCCACCGGAGTCACGCACCTGCCCGTCGGGCATCCGGAAGGCACGCTCGAAGGATTTGGCCTGTTGTACAGCGAGGTGGCGGACGCAATTCTGGCAACCCGTGAACAGCGCCCCGTGCCGGCGATACGGGTGGCCACGATTGATGACGGGGTGGCGGGCATGCGCTTCATCGATGCCTGCGTGCGCTCGGCGCGTGAGGATGCCGCCTGGGTGACCCTCGAGTGAGGTGCACTTTTTTTGTCGTGGATGGTCGAAGGTTAATCCAGTATGAATACTTCCGTTTCCCGAGCTCCCGGCGCGCCCAATGCTGAGGTTCGCGCCATCCAGGATGCGGTGGCGAGCGCCTCGAGCTGGGTCGCGCCGCTGCGACAGCAGTTCGCGCGTGTCATCGTGGGTCAGCAGCATCTGGTTGATCGGCTGATCATTGCGCTGTTGACCAATGGCCATGTGCTCCTCGAGGGCGTCCCGGGTCTGGGCAAGACGCTGGCGCTCAAGACCCTGGCGCAGGCGCTGGAGGTGAGCTTCCAGCGCATTCAATTCACGCCCGACATGCTGCCCGCGGATGTCGTGGGCACCATGATCTACAACCCCCGTGATGGCTCCTTTCAGACCAAGCACGGTCCGGTGTTCGCGAATCTGATCCTCGCCGATGAAATCAACCGCGCGCCGGCCAAGGTGCAAAGCGCGCTGCTGGAGGCCATGCAGGAACGGCAAGTCACGCTCGGCAGCGAGACGCACCCGCTGCCCGAACCCTTCATGGTCATGGCGACCCAGAATCCCGTCGAGCAGGAAGGCACCTACCCGCTGCCCGAGGCGCAGGTGGATCGCTTCATGCTGAAGGTCATTCTCACCTATCCGACCCGCACCCAGGAGCGGGCCATCCTCGATGCCATGGGGACCACGGCACCGGTGACGACCGTGGATCCGGTGGTCGGCGGGGCGCAGATCATGGCCTCGCGCCATGTCGTGAATCACATCTATATCGACGACAAGGTGCGTGACTACATCGTGGACCTGGTCCTGGCCACCCGCGACCCGCGCGCCGTCGGCAAGGATCTGGGCGGTTACATCCAGTCCGGCGCCTCGCCGCGCGCGACGATCTGCCTGGGGCTGGGTGCGCGGGCGAACGCCTTCCTGCATGGGCGGGGCTACGTGACGCCACAGGACGTCAAGGACATCGCGCTCGAGGTGCTGCGACATCGGGTCGTGGTCAGCTACGAGGCGGAGGCCGAGGACATCACCTCCGACCAGATCGTCGCCCGGATCCTGGAGAGTCTGACGGTACCCTAGGGCGCAGCGCTCATGAACGAGGCCATCACACGGGACATCCTGCGCAAGGTGCGGCAGATCGAGATCCGCACCAATCGCATGGTCGCCGATTCGCTCGCCGGCCACTATCACTCGGTATTCAAGGGACGGGGCATGGACTTCGATGAGGTCCGCGAATATGTCCCGGGCGATGAAGTGCGCACCATCGACTGGAACGTCACCGCCCGGGCCGCGCGCCCCTTCGTCAAGAAGTTCGCCGAAGAGCGCGAACTGACCCTGCTGCTGCTGGTCGATGTCAGCGCCTCCGGTCATTTCGGCTCGGGCGCGCAAAGCAAGCGTGACATCGCGGCGGAGCTCGCCTGTGTGCTGGCGCTCTCGGCCACCAGCAACCATGACAAGGTCGGGCTGGTGCTCTTCACCGATCAGGTCGAGTTGTACATTCCGCCGAAGAAGGGTCGCCGTCACGTGCTGCGGGTGGTGCGCGAAATCCTGTTTTTCCGCCCCGTGCGGCGCGGCACCGATATCGCCCAGGCACTGGAGTTCGCCAACCGCATGTCGGGCCGGCGCTCGGTGGTGTTCCTGATATCCGATTTCCAGACCGCCGGGATCACTACCGAGGGTCGATCGCCGCTGCGCCAGGCATTGAGCCAGTCGGCACGGCGCCACGACCTGGTGGCGGTGAGCATCCGCGATCCGCGCGAACAGACCCTGCCGGACCTCGGCGTCATCGTGCTGCAGGATGCCGAGACCGGTGAAGTCATGGAGGTCGATACCGGCAAGCGTCGCGCCCGCGAGCGCTTTGCCTCTCTGGCGCAGAAGAGCCGCGAGGCACTGCTGCGGATGCTGAATGCCGAGGCGATCGACAGTTTGATGCTGAGCACCGACCAACCCTATCTGGCGGCGCTCATCAATTTCTTCCGGCGGCGCGAGGCGCGTCACTCGTGAACAGCTCCGCTCCGGACATCCACGACATCCGCGCGCCGTTTCTGATTCCGCAGGATTGGCGGATTGCGGCGCTGGTGGCGTGCGCGGTGGCGCTGGTGCTGGTGCTGGCGTGGTGGGTCTGGCTTAAAATCAGAGCGCGGCGCCCACAGCTCACGCTCCGGCAACGTACCCTGCAGAAACTCGAGGCCACCCGTCCGCTCATGGCGGCGAACGATGCGGCGGCGTTCTCGCTGGCGGTCTCGGATGTGGTGCGCGGCTACGTCGAGGAGCGCTTCAGCGTATTGGCAACCCACCGCACCACCGAGGAGTTTCTGCGCGATTGTCTGGCCCAGGTGGGCTCGGCGCTGCAGGCTCACGAGCGGGCGCTGGCGGAATTTCTGATCTTTTGTGACCTGGCGAAATTTGCCCGCTGGTCCTTGGATGCCGAGCAGATGCAGGGCATCCTGGACAGTGCCCGGCATTTCGTCGAAACCACTGCCGCGCCCACTCCATCGGCGCCGGCCATAACGCCCGAAACGATCCATGTTCCGATTCGCCAATCCTGAGTTTCTGTGGCTGCTGGCCGTGTTGCCGCTGCTGCTGATCTGGCGCGGCCGCCGCGGTCCGATCCCCGCGATTGAATACCCGAGCCTGGTGCTGGTGCGCGAAGTGGCGCGCCGCACGCGCAGCCGCCTGGGGTCGGTGCTCGCCGGGCTGTCGCTGCTGGCGCTCGCGCTGCTGATCGTCGCCGTGGCGCGGCCGCAGCAGGGCGAGAACAACGCGACCATTCATGCCAGTGGCGTCGACATCATGTTGCTGCTGGATGTCTCCGGCTCCATGCAGTCATTGGATTTCAAGCTCGACAACGTGCCCGCCAGCCGCGTGGACGTGGTCAAGTCGGTGGTCCGCAAGTTCATCGTCGCCCGGCCGAATGACCGCATCGGGCTGACGATCTTCGCCGGCGAGCCATATCTGATCAGCCCGGTGACGCTGGATCATGCCTGGCTGCTGGACAACCTGGACCGCGTGCACATCGGGGACATCGAGGATGGTACGGCCATCGGCTCAGCCCTGGCCTCGGGGCTCAACCGCCTGCGCAACCAGGTCGCGAAGTCGAAACTCATTATCCTGATGACGGACGGCCAGAACAATTCCGGACAGATCACACCCATTACGGCGGCCGAGGCGGCCCGCGCGCTGGGGATCAAGGTCTACACCATCGGCATCGGCGTGCGTGGTGAGGCGCCGATACCGGTGACGGATGCCTTCGGTCGCCGTCGCATCGTCATGGAAAAGGTCGATGTGGACGAGGACACCCTGCACCGCATCTCGACCGCGACCGGCGCCCGGTTCTATCGCGCGACCGATACCGACTCGCTGAACCGCATCTACGATGAAATCGACAAACTCGAGAAGACCTCATTCACGGTCCACAGCTATGAGCGCTGGCAGGAGCTGTTCGACTGGCCGGCGCTCGCGGCCGTGGCGGTGCTGGGCTTGAGCCTGCTTTCACAGCTGACGCTGCGCCGGCGGATTCCGGCATGAGTCTCATCAGTCATTTTGGCGAACCGCTGTGGCTGCTCGCGGGGCTCGGCGCGCTGCCGTGTGTGCTGCTGCTGTATTGGGGGTTCGACCGGCTGCAGCGTCGGCGCGTGGTGGCGTTTTCGCAGGTCCGTGATACGGACTCCGCGCTGTTTGGCGTATCGCGGCCACTGCTGTGGGGCAAGCGTCTGGTATTTTGCCTGGCGGTACTGATGATATGCGTGGCCCTGGCACGGCCCCTGGGTCCCATGCAGATGCAGGAGAGTGAGCGGCGCGGCCTGGACATCCTGTTTGCGATCGACACTTCCCGTTCGATGCTGACGCCGGATGTGAAGCCGGATCGGCTGACGCGCGCGAAGCTCGCCGTCGAGGATCTCATCGACCATCTGGGTGGTGACAGCGTCGGGCTCGTGGCCTTTGCCGGTGAGGCATTCCTGCAGGCACCGGTGACCAATGACTACGAGGCCTTCCGGGAGACGCTGGACTCGCTGGATACGCATACCATCGCCCTGGGTGGTACGGACATCGCCGCCGCGATCCGGCTCGGTGAATCGACGCTGGCGCAGCGCGGAGACACGCAGAAGGTCGTGGTATTGATTACGGACGGCGAGGACCTGGCCGGCGATGCCTTGCTGGCCGCGCAGGCCGCGGCCCGGAAGGGCGTGCTGATCTTCACGGTGGGGGTGGGTACCGAGGCCGGCGAACTCATTCCCATCCCCGACGGCGCGGGTGGCACGCACTTCGTCAAAGACCCGGAAGGCAACTTCGTCAAGTCGCGCCTGGATTCGCAGATGCTGACGCAGATCGCCGCGGCGACCGGTGGTGTCTACACGCCGCTGGGTCCACAGGGCCAGGGAGTCGTCTCGTTGTATGAGGACCGGCTCAAGGGCTTTGCCCAGCGCCAACATGGCGACCGCCAGGTTGCGGTCTATGCGGAGCTCTTCCAGTGGCCCATGGGCGCTGCCATTGCGCTGCTGATACTGGAATGGCTGCTGGGGGTGAGCGTGCGCCGCAGGGTGGCGGTGGCCGCGCCTTCGAATGCGGTGCGGGCGTCCGCGCTGTTGATCGCGCTGGCCCTGATCGGTGTTCCGCGCGCGTGGTCCTCGCCGCTCACCGCGCAGGAGGAGTACCAGAACGGCCAGTACGCGCAGGCGCAGCGCGACTACGTGCAGAGCCTCAAAGAGGATCCCGGCCAGACGCGTCTGCAATACAACCTGGGCACCGCGGCCTACAAGGCCGGCGACTTCGCGACGGCCGCGGCGGCGTTCAACAACGCATTGAAGACGCGGGATGTCCCGCTCCAGCAAAGCGCCTATTACAACCTGGCCAACACCCTGTTTCGTCAGGGCGAAAAGGGCGCGACGACGGATCCACAGACGACGATGAAGACTTGGCAGCAGGCGATCGGCGCCTACGACACGGCGCTGCAGATCAAGCCATCGGATGGGGACGCGAAGTTCAATCGCGACGTGGTGCGGCTGCGCCTTGCCGAGCTGCAGCGTCAGCAGCAGAAGAAACAGAATCAGAACCAGAACCAGAACCAGAACCAGAATGACAAGAACAAAGACCAGGACAAGCAGGACCAGAAGAATCAGCAAAAGAGCCAGGGGCAACAGGGTCAGCAGGACCCGCGCCAACAGCAGGGGCAACCCGATCAGCGCAATGCGCACAATCAGCAGCAGCCCCAGAATCAGCAGCAGCCCCAGAATCAGCAACCGCAACAGAATCAACAGGGCCAGCAGAACCAGCAGAATCCGCAGCAGGCGCCGCAGCCCAGCGACGCAACCCAGGCGCAGCCCGCTCAGCGAGGAGAGCAAAAACCGCAGCAGCTCGCGGCGGCGGCGCAGGATATCGGCAAGCCGAATGAGATGACGCGGCTCGAAGCTGAGCAGCTGCTGGATTCGGCAAAGGGTGAGGAGCGGCACCTGGGTATCGGGGTGCGCGATGGCAAGCCCGAAAACCGCCCGCCGACACCGCTGAAGGACTGGTGAGGATGCGCGCGCGGCGGCTTGGGATACTGGCCGGCGCCCTGTGTGGGCTGCTGGCGCTGACCGCAGGTCCGGTCCTCGCGGCCTCCCGGGTCACGGCGACACTTGATCCGCCGGATTTTGGCCTGGATGAGTCCGCGGAACTCACCATCACCATCTCCGGCGATGAGGATGCGGCGCCGATCATTCCGCATGTGCCGGGCCTGGTGATCAATCCCGAGGGGCAGTCGAGCTCGATCCAGCAGATCAACGGTGCGGTCCGGGCGATTTTCGCGCGCACCTATCGGGTGACCGCGAGTCGGGAGGGCACGTACACGATTCCGCCGATTCAGATCGGCACTCTGATGACCCCGGCCATTGCCGTTCACGTCGGGACCGCGGGCGCGCCGCGCAGTCGGTCACGCGGGGACGACCTCGCGGCGGCGGATCCGGTATCGCCGGCGGACATCGCGGCCGCGGAGCGCGCGGCGATGCCGATGATGAAGGTGATCGTGCCCAAGGCCCACCTCTATGTGGGCGAACTGGTTCCCATACAGGTCAAGGCGTACTTCAGGCAACGGGTGAGCGCGCGTCTGGACGGACCGCTGGCGGCAGTGGGCGATGCCTTCACGGTGAGTGGCTTGGATAAGCGCCCGACCCAGTCCGAGGAGGAGGTGGGGGGCGTCCCCTACATCGTCCTGACCTGGAGTTCGGTGCTGGGCGCGCTCAAGAGTGGCGACTATCCGATTGGGCTGGAGTTGCCCGTCGTTCTGAATGTCCAGCTGCCGGGAACTGATTCGGATATGCAGTCACGCCTGCGTGCGCTGTTCGGTACCAACTCCGCCAGCGCGTTCATGGATGATTCGGCGTTCGGCAATCTCTTCGGTCGCGTGATCCAGAAGAACATTACGCTGAAGGCGGATCCGACCCCCGTCTCGGTGCTGCCGCTGCCCGTTGATGGTAAACCTGCGGATTATTCCGGGGCGGTCGGCCAATTCCAGATTGCCAGTGAGCTGGCGCCGCCGGCGGGCACGGTCGGTGACCCGCTCACGTTCAAATTGACCGTCACGGGCAAGGGCAATCTGTCGCGCGTCAATGCTGCGGCTCTGCACGACTCGCCCCAGTGGCGTGTCTACCGCACCGATTCGAAGGTGACGGCTGATGATGACAGCGGGCTGCAGGGATTCAAGACTTTCTCCCAGCCGGTCGTGCCGCTGCAGGCCGGCCAGTTGTCGCTGCCCGGGATTTCGTTCAGTTACTTTGATCCGGAGACCGCCCGCTACGTCACCCGTACCACAGCACCGATCGCGGTGACCGTCGCGCCCGGGGCGGGATCGACCCAGGTCGCCTCGAGCCTGAAGGCCGCCAGTCCGCTGGCCGCCGCCGCCACGGCAACCCCGGGCGACGTACTGGCGCCGGATGTGGCCGTCACGGGTGAACGTTCGGCGACGCTCGAGCCGGTCATGTGGCAGCCGCTGTTCCTCGGCAGTGCGCTGGCGCCGGTGGTGCTGATGCTGGCCGCGGTGATTCTGATTCGGCGTCATCAGTGGCGTACCAGCGATCCGGGGTTGCTGCTGCATTCGGCGCGTCTCGCTGCGGTCAGAATCAATCTCGAGTCGATGACGGCCGCGCTCAATCGCGGCGATGCGCCGGCATTCTTCAGCGCGGCTCGCCATGCGCTGCAGGAAAAACTCGCTGACCTGTGGCAGGTAGCGGCTGAATCGGTGGACCAGCGACTGATCGCCGAACGCCTGCCGCCGCAGGCGGGCGCGGAACTGCAGGCCATATTTGCGATGGCCGAAAAGGCCACCTATGCAGGAGAGAGCCCCGATCCGGGGATACTGCGGGACTGGCAAAGACGGATTCAGAAGCAGATGGATCGTCTGGAGGCCGTCGCGTGAGACTCATGCGCTGGGCGTTACTCATCGTCCTGGTCGCACCCCTGGGTGTTCGAGCCGCGGAGCCCCCGATTGCGGCGGCCGAGCACGCCGCATCCGGCGGTGACTATCAGGGTGCCGTTCAGAACTATGAACGAGCGCTCGCCCAGGGCGGCTTTTCGGCGCCGATACTCTTCAACCTCGGCAATGCGTGGCTGAGGCTGGGAAAGCCGGCGCGCGCGATCCTGGAATACGAGCGCGCGCTGATTCTGGCGCCGCGCAATCCGGCCATCGAGGCCAATCTGGCCGCGGCGCAGCTGCGCGCCGGCGTCACTCAGCCGGTGCCCGGGCGCTGGCAGGAGGCGGCGCGCTTCTTCAGCTTTGACACGTACCTGTGGGCGGGTCTGGTTGCGATATGGGTGCTGTGCGTGGCCGGGGTACTGCTGTGCCTGACGGGCGCCGCGCGCAGATTTGCCCGGCCGCTGATTCTGCTGGCGGCCGTGACCCTGTGCGTCAGCGCAGATGCAGCGGTGATGTGCTGGCCGGATCTGTACCGGGCCGTGGTCGTGCAGGGTCCCGGCACTTTGCGTCTGGCACCGGCGGCTTCCGCGGCCAGCAGCAGTACCGTGCGTGAGGGCGAGGTGGTGTGGCTGCAGGATCGATTTGGCGGCTTCCATTTCGTACGCACGGTCGATGGCCGCAGCGGCTGGATGAGTGACGATGAGGTGGTGGCGGTGCGGGTATCGCACCCTTGACCGAGCCCACTGATGGGGAGACGGCGCTGGTCGTCGTGCCGCCGGCGGAACTGGCACCGGAGACGCTGCAGGCGCTGATTGAATCGTTCGTACTGCGTGAAGGAACGGACTACGGGGTGTACGAGGTACCCCTGACCACCAAGGTGGCGCAGGTCCTGCGCCAGCTGCAGCGCGGAGAGGCGCAAATCATGTTCGATCCGGTGACCGAAACCATCGATATTCGCGTGGTGCCCGGCCGTTGACCTATTGGCCGAGGATGCCCACGTTGCGCTTGATCATTGCTCCGAGCTGTTGCTGCAGATTGCGCAGCTGGCGGTCCACGCGCCGCATTTGCTCGTTCATCACCGAGGTGTGCAGCACGATCGCTGCCTGACAGCGATCACACTCCATGGTCGAGCGCGCCCGCAGCCAGCCGATGGCACGCTGATGGACGGCTCCACAGCCATGGCAGCTCACCTCGATTTCATAGGCCGCGATCAGCCGCTCGACATTCAGTTCGGTGTCACTCATGGCGGGCTATCGTCCTTGGCAACTTAGACATTGACAAAGCAGATACGAAGCTCAATCTAGCACAGGAACCGACTGATCAAATATTCGCCAGTGGCAGCGTAATGTTTGTCAGGCAACGGTAGCGTTTCAGCTGAAGGAGCTTGGGATGCGGCAGCAGTCGGTGGGGATCGTGGTGCTGGCGGCAGTGGCATCCGTGCTCGTATCGTTCGCGCAGGCCGAACCCACCCCACCGACCTTGCCCGTCTCCTCGGCGCCCGCTGCACCGCCCATTGCCGAAGTCTCCGTCACCGCCCCCGAGCCGCGTTATGTTGCTCCCACGCTGCGCGACCGTATCGGCCGCATCTGGGCGCCGGTGTACCTGAATGGCAAAGGACCCTATCGCCTGGTCCTCGACACCGGTGCCAGCAATTCCGCCGTCATCTCGAAAGTCGCCGAAGAACTGGGTCTTCCGCCCGCCGGCGCGCTGCTGCTGCATGGCGTGACGGGTTCAGCCACCGTGCCGTTCGTGACGGTCGATACCTTTGTCGTCGGCGACCTGGAGGCGCATGCCACGATGCTGCCCATCGTGCCGGACGCGCTCGGCGGCGCGGATGGCGTATTGGGGATGGAGGGCCTGAAGAACAAAAGGATCTTCATCGACTTCCTGCACGACAAGATCACGATCATCCGCTCGCATATGCAGCGGGCGCCCAATGGTTACGCGACCATCCCACTGACGCGAACCGCCAATGGCCTGCTGATGGCGAAAGGTTTCGTGGGGAGCATTCGTGTTCAGGCGATCATTGACACCGGCGGGCAGGCCACGGTCGCCAACCCGGCGCTGCAGGCCGCATTGCGGGCCAGACATCCTTCCCGGGATGAGCGAACCGACTACATCACCGGCGCCACGGATGACGTGAAGCAGGGTCATGACGTGTCCATCTCGTCGGTCAGTCTGGGGCCCGTGATCATCCAGTCGCCCTTCATCACGGTCAGCGACCTGCCGATCTTCGAGCACTGGCACATGACCGAGCAGCCCACCGTGCTCATCGGCATCGACACCCTGGGGCTGCTGGCGACGATGGTGATCGATTATCAGCGGATGGAGCTGCAGATGCTGACACGACATAATTATTACAACAACTCAGATATGTCCCGATTTTAATAAGTGAGCCCTGGTTCGCGGCCAAGCGCGAACGGCCGCGGCATGCTTCGAATAGCCATGGCCAAGGTCCGCGTACAAGAAGTTCGCAAGATGCTGTTTCCGATTGAGACGGTGGTCGATGCCGTCCTGGAACTGGATCGCTCCCATGGGGGCAAGCTGGCCATTGGCAAGCTCATGGAAGCGCGCGTCGAAACCGGCGCCGAATCCGGGCTGACGCTGGTCGTGACCCAAGGGTCAGGCAGCGCCGCGGCGACTGCCCAGAAGCACTACACCCTGGCGGCGATCGCGGCGGCGTTGATCTACTACTGCTCGCGGGCCCGCATTCCGCTGCCCCGGCAGTCGACGAAGAGCATCGAAGTCGTGCCCGAGGGGTTTCAGCTCACCATCCAGGTGGTCACCGAAGTCCTGCGCCTGCACGGCGAGGTGCCGCAGGTCTCGCAGCTCGAAGTCGGAGCTCCCGCAGCCTCGGACACACCGGTGGTGGCGGCGGGGGATGCGGCACTGGATGACCCCACCAGCCCCGAAGTCCCGGAAGAAGCCGCGGCGGCCGTGGCCTAAAGCCCTGATCGAGTCGACATAATCCTCGAAACTGCATCCATCTGCCGGGCACGGTCGCGATCCTGCCGCCCGTCAGAGGTCGCCATCGCTACAATGATTTCGGCGCCTGCGGCGGTCGCAGAAAATCATTCCGGGAGCATTGGTGTCGGATACTGACCGTCGCGAGGGCGAGGATCGACGCACTCATACACTGCGATCCTTGGCCAGTGGCAGCTTCAAGCGGCGTCGACACGGGCCGCGGCGCCTGCAGGATGCGAGCATCGCGGTCACCGACTGGTATGCCCCCCAGTGGCTCGCCGCGGCGCTGCTGATCCTGGTGCTGTGTGTGCTGGATGCGCTGATAACGCTGGCGTTGCTGAGTCACGGGGCCCACGAGGCCAATCCGCTCATGGACACCGTCGTGCACGGCGACGGTCACCGCTTCGTGGCCTTCAAGTTTGGCCTGACGGCCGCCGGCGTGGTGCTGCTGACGCTGCTGGCACGGGTGCGGGCGTTTGGCCGTCTGCCGGTCAGCGCGCTGCTGTACTGCGTGCTGGCGGGATACTTCTGGTTGGTCTGCTACGAATTGCAGCTGTTACGCCACTTCGCGCCCGAATACTTCTAGGTTTCAGCGCAGGCTGAGCGGGGCCGGGGCTTTCGTGCCCGTGACGCGTTTCATAGCACGCCCGGTTACGTTAAACTTATCCTTTGCCGCTTGCCTTTCCAACCAGGGTCTGGAGTGAACAGCAGCCTGCCTTGTCGCGGGGCGCCAGCCCTCACTGAGCACCCCCCGAATGCTTGAATCGACACCCCTGTACGGCGGCAACGCCGCTTACCTCGAAAGCCTTTACGAGCAGTATCTGAGCGATCCGGGCTCGATACCGCCGCAGTGGCGAACCTACTTTGACGGCCTCGGACCTCGAGCCAGCGCCCGCGCCAGCGCGCCCGCCGTGGCGGCCACCGCGACCGCGACGGTCGAGAGTTCGAACGGCGCCAAACAGGCCGCGGTCTCGCGCCTCATCCAGATCTGGTCGAACCGCGGTCACCTGATCGCCAAACTCGATCCGCTCGGGCTGATGAAGCGCGAGCGCCCGCACGTGCTCGACCTGACCTATTTCGGTCTCAGCGATGCGGATCTGGACACCGAGTTCTTCACGGCCGCGCGCAATGGCGCGATCCCGGAGCGGATGAAGCTGCGGGCCATCCTGAAGTCTCTGGAGGGCATCTACGGCGGCACCATCGGCGCCGAATTCGCGCACGTCTCGGCCTCCGAAGAACGCCTGTGGCTGCAGGACCAGTTCCAGTCCGGGCAGGTCGGCCGCTCGTACAGCGTCGAGGAGCGTCGCAATATCCTGTGGCAGCTCACCTGCGCGGAAGGCCTGGAGCGCTACCTGCACACCAAGTATCCGGCGCAGCGCCGCTTCTCGCTCGAGGGCGCCGAGTCGCTGATCCCGCTGCTCGATGACGTGATTCAACAGTCGGGCCTGGTCGGCATGGAAGAGATGGTCATCGGCATGGCCCACCGGGGCCGGCTCAATGTGCTGGTGAACCTCCTGGGCAAGTCACCGGCGGACATCTTCTCCGAATTCGAGGGCCGTTATGATGTGGCGCACCTGCAAGGGTCCGGCGACGTCAAGTATCACAAGGGTTTCTCCGCGGATCTGAAGACGGCGGCCGGCAATCTCCACGTGGCGCTGGCGTTCAATCCCTCGCATCTGGAGGTCGTGAACCCGGTGGTCGAGGGGTCGGTGCGCGCGCGCCAGGAGCGTCGCGGTGACACCGCCGGCGCGCGGGTCCTGCCCGTCCAGATTCACGGCGATGCCGCATTTGCCGGCCAGGGCGTGGTGACCGAGACATTGCAGTTGTCGCAGACCCGGGCGTTCTATACCGGTGGCACGCTGCACATCATCATCAACAACCAGGTTGGTTTCACCATCTCCGACCCGCGCGATGCGCGCTCGACCATGTATTGCTCGGATGTGGCGAAGATGCTCGAGGCGCCGATCCTGCACGTCAACGGCGATGATCCCGAGGCCGTGGTGTTCGCCGGACGCCTGGCGCTCAAATATCGCATGAAGTTCAAGAAGGACGTGGTCATCGACCTGGTGTGCTATCGCCGCCTCGGCCACAACGAAGCCGATGAACCGGCCGCGACCCAACCGGGCATGTACAAGGTCATTCGCCAGCACCCGACCACCCGGCAGATCTACGCCGAGCAGCTCGATGCTGCCGGCACCGTGTCGGCGAGTGATGCCAAGCAGATGGGGGAGCAGTTCCGCAACGGGCTGGATGAGGGCCGGCCGCAGGCGCGCGCCTCGCTCGGGCTCATCGGCAACAAGTTCACGGTGGACTGGACCAAGTACCAGCACGTGGACATGAAGGAGCGCGTGCAGACCAGCCTCACACCGGAGCGGCTCGCGAACCTCGGCCAGCGCATCACCGATCGCCCGGAGGGCTTCGTGCTGCATCCCCGCGTCGCCCAGGTGATCACCAACCGGCAGAAGATGATGGCAGGCGAGATGCCCCTGGACTGGGGTTGTGCCGAGAACCTGGCCTACGCGGCGCTGCTGGAGGATGGCTTCAGCGTGCGCCTGGTGGGACAGGACGTGGGTCGCGGCACCTTCTTCCATCGGCACGCCGTGTTGCACGACCAGAACACGGATGAATGCTACGTACCGCTGCAGCACGTGCTGCCGCATCAGCCGCGCTTCGATGTCTACGACTCGGTGCTGTCGGAAGAGGCCGTGCTGGGGTTCGAGTATGGCTACTCGACCACCGAGCCCAATGCGCTCGATATCTGGGAGGCGCAGTA
>DATHMT010000064.1:0-5090 GCA_035486855.1 Steroidobacteraceae bacterium
TTCCCATAGCGTGAACATGTTGCGCCCGGGAATCAGGTGCACGTGCTCCAGGGTCGCCTGGATCTTCTCCAGCCAGCCGAGCAGTTCCAGCGCGATGAACAGCCACACCGCAACCGCAATGCGACCTTCCCAGGCGTCAAACCAGGTCTCGCGGCCGAGCATCAGGCGCATGCCGTAGGTGGCGAGCCGCACCAGCGCCAGCGCCAGGGTCAGCTGCAGGGCGACGTACAGCAGGTCGGCCTGGGCGCCGAATCCGACCAGCGCGAAATGCAGCAGGAACAGCGCGAGGATGCCGATGAACATCGGCGCCGCGAGCACCGTTGCCTCGAGGCTCGCGCCCAGCCAGGTGTTGCGGTCGCTGTGGCCCGAGCGCCCGAGCCACGCCCGCGCATAACGCCCACCCACCACCGCCAACGCGGCGGCGGCGACGATCGAGATGATCTCCGTCAGCACCTGGGCCGAGGCCAGCTGCGCGAAGAAATCCCGGATTCCGCTGCTGGCGCTGTCCATCGGTCAGGCGTTCAGATCGGGAATGAGCTGACTCTCGAGGATGGTGATCTGATCCTTGAGCATGAGTTTGCGCTTCTTCAGCCGCTTCAACTGCAGCTCATCGATGTGCATGTCCATCGAGAGGCGGTGGATGACATCGTCAAGGTCGCGATGCGCGATCCGCAATTCACGCAGTTTCTCGATGTTGCGGAACAGTTCGCGGTCGACGTTGTCTTCGTTATCCGCCATAGCCGGGTCGAAGCTTAACGGAGGCGCCGGGCGGATGCCATTGGCGATATGCTGCGCCATGCAATGACACGAAGCGAGCTTCCTGACTGGTCGGCCATCGACACGGTTCTGCTGGATCTGGACGGCACGCTGCTGGATCTGGCGTTTGATACCCGCTTCTGGCGTCACACCATACCCAGCGCCTGGGCGCAGGCCCGGGGCATCAGCTTCGAGCAGGCGCAGGAGCTGCTGACGCCGCGGTTTCGGGCTCGCGAGGGCAGCCTCGACTGGTACTGCGTCGAATACTGGAGCCGGGAGCTTGAGCTGGATGTCGCGGGGCTCAAGCGCGCCGCAATGCACGAGGTGCGCTGGCTGGCCGGCGTACCGGAGTTCCTCGCCACCCTGCGCCGCAACGGCAAGCGCCTGGTGCTCTTCACCAATGCGCATCCGCAGTCACTCGCGATCAAGAATGAACGCACCGGCGTCTCGGCGTACCTGGACGCCATGTTCAGCTCGCACACCTTTTCATGGCCCAAGGAAGACGCGCGATTCTGGCAGAGCGTCCGCCGCAGTGAGCCGTTTGACCCGGCGCGCACCCTGTTCGTGGATGACAGCCCGGCGGTGCTCGCGGCGGCGCGGGCGGCGGGGCTGCGCTGGGTGATCGGTGTGCGCCATCCGGATTCGCAGGGTACCGTGCGCGACCACGGGTCCTGGCCGGCGGTGGATCGGATCACCGATCTCGCAGGTCCCGCCTCCGGATTGGTCTAGCGCCCGCCGGGCCGGCGACTCGGGCCGCCCGGTCCGCTGTGGCGACGGCGCGCCGGTGGCCGCCCACCCCCGCCACGACGACCACCGTGACTCATCGAGCCGCCCTCACGCGGCGCTCCCGGCTGCAGCTGCACGCTGGCAATCAGCTCCGGTGAGATCGGCGCATAAGGCACCTTGTGGCCGATGTAGGCCTCGATCTCCGGCAGTGACACCGCGAACTCCTCGCAGGCGAAGCTGATGGCATCGCCCTCGGCGCCGGCCCGGGCCGTGCGGCCGATGCGATGCACGTAATCCGGCGCATCCTGCGGCAGGTCGAAATTGAAGACGTGGCTCACGTCCGGTATGTGCAGGCCGCGCGAGGCCACATCGGTGGCGATCAGCACCGCCAGATCGCCGTTGTGGAAATCGCGCAGGAAGCGCAGCCGCTTCGGCTGCGGCACATCACCGGAGATGGCCTGGGCATTGAAGCCATTGGCGTTCAGCACCGATTCGAGCCGCTCGGCCATGCGTTTGGTGTTCACGAAAATCATGGTGCGCCGGGCATCGGCCTGGCGCAGCAGGGCGATCAGCAGCGGGAGTTTTTCCTCCATCGAGGGGTAGTAGATGATCTGCCGCACCCGGTCGACGGTCATCTTGTCAGGCTCGATGCGCACCAGCTCGGGGTTGTTCATGTGCTCGTAGGCGAGCTCCAGCACGCGCTGGGAGAGGGTGGCCGAGAACAGCATCGACAGACGCCGCTCGGGGGGCGGCAGGCGGCGCATCAGGAAGCGGATGTCGGCGATGAATCCCAGGTCGAACATGCGGTCCGCCTCATCCAGCACCAGAACCTGCGCATGGCGCAGTTCGAACACATGCTGCTTGAAGTAGTCGATGAGGCGCCCCGGCGTGCCGATCAGGACATCGATGCCACCTTCGAGCTGGCGGCGCTGCTTTTCATAATCGGTGCCCCCGTAGACCACGGCGGTGCGCAGCCCGGTATGCTTGCCGAGGATTTCGGCGTCATGGTGGATCTGCACCGCCAGTTCGCGGGTCGGCGCGACGACCAGGGCGCGGACAGAAGTCGGCGTCCGCCCGGGGGGTGCCGGCCGCGTCAGGAGCAGGTTGTAGAGCGCGATCAGGAACGCGGCGGTCTTGCCGGTGCCGGTCTGCGCCTGGCCTGCCACATCCCGGCCCGTGAGCGCCACCGGGAGGGTCTGGGACTGGATCGGCGTGCCGTGCGTGAAACCGGCGTCGTGAATGCCGGCGAGCAGTGAGGGGTCCAGCCCCAGGGTGTCAAATCGCGTGGAACTGGGAGGCAGATCACTCATTGTTTGCGGGGAACCATGGGGTTGCGGGATGGGGCCTTGAAAATGGCGTTGGGAAGCGCTAAAAAGGTACTCAAGACAGGGGTTCCATTGCGACGGGGCAAAAAGTAGCCCGGAACGCAGTCAAACGGATCCCCACCTGCCATCAAGTTTTTCATTCCCATATAGATCACAGTGTAACCGTTTAACGGGTGTTTCTGGCATGGCTTTCGCCGTAGCCCCCCTGTATTTCACAGGCCCAAGTCTCAAATTCCATTCCCTCAACCTGAACCTTTAGTTCTCCCATGGAGGATGAACCGCGTGAGTAGTTCGCACATAGTGCACACCACCGATGCCACCTTTAGCCAGGACGTGCTCAAATCCGACAAGCCCGTATTGTTGGATTTCTGGGCCGAATGGTGTGGCCCCTGCAAGATGATTGCTCCCATTCTCGATGAGATTGCCGGTGAATATCAGGACCGCCTGAAAATCGCCAAGATCGACATCGACTCGAATCCGCAGACGCCGCGCACGTTCGGCATCCGCGGCATTCCGACCCTCATTCTCTTCAAGAATGGGTCGGTCGAGGCCCAAAAGGTGGGGGCTGTGTCCAAATCACAGCTGACCGCCTTCCTCGAATCGAATCTGACGCCGCGCCAGGCCGAGCGAAGTCACCAATGAGAGGATATCTGGGCAATCAGGGACGCAATCGCCCAAACAAAGGCCCGCGCCACGGCAATGGCAATCGTGACGGCAACCGTGACGGTGGCAACAACAACCGGGACGGCAACCGCGACGGCAACCGTGCCAACGGACGGCCGGATGACCCGGAACTCGACGCCTTTGACGGCGGTGAGGACGGCGAGGTCATCAGTGCAGCGGAGCTGACGCAGTCGCGCAGCTCCATGAACCTCACCGAGCTGAAGTCCAAGCCGATCACCGATCTGGTGAAGCTCGCCGAGTCCATGGGCCTGGAGAACATGGCCCGCTCGCGCAAGCAGGACATCATCTTCGCGATCCTGAAGGCCCATGCCCGCAACGGCGAAAACATCTACGGCGATGGCGTGCTGGAGATCCTGCAGGACGGCTTTGGCTTCCTGCGCTCCGCCGACAGCTCCTATCTGGCCGGACCCGACGACATCTACGTCAGCCCGAGCCAGATCCGCCGCTTCAATCTGCGCACCGGCGATACCATTTCCGGACTGATCCGTCCGCCGAAGGATGGCGAGCGCTATTTCGCGCTGCTGAAGGTCGGCGAAATCAATTTTGATTCTCCCGACAGCTCCCGTAACAAGGTGCTGTTCGAGAATCTGACGCCGCTGCATCCGACGCGTCGTCTGAAACTCGAGCGCGGTAATGGTTCGACCGAAGACCTGACCGCACGCATGATCGATCTGGTGGCGCCGATAGGGCGCGGCCAGCGCGGTCTGATCGTCTCCCCGCCGAAGGCGGGCAAGACGATGCTGCTGCAGAACATCGCCACCGCCATCACCAACAACCAGCCCGAGGTGTACCTGATCGTGCTGCTCATCGACGAGCGGCCCGAGGAGGTCACCGAAATGCAGCGTACGGTGAAGGGCGAAGTGGTCTCCAGTACCTTCGATGAGCCGGCCGCCCGCCACGTGCAGGTCGCCGAGATGGTGATCGAGAAGGCCAAGCGCCTGGTCGAACACAAGAAGGATGTGGTCATCCTGCTGGATTCGATCACCCGTCTCGCCCGCGCCTACAACACGGTCGTGCCCTCATCGGGCAAGGTGCTGACCGGTGGTGTCGACGCCAATGCGCTGCAGCGCCCGAAGCGATTCTTCGGCGCGGCCCGCAATATTGAAGAGGGCGGCAGCCTCACCATCCTGGCCACCGCGCTCATCGATACCGGCTCCAAAATGGATGACGTCATCTATGAGGAATTCAAGGGTACCGGCAACAGCGAAATCCACCTGGATCGCCGTATCGCCGAAAAGCGCGTGTTCCCGGCCGTGAACATCAACCGCTCCGGCACGCGTAAGGAAGAGCTGATAACGGATCATGGCGAACTCGCCAAGATCTGGATTCTGCGCAAGCTCCTGCATCCGATGGACGAGTTGGCCTCGGTGGAGTTCCTGCTCGACAAGATGAAGGACACCAAGTCGAACGGCGAATTCTTCGAGGCGATGAAGCGCTGAGGAACCGTCGCCACGCTGCGACTGTGGCGCACGGCGACGGCTTGTTGGATGATGCCTTGAGGCTTCAATCGGCGGAGCGTGGTCGCAAAACATGAGTCACTCGGCCGCATTGGTGTGCGCCCTGCTGGTTGCCGGATTGGCGCTGCAGCCGGCGCACGCC